>NZ_JBXENX010000007.1:0-360929 GCF_059383895.1 Paenibacillus sp. J22P59
ACATTTCATCATATTGCTGGCGGCTATTTCCCATGTCACACCTCGACCTTTTAGTTAATTCTATTTTAAAGGTTTTTCCTTATGGTGTGTCCACTATTTAGTTTAATCTCAGACCTTCTCCACTAATGGACATAACTTCACTGTTGCTCCTTTTTACCCGTATGAGCAGAGATATAGAGCAAATGTATTCATTAAATTGCACATGACATTCCTTCTCTAGTTTGGGAGCCTGCCTTTGTGGCCATTCAGGGCGGCGATTGGACAGCTACAGGAACCTGACGCCACCTTTCATCCGATTGAAAGAAGATCACTTGCATAATGGTCAACTTAAACCCAGCTACAATGTGCAGATCGGAACGGAAAAGTACAATTAAGGATACATGCTAGGGGGGATTGAACCGGAGTGTGTTCGGACAACTCAACAACAATCGGACATTCCGGAATTTTTCACTTCGAGAACTGCCGAAAGTGAGCCTTGAGGTCGGGTGGCTTTCGCTCGCCCACAAGTTGCGCAAGGAGACAGCAATAGACCAAAAAAAAAGAAATGGCGGTGCAAGGATAACCACCTCCCTAGCATCGCCATTTCTTAAATTCCCACCAAATTTCCATTATGCAAACTGTCTCTTCAAGTGAGCATGCCTACTTTGGGACAGCCTCTCTCCTCTAAATTCTCTTATCTGCTTCTTACCTCGAATACAGCGAATTTCAAGTAATGCCCTTCATTAACGCCAAGCAGCTGAGGATGGTCCTTCCCTGCCGCACGCCATTCTACAAGACGCAATAGCTTGCCCGCATCAGCCGCTGCATCCTGGATCGTCTCTAGGAACAGATCAGGACGCATATGGTAGGAACAGCTTGCAGTAACGAGATAACCGCCTTCGTTGACGAGCTTCATGCCGTGCAGGTTGATATCCTTATATCCTCGGCATGCGCCAGCTACGGCGCTTTTGGTCTTGGCAAATGCAGGCGGGTCAAGAATGACAACATCCCAGGTACGGCCGTTGCCGCTTAGTGGCTTGGATGTATCAGCGCCTGCACGGCTTCTTTCCGCACGCTCCTCATTGCCTTTTACCTGCACCCGCAAATAATCAAAAGCGTCTGCAACTACGAACTCCACTCGATCTGTGAATCCATTACGCTCCATATTCCTCCGCGCCGTATCAATTGCATGCTCAGAGATGTCGAGGCAAGTAACTTTCTTCGCCCCGTATTTGCATGCATGCAGCGTGAAGCTTCCCGTATGCGCGAAGCATTCCAATACTGTCGCTCCATCCCAATAAGGAAAGGTAACCTCTTTCCCATTGGCATTCACTGGCACAAGCTGCTCTCCCTCATCAGCTGCGTCACGGCGTTCCAGATGAATGCCGCTCCGTCCGCCCCAGCCTTTCATAAGAGGAGCAATGGATGCTCGATTCTCACGCTGATCATAGAAATAGCCTGTTTTTTGCCCTTCAACGATATCCACCTCAAGGCGTAGACCATTCTCCTCAATCTCAACAATGCGTGGACAATCCCCGTACAATACTCCCGTACGCTGCTCCAGACCCTCCAATTGCCTTACCCCTACATCGCTGCGTTCATAGATCCCTTTGGGCTGAAATACCGCTACCAGTGCCTCTACCAATGCTTCACGATGAATATCCATTCCTAACGTAAGGAGCTGAATGACCAGAACATCATCGAAGCGGTCAACCACCAATCCCGGTAAAAAATCAGCTTCCCCATACACAAGCCGGCAATCCCGGTCCTGAACGAAGCGATTCCGATGCTCACTGCATTGCTGCAGCCTCTCACGGAAAAAAGCCCCATCCATCGCTGCCAATGGCTGATAGGATACAATTCTAACTGTGATTTGGGATTGCGGGTTATAGTAGCCAGTCGCCAGATAACGCCCTTGATGGGACACCACATCTACCAAATCTCCAGGGGAAGCTTCTCCCTCCAGGCGTTCAATTTCACTTGCATAAATCCATGGATGACCCGACTCCAGACGCTTCTTGCGTCCACGCTGCAGCCATATTTTCGCTGTACTCACTCTATGTATCTTCCTCTCTATCGTAACGGCTTGTCATGCTTGTCTGCTCACCAGCATAGGTATATCTACAACCTGACTATAAGGAGAGCATGCAATGCTGATGACTATTCTGCTGCCGATCCTGATCGGCTTTACTATATTTCTAAGCGGGATGAAGCTGATGGAGCTCGCTTTGCATCGGCTGGCTGGTCCGCGCCTAGATCAGGTGCTCCGCAAATCAACCGCGACCCCTTTGCACGGGCTCGCAGTAGGCACCGTATCTACTGCCTTTCTGCAGAGCAGCACCGCGGTAACCGTCATTGCTATCGGTCTTGTCAATGCCAGACTGCTGACGTTCCCGCGTACGCTAGGCATTATTCTAGGAACCAATATTGGCACCTGTATTACAACAGAGCTCATCGGCCTGAACTTAAACAAGCTGGCCCTGCCCTTGCTCGTCTTGTCATCCATCCTATGGCTCATAACGGTGCTGTTAATGGAGCTGCAAGTAATTCCCGGGCTGCGAATACCGACATGGATGGAGACTACCCGCTCCTCCTCAGTTGCTCTCGGAGGCTTCAGCATGCTGCTTGCTGGCATGACAGTCATGCAAAGCGTAGGCCCAGCTGTACAAGACAGCATCCTATTCAGCTGGTTTCTTGACAAGGCCAACGAGAGCCTTTGGTGGGGCCTCGCCGCAGGCGCTGTACTAACGGCTGTCGTTCATAGCAGTGCTGCTGTCATTGGCATTATTATGGGCTTTGCCGCTATTGGGGCTATGCCTATCGAGCTTAGTATTGCCATTGTTCTCGGAGCCAACGTAGGAACCTGTGCAACAGCGCTGTTGGCTTCGATAGGAGGCTCGCGGGCCGGGCAATTCGTCGCTCTGTCTCATGTCGTGCTCAATGCAGGAGGGGCCTTGCTGTTCATGCCTTTCATTGGCGAGCTCGCGATAGCCTCAGGCTACCTCGCGCATTCTTCTGCCAGCCAGATCGCCCATTCACAGACGCTGTTCAATGTATTAAGCTCTTTGCTTGCTCTTCCTTTATGCTATTTGCCGGCCTTCCGCAAGCTGCAAGCCTAGTCGACCTTCAACCCTAACAGCTGAAGGGCACCGGCAACGATTCGGTTATTATTATCATAGCCTGACAGTCGCTGTCTCCTCCAAGCGTCATACGGCTCGAACCAATCCACCCCTCGGATCTCCTCGACCTGAGCTTGAAGCGTACCTCCGACCGCCTCGACCAAATAATAATGCACCTCTTTATCGACGGTGCCTTTGCGTTCATCATGATATTGATATTTAATCTGGTCAATCGGGGTAATGATAACGCCAATTAGGCCGGTTTCTTCGGCAATTTCGCGGAGGGCTGTCTGTTCAACGGTCTCTCCTGCCTCCATCTTCCCTTTTGGCAACGACACTTTGCCGTAACGATCCTGGATGAGCTGGATTTGCAGAGCCCCTTCATCCGATCTGCGGTACACAACACCACCTGCTGAAATTTCCTGCATTCCCGTTTCCCCCTTGCCTGCTTGACATTGATATGCAACAACGAGGATTCCCCCTCTCATTCCTTCAGCGGAAGTAGAATCAGAACCCTCGCTATTGACTAATATAGATTTACACCTTCAGCGCTTCAGCTGTTTCTCCTTTATGCTGCTCCAAGACAAAGGAGTGTGCATCCATGCTGCCTGCTAAAGCCCCTAATCCGTCCATGACACGGACTAGCTGACCACGGCATTCATTAACGCCTGCTTCCGTTATTTTCACTCGGCACAGCTTGCCTATCAGTGCTTCTGTCCCTTCAAATACAACCTGCAAATAGTTGTCGGAGTACCCCATCACAAGCCCAGTACCTGGAGCACCCTTATAATCACGCTCTGGAATGATATCCAGCACTGCGCCTACATATTGCTTCGCATACGTCAGCTGCATCTTCTCAGACAAATCAATCAGCTTATGAACGCGCTCATTTTTGATCTCCTCATCGACTTGCTCTTCCATCCGTGCAGCAGGTGTACCCGTCCGTTTGGAATAAGGGAATACATGCATTTCTGAGAAGCCGATCTCCTCCATGAAACGGTAGCCGCGCTCGAACATTTCCTCCGTCTCGCCAGGGAAGCCCACAATAACATCAGTCGTAATGGCAACTCCGGGCATAACTTCACGAATACGCTTGATCTTCGCTGCAAATTCCGCCGTTGTGTATTTACGGCGCATCCGCTTAAGTACAGAATCATCGCCCGCTTGCAGCGGAATATGAAGATGACGGCACATTTTGGAAGAACGGTTAAGCACGTCGATCATAGCGTCGTCAATCTGGCTCGCTTCAATGGAGCTGATACGAATCCGTTCCAGCCCTTCCACCTTATCCAAGTCCCACAAAAGGTCGGTAAGATGATAGTTTTCCATGTCATCACCGTAACCGCCAGTATGGATGCCGGTCAGGACAATTTCTTTATAGCCTGAAGCAACCAATTTCTTCGCTTGCTCGATTACACTTTGCGCATCCCGGCTTCTGGATAAGCCGCGTGACCAAGGAATAATGCAGAAGGTGCAGAAATTGTTGCAGCCCTCCTGAATTTTCAAGAATGCCCGCGTACGCTCTGAGAAATCAGGAACATCCAGCTCCTCGAAATCACGCGTCTTCATAATGTTGCGTACAGCATTGACAGGCTTGCGGTCCGCATGGATTTGGTCCACGAACGTCATAATTTTATCGCGATCCTGCGTGCCAATCACAAGGTCGACGCCTTGAATAGCCATAATCTCCGCAGGCGAGGTTTGCGCATAGCAGCCCGTTACCGCAATTACGGCATCCGGGTTGCGGCGAACCGCACGGCGAATAATTTGGCGGCTCTTCTTGTCCCCTGTATTCGTTACCGTACATGTATTTATCAAATAAACGTCAGCGGTCGATTCAAAATCAACCTGTTCGTATCCTTCATTTTTGAACAGCTGCCATATTGCCTCTGTGTCGTAGAAGTTAACTTTGCAACCTAAGGTGTAAAATGCTACTGATGGCATAATTGCTTACGCTCCTCCCATTTCTCCGGCTTCATACAGCAAGCATGTCAATCCGACGATACCTGCGGTTTCCGTCCGCAATATCCGTTTGCCTAAGCCTATAATTATTGCTCCTGCAGCTTCGGCTTCGTCAGCTTCCCGTTCCGTGAAGCCTCCTTCGGGACCAACGATGAGCAGAATGCTAGGTGCAGCGTTCATGCTCCCGCTTCCAAGCTTCCATGCCTGCAGAGCCTCTCTGATGCCCCTGCCAGCTTCTGCATCGCCTTCCCGCTCATAACAAAACAAAGCTAAATCAAATACTGCTATAGCGCTTATAAGCTCACGCCAGCTGCGCACCGGTTCAATCGCCGGAATACGGCAGCGATGAGACTGCTCAGCGGCTTCCTTGGCGATCTTGCTCCAGCGCTCCAAGCGCTTCGCTTCCTTCTTGCTGTCATATTGCACAATCATTCGCTCAGACTGAAAAGGCGCAAACGAATATGCACCGATCTCGGTCCCTTTTTGAATAACCAATTCCATCTTGTCGCCCTTCGGCAAGCTTTGGGCAATCGTAACCGACCACACAGACTCGCTGTCCATAGGAAGCTGCTCAATAATATCAGCTAACACTTCAGAGGAAGAAGCTTCACGAACGGCGGCAAGCGCAACCTGCGCCTTCCCATCACTAACAATAAACTTATCATCCGGCTTCATTCGCATTACGCGAACCGCATGAAAAGCATCTTCACCAAGTAATCGCACGCTAGAGCCTTCGAACTGCTCCGCTGCTACAAAATATCGCTGCATTTTCTTCTGTCCAACCATCCTTCATAATAGCATGTTTTAACTTCCAAAATCCATGGCAAACTAGTGCCATTCCTAATAAGAACAGGATAGAGAGCTAGAGCCGTTCTTAATGGCAACTGCTCCCTATTTTTTATCTATTAGTAGCCGAAGATCGTACGCGCGATCGATTCAAAGAAGTCAGCAATCGGATTCATTAGTCCAAGAATCGGGTCAAGCGTCACATTCCGAAGCGGTGGAATAAATACGATTAGAAGAAAAATAAAAACTCCCCATTGCGTATTCTGTTCCATTTTGTATCTCACTTTAAGAGGCATTAAATCTTGCACAATCCGATAGCCATCCAGTGGAGGCAGCGGAATTAAATTGAAAACGAACAACATTAAGTTAATGGATATAAGATAGCTGAGAAACCGCTCAATTGCGGCTACAACCCCTGGTGAAGCATTGGTCAAAATTCCCGAAGCAATAAGGGCATAGATACTGAATATACCGAGCACACCTACAACCAAATTGCTGAGCGGTCCTACAGCGGATACAATAATGCCCATCAGCCTTGGATACTTGAAGCGGCTCTGATTGACAGGAACCGGCTTCGCCCAGCCAAAGCCCGCAATCAGAATGAGAATAGCTCCGAACCAGTCGATATGTACGCGCGGATTCAACGTTACTCTTCCTGCATCGTACGCCGTATTGTCCCCGAATTTATATGCGCTGTAGGCATGAGCGAATTCATGCACTGTGAATGCGATCATCAGAACAAGTGCGATAAACGGCAAATCCTCAAGCGGATACCTTAGTATGCTATCCCAATTCATTCACTCACCTGCGGTTTTCTCGCTACGAACGCAATCCAATCCTCGTCGCGGTGTTTCTCAATATTAATAAAGCCCGAACGAATCAATCCTTCCTCTACGTCTGCTTCTTTATTCTTATAGACACCAGATGCGATGTAGATACCATTAGGCTTGAGGGCTTCATAAACATCATCTATGAACAATAAAATAATCTCTGCTAAAATATTTGCAACCACTAGATCAACCGGAAGTGTAACAGAAGTATTCTGCGCATCACTTTCATTGACCGCATATACGACCTTACCGCCCAACAGACCCAGCAAATCACTTTCCTTCACTTCAATCAAGTTGCTCAATCCATTCAATTGAACATTTTCCGTCGCGCTCGATACAGCAACAGGATCAAGATCCAGAGCAAGTACGCGCCGTGCTCCAAGCTTAATAGCCCCTATCGCCAATATGCCTGAGCCAGTACCTACGTCGATAATCTCCTCATCGCCTTTAATAACCGATTCCAGCGTACGCAGACAAAGCGCAGTAGTTGGATGTGTCCCTGTACCGAAGGCCATGCCGGGGTCTAGCTCGATAATTTTCTCGCCTGGAGCAGCTTCATAATGCTCCCATGTTGGCTTGATCGTCAGGCTATTCGATACTTTAATCGGCTTGAAGTATTGCTTCCAAGCATTGGCCCAATCCTCTTCATCGACAAGCTTAACCGAAATCTCAAATTGGCCGGGATCAATTCCGAACTCTCTAAGCTGTTCAATTGAAGGAACCAGCTCCGCTGTCAGAGCGTCTGTATCGACTCCTTCGGTAAAATAACCTTTAATGACAGCATGCCCTTCCGGGATATCATTAAGAGGCAGCTCATACCATTGCCCTAGCGATGTATCGCGTTGCTTATTCAAGGTTCCTGATTCTTCAATGGATACGCCGCCCGCGTCCATTTCATGCAAAAAATTAGAGATCATTTCGATCGCTTGTTCCGTCGTATTAATAGTAATTTCTTTCCATTTCATTTCTAATACCTCCAGTGTGAAAACTAACATCTATTGTACACTAATCAGCATATATGCACAAAACATCGCAATTAAGCGCTAACTTGACTTTATTAACACCCCAAATAAGTTTACGAAGCTCCTAGCGCGGCGGAGCGATCAGTGTCAGCAATCAACCACCTAGGGTAGACAATATCATTATGGAAAATTGCAGCCTAATTCAAACGAACGCCATGAAAAAGAAGAGCCTTCAAAACCACTTTTGTAGCGGCTCTAAAGGCTCTTCTGCTCTTCATATAGATTTCACTTACACAAAGGGAGTCTATTCCAAGGTTTCTGTAGTGCCGCCAATCTGCTCGATCAAATGCAGCGCACGATCAACTGTGCTATCTTCAACGGTTGCTGTAAGCAGTCCGCTGTCAATTAGCCCGCTAATATCAATCGCACGAAGCGCTTGCAGCTTGCGAAGCGCCTCTTGGGCAGCCTCCGGACCTCCAAAATTCGCATGAATCTCTCTTTGAGTCATAAGCAGATGGACCTATTCTTGGGTTTGCTGCTGCGCGCGTTGATCTGCCTCGGCTGCACGTTTCAATGCTTGATTGTCCGCATCATCTGCCAGCTCTTCCGCGAATTCAACATCTTCATTTTGCCCTACAGGCAATACACCAAAGTTTTGGTGCTCCAATTCATTCTGCTCATTGTGTTGCTCATTGTTGTGTGTCATAGTAAGTCTCCTTCACCCTATTATTGGTTTTTCCAGCACCAACATAGACTTTACTTCTCAGGCACAAACTATGCACGTATTCATAAAAAAAACGTTCCGGGCTATTCGCCGCGGAACGCTTTCTTCATTCGATCAAAGATCGACTCATGATGCTCAGTAGCATCAGAGGATGCTTCACCCGTATCTCCACTGAATTGACGAAGCAAATCCTTCTGCTCGTCAGTCAGCTTGGTAGGTGTTACAACCGTTACTTTAACATGCTGATCGCCTTGTCCGTAGCCGCGAAGCTTCGGAACGCCTTTTCCTTTGAGGCGGAAATATGTGCCCGTCTGAGTTCCTGCTGGAATCTTCAGCTTCACCTTTTCCGTCAACGTAGGGATTTCGATTTCAGCCCCTAGTGCCGCTTGAACAAATGTCAGCGGAACCTCGCAATAAATATCGTCATTCTCACGCTCAAAGAACTCATGCGCCTTCACCCGAATGACGATATACAGATCGCCTGCCGGACCGCCGCGCAGGCCTCCCTCGCCCTCGCCGGAAAGACGAATTTGCGCGCCATCATCTACGCCCGCTGGAATGCGAACATTGATTTTGCGCTGCTTCTTCACTTTTCCTGCACCATGACAAGTACCGCATTTCTCTTTAATCACTTTGCCAGTACCACTGCAATTCGAGCAAGCACGGCGGTTAACCATACGGCCAAATGGCGTATTTTGTACAACCTCCTGCTGACCGCTGCCTTTGCATACCGAACAGGATTCAGGCTTCGTGCCCGGCTTAGCGCCAGAGCCTGCACAGGTATCACAGCTCTCCGTCCGCGGAATCGTAATTTCAGTTTCTTTACCGAATACAGCTTCCTTGAACTCGACTGTCATCGTGTATTGCAGGTCATTGCCTCGCTGCGGTGCATTGGGATCACGACGGCCACCGCCGCCTCCGCCGAAGAACATGTCGAATATATCGCCAAATCCGCCTCCGCCGAAATCACCGCCGCCTGAGAATCCGCCAGCGCCTTGGTTCGGATCGACGTGACCGAATCGGTCATAAGTCGAGCGCTTGCCATCATCGCTAAGCACGTCATAGGCTTCCTTCACTTCTTTAAATTTCGTCTCGGCGTTCGCTTCCTTGTTCACATCCGGATGAAATTTGCGTGCTAACGTACGGTAGGCCTTCTTGATGTCATCGCCTGAAGCATCCTTGCCAACACCAAGCACCTCATAATAATCACGTTTATCTGCCAACTTTATCTCACCTCCACCCCAACTTGCGAATACGTTAATGCGCATGAAGAAGGTCAAGGACAGATAGCCCTATCCTTGACCGCTTCTTTTATATAACGATAAGACTATTCTTTCTTCTCGTCTACTACTTCATAGTCAGCATCGACTACGTTGTCTTTGCCCTTAGCGCCAGCATCTTGCCCTGCGCCTTCAGCGCCTTGCTCTGCTTGAGCAGCTTGCTCATACAGCTTCACAGACAGCTGTTGTACAATTTCAGTCAGCTCTTGAGCAGCTGCATTAATTTCTTCCAGGTTGTCTGTTGCAAGTGCAGCTGTTACTTTTTCTTTTGCTGCATTAGCTTTTTCGATCTCGGAAGCATCTACTTTATCGCCCAGATCCTTGATCGTTTTGTCAACAGAGTATACGAGTTGGTCAGCACTGTTCTTTGCTTCAACCAGTTCGCGACGCTTACGGTCTTCCTCAGCGTTCAGCTCGGCATCCTTCATCATTTGCTCGATTTCTGCATCACTCAAGCCGCTTGAAGAAGTGATCGTAATTTTTTGGCTTTTGCCAGTTCCTTTGTCCAGAGCGGATACGTTAACGATACCATTCGCATCGATGTCGAAAGTAACTTCGATTTGCGGTACGCCGCGCGGTGCGAGTGGAATATCGCTAAGCGTGAAGCGGCCCAAAGTCTTGTTGCCTGCTGCCATTTCACGTTCACCTTGCAGTACGTGAATCTCAACACCCGGCTGATTGTCAGCGTAAGTGGAGAACACTTGCGATTTGCTCGTAGGAATTGTTGTGTTACGGTCGATCATCTTCGTAAATACGCCGCCTGCTGTCTCGATACCGAGCGACAATGGCGTTACATCAAGCAATACAACGTCCTTCACATCGCCAGTCAATACGCCGGCTTGAACAGCTGCACCAAGTGCTACAACCTCATCCGGGTTAACGCCCTTGTGCGGATCTTTGCCGATCAATTTCTTAACAGCTTCTTGTACCGCTGGGATACGAGTGGAGCCGCCAACAAGAACGACTTTGTCGATCTCGCTAGCTGACAGGCCGGAATCCTTCAGAGCTTGGCGAGCAGGTGTAAGCGTACGCTCAACCAGTGCTGCGGACAGCTCATCGAATTTCGCACGAGTCAGTGAAGTCTCCAAATGCTGAGGAACGCCATCTACCATCGTAATGAACGGCAGGGAGATTGTTGTAGTCAGAACGCCGGAGAGCTCTTTCTTCGCTTTCTCAGCTGCATCTTTTAAACGTTGTACAGCCGATTTGTCCTTGGACAGATCGATGCCTTGCTCTTTCTTGAATTCCGCAACAAGGTGATCGATGACTACTTGGTCGAAATCATCGCCGCCAAGCTTATTGTCGCCGCTAGTTGCTTTTACTTCGAAGAAGCCATCACCGAGCTCAAGGATCGAGACGTCGAATGTACCGCCGCCAAGGTCATAGACAAGAATCGTTTGATCTTCTGTTTTCTCAAGTCCGTATGCAAGTGCCGCTGCTGTAGGCTCGTTCACGATACGAAGCACTTCAAGACCAGCAATTTTACCTGCATCCTTCGTTGCTTGACGTTGGCTATCATTAAAGTATGCAGGAACGGTAATAACCGCTTGCGTTACAGTTTGGCCAAGGTAAGCTTCCGCATCGGATTTCAGTTTTTGCAAAATGATAGCGGAAATTTCTTGTGGCGTAAAGTCCTTGCCATCAATGGTGTCTTTATGGTTCGTACCGATATGGCGTTTTACCGAGCTTACTGTACGATCCGGGTTCGTAATCGCTTGGCGTTTTGCCGTTTCACCGACAATACGCTCTCCATCTTTCTTAAAGCCGACAACGGATGGCGTTGTGCGGTTGCCTTCCGGATTCGGAATTACGACGGCTTCGCCGCCCTCCATTACTGCTACGCAAGAGTTCGTTGTACCAAGGTCAATACCAATTACTTTACTCATCGTCAGTTTCCTCCTTATTTATCTATCACATATATATGAATGGTTCGTTTAGCCGCTTACTTTAACCATGGATGGACGCAGCACCTTATCCTTAAGGATATAGCCCTTCTGCACTTCCTCCACGACAATGCCTTCCTCATGCTCTTCAGACTCTACAGTCATAATAGCTTGATGGAATTCAGGGTTGAACGGTTCACCGACAACCTCCATCGCTTTCAATCCTTCCTGCTGCAGCGTTTGCTCCAGCTGGCGGAAGATCATGTCCACGCCTTTGGCAAGCGAATCGAAGTCCTTGTTCGCATTAGTAGCTGCAATTGCCCGTTCAAAATTATCTACAACTGGAAGCAGTTGTTCAATAAGTTTCATGGACGCATATTGCGCCAGCTCTTCTCTTTCCTTCTGAGTACGGCGGCGGAAGTTATCGAAATCCGCTTGTGCACGTAAGTATCGTTGCTGGCTCTCCTCAGCTTGCTTCTGAAGCTCCTCAAGACGAGGATCCTCCTGCAATCCAGTTTCAACCTCAGCCGCTTCCGTATACTCTTCAGCAACTATTTCTTCAACTGTATCATTATGTTGTTCTTTACTCACCCTATTCACCTCCTTAAACCAAGTTATTTATACCAGCGACCAAGCATCAGCGCCATATCCTTCGATATGATATCAAGCAAGCTAATGACTTTGCCATATTCCATCCTTGTCGGACCGAGTATGCCGATTGTGCCAAGCGATTGACCATCGACCGAATAGGTCGCGGTAATCAAGCTGCAATTCGAAATGGCCTCATGGTCATTCTCTGTTCCGATACGCACCTGTATGCCCGAAGGCAGTGCCGTGAACATCTTCATAATAGTTGGTGTCTCATCGAGCAGATCCAATATCGTCTTCACCTTGTCGACATCCTTGAACTCCGGCTGCGTCAGCATGTTCGTCGTGCCGCTCATGAAGATGCGATGCTCATCCTCGCTCTGGAGCGCTTTATCAAGCACTCCCATCACTTCTTCACAATGATCGACATAACGTTCAAGCTCTTGCCCGACTTCGGCATACAGCTTCGATTTCAGACGAACAAGTGGAATGCCGACAAGCTTCGTATTCAGAATGCGGACGACCTTCTCCATCTCTTCCATGTTGAATCCACTCGGAATGGAGACGGTTCGGTTCTCGACATGCCCGGTATTCGTTACGATAATAGCAACTGCCGACGTCTGATCCAGCGGTACCAGATTGAAATGCTTGAGCGAGGTGCTGAACATTTCAGGACCGAGCAGAATCGACGTGTAATTTGTCAAATTCGACAAAATCATGGCAGCATGCTGGATGACTTGCTCCATCTCACTCATTTTCTCAGTAAAGAAGGATCGGACATTGTTAAGGTCCTTCTCATTCACTTCATTAATCTTTACCAGATGATCGACGTAATATCGGTACCCTTTTGTGGATGGAATGCGCCCTGCCGAAGTATGAGGCTGCTCCAAGAAGCCTAGCTCCTCCAGATCAGCCATTTCGTTGCGAATCGTCGCGGGGCTGAACCCTACATCTCCTCGCTTGGAAATGCTCCTTGACCCGACAGGCTCTGCTGAACGGATATAATCATCTACTATTGCGGTAAGAATCATTCGTTGTCGATCCGTTAACATTCGCATCCCTCCCAAAATGGTTCTTCATCCGTCGTTAGCACTCAATAGCGCCGAGTGCTAATCATTAATACAAAAATACCAAACCCACTTGATCGTTGTCAAGTCAGTTCAGTATTTTTACGACCACAAATGCATAATATGCGAAGGAATGAAGAACGTTTCAACAGCGCTTGTCCGTAAAAATAGCTGATGCTATTGAGGAGACATGCCAAAAATATGCTCTAGCACCAACCGCTTCTCTTCGAGAATGCGAATAGTTGAATCATAATCTGCCTCTTCTTTGGTAAAGCCTCTTGAATCTTGACTGCAGGATTTACAAAACTTTTGACTAGCTTTATTGCTTTTGCCGCAGCGGCAGAGCCACTTGTCCTGATCCTCATGAATCGCCGTATCCGGGAACTGCTCCTCCACTAAAGGAATCAACCTATTCAAGATCGCAATATCCTTTTTATCATAGGTTCTTTTGTCATCGGACGATATCGCAAATAATGCTTTCTTGGAAGCTTCGTCTGCACCCGGAATCCTGTCAGCTAACTGTCCATAATCAACAAGTTGAGCCTCCTTGATCAATCTAACCCATTTGTCCGCACCCATTCCCTTATCTTGCATGAGCCTCGCATAAAGAAACTCCTTCGCTCGCCACTCTTCAATTATTTTAAAATAGTCGAATGCTTGGCTATCTGCGTCAAGGTAAGAAGAGATATAAAATTCATATACCTGCTCCATTACCTCATGTACTGCATGGTGAATAATAAACTCCCAGCTTGTCTCGATATGATAACTATGCTGTTTAATAGCGGAAATTAGCTTCAAACGCGTATATTCAGCTTCGAATTGCTCCAAAGAAACTTCACTTACAGCCTCCACCTCATTCATGCTGTCATCCGCAATTAATACAGCTGTGCCCGTAGCCGTGACCATGAACATTTGCTTGCCTTTGCCTGATATTTCATCATTATCAATACTTACGCCTAATATGGCATTTGCTCCCCGCCTCTTGGCTTCCGCCGATAATTGTTCAATTACTTCATCGTATATCGTTTTGAGCTGTTCCTGATAAGTAGAGGATCGGCCGCCAAAAAAATCACTGATACCAGCAAATAAATCCGAAAAAACATCTGTCCCTGCCACTACCCTTGCCAAAATAATTCCTTTATATTGCTTGACTGCAATGCCTTCTATTGCATTTGTTGTCGTTAGCAGTATAGTATTTCCTATCATTTCAAGACCCCCATCCATTCATTTTATTTTCCATAATTCTACAAAAATATCTTAAGACCTGCTCATTGGCTCCAATTTAAGGTTATGGTATACTTTGGTATTCAATATTTTATAAGGTCATAAAGAATTTAGTCGATACTGATCGGACAGGAGTGCTCGCATGATCATTACAAAAGGACAAAAAATTGATATCACAAAGGATAGGAAACTGGATGCCATTTCTCTTTCTTTAGGATGGAGCACGAACGTTTCAGGGCTGGATATTAATGCCTCGGCTTTTTTGCTTAATGAAAACGGCATTTGTGCAAGGGACGAAGACTTAATATTCTACAATCAGCAGACAAGCCGTCAAGATGCCGTCGTTCACTCGCAGCAGCCCGGCCCTGAGCAGGAAGCGATCCGCGTTGCCTTCTCTAAGCTTCCAGCTGATATAGTTAAAATTGCAATTACCTTAACGATCCATGAAGGCGAAAGACAAGGCTTCTGCTTCAAGCAAGTAAGCCATTCCATCTGCCGAATCGTTAATCCTGCAACCGGGCAAGAGATCGGCCGCTTTGCTTTTGGAGAGGGCCTTCAGAATGAGACGGCAATCGTTATAGCCGAGCTGTATTTACATAAAGGGGAATGGAAGCTTAATGCCGTAGGCAGTGGGTTTAATGGCGGTCTGGACGCTTTAGTCATGAACTTCGGGCTTGAAGTGGCAGACGCGCCCGCAGAAGTCGCCGCAGCCGCAGCCAAGGTGGTAGAAAAACCTGTCGTACCACCCGCTCCAGTATCTTTAACCAAGATCGAATTGAAGAAGAAAGCCTCCATTAATATTGAAAAGTCAGCGCGAGTGACTGCCACCCTGGAATGGGAGACTTCCAAGGATCTGGACTTATATTGCTTTTTTGTTATGAAAGACGATCGCATGGGAACGATTTATTACAAAAACCTCGGATCAGCGACCGAAGCCCCCTATATTACGTTGGATGGGGATGCCAAGGGACATGGCAAAGAAACGATCATCATTCATAAGCCCGAGGAAATTAAATACGCGCTATTCGCTGCATACAGTGCTGTAAGTAATGGAACTGGGAGCTTCTATTCGATGAAAGTCCGTGCCATTATCGATAACCATCAAGGACATCAAATTACCACCCCATTGCATGAAAAAAATAATTATTCTTATTGGGTTGCTATTGCTTTAATTGATTTCACTAATGACAATGAAATGAAAATCAAGCACGTCGAAACCTATTCCAAAAAAAATGTAGAGAGAAGCCCAATCCTCTATCTTACCGGCAAATTCGAGATGGATGCAGGCCCTGTCGAATTCAAATAGACGACAAAAAGACCGCAACAGAGCCAGTCCCATTGTTAGGACTGCTCTATTGCGGTCTTTCTTAAAGCTTCCGACCGATTAAACTTTATGGACTCTTCCAGCCTCGTCTATTGTAAACCGCTGCTTCCTGACACGGTTGTCGCCTTGATAGAGCTCAACGACTCTGCTGGACGCATCGGAATCATCAATCGTAGCTTTCCAGCCCTGCGTATTCAGTAAAGCCAGAACCTCGTTCAAATCCATTGCTTTAAAGCCATAGAAACCGCTTAGGCCCGCCCATTTCTTCAACAATACCGTCGTTACGTTATTCAGCTTATCCGCTACAGCTTCCGTAAGATCTGTCCTTTGAGTCATGTTTAATTTATCTCCTCTATTGTACAATAATCGGATGCTCTAGTTCCCTGAGCAATCCCTTTCGTATCATTCTACCCTATATGCCGCTCACAAAAAAGCCACTGTTCATTGGCAGCATGCGTTCCTAATGAAACAGTGGCTTATGAAGTTGATCTCAATAAGCTAATTCAGCATTTTCAATACCGCTATTTCATCACAAGCATGCTGCTTTGGACAATTGACGCAATCTGTCCAGACCTTCTCGGGAAAAATCTCCTTATTCACCACAGTGAAGCCATTTCTCTCGAAAAAAGCGACCGCATACGTAAGCGCCATAATCTTCGATATCTTCTGCTCTCTAGCTTGCTCAACCAGAAAATCTACGAGTTTGTTCCCGATTCCCATTCCTTTGTAGCCCTCAGTCATCCCTAGTGAGCGAATCTCTACCAGTTCAGCACCGAGCCGACATAAGGAACCACAGCCAACAACCTTGTGGCCTATCTCCGCTACGACAAACGTATCAAGCTGTCGCAGCAACGTTTCCCGGGTGCGGGGCAGCATGATCCCCTGTTCCGCATATCCTTTAATTAATTCAACTAATACATCGACATCCCTCGGCTCTGCTTTTCTGCAGACCGCCTGCAAACTCCCTGTCGCCTCCATGCTGCTGTCGCCTCCACCCGGTGCATATTTAATCTATTGAATAAATATACAGTATGGCGCATGTTTTCTCAAGAGGGAATTTGCTTATTTTTTTCTAATGATTATAAGCTTGTTGCAGTCTCTTCAAGACCGATAAAAGAGCCGAATACGTCGTTGCCGAATAGGACGCCTTTATCGGTCAGCTTATAGCCAATTCCATCCTTATCCTCAAGCTGCTCCAACAATCCATCCTTCAATAGCTTGTTAATAACAGCCCCGAACTTCTGCTCCAATTGCTGCCCTGCGAATTGATTAGCGAAATCCGCATTTCGGACTCCCTTCAGCAATCGCAAGCCCACCATCATGAAGTCTTCCATTGCCTCTTGCTCGGATACCTCATTCGTCTCCAGACGAGGCAGCTTCGTCTTCGTATATTCAATATACGGCTGAACGCCCTTCACATTGACGTGACGCACTCTTCCCGCATAGCCATGTGCACCCGCGCCCAGCCCATAATAGGGCTCATTCCGCCAATAGGTCGAGTTGTGACGGCTCTCATAGCCTGGTCGAGCAAAATTGCTTATCTCATAATGGCCACAGCCCGCATTTTTCAATCGCTCCATTAGAAGCAGGAACATATTATATTCTTCATCCTCAGGAGGCAATGGCAGCTCATCGCGTTGATAGAGCTTGTGGAACAGCGTATTCTCTTCCACCTTCAAGCTGTATAGCGAATAGTGAGGAAGATTTAGCGCTAATGCTTTGTCCACACTGTCCTCCAATGCAGCAAGCGTTTGCCCAGGCAAGCCGAACATCAAATCAATGGATAAGTTCGTAAAGCCTGCCCCTCGCGCATTCTCCAGACTGCGATATACGTCATCTACGCTATGAATACGTCCGATTCGCTCCAGCAACCCGTTATCAAAGGATTGCACGCCAAAGCTTATTCGGTTCACCCCGCCCGCATACATAGCTGCGAGCTTCTCAGGGTCCGTTGTTCCCGGATTCGCTTCCATCGTAAATTCAACATCGTCTGCCAAGGGAAAATATCGCTTTACAGAGGCCAGAAAACGCTCCATCTGCGGCGGTGTCAGTACCGTCGGCGTACCACCGCCGACAAATACCGTATCTATGCGTTCAGGAGGCATAGTCGCAACGGTTAGCTCCATCTCGCGATCTAATGCTTCCAAATATTCGTCAACTGGCTGCCCTTTCAACACATACGATGTGAAATCGCAGTAATGGCATTTGTTCGTACAGAAAGGGATATGAATATATAGCGCTCTAGGCGCCTTGTTCGTTGTCATGATCATGTTGTCCTCCCTTCCTACTGTTCATAAATTAGAAAATCGACAGGCTTATAAGGAAAACAGCACTCTCCTTGTAGGCCTGCCGATGCACTTGTTAAGTGTAAGACTGCGGAATGAGACAGTGTAAACTGTTCTTAATCCTCGTCGATTTTCAGTACCGCCATGAAGGCCTCCTGAGGCACCTCTACGCTGCCGACCTGCTTCATCCGCTTCTTGCCTTCCTTCTGCTTGTCAAGAAGCTTCCGCTTCCGGCTGATGTCGCCGCCGTAACATTTGGCAAGAACGTTTTTACGCATCGCTTTGACCGTCTCACGGGCAATAACCTTCGTCCCGATCGAAGCCTGCACCGGAACCTCGAACATTTGCCGAGGAATAAGCTCCTTCATCTTCTGGCAGATGATCCGTCCACGATGATAAGCACGATCTCTGTGTACGATAACGGAGAGAGCATCGACTTGCTCGGCATTAAGCATAATATCCATCTTGACCAGATTCGATCTCCGATAGCCCGATACTTCATAGTCGAACGAAGCATAGCCTTTGGTGCTCGACTTCAACTGATCGAAGAAATCATAGACAATTTCGGATAATGGAAGCTGATAAGTAATCGTTACACGATTCGTATCCAGATATTCCATATTCACGAATTCACCGCGCTTGTTCTGGCATAGCTCCATAATCGCGCCAACATAATCATTAGGGACAATGATAGCGGCCTTTACGTAAGGCTCTTCTACAAATTCCAGCTTGCCAGCCTCTGGATAATTAGACGGGTTATCAATCTCAAGTGACGTTCCATTAGTCAGCGTCACCCGATAGACAACGCTTGGTGCGGTTGTAATCAATGGGATGTTGAATTCCCGTTCAATCCGCTCCTGGATGATCTCCATATGAAGCAAGCCGAGGAAGCCGCAACGGAAGCCGAAGCCGAGTGCCGTTGAAGTCTCTGGCTCATAACGAAGGGATGCATCATTAAGCTCCAGCTTCTCAAGCGCTTCCCGCAAATCATTATAATCTTGAGTCTCAATTGGATATAGACCGCAGAATACCATCGGATTAATCTTCCGGTAGCCTGGCAGCGCTTCAGGCGCTGGGCGTTTCGCTTCTGTAACTGTATCCCCGACACGTGTATCCTTCACGTTCTTAATACCAGCTACCACAAAGCCTACATCACCAATTGCCAGCTCATCGACGATTGACATACGCGGCATAAATGCGCCTACCTCAATAACCTCGAATTCTGCGCCAGTGGCCATAAACCGGATTTTCTTACCTGCTTTAATACTGCCATCCATAACACGCACATATACGATAACGCCTTTGTAAGGGTCATAATGCGAATCGAAAATAAGGGCTTTAAGCGGCTGATCCGGATCGCCTGTAGGTGCAGGGACCTGAGCAACGACCTGCTCTAATATTTCTTTGATGCCAATACCTGCTTTTGCCGAAGCCAATACGGCATCGCTGGCATCTAGCCCAATCACATCTTCAATCTCTTGCTTGACACGCTCCGGCTCCGCGCTCGGCAAATCAATTTTATTAATAACCGGAAGAATTTCTAAATTATTGTCCAGCGCAAGATAAACATTCGCCAGTGTTTGCGCTTCAATGCCCTGAGCCGCATCCACAACAAGCAATGCACCTTCGCAAGCTGCCAGACTGCGCGATACTTCATAAGTGAAGTCGACATGTCCTGGCGTATCAATTAAATTAAGCAAATATTCTACGCCATCATCCGCCTTGTAAGTCAAGCGAACAGCTTGCAGCTTTATCGTAATGCCCCGTTCCCGCTCCAGGTCCATCTGATCAAGTACCTGCTGCTGCATTTCCCGTGAGGACAATGCGCCAGTATACTCCAGAATACGGTCTGCCAAAGTTGACTTTCCGTGGTCAATATGAGCGATAATTGAGAAGTTTCTTATTTTCTTTTGTCGGTCACGAACGTCAGCCATGCCTAACCCCCACACAATCCAATGTCTCTAATCATTCTATCTATTATATCAGTTTAACCGAATGCCAGCAATGTTCATTGTTAAGGAAGAACAATATTTAATTCGTTACCGATTCAAACAAAGAGACAATGAGCTTCATTCCGTTGGTCGACATAGATTGCAAGAACCCCGCCGTTCCATCTGCCAGCTTATTGACAGACGGCTCATCCGAACCATTCTCTATCCCGGGCAGCCGTTCATGTCGGCTATTGCGTTCCGCCAGTTTACGTACTTCGGCCAGCTCAGCTTCAAGTGCCTCGATTTTACGTTCTGCTTCACTGGAAAGCCCTGAGGAGGGAGGAATCGCCTTTCCTGCATCAGAAGCGCTTCCCTGAGGCATAACGGCAACCGATGAACGACTGCTGCCTTCCTCTATTGGACCATAGATTTTCTCGATTCCTGCATTAGACATTTCCATGCCATACAAAACAATGAATACAAGAACTCCTCCAAGCACTGTCCATTTCAAAGCATTTTTTTTCATCACTTCTTCCTCCCTCCATCAATATGGCTGTCCGATTCATTTGGCTGCAATGACTGCTTTCGCATCGTCCCAATACAGCTCAGCTATTACTTTTGCCAGCGCATCTGCTGTCCGATATGATTCCTCAAGCGTATTGTCGACTCCGCCGACCTCTAGCAAGATGCTCTTATCTGAGAGCGATTGATTGTATTCTCCATTGCCAGTAGCAGCCGTTTTACCCCAGATCCCCCGAGATATGCCCGGATATTCCTTTTCCAGCGCTTCATTAATTTTGGCGGCGTAGGCTTCATTGTTTTTCCAATTGGGATTTTTTTGCCCTATTATAAAATAAACCTGCGCATAGCTTTTTCCATTGATTTCGACAGTCGTATGCTTACGCCTTTTGGAATCGCGGTGTATATCAAACATATAAGTTAATTCCTTGTTGCTGGCCATCGCTTCCTGTACAGACTTCTTTGAATATTTATATGAATGATTCCAATTGTAGCCAATAATTGAGGTTAAATAATCTGTATCAGAGTGCAGTGCACCTACCCCTTTCTCCTCCAGCTTTTCCGCCAATCGTTTTCCTACAAGCGTTATATTTTTGGTGCCTGAACTCGGGTCCTTCTGATCATCCTTAAGAACGGGATACCATGACTCCCGATTATGGGAATGATAAATAAATGCGACTTTCCCGGTATTGGAAGGTTTCTCTTGAGCTGGCTGCTTAGTCGGCTCCTCTAATGGAGGCACTGTAGGCGCTTCTGTCTCTTCAGAGTCAGTAATCTCCTCGCCCTCTGCTCCTTGCGGCGGATCGTGAGGAGCAATCGGCTCGTGATCCTCCGGCCCCTTCGAGACATCCGTGCCGATTCCTTTGCGAATCAGATTCGCCTTGTTTACGCCCATCCCTGGTATTTCCCCAGCAAGCAAGCTTTCAGGGTCACTTAGATTAATATCAGTCATCAAACGCATTAGAAACCCGCCAATTTGTTGCCCGGATAGCGTCTCTGTAGCGTTGCTGCTCTGGAAAGCAGGCATCTCCATTTCCAGCATGTCCCCAAAAAAGCTAGTTGAAACAGCAGCAGCGAAACCCTTCATCGAATGAATGGGCGCCGCCGTTGTAGTCGAATTCACCATTCCCACAATCCCTATCGCCACAAAAAAGAGCATGGAGCAAAAAGACAATACAACAAATGCTTTGCCCGTCCCAAGCAATTGACGGACACGTCTGCTTCCCCCAGCTAAATTCAGCAGCATAATTTTTCGTTTCATCGTTAGCTACCTCCCGCTTAACGGCTTGTCTGCTATTAATCTATGAGAGCAGATCGATTAGTAGAACCAATATCCCGTCACAAGGCAGCTGCTAGAGTGCTAGATTTACAGAATGAAAATAACGAAAAAAAAGCAGCTCTCTGCGCTAACAGAGGGCTGCTGGGCTTACTAAAAGTTAATGGGTATAGGCAGCAACATTGCTCGTGTCCACCGCTTCATGAAGCGAGGCATTCAGGCCGCTAGCAATAATATTGGCAATATCCTCGATAAACTGATCAATTTCTTTTGGAGTGACAAGAAGATCATGGCCGATAGGATTCAGTACCTCTTTCACAAGCTGGAGCCGCTCTCCCTCTTCCATCTGATTCATTAAGCCGAATATTTGATCATTATTGGCTTGATTCTTCGCCATATGATTCTTCATGAAATCAATCGTATTATTCACGATTGTAGAGGCATACACGACGGTAGGAACACCGATTGCAATGACTGGGATGCCCAGAATCTCTTTCGTCAGCCCTTTGCGCTTATTGCCAATGCCTGACCCTGGGTGAATGCCGATATCGGCAATCTGGATCGTCGTATTTATTCTTTCCAGTGAACGGGAAGCAAGTGCATCTATTGCAATAATAACATCCGGCTTCGTCTTCTCCGCAATGCCCATTACAATTTCACTAGATTCAATTCCCGTTATGCCAAGCACGCCGGGCGCAACTGCACTGACTGCACGATAGCCGGGCGCCACCTGATCCGGCATCAATTCAAAAAAATGACGGGTAACCATTACATTTTCCACAACGAGCGGACCAAGCGCATCCGGTGTTACATTCCAATTGCCTAATCCGACAATGAGGACACGCGCCGTCTTCCCGATGCCAATCCGCTCTAGAAAGCGTTCAAAATATTTGGCGAACTGTGTAGCTACCCGGTCCTGCAGCTCCGTATCCTGGTTGCGGAGGGCGGGTACCTCAAGCGTAACGTAATGTCCCTGCACTTTCCCAATCGCACGAGAGCCTTGCTCATTCTGCACATGAAGCTCCGTAATCGTAATGCCGTTTTCTTCTGTTGTCGCTGAATGAATGCCAGCAATAGGATTTCCGTTCTGCTCCGCCATTTCTTTAGCTTCCAGAGCCAAATCTGTTCGCACGTTATATAGCTGTAAATCGAGCTCGCTCACGCTTCTTCATTCTCCCTTCGAGGAACTATATTCTACTTCTGTTAGTGTTTGCAGAGTTCAGGTTTTTTATTTCAACGAAAAGCGTAAATAACAGCTGCCTTTGCCTGCTATTGCTTTTCATGCGACCCCGTGGTAATATATTTTAAGTTGTGTTACCTAGATTTACAGCGTAAGCTTTAGCACGCCTACGCAAATTCTGTAGGAGGTGAAACTCGATGCCAAACATTAAATCCGCTATCAAACGCGTCAAAACAAACGAAAAACGCCGCGCTTTGAACGCTTCCCAAAAATCCGCGCTTCGTACAGCTATTAAATCCGCTGATCAAGCGATCGCTGGCACTGATGTAGAAGTTGCTAAAGCAGCTCTTGTCGTTGCAACGAAAAAATTGGACAAAGCGGTTACAAAAGGCCTGATTCATAAAAATGCGGCTTCCCGCAAAAAATCTCGTCTTGCGAAAAAAATCAACGCCCTTTCGGCACAAGCTTAATAGGCTTACTGCCTGAAGAACAAAAGGCTTCACTTCCCGGGTAACCAGGAGGTGAAGCCTTTTTTAGTGCCTTATGCGCTGCGCCCCGCTCCAAGCGACAGCAAATACAATTCCAACCCTAACGTTTTGTCTATGGCGCCTGTCTTCATCTTATAATCCAATTCCGCGATGGCTGCCAGCAATATACCTAAGCGCTTCACACTAAACTTATTAGCCTTCTCTGCCGCCAGCTTAACCGCATAAGGATGCAGTCCCAGCTGGCCTGCCATCTGCTGGGGAGAATAGCGGTGCTGCTCAAGCTCTTTAATCTGCAGCATAATTCGCAATTGCCTCGCTATAAGAGCAGCAATCTTAATCGGCTCTTCACGTTTAATGAGCAGCTGGCGATATAATCGCAGCGAACGCTCAACCTGCAGTCCCACAATAGCATCCACCAGAGCAAATACATCTTCCTCAGCCGAGGAAACAGTCAATAGCTCTGTCTCCTCAACCCCGATGATGCCTCCTTCACCGGCATGCAGACATAGCTTGTCCACCTCAAGAGCAAGCTGCTGCATATGCGTGCCCACTCGGAGCAGCAGCAGATCAGCCGCTTCCGCTGTCATCGTCCTCTTCTGCTTTTCTGCCCGCTGCACGACCCAGCGCTTCAGCTCTGATGCATCCAGCTCTTGAAAAGCGATAAGGGCATTGCGGTCTTTGAGCAGCTTCACCAGCTTGCGGCGTTCATCGAGCTTCTCTGCATTCACAATAAATAACATAACCGTCGTCTCCGAAGGGATATCCAAATACTGCTGCAGCCGTTCGGTACGGTGCTCCAGCTTGCCGCCTTCCTTGCCCCCTGCTGCGAATACAGCGGCATCACGAACAATAACCAGCTTACGCTCCACAAAGAAGGGCAGCGTCTCGGCCTCTAATGCCGCTTCCTCGATCAATGTCTCCGAGGTATCGAACTTCACGATCCCCAGCTCCCGTTCCTCAGGGGTAAACATAGCTTCGCTCAGAGCATCGACAAATTGTTGAATGCGATACCGGTCTTTTCCGTATAGAACATAGGCCGGACGAAATTTCCGCCCTTTTATTTCCTTTAATGCTTCCTTTGCATCCAGCATATCGTCGCCTCCTTTTAAGTAAACGGCAACAAAGGGATGAGCCTTCGAGGGGCTCATCCCTTTGTCCCTGAACATCTATATAAACATTGCAGGCTGGTCCATGGTACCGCCCTGCGAATGGTCATACGACGGTCAAGGCTTGCTTCGTCGCAGACTTTCTACTCCCCTCACTATACGCGAATGGACTCCAAAGTGTGCAAATACCCGCAGTAAACTCAAGGTGTCGCTTTTGTTTCCTTAAGAGAAGGCAAATCAATGACATACTTCTCCATCCCGCCTGAATCCAATTGGATATCATACGTAAGCTGTGTATTGTCATCAGACCAATTCAAATTCGAAATCTGGCCATTTTTGCGACTTGTTTCAAACAGGGCAGTTGCCTCATCTGATTCAAAAACTTTAATCATAAATCCAACTACCTTCGCGGTATAAACTCCGTCAGCGGATACCGATTCAGTTAGAGCAGCACCACCAGCAATTTCCTTATTCACGGAAGAATCATTACCAGCGGCATCGAGCGCCTGCTCTTTCAACTTGTTATCCAGTTCAAATACATTGCCTGCTGAAAAATGATTGGACTCTCCCTTAAGAGCTTCCTGATCATTGCTCATCTTGCGCGTATTGCTAAGGCCTTGCTGCTCTTCCACATTGGGCGGAAGAGATTCGGTATTAACCTCACCGGGCTTATTGGAGATAGAGTATTGGGATGCGTTGCTGATATTATACTCAGAACCCTCTTCACTTGCTGGCAAATCCGCAGTCGAATTAGCCAGATCTGCTTGGCCCCCCGCAGGAGACTCAAATAGTCCCGTGCTGTAGGAGACGATGAATAATCCCGCCACAATACTTGCAGCAATAGCCCCGCTAAGCGTCTTCCAATTATGCCACTTCCTTGCCGACTTCGTTCGTCTTGTTTGTTCTATTACGGGCACAGCATCGGGCAGCACACGAATAACAGCATCGTTTATGCTAGGTTTATCGAGCAACTCCAGCTTAGGCATAATAGCATCAACCAGACTGTAGGCGGGCATGACTCTCGGTAAATGCTCGAGATCGGCAGAAAGCTTGCTTAGCCGCTCAAACATTGCAGAACAATCTGGACATTGCTGTGTATGCTCCATCAAGATTGCGTACTCTTGAGCATCAAGATCGCCGTCTAGCTGTCTGTGCATATATTCCATCACCTCTTGACAGGTCATCCCCTGACACCACCTTTCTGATAATCGTGAAGTAACGTTTGAAGCTGTTGCCTTGCTCGGAATAAGTAGGATTTGACCGTGTTCAAAGGCAAATCGAGCGAGTCGGCAATCTCGTTATAAGAGAAATCCTGCAAATAACGAAGGACAACGACAGCTCTATGATGCTCGGGCAGTTGATCGATTGCGGTGCGAATATCCTGTACCGCATAAGAGGACATCACCTCATCCTCGACATTCTGCTTCTCCCGAAATACCATATCATGCTCATCAATGGATACGGTTGGCTTGCTTCTTCTAAACTTGTCTATACAAATATTCGTTACTATTCGTTGAATCCATGTTTTAAATTGGGCCTTCTCTTCATAAGAACCGATCTTGGTATAGATACGAATCAACGCTTCCTGCGCCGCATCCAACGCATCCTGTTCATTATTCAATATATAATAGGCTGTCCGATAAACATGGGTTTCAATCTCTCGCAAAAGAGTAACTAAAGCATCATGATCTCCCGACTGGGCAGCTCTGATAAGGCCAGGCTCCACCACGAGCGGATCCCCCTCTCTTGCAACCTCTTTGACGTGACGGTTGCATCAAATGTTGCACAAATTAACGTAAATTACTTTATTTTATTTAGTGGGATTTATTGGATTCAGAGATTTTCGCATTCGTCCATTGTGAAATGCTCAAATTAAGCTGTTCATCAGCAAGCTCTCTGACGCATTCAGTAATGCTGCTCGCTTAAGCCTTCAACCAACAATATAGGCTAAATAAAAAGAGAACTCCACATTAAAGAATAACAAAAAAAAAGAACCCCGTATATAGCGAGTTCCTTTCCCTTCTTTCCTATAATTTCCTTCATGTACGTCTTCAGCTATTAACCTGCCTTATATACAGCCCTTTTGATTTCACCTTATAGGCAACCTCTCCATTAAGGTCTGTTCGTGACAAGCCTACGGCCGACTTTTGCAAACGCTTCAATACATCTGGATGCGGATGGCCGTAGCTATTCGTCGCACTTGCAGATACTACCGCATGGAATGGCTGCCAAAAGCGCAGCCATTCGTCGGTCGTTGAGAAACGGCTTCCGTGATGAGCCACTTTCAGCACATCAGCGGTCAGTCCCTCATCTGCCCATAAGGTATGGATGGATCGCTCTGTTGCGGCACCAATATCCCCAGTCAACAAGAAGGAATACTCATACATTTTCACATGAAGGACTACACTTGCTTCGTTCTGCTCCTCCCTTTCAGGGATAGCTTTGCTCTCCTGCTGTGGAGCCGGCGGCCACAAGACGGCAAGCAGCGTCTGCTCGTCAGGCAGCCAGCGCTGTCCAGCCTCTGCCCGATATAATGGAATTTCGGCGGTCAATGCCTGCTCCAATAGAGCAACGGCATCCTTCTCTTGTTTCTTCGTTCCATTCCATAGAATCGCTTTGACCGGCATAGCCTCAATAACGGCCTTGAGCCCTCTAATATGGTCGGAGTCCAGATGAGATACGACGAGCAAATCGATCTGATGCACCCCTCGCTTCATTAACAAGGGAACGACTACCTTCCCGCCCACCTCAAAAGGATCGCTCCTCTCCTTCCACTCCTCCCCTGGCTTTCGAAAAGAAAGAGTACCGCCTCCATCCACCAGTATGTTCTTTCTTCCCGGCGTACGAATATGTATCGCATCCCCCTGGCCAACGTCGAGAACATGAACCTTTCCATTGCGATCAAAGAGGTCAGGAAAATAGGCATACAAGAGAAGCCCGCAGACCCCTATGCTTGTAAAGGCAAGCGTTAGCCGCCCAGATCGTCGCCTATGAGAAGCATATTCTCTATCTTGATCTAATGGGATTGTATCTTGTTCATTCATTTGGGCAAGCGGGAATGCTTCTGCCGATTGCTCTGAGCTGACAATTGCTGCGGATGCTGCTCTAGCAGGAAGCTGGCGACAAATGATATACAACAGCAAATACCAGGCCCCGATCCACCACAAAGGCGGACTAGCCCATAGAGATCGCAGCGCATCGACCTCCGATAGCTTATCCACGAATAGGAAGGTCAGCTTATTCGCATATACACTAATAGATGCGAGCAGCTTCCCTCCAAGCGGCCATAAAGAGCTGACGGCTAGAGATACTGCGCCTATTGGCATAATGATAAAGCTGATAAAAGGAACGAGGAGGAAATTTGCTGGCATCGACAATAGATGAAACTGATTAAAATAATAAATACTGACAGGGAAGGAGGCTGCTTGCGAGACGATTGTTACCGCCGCCAAATCGAGCAGCGCCCCACCTCGGCTCCATGCAGGCATTGCCCTTCTTACGTAAGGAACGAATAGGATCAAGCCGGCTGTTACGATAAATGATAGCTGGAAGCTGACATCTTCAATATAATAGGGGTCTGTTATGAGCATTACAATCGCGGCTGCCGCCAAAATATGCAGACCATCCTTGAGCTTGCCCGCTCGCGCAGCAAGCAAAGCAAGCACCGCCATAATCCCTGCGCGCATAACTGAAGGGGGAAGCCCCCGACAGCAATACATAAAAGGGGACAGCCGCCATAAGCACAATAAGCATACGCTCGTGCGTCATTCTGCAAAAACGCAAAACGGCGCCCAGTACATAGATAAATACAGCTACATGAAGCCCTGATATAGCTAAAATATGCGTGAGCCCAAGCCGCGTAAACTGCTGGAACTGCTGCGGGTCGAGGTCCTCGCGAATGCCGAGGACAAGACCCTTCATATACCCGGACTGCTCTTCCGGGTATATGTTGTCCAGATGCGCGCCAAGCCAGCTGCGCGCATTATCCATGCGGCCCAGCAGCGCGGCCGCATGCCAGGGCGGGCCCGGCGACGTCTCTATCGCGCCGATGCCCGTAGCCTTGAACAGCCAGTGTATTCGCTGGCTGTAGAGGTAGCGGCGGTAATCGAAGCCGCCGCTATTCGATGCGCCGGCTGGCAGCGTCAGCTTGCCAGCCATGCGCACGCGGTCGCCGCGCTGCCACGCCGCGGCGATGTCCTGATGCGGCTGCTGCTCCAGCCGCACATGCACGATCAGGCGCTCGCGAAGCTTGCGCGGCGCCTGATCGCCCTGTACGCGGACGACGTCAGCCGTCACGCGAAAGCTCACGCGGTCACCGTCGACCTCGACCGCGGATACAATCACACCGTGCGCTTCCGCTTCGAAGGAAGCGCGAGGCCCCTCTGCCGCTGCCAATAAGTCCGGCAGCGCGGTAACATTACGGGCATCCGCCCACATCCGCTCTCCAGCGGCCAGGGCGCAGCCAAGCCAACAAATAGCCGCTAGCTGCCATGTTGCCTGACCACGCAAAGCTACAGCTAGCAGCACCAAGCCTAGCGCAGCAATAGTCATAAGTGCACCTAGCATGCCGAGCCCGGCCGCTACCGAGCTGCCGAATACAAAACATATAGCAAACCACACGATAGGCCTTCTATTCAATAGACTCCATCTCCTTCGTCTTATTGCTCAGCCCAGAGCATAAAAAAAGAACCTCCAGCCACACCAAAAGGTGTAATCAGAGGTTCTTCCCCACTTCTTCATTAACTTTTACACAGTAATCGACATATTGGCCTGAGGCGGAGGCTCATACCCTTCCAATGAACGGAACAGGATGCCTTTCTGCTCCATGAGCAAGCCGACTTTATCACTATCCTTCGGATAGCCCCGGTGATACACAATTTCCTGCACGCCGCTATTAGCTAGCATATTGGCGCAGGTCCAGCAGGGCTGGTCCGTGACATATACCGTTGAGCCTTCGCGATCTGCACGGTCTGTGAATAACAGCAAATTCTGCTCCGCATGAATGGTGCGAATACAGCGCTGCTTCTTCACCATGCTTTCCTTGCCATCCTCGAGCTTAACCTCCCACTCCTCCGAGATCATGCAGCCTGCTTCCAGACAATCATGAACACCCATTGGCGCGCCATTATAAGCGGTACCGAGCAGCTTCTTCCCTTGAACGAGAACAGCCCCTACATGGCGGCGCGGACAACGTGAACGCGTAGATACCATGTAGGCAATATCCATAAAATAAGTATCCCAGTCTTTGCGTGAAGCATCCTGAGTATGAGATTGTAACATTCCTGCATCCACTCCTTGCTGCTTACAGTTCGGGGATCGACTCATATACCTGATCCGATTTATTGCCGAACCATCTATTATCTCTAGTTGATATTACTTGGAGAAGGCGGAGCTTAATCGCCTTAGCCTTGCTGGCTGATCTGAAGGGCCTGCTCCAGATCAGCAATTATATCAT
The DNA here is from genome assembly GCF_059383895.1 of Paenibacillus sp. J22P59. Lineage (NCBI taxonomy): Bacteria > Bacillati > Bacillota > Bacilli > Caryophanales > Paenibacillaceae > Paenibacillus > Paenibacillus sp. J22P59. Next base: position 29,969 of record NZ_JBXENX010000007.1, read on the forward strand.
CAATACCTTCTGTCCCGATCGATAGACGAATCAATCCTGGAGACACGCCAGCTGCTTCCTGCTCATCCCCTGACAGCTGTTGATGCGTCGTGCTTGCCGGGTGAATAATAAGCGACTTGGAATCACCTACATTCGCCAGATGCGAGAACAGCTCTACTGCATTGATTACTTTCTTGCCTGCCTCAACGCCGCCTTTAATACCGAATGTCAGAATCGCTCCTTGACCCTTCGGCAAATATTTCTGTGCAAGCTCGTACGATGGATGGCTTTCCAGACCAGGGTAGCTTACCCACTCTACTGCTTCATGCTTCTCCAAATATTTGGCGACAGCAAGCGCATTTGAGCTATGGCGTTCAAGACGCAAGTGGAGAGTTTCAAGCCCCTGCAAAAGCAAGAAGGAATTGAATGGCGATAAAGCCGCGCCCATATCGCGAAGCAGTTGTACCCGCGCTTTGATAATATACGCGATTGGACCTACTGCATCTGTATAGACCACACCATGATAGCTCGGGTCCGGCTCAGTCAAGCCTGGGAACTTACCGCTTGCCTTCCAATCGAACTTGCCGCCATCAACAATCACACCACCGATCGAAGTACCGTGTCCGCCGATAAACTTCGTTGCGGAATGAACAACAATGTCCGCACCATGCTCAATTGGACGAAGCAAATAAGGGCTGGAGAACGTGCTGTCTACGATTAGTGGAATACCATTCTCATGGGCAATAGCCGCCACTGCTTCAATGTCGAGAATATCGCCCTTCGGATTGCCGATTGTCTCGGCATACAATGCTTTTGTACGATCGGTAATCGCACTGCGGAAATTCTCAGGATCAGAAGGATCAACGAACTTCACATCAATGCCCAGCTTCTTCAATGTATTAGAGAATAGATTATAAGTGCCGCCATACAGGCTAGTTGCCGAGACGATCTCGTCACCTGCGCCAGCAATATTCAGAATCGAGTAAGTAATAGCAGCTTGTCCAGATGCAACCGCTAGTGCAGCGGGGGCTCCTTCCAGCAGTGCCACACGTTTCTCGAACACATCCGTTGTCGGATTCATAATACGGGTATAAATGTTACCAAACTCTTGAAGGGAGAACAGATTCGCTGCATGATCCGTATCACGGAATCCATACGAGGTTGTTTGGTAAATAGGTACCGCACGAGAAAGAGTAGTCGGGTCGATTTCCTGGCCTCCGTGTACGGATAGCGTTTCGAGAGAGAGCTTACGTTGGTCTGACATTGCTAAACAACTCCTCAATTATAGTTTTTGCCAAGCAAAAACCACTTCGAAAGCATGCGGCTCGGGTTTTGTCATACGTAAACGTAGAGCTGTAATAAGCATGTTGCTAAAGAAATGGTTTAATCGGATGGGAAGGTTTCCCTACCCTCCTACCATTCTCTCACAATTATGGACAGGCTACAACGCTATCTTTCAATCCCGACAGCACCTTTGGACCTATACCCTTTACCCGCTCCAAATCGTCGACGGATTGGAAAGGGCCGTTCCGTTCACGATCCTCGACAATAGCGCGCGCTTTGCCCGGCCCGATTCCCTTCAGGCTATCCAGCTCCGCCGCAGATGCGCGATTAAGGTCCACCTTGCCATCGTCCTCTTCTGACACCGCTGTCGGCGCTTCGCTTGCTATTGGTGCCTCCACAAACGTCTTCTCCTTAACCGCTACATTCTCTACATCAGTCTCTATCTGCAAGGGAAGCTCTATCTGAGCCTCTTCCTGCAAAGACAGCTCTCCTTCTCTCGGCTGCTGCAGCGCTGCCTCAACCGACCTATTCAGCGCGATCCACCCTTCTGGCTCGTGTTTCTTCGGGGCATACAGTGCCGCCACGAACAATCCTGCAGCTACAGCAACTAATAGACCAGCAATAAGTTTGCTTTTCTTATCCATGCTTTAGATCTTCTCCTCTCCTCATGAGAAAAATAGTACGGATCAAATGACATAACTGCCAAGTCATAATGAATAAGTTAAAAGAGCAAATAAAGCGTAAGAAAAAGGACAATGCTGCCGCATTTTGCTGACAGAACGCTTTATTATCCGAATACATTTACCTTTAAGGAGGGTTGAGTATGAGAGTCGGATTCATTGGCACTGGCTCAATGGGCAGCTTGCTTATAGAGGCCTTCGTTACATCTGGAGCGCTGGACCCGAGCCAAATCGTCATCAGCAACCGAACTTTTGCAAAAGCGCAGGCTTTGGCGAATCGCTTCAAAGGAATCAAAGCCGAATATTCAAATGCGAAGGCTGTTGTTGGCTGTGACCTTATTTTTCTATGCGTCAAACCGCTTGAATTCAAAAAAGTAATAGATGACATCCTGCCTGCCATTCGGCCTGAGCAGCTGCTTGTTTCTATTACAAGCCCTGTGCTTATCGCTCATCTGGAAGAAATAGCGCCTTGCAAAATAGCGAAGGTGATCCCCAGCGTCACCAACTGTGCTTGGAGCGGCGCAACGCTCTGCATCTATGGCTCCCGTGTCAATCATGAAGATCGTCAGCATCTCGAATCACTATTAAAGTATATTAGTGAGCCGCTCCGCATTAGCGAGCCTTATACGCGCATCGTATCCGACCTTTCAAGCTGCGGCCCGGCATTCATTGCTTTTTTGCTAGAGCAATTCATTGATGCTGCTGTTGCCGAAACCGGCATAGACCGGGATGAAGCTACCAAAGTGGCAAGCGAGATGCTGCTCGGGACTGGCTTGCTGCTTACGCAAAGCGGCATGACTCCCGCTGAGGTTCATAATCGAGTGGCTGTACCAGGCGGCATAACTGCTCAGGCGCTGCAACTGCTCGGGCGTGAGACAGACGGCATGTTCAATCGGCTCATACGTACTACTCATGCCAAATTCGATGAGGATGTGGCAAAAGTTTCGATCGCCTTTTACGGCGAAGAGGTGAACGGTCAATAGCTGTGCTTCAGCTGTAGACCACTCACCTCTTCCTGAACCTATTTAATTAGCAACAATATTGACAAGCTTGCCTTTTACGGCTACAACCTTGCGAATTGTCTTGCCCTCGATCAGTTCTTGTACTTTATCGATTTCTTTGGCGAGCCGTTCCATTTCCGCTACATCTGTATCAGCGGCGATGGAGAGGCGTTCGATAATTTTGCCATTAACTTGAACGACGATCTCGACCTCTTGATCAACAGTCCAAGCTTCCTCATAGGTTGGCCAAGGCTCATACGTAATGGATGAGGTTCCGCCAAGCTTCTCCCACAGCTCTTCTGCAATGTGAGGAGCAAGAGGAGACAGCATCTGCAAGAATTGAGCCATCGCTTCACGCGGCAATACTTCTGTCTTATAAGCTTCGTTAACGAAAATCATTAATTGGCTAATCGCCGTATTGAACCGCAGATTATCGAAATCGTCGGTTACTTTCTTAATCGACCGATGCCATGTCCGTTTGAATACGTCACTCGTTTCTCCATCGGTAATTTTATGGCTTAAAGTACCATCTTCATTCACGAATAAGCGCCAAATACGGCTCAAGAAGCGGTAGGTTCCTTCTACACCGTTCGTATTCCAAGGCTTCGTCGCTTCGAGCGGCCCCATGAACATTTCATACATGCGCAGTGTATCCGCTCCAAATTCACCTACGATATCGTCAGGGTTGATAACGTTGCCGCGGGATTTGGACATCTTCTCATTGTTCATGCCCAGAATCATACCTTGGTTGACCAGCTTGTGGAAAGGCTCTTTGGTCGCTACGACACCAAGATCGTACAATACTTTATGCCAGAAGCGGGCATAGAGCAAGTGAAGCACCGCATGCTCAGCTCCACCGATGTACAGGTCAACAGGCAGCCATTCCTTCTGTTTCTCTGGCGAACAAATTTCCTTCTCGTTCTTCGGATCGATAAACCGCAAGTAATACCAACAGCTGCCTGCCCACTGCGGCATTGTATTCGTCTCGCGGCGTGCTTTCATGCCCGTCTCTGGATCAATAGTGTTCACCCAATCCGTAACGTTAGCCAATGGTGATTCACCTGTTCCAGATGGCGTAATCGCCTCAACATCCGGAAGCACCAGCGGCAACTGGTCCTCAGGCACTGGCTTCATCGTGCCGTCTTCCAGATGAAGAATAGGAATCGGCTCACCCCAATAGCGCTGGCGGCTGAACAGCCAATCCCGCAAACGATAGGTTACTTTGCCTTGACCCTTGCCTGATTCCTCAAGCTTCTTGATCATTGCAGCAATCGCTTCTTCATTATTTAAGCCATTGAGGAATTCGGAATTTACGTGAGCTCCATCTCCGGAATAAGCTTCCTTCGTTACGTCGCCCCCTTGGACAACCTCAATGATCGGCAGTTCGAACTGCTTCGCAAACTCCCAGTCCCGTGCATCATGGCCAGGCACAGCCATAATAGCCCCTGTTCCGTAGCCTGCTAACACATAATCGGCAATCCAGATCGGTGTTTTTGCTCCATTAACCGGATTAATGGCATAAGCGCCTGTAAATACACCTGTTTTGTCCTTCGCCAAATCCGTGCGCTCCAGATCACTCTTGCGAGCTGCCGCATCCTTATAAGCTTCAACAGCTGCTTGTTGCTCTGCAGTTGTAATTTGCGCTACCAATTCATGCTCAGGCGCAAGTACGCAATAAGTCGCTCCAAACAATGTATCTGGGCGAGTAGTAAATACAGCGAGTGAAGCGTCAAAACCATCGATCGCGAAGGTCACTTCTGCCCCTGTTGATTTGCCAATCCAGTTGCGCTGCATATCCTTGATGCTCTCTGACCAGTCAAGCTCCTCAAGATCCTCAAGCAGCCGCTCTGCATATTCCGTAATCTTCAGCATCCATTGACGCATCGGCTTGCGGATAACCGGATGGTTGCCCCGCTCGCTCAGGCCGTCAATAACTTCTTCATTCGCAAGCACCGTTCCAAGAGCTGGACACCAGTTCACTGGTACTTCTGCTACATAAGCAAGGCCTTTATTATACAATTGGATGAAAATCCACTGCGTCCATTTGTAATAGTCCGGATCTGTCGTACTGAATTCACGTTCCCAGTCATAGGAGAATCCAAGCGACTTAATCTGGCGGCGGAAATTATTGATGTTCTCTACTGTAATTTCCCGCGGATGGCGTCCTGTCTGCAAAGCGTACTGCTCAGCAGGCAGGCCGAATGCATCCCAGCCCATCGGATGAAGCACATTATAGCCGCGCATGCGCTTGTAGCGAGATACGATATCGGTTGCCGTGTAGCCTTCTGGATGTCCAACATGAAGGCCTGCTCCAGATGGATAAGGGAACATGTCCAGCGCATAAAACTTCTTCTTCTCTGGGTCCTCCGTCGTCTTGAAGGTTGCATGCTCATCCCAATATTTCTGCCATTTCGGTTCTACCGAAAGTGGATTATAGCCGTGAAATTGCTGTTCCTGACTCATCCTGCACTTCCTTTTCAAAGTTTTGCGAAGCCAAGCTTAAGCTTCGTAGACAACAAAAAAACTCCCGCCCCCAGCGTATTATCGCTAGGGACGAGAGATTGCTCCCGTGGTACCACCCTAGTTAACGGCAGGCATGCTTTGCCTTCCGCTCACTCGTCGCCTTTAACGCAGGCCATTCGGTGCGCTCATCACGCACGGCTCCAAGGCGAGATTCATATCACTGCATGACCGGCTTGCACCAACCGCCGGCTCTCTAAGCCATGCTCCGTAATATTACTTGCTCCTCTTCAACGCCAATTATAAGAAAATACGATTAGCTTCGATTATAATGAAGCAGAAACCGCGTGTCAAGATAGAACCAGCCAATCTTTGCTCCAGCTTATTGTTCTACTTTCTTTAATTGTTTAATTTTTTCAATAAGCTGATCTTTTTTCTGCCCATTCATTTTTTTGGCGAATGTGAAATCGATACCTTTAATCTCAAATTTCTCATCTACAGCAGACAGCACGTAACCATCATCCACAATATAATACGCACCAAATTTGGTCGTGCTGTACTTCCCTTCTTTACTTCCCTTTTCCGCAAATAAAGGCAGAACCACCTGCATACCTGGTTTTAATTCAATTTCATATCCATCAAATTCTGAACTGCTTGTCAATATAATTGTATCCTCAGCCTTTCATTCCCTTTATATTCCGGTGTAACAATGAACTCATTGATTTTTCAATCCCGCATGAAAACTGCTCCCCTTGAGGTTATAATAAAGAAAGACTAGCATCAAGATACTGGAGGAGAGAAGCTATGCGCTTTATTAGCAACAATAACATTACAGATCCATCGCTCAATTTGGCACTTGAGGAATATATTCTTCGGTCACTCCCTGACGATGATGATTATTTACTCTTCTACATAAACGAGCCTTCCATCATTATTGGCAAGAACCAGAATACGGTCGAAGAGATTAACGCCGAATACGTAGAACACAACGGCATTCATGTCGTACGCCGTTTATCAGGCGGTGGAGCCGTCTATCATGATCTCGGCAATTTGAACTTTAGCTTTATTATGAAAGATGACGGACAGTCCTTCCATAACTTCAAAAAATTCACTGAGCCGGTCGTACGAGCGCTGCGTAAGCTTGGTGTTGAGGCCGAAATGACAGGACGCAATGATCTGCAGGTCGGTGAACGCAAAATATCAGGCAATGCCCAATTCTCGACAAAAGGGAAAATGTTCAGCCATGGCACCCTTCTTTTTGACTCAGAGATTGAGAATGTCGTGTCTGCTCTTAAAGCTAATGCCGAGAAATATGTCTCCAAATCGACCAAATCGATCCGCAGCCGTGTAGCCAACATTTCCGAATTTCTAGAATCGCCGATGACAATCGAGCAATTAAGGCAAAGCCTTCTATCTTCTATCTTTGAAGGTGAGGAGCAAATACCATTCTATGAACTAACCGAGCAGGATTGGTTGAATGTGAATAAATTAGCGGATGAGCGTTATCGCAGCTGGGAATGGAATTATGGCAGGTCTCCAGCGTTTAATGTCCGTCAGGCCAAGCGGATCAATGCGGCTGGCACATTTGATGTTCGCTTGCAGGTAGAGGATGGAATAATTGTCGACGCGATCATTTATGGTGATTTCTTCGGTCGTGGCGACAGCAGCGAGCTTGCTGCCAAGCTTATTGGAACAAGGTATGAAGCAGGAGCATTAAACGAGCTACTAAGCGACGTGGACCTTGCTTACTACTTTGGTCCTGTCACGAAGGAAGAATGGTTAGAGCTGCTTTTATAATAGAGGAACAAAAAAAGCAAAGTACCGGCTCATTCAAAATGAGCGTGCCCGGACTTTGCTTTTTTCTCTTTTTGTACGAGCTAATGTGCGGCGTCCCCATAAATAGATCATGCAGCCGATTATAACGCCGAGCAGGTTCAATACAATATCGTCTACATCGAGACTGCCGCGTCTGCTTACCATTTGCAGCACTTCAAGCAAGGATATAAAGAGCGTGAACATAAGCAGCGTCTTGGCAATTCCCCAGCGAAAAGCAATTGGCAGCCCTATTCCAAACGGAATAAACACCGCGATATTCCCGCCCATATTCACCAGCCATGTACGAAAATTATAGTGATCATAATGTAAAAAATAGCTTTTGATCGTATAAAAAAGCTCTAGATTATATCTCATTTCGGTGCTTCTATGCATGCCTCTGCCAAAACCGATGAACATCCAATATAATAGACAAAGCGTATAACACGCCAGCAAGAACGCTATAGCTCCGCGGAACAGTGGATGAGGATTCGACATCCTGTTGTCTCCCTTCATGGCTCCTGCTTCCCTCAGGAAGCAGGAGCCTCATGCTAGTCATCAACCCATTTTTTAACCCTGTACCAATATTCGTATTGCGTGGTAAAGCCAAATTTATCGTAAAGACGATTGGCTGGCACATTGTTTTGCACAACTTGCAAATAACCGAATGAAGCACCGTGCAACTTCCCCCATTGCAGCAAATACCGCACCAATTGCTCCCCATAGCCTAGATTTCGATACCGGGGATCGGTGACGATATCATACAGCTGAATATATCCTTTATCGAGTACGCCCAGCCCGCATGCGACCGGAACCCCCTCCTGATAGAAAGCAACGAATTGCTTCTTAAATGGAATGCTGTCCAGAAGCTTCTTCATCGTTGATAGATTCGCTCCGCTCAAAGGGCTCATACCCTTATAATCATCCAGCCATTGCTCACTCACCTGCGTGTCCACACGAAAGGCGCCGGTGAACGGTTCAATAATACGTAAGGTTAGCGGAACCGTCTTTACGAATACAGGCTCAATAAGCGAGTAGCCGAATTCATCCAGTTGGCGATCCAATTCAGGAGGCTGTAGGGAGGGAATTATTTTGAAAATGGAATCCAGCTGCTGCTCTGCATACAGCTGCTTGCAGTAGCGTATCTTCTCCTGCCAATTGTCGAAGCCTCCATATAAAGGGATCACGCAATTTGCTCTTTTGGTATAGCCGTTCGATAATCGCAGCAGCCACCCCCCATAATCAATCGTTTGGAGCGCGGGCCAACCTTCTATATTTAATTCTTCCAGTCTCAGATGCTCGGAATGCATACAATCACCACCTATTTTTTAACAAAAATTAGTTATGATTAACTATATAGGCAGATGATTCAGCATTCAACACTAAATTTAGCAGATATGGAACCGATCCAACTGATCGTGGAGACGTTCCTTCAATAGAATTTCCTTCTGCTTCATTCCAATCAGATCATAATGCGGATATTGCTCGCGGTCATGGATATAGCTGGGGTTCAATCCATTTGCCTCGCACCAGCGTACGAGCTTGTCCATGTCGGCACATCCGACTTTCGTTACCGTTGTCAGATTTGGGAATCTGGGATCGATCCAGTAATGGGTTAAAAAAGCGATTTCTCCGCTAGATACCTTGCTTTTCCATTGCTGCAGCTCGGATCTCGTAATACCGAATGCCATGCTCCCTCTCCTTATTTCACATAAATATGTTTGACCCGGCCGACCTGTCCATCCGCTAATCGAACTTTTATGCCATGGGGGTGGTTTGCCGAATTCGTTAGTAAATCCTTCACAATTCCTCTAGTCAGCTTGCCAGTTCTTTGATCCTGCTTAAGTACAATATCGACTTCAAGCCCAGGCTTTACCGAGGCGCGAACTGTTCCATTCATCGTCTATTACCATTCCTTTACGCAAAAGATGTCGAAATCAGCATAGCATATGTAATCGAAAGATGCACTTAAGGGGCACAACTGTTATACTAAACATCAAACGATGTAGATGAAATGAGGAAATATACCAATGTCAAATGATTTTAATGCAATGGGCATTATCCCGGCGATAGTAGAACGGCTTCAGCATGATGGGATAACGGACCCGACTCCTGTCCAAAAGAAAGCTATTCCAGTACTTCTCGCTGGCCAGGATGTCATTGCGCAAGCACAGACGGGGACAGGCAAAACCATTGCCTTCGCCTTGCCCATATTGCAAAAAATAGATGTGGACAAAGAGCAGGTTCAAGCACTCATCCTAACCCCTACTAGAGAACTCGCGATTCAAATTACGAGCGAACTGGCCAAGCTTGCTCCTGCAGTAGGCGTCAAGGTCCTTGCAGCCTATGGCGGCCAGGATGTTGATGCGCAGATTCGCAAGCTCAATAACGCTCCACATATTGTTGTAGCAACACCGGGACGCTTGATCGACCATATGAGACGCGAAACCATTAATCTTGGCAAGCTCAAAATGCTCGTTCTCGACGAAGCTGACCAAATGCTTCATATGGGCTTCCTTCCAGAAGTCGAGAGCATCGTAGTCCAGACGCCAAAGGCTCGTCAGACGATGCTGTTCTCAGCTACAATGCCTGAAGCAATTAAGCGTCTGGCAGAGAACTATATGAAGGTACCTGTGGACATCCGCATTCAAAGTGCGAATGTCACACTGGATAACATTAAGCAATATGTAATCGAAACTTCAGATCGCGGCCGCCAAGATGCACTAATCAAGCTGATTGAGAATCAGCAGCCTTACCTCGCCGTCATTTTCTGCCGCACCAAGGTCCGTGCTAAGAAATTGAACTCGGCGCTTCAGGATCATGGCTTTGCTTCGGACGAGCTGCATGGCGACTTGACGCAAGCCAAGCGTGAACAAGTCATGAAGCGGTTCCGTGATGCGAAGCTGCAAATACTGGTCGCGACTGATGTGGCTGCACGAGGACTCGATGTTGAAGGTGTTACACATGTGTTCAACTACGACGTACCGCAGGATGCTGAGATTTATATTCACAGAATCGGCAGAACAGGTCGCGCTGGGCAAAAAGGCAGCGCTATAACGTTCGTATCTCCTTATGATCGCGGTGCTGTTCAGCATATCGAGCGCAGCATTAGCGCTGTTCTGGAACGCCGGATTATGGGTGAAGACGGTACGCTTAAGACAGACCGTTCTCCACGCCCAGCAGCCCGGGTATCCGGTAAAGATGACAAAGGCCAAGAACGTGGAGGGCGCCGTGGACAAGGCTCCAAGCCTTCCCAAGGCGGACGAAGCGGCAGAAGCGACCGTAATGGTCAACGTCCGCATAGCGGTGGACGCAAAAAGCCGGATGACTCCCGTACAGCAGGAGGAGAACGCGAAGGTAACCCGTGGGCGACAAAAGAGAGCGTAGGCGAGCGCCGTACAGGCAAGAGCGGCGCTTCACGCAACTCAGGCCCAGCTAAACGCGGCGGTGGCGGATGGGCCCCTCGCGGTGCTAGTGGTGCCGAGCGCGGAGGAAGAGCTTCACGTGATACTGGAGGCGCTGAGCGCGGCAGCTGGAGCTCACGCGACACTGGTGGTGCTGAGCGCGGAGGAAGAGCTTCACGTGATACTGGCGGCGCTGAGCGCGGCAGCTGGAACTCACGTGACACTGGCGATGCTGAGCGTGGAGGAAGAGCTCCACGTGATACTGGCGGCGCTGAGCGCGGCAGCTGGAGCTCACGTGACACTGGCGGTGCTGAACGCGGAGGAAGAACTCCACGTGAAGGCGGTGGCAATTCATCACGCAAGAGCGGCAGCACTAGCTCACGTAATTTTGGGGGCAATCAAGCTAATCGCGGTGGCGGCGGTCGCTCCTCTGGTGCAGATCGCAGCAAAGGCGGTTCACGTTCATCTGCACCTAGCAGCCGAGGCCGCAAGAGATAGAATCAAATATTCAAGTAATTATTTTTGATCACCCTGCTAACCAGCAGTTGTATGAATAAAGAAAGTTAAGAACGCCATTCTCCGATGAGGAGAATGGCGTTCTTTTTTAAATAATATCTTGGTGACATAAATTCAACATTCCCCAACTCTCCCAACTCTCCCAACTCTCCCAACTCTCCCAACTCTCCCAACTCTCCCAACTCTCCCAACTCTCCCAACTCTCCCAACTCTCCCAACTCTCCCAACTCTCCCAACTCTCGTAAATTGTACTTTTCCCTATCATTACTTATCTGAAGAGAATATTTCATGATCTGCCCGCCTCCTCGCGTACCATTAGAGGAACCAAGTTCCGTTATTTTAACGTTTCTTCTCTTCAAAATAATAATAGCGGAACCACATTCCGTTATTGTCTCGTCATTCGTCCTTTATCTCTAAATATTAGGAAATAACGGAATCGCGTTCCGTTATTCTGCCTCAATAGTGCAGAAGGACAGAAATAGCGGAACCACATTCCGCTATTTCTGTCCTATGTTCAACAACACTTTCATCCGCACACGCCGCGCATCCAAGTGAACTACGACGGAGCCGCACTCTAAAACACGCAGCCCCAATCGAATCATTCAGAAACCTGAACATCTCTAAATAGCTTATCGAAACAAAACCGCCAAAAGCTAAGCTCTTGGCGGTTTTATTTGAATTGGCAGGCTAGCTCCACGCATGCTCTCGAAGAGCATAAGCTACGCCATTCTCCATATTCGATTTGGTTACGCTGTGTGCGGCGGCTTTTACCCCATCAGGCGAATTGCCCATGGCAATCCCATGCCCTGCGAATTGCAGCATCGTCACGTCATTAAAGTAATTGCCGATCGCAAGTATACGGCTCCGATCAATCCCCTTGCTCTTTGCAAACTGCTGCAAAGCTGTTCCTTTATTAGCCTCAGGATGCATAACATCAATAAAAAAATCACCACTGCGAATCGTATGCAAATGCGGAGGCCACAGTCCCCACTCCGATTCCACAAGGTCCATCGACTCTTTCGTACCGAATACCGTGAATTTGACAAGCCCCTCAGGGTATGCCGTATCAGGTTGCAAGAGCAACGGGGCAGCATGAAAACGGCTATACATAGCTTCTGCTTCCGGCGTCATTCCCTCCACCATCATCTCAAAAGCGGTATTTAAATCAAAGTGTATCCCATTCAACCGACAATAAATTAAAAACTGCTCCAACTGCTCTGGCAATATATCATAACGGTGAATAATCTCCCGGCTTGCCGCATCAATGGTTGCGCCGCCATTATGGGTAATCATCATGCCGCCCAGTCCCAGCTCCTCCAAAATAGGAATTGTGCTGATTGGGCTTCTCCCCGTACACAGAACAATTTCGGCACCTCGTTGTGCAGCTTCCCTGACAGCATCCCGCGTTTCTATCGTTAATTGATGATCATCATTCAGCAAAGTCCCATCTACATCCAAAGCAATTATGTCGTAATGAAGCGCCATCGCTTACATCCCTCCACTTCTCTATTTGGCTAATCCCCGATGCGAGCGAAGCAGCTCGACTTCTTCATCTGTCAACTCTCGATAGCTGCCCTCTTGCAAGGATTGATCGAGCTCTAGAGGCCCCATCGCCACTCTTTTAAGCTGGAGCACCTTTTTGCCCACCGCTTCAAACATCCGCTTAACCTGATGGAATTTCCCTTCCATAATCGTGAGCGAAATGTGAGACAGCATTCCTTCTTCATCGGCATCCTTCTGTTGAATTTGAAGAGAAGCCGGCATCGTTACATAACCATCATCCAACGTAACGCCAGCTGTGAATTGCTCCTGATCCAACTCACCAACATCACCCCTAACGAGTGCCTCATAGGTTTTGGCAACATGCTTGCGTGGGGAGAGAAGCTCATGTGCTAGTTGTCCATCATTCGTCAGCAGCAGCAGACCTACGGTATCCTTGTCGAGCCTTCCTACAGGAAACGGCTCCATTAGCTGATCCTCTGGCGCGAGCAGATCGATAACCGTCTGTTCCCTGCGATCCTCTGTCGCCGAAATAACACCAGGAGGCTTGTTCATCATAATATAGATGGTCTCGCGATACGATACACGCTCACCATCGAAGAAGACTTCTGTAAGATCCGGGTCCAGCAATAACCCGCTATCTTTGGCTACCTTGCCGTCAACGATTACTTTCCCCTGCTTCACGAAGCGCTTAATCTCGCTTCTTGTACCATAACCTGTATGAGCAAGCAGCTTGTCCAGTCGCAATTTTTTAGCCACCTTACATCCACCTCCAGCCTGTAGACAGCTCGTTCTTGAGCATGCCGCCGGCATCTAATTTTCCCCAGCCAATAGGATAACCGTCTGTACAGACAAGCACATAGCCGTGAGGCCGCGACTCAGCCGATTCGGCTAATTCAAGTCCAGTATCCGAATTGACGAATAGAGTCTCGCCTTTTAAGTACCTTATCGTATTAGGATCATCTGATCGCCAGCTTAACGATCTCGCCGCCTCTTTGCCGGTCAGTCCCATGGCAAGAGCCTGAGAGGGATGAAATCTCCCCCCGTGTCCTACTTCACCCACATACCAGCCGGCACGCACGACGCGCAAGCCGTCTAGAGAAGGCAAGGAGGAAGGCTGCAAATACACACGGGATCCATAAACTTGAATAATGCCATCCTTATGGAAGGCATTCGACAGATGCGCATTCGCAAATTCCAACCAAGAATTCTTCGGGTCCGCACTATTCTGAGAAAGGCGATTAGTCGACTGCTGCTTGCTTGGTTTCCCGCTCCGCTTCTCTTGTATGCGAAGCGAATCGCCGCTGCCTTTGCGATCTCGAGACTTCCCTGCACCCTGCTTGTTTCTAGTCGGCTCAACAATAACTGAAGCAGCAGAGTCAGTTCTATTCGATAACCTAGAATCATCTTCTTCTCTTGAATTCGGGATTGCAGATTCGTTCTTCTTGAGAACAGCCGCAAAATGCCCCTCTCCTTTTATGCGATGTGGCCATAGACGTACGGTTCCTGCTATCGTTGCAAGTCTCTCTGAAGCAAGCAGCGCACCTGATTCGCCAGCCCATTCCGGCCTGCCAGACGTCCAGCCATAATCATGCTTGACCTGAACCACTTCAAATTCCGGATGCGCGGCAAGGAAAGCCGCAATCTGTCCTTCATTCTCCTCGGGGGAGAACGTACAGGTAGAATATACAATCAAGCCTCCCGGGGCGAGCATCGCTGCAGCGCTGACCATAATGTCGCGTTGCATAATGGAGCAGCGTTCAACGGAATGCTTTTCCCATTCCGCAATCATCGACTCATCCTTACGGAACATCCCCTCCCCAGAGCAAGGGGCGTCTACTAGAATACGGTCGAACCATTGTTCAAACACTGGGACCATCGCACTTGGTTCCTCATTCAAGATCACGGCGTTACGTACACCCGCCAGCTCGATATTTTTCGCCAACGCCTTCGTTCGTTCCTTCGCATTGTCATTGCTGACGAGCACACCGCTGCCTTGCAGCTTCGCTGCAATCTGCGTCGATTTCCCCCCGGGGGCTGCGCATAGATCAAGCACCCGCTGGCCTGGCCTGACATCAAGAAGCTTGACTGGCGCCATTGCGCTAGGCTCCTGGATATAATAGAGACCTGCATGATAATGGGGATGCTTGCCCGGACGTTCCCCCTCTTGATAATAAAATCCATCCTCCGCCCAAGGAATCGGCTGGACAGTGCCTCCGAGGGGTGACAGCGATATCCATTCCTCTCCCGTTACCTTCAAGCCATTCGAGCGAATTCCATATACACGCGGATCGTTATAAGAATCCATGAAGGCATCGAACTCGCCCCCTAACAGTTCTTTCATTCTCTTTGTAAAAGCAAGCGGCAAATAACTTGGCATATTCCATTCCTCCTGCCGCATCCTGTAGGTTCTTACATACAAAAATTCGGCTCAATCTGATAAGTTGAACTTGCGATAAATAACAAAGTCGAAGAAGGAGCTGCCCGACAAGGTGTACAAATCCTTGGGGTAGCTCCTTGCTTTCTCTAGGATTGATTATTTCTCTTTGCACGGAGAATCGCAGCTTCTATTTCTACAGACAGCTGCTTCAATCCATACAAATCTTCGCTTTCCCACAGCTCGTTGAATTTCAACTGAAATTGAACGGCTTCGCGAATGCGATGATAGAAATACAAATCCTGTATGTCGCTCAACAGCTTGGATACAATAGTAGATCGCACCTCAAAATCTCGCTGAGCATCTAATATTTCATGTCTTATGCTAGACATTTCTGTATCGAGATGGAAGGCGGCCTCAGCGGCCTTCTTCAAGCGATCACGCACATCCTCTGGCAAGCTTTCCTTATATTTATAATTCAGTGAATGCTCGATCGTCGCCCAGAAATTCATAGCCAGTGTACGAATTTGAATTTCGGCCAATACGATTTTGTAACCGAGAGCAGTCTGAACCGGATATTCGACAATCATGTGATAGCTGCGATAGCCGCTATCCTTGTAGTTCGTAATATAATCCTTCTCATACACTAGGGTAAGATCCTTGCGCGTGCGGATCAAGCCAGCTACACGATGAATATCATCCACGAATTGACACATAATTCGAATGCCTGCAATATCCTCTATTCCTGTCTCCAGTTGATCGGGAGGCACATTCAACCTTTTTGCCTTCTCCAGCACGCTGGACACCTTTTTGACTCGGCCGGTGACGAATTCGATTGGTGCATACGACTCCCTCATTTTGAGCTCTACCCGCATTGTCTTAAGCTTTACCTTCAGTTCTTCTACTGCTTGTTCATATGGCTGCAAAAAAAGATTCCAGTCTCTTCCATCCATCCGGCCGCCTCCTGTTTTTATCGATGATCTGCCCCGATTGCTTCCGTTATGCTGCGGTAGCCGTCCTTCCGTAACTTTTCCTTCAGGCCAGTCGTTATTTCTCTAAGAATGCCAGGTCCTTTGTATATGAAGGAAGTATAGATTTCAACGAGAGAAGCGCCGGCGCGGATTTTATCGTATGCGTCCTCTGCTGTAAAAATGCCCCCTGAGCCAATAATCGGTAGTTTTCCTTCCGTCTGCCGATAGACTGCTCTAATCACCTCTGTTGACCGTTCACGAAGCGGCAAACCGCTAAGCCCGCCAGTCTCACTCGCGTTCGTATGTACTAATCCTTCCCGAGATACCGTCGTATTCGATGCGATGATACCAGACACGCCGCTGTCCTTAATTGTGGCAACCGTAAGCTCAAGCTGCTCATCGGTCATGTCGGGTGCGATTTTGACCAGTACAGGCTTCGGCTTCTCGCCTATTCTTGCTGCTTGCTGACCAACCTCCTCCAGCACCTCGGAGAGCAGCATCCGCAGCTCGTCTCCGTGCTGCAGCGCTCGAAGATCAGGCGTATTGGGCGAGCTAATATTTACCACGAAAAAATCACCATACGAATACAAGACTTGTATGCATGAACGATAATCCTCATGAGCCTTTTCATTAGGCGTTACTTTGTTCTTGCCTATATTAACTGCGAAAGGAATTCGGTGTATCTTGCGCTTGGACAAATGCTTGGCCATTGCCTCAGCACCTTCATTGTTAAAGCCCATACGATTGATCAAGGCTTCGTCAGGCGGAAGTCTGAACATTCTCGGCTGCTCATTGCCTGGTTGTCCCTTGGGTGTAACCGTGCCTACCTCAGCAAACCCAAATCCAATACTGGAAAAAGCATCTGCTACTTTGCCATTCTTATCTAAGCCCGCAGCCAGTCCGACTGGATGGGGAAAATGGATGCCGAATAAATCCATGGCAAGCTCTGGAGCATCTTTCACGCCATACATGGAATGGATCAGCTTGTTCATACCAGGCACTCGACCTGCCGTATGCAGGCCATCTATAACGAGATGATGGGCTCTCTCAGGGTCCATACGAAATAGTACAGGCTTCAATATTGAAGAATAAAGCAACTACATTCACTCCGATCTCAAAATAGATGTTCTATCGAACAGTTTATCTTTTTTAAAGGAAAAAGAAAAGAGCCCCGCTAGCTGCAGAACTCTCTCGTTGTATTGCGGTAATACAAGTAAACGATTACAATGGACCTATCTGCTATTATTAACCCATAGAAAGGTTGATTGTGAATGAGTTCAGCAAAACGCAAGGCTCCCGCCATCAAAACAAAGCCAAAAGAAGAGGTCAATAAAAAAGCGCTTATTTGGATCAGCTCCATCTGCGGCATCGTGATTGTCGCTGTAGCTGTCCTTCTCATTGTAGGACAATAACTTATTATTAATTCAACCACCGATAAACTTTATCAGGATTCGTTTCGTTCTGCTTAGGCACAAGCTTGAATCTCTCAGGAGACTCTGGTGTCTGGAACGGAAGAGTCCCGTTTTTTATTTGTACAGCCGTGCCAAGCGGCACCAGATCATACAGCTCCTCCACATCCGCTTTCCCCATTCGTATGCAGCCAAGTGATTCATCAAGTCCGATGCTGTCCGGCTCGTCTGTGCCGTGGATCGCGTACAGCCCCCCGGATAAGGTCATGCCTCGGCTCCCGAATTGTCCGTTATCTCGTCCATTGGGATTTTTAACCTTCTCGCTTATATAGAAGCTTCCTTCCGGCGTCTTGTCGCCCCCGAGTCCGATCGGATAGCTGCGAACTATGACGTCTCCACTCACAACAGCCAGCCGATACGTTGCCTTATCCACAATGATCTCTAGAGGCTTGCGCCAATGCTTCTCCTCGTCGCCAAGCGATTCCTCCTGAACTTGTGCGGTTAACTCCGATTGCTTAGGCTTATTGGCAGGAGTTCCGCGCTCCTTGCTGCTCTGATCCGCTTGAAGAGCCTTCAGCAGGGGCCCAAACATCTTGCGCATGCCAGGCGCCTCGCCTGACAATACATTTCTAGGGTATGGCTTGATCAGATCATCCAACTGCTGAGGCCATTTGCCATATTGCTTGTTGTAATGATGAATAGCACTGGCCAAAGTCCAACGCACCTCCTGCCTTGACGTCCAATCTGCAAGCTCCGCCTCTGCGGTTGTCGCATCAACAGGCTTGCAATTGCAGGCTGCAGCATCATGCATCTTAACCTGCATGATCGGGCTCATCGGCTCTCTTGTAACAGACATCAGTATCCGTTTGCGGCCTGTCCATTTGCGCCAGCCATTCTCCTCGTCCATTCGGGCTGCTATCGCAAGAGCAGGCTGTGTCGACCAAGCAAGCATGCGATCCCAAGCGCTGCCGATCGGCTTGCGATCCTGTCGGTCTACGAATACGACACCAATATTTGGTACGCTCTGCTCTGTTGTAGCAGAGATTGCTGCTTCCTTATCAGGCATAGCCGTATTTGAAGGAAGGAGGACCGCGAATACGAGCAGAACAGCGGCCATTAAGACCGTACGCTTCAATAGCTGCTTCCTTCGCTGAGTCGTATTCCATTGCTCCAAGAGCTCTTGCGGCTGCTCCGCCAGCGGATGCCGCTTTCTCTCGAAGGCATCATAAATTTCCTTAGCCTGAATAAAACAATAATTGGCCTTGGCTTCTTTGCCTTCTGCCATATATTGCTTGCCCAACAAATACCAAGCCATACGATTATTCGGATGCTGCCGTACATAGTGCTTCAAATAGAGCATATCATCAGGTTTATCCATCGCTTTGTATCTCCTCCAAACACTGATACCCTCTATATCGGCTTCTTGGCAGCCAAATACTTAGACTTTGGGGGCAAAAAAAACTTCGCCCCAAAATTCAGCAATGCCGAATCTTGGAGCGAAGTCGTTATATATCGTATGATTACATATTAAATGCTTCGTCAGCAATCTTAATGGAGTCCGTAGGGCAGCCATCCGCCGCATCCTGCAAATCATCGTAAAGATCTTCCGGAATCTCGGTGTTGCCGTGATTGCCGTCATTCTTGAAAATCACTTCCGCAATTCCCTCATCATCATAATCATAAATATCTGGCGCTGTTGCTCCGCAAGCACCACAAGCGATGCAAGTATCCTTCTCTACCCAAGTAAACTTAGCCATTATCGTTCCCTCCCAAAAATATATACGGAATAATCTCTATATTGCTTATAGGTAAGCTTGTCTTCCGTTTGCTTAATAGTAGTGTAATCCTTCACTCATCAATATATAACAAACCTTTCACCTTGGCAACAATTCTGCAAATACTAATCGCTCAAATCATCCTTTTGCAAAGAAGTTCCGCGAATACGTTTGTTGCGTATCAATGCGGAAGGGTCATCCCCAAGCATGCCCGCCGTAAGAACAGCATTCTCCCCAAATTTATCTCGCAGGGAGTCCATCGCCTTGGTCAAGGCCTCTTTGCGCGGTTGCTCCTTATAATCGAATAAATCGAGCTGAATAGCGGTCTCATCCTGAGCCGACAGGTTCTGAAGCGTAATGCCGAGCAGCCTGACAGGCTCCCCAGCAGGCCAATGAGCATCGAACAAACGACAGGCTTCATGAAAAATATCGTCGGTAGAATGAGTCGGCACGCGCAGCGTATTGGAGCGGGTAATGGTTGTCATATCAGGCTTCCGAATCGTAATCTGCACCGTGGTCGCCATTAATTTCTGCCGTCTTAGCCTTCTTCCCGTCTGATCTGCCAAATTAAGCATAATCCGATGCGCATCCCCTCTTGCTGTCACATCACTTGGCAATGTCGTTGTATGCCCGATTGATTTATTTTGCTCTCTATCTGGATTAACTGGCGCATGATCAATGCCGTGAGCGGCCATTTTCATCCAGGAGCCCACCGTACCGAATTGCTTGATGAGCATTCCTTCATCTGCTGCAGCCAATTGGCCGATTGTGCGAATTTGCAGCCTACTTAGCTTGTCCGCAGTTTTCTTCCCAATACCAAACAAAGTATCACAAGGCTTATCCCATAACAGGCTTGGCACATCTCGAATTCGGAGAACGGTCATCCCGTTTGGTTTCTTCATGTCGGATGCCATCTTGGCAAGCAGCTTATTGGGAGCAACCCCTATAGAGCAAGGAAGAGACCACTCCGTTCGGATGCGGCTCTGAATGGCTGCTGCAATCTCAAGCGGCGTACCAAATAGCTTGGAGCCGGTAATGTCCAAGTAACACTCATCAATGGAGATGGCTTCGACAAGTGGTGTATATTGTCTTGCGATTTCCATGAAGCCTCTTGAATATTGACGATATAAATAAAAGTCAGGCTGAATAATAATAATTTGAGGACATAGCTTCATCGCTTGTCGGACGGTCATCCCTGTCTTGATGCCTTTGCTCCGCGCTGCGTAAGAGCAGGTCACAATAATGCCCTTACGAAGCTCCACGCTGCCCGCGACAGCTGTCGGTTTGCCCTTGTACAGCTCGGGCTCCTCCGCCTCATGGACCGAACAATAAAAAGCATTCATATCCAGATGCAGAATGACGCGCCCCTTAACGGGATAATCACTTTGAATGTTGGACATATCCAATTCCCTCCTGCCCTTTTCCAGCATAACTGCCTTGCAGGAGGCACGTCAATTCCACTTGCAAGCATCTTGTTTATAAAATTTTCCCTATTCCTCTCTACTTTCTAATCCACAAGTGTTATAATAGTACATTATGATTTGTAATGGAGATAAGTGAAAAAGGAGGCGTCCCGGCTATGACAACATCTATATCGATATTTGATACTACGCTGCGTGACGGTACACAAGGTGAAGGGATTAGCCTGTCCGCAGATGACAAACTCAAAATTGCTCAGAAACTAGACGCTCTTGGCGTTCATTATATTGAAGGCGGAAATCCAGGCAGCAATAGCAAGGACATTGAATTTTTCCAACGGGTGAAGTCTTTGAACCTGCAAGCGAAGCTAACCGCTTTCGGCAGCACCCGCCGCAAATTCAGCTTGGCTGAGCATGATGACAGCTTAGTGCGTATTGTAGAATCCGGCGTCCCAGCTGCTACTCTCGTCGGCAAATCTTGGGACTTCCATGTTCATACGGCGCTGCAGACTACATTAGAAGAAAATCTCGCTATGATCTACGATTCCCTCGCTTTCCTGAAGCAAGGCGGAATGGAAGCCATGTTCGATTCGGAGCATTTCTTCGATGGCTATAAGAACAATCCTGAATATGCAATTGCTGTTCTTCGCAAAGCACAAGAAGCAGGCGCAGACTGGCTCGTACTCTGCGATACGAATGGCGGAACGCTGCCAGGAGAAATTCATGAGATCGTGAGCCGTGTACGTCAGGAGCTCACTACACCAATCGGCATCCATACTCATAACGACTGCGAACTAGCTGTAGCCAATACATTGGCTGCCGTACAAGCTGGCGCTGGCCAAGTACAAGGTACGATTAATGGCTACGGAGAGCGCTGCGGCAATGCCAATCTGTGCTCCATCATTCCGAACCTGCAATTAAAGATGAACTATAATTGCTTGCCTGCCGAGAAGCTGGCTTCCTTAACAAGCACTGCCCGCTTCATAAGCGAGATCGCGAACGTGAACATGCCTGTCGGTCAAGCCTATGTCGGCAACGCCGCATTCGCTCATAAAGGCGGTATCCATGTATCCGCTATCATGAAGGATTCCAAAACCTATGAGCATATCGAGCCAGAGCTCGTTGGCAATAAACAGCGCATCCTCGTATCCGAGCTTGCAGGTCAGAGCAATATCATTTTCAAAGCCCAACAGCTCGGACTAGACATTAATGCCAACAATGAAAAAACGAAAGAAATCATGGCCCACATCAAAGAGCTGGAGCATCAGGGCTACCAATTCGAAGGTGCAGATGCTTCTCTAGAGCTGCTGCTTCGTGAGGCTTTCGGCGAAACCAAGGAGATATTCAAGGTCGAGTCGTTCAAAATGCTCGTTGAAAGCTCCAATGGCCGTATGATCTCTGAAGCGATTGTGAAGCTTAATGTAGACGGGCAGCAAGTCTATACCGCGGCAGAAGGCAACGGTCCGGTCAACGCGCTTGATAATGCGATGCGCAAGGCACTTGTACAGTTTTATCCCAAGATTGAAGAGATCCATCTATCCGATTATAAAGTGCGTGTAATTGATGAGAAGGAAATGACTGCCGCCAAGGTTCGGGTGCTTGTAGAATCTACTAGCCTCGACAGCTCGTGGAGTACAGTCGGCGTGTCCAGCAATGTTATCGAAGCAAGCTGGGAAGCGCTTATTGACAGCATTCGTTACGCTTTGCTCGATATGGCCAAATCCGAGACTGTCCCTACCGATAACTTGGAGCGAATCGGCCTGGTTAATCATTAATCCTATAGCAAATAACGCCCGGCTAGAGCATTCTGCTCTGCCGGGCGTTATTATTGTCATTACTTATATTTATTAATAAGCCGTTCCCATTCAGCCAAAGGAATGACGCCATTAATTCGCTCTTGAATAACACCGTCGGAGTCGATAAGGAAGCTAGTGGGGAAATTCTCCACCTTATATTGCTTCGTAATATCACCCACCCGGTCCATGAGAATAGGGAATGTGAATTCATATTCCTCAACGAACTCTCGTGCTCCGCGCTCTTTATCGAATTTCGTTGCATTAATGCCGACTACATTAATCTCGTCTCCATACTTTTCTTGCAATGCTTGCAGATCTGGCGCTTCCAGCTCACATGGCGCACACCAGGATGCCCAGAAATTAACAAAAGTAAGCTTATCCTGCTTGCCGCCTATTGTATAGGGTTGGTCATTGAGGTCAGGAAGCTGGAATGCGGCGGCAGTGAATCCTGCCTTAGGCTTAAAGTCAGCAGCTGAGGCGGCGGCACTTGGATCATCACTGGACGTCATATATTGGTATACAGCCAATCCTGCTAATACAAATGCTACAACAAATAACGCAGATGCGCGTCTCATCGTTTCATTTCCCTTCTTTCTTCACATCTTCAATTGCTCCTGTCCATCGTACCACGATCTGGAATATAAGCTCAAGGGGAGGTCTTTATATTGAATATATCCATTGCCATTACAAAGGATGCTTATACGGAATTAATAGCCATCTGCCATCGCTTACTCCCGAATGAAGCCTGCGGCATCCTTATTAGTGAGCAAGGCGCTTCAAAGTCCTCCGAGATGCTTGTAAGCTCTGTGCGATCCATACACAATAATCACGTTGCCCCGAAGCATGCCTATTCCTTCGACCCACTGGAATGGACGGATGCTTACTTCACTGCGCAAAAAAACCAACAAACAATTGTCGGCTTCTTCCACTCCCATCCCTCAACGCCGCCTATTCCCTCGGAATATGACGAGAGCGGATATTGGTCAGGCGACAGCAGCTTCACTTATTGGATTATATCCATGTCAAGTCCAGATCATCCAATTGTCCAGCCATATTGCCGAATTTCATCTGTCTTCTATCCGCTTGCGTTAGTTCAACCTAGCTCTTCTTCTTCTCCATTATGGTTCTCAACTGAATAACCCTACTCCATTTACCTAATCATTCTCAAAATTAAGCTTCACAAAAAAAGCCCCAGCTTCGCAAGCCGGCAATCGACTGCTGTGCTAAGGGCTTTTATTTATAAAAAATTCGAACGATTAGTGCTTGCTTAGGTAAGCGTACAAATCAGCTAAGGTGGTAACATTCCTCTCCAGCATGCGAGCCAAGTAGCCACGCCATAACTTAGCCGTCATAACAGCATCTTGAAGCGCATGATGGCGTTCTGTAATGGGAATGCCACTGCTCTCAAGCAGATCATCAAGCGCATACGAGCGCTGCCCGGGGTCAAGCCACTTCGCCACCATCATTGTATCAAGCACGCGATGGTTAAGATTAACTTTGGATGTGCGCCACAGAGCAGCATTGAGGAACTGCTTGTCATGCCCAGCAGCATGAGCAATCAATAATCGTTTGCCGACGAACTCCATGAAATCATGCAGCACTTGCATCAAATCCGGCGCTCCCTCTACTGCCTTATTCGAGATGCCCGTCAAATCCACTATGTGATTTGGAATATGCCTCCCAGGGTTAACCAGGCTGTAAAAGGTCTGCTGCTCGTCTATTTCTGCTCCGCGCATCGACACAGCACCGAACGAGATAATTTCATCCCCATTAGATGGGTAGAAGCCTGTTGTCTCCAAGTCAAACACAACGATTTCGAGCTCCTTCAGCGGCATATCCAGCATAGACTGTTTGCGTTGTCCTTTATTGACAGAACGAATAAATGCCATCTGCTGCGCATTTTGTACGCCCATCATGGAAGCTATTGCAGGCGGAAATCCGCCCATCTTATAAAGATTCCACATCCGCCCCATACCTTTAGGCTCTTTCATTCACCTTCACCACCGCTTGCTTCGTATCTTACATAAGCTTCCTCATCGTTTGCTTGATTACTTTGCGCTGCAGCTTTTTGCTAACCCGCAGACCATTTTTCAATTCTGATGTCATTTCCTTAGATAACTCCCTGCTTGGAAGCTTGCCATTATTAGCATATAGCCCCTGCTTCTTAACCTCGGTAGTCATAAGCCTCAATCGAAGAAACAATCGGAAGGTCTGCTCATAGGCTGCGGCTTCTTCCAAACACAGCTTCTCCTGCCCAGCAAGCCCTCTAATTCTAGCCAAGGTCGAAGTATCTCTCAGCCCAGCTTGAACAGCAAGCAGGCGGAAGGCATTAACCATTGGAATATAAGCGCCGTATTTGATATCAATGCTGCCGGTATCCTCACCATATTGTTCCTTAAGCAATTGTCCAAAAACACCCAAAAGCACCTTATGCCGCATCGTGTTGTCCAGCATTCGCTGTACGATGATCGGATGATTAAGCATATCCGTGAAATAATAATCCTTGAGTTGGTCCAATAAACGGCTGTCCCCATAAATAGAGCGGCTATCCGCCATAATAAGCAAATAACGTACCGACTCCCAAGCAGCCTCCTGAAACCATCCCTCCAGAGTGCTGCGCCATTCCGTTAGGGATTGGCACCAAGCCCTATTGCTGCTAATAACATCTCCTTCACAGGGAGGGTATCCTGCCTGTTCCAAATAAGCAACAATCAGTGATGACAATTGGTGAAAATACTGCTTCGTTGTGATTGGTTCGTTCTCTGTATCCTGATATACAATTCCGCTATCCTGATCACTTGACAAGGTCTGCTCTCCGCGTCCTCCGCTGCCGAACAATAAATAGGTGTACGGCACGGGGGGAAGACCCTTCCCCAGCCGTGCCATCTCTGCCTCACCAAGAGCCACCGCGCGGCAGATTACCGCATCATGCGCCTCATTTAATTGTTCATTGAATGATTCAATCGGACTTTCGTGGAGAGAGGCCCCCATCAGTTCATGCAGCTGATCCCGTAAACTGCGCAGCACCATACTATTATCTGCCTTGCTAATTTGTTTGAGAAGCTGCACACGCACCGGATCTCCCATTCGGCTGTACTCTCCCCTCTGCCTGACATTCCCTGTGTGTAAATTATGCTTGCGTATCTTGTGCCGATTTTTTCAATTGCTCAGGATAACCATATGCGCCATGCTCACTAAGGTCAAGACCTACAATTTCTTGCTCTTCTGTTACACGGAACCCAATAGTAACTTTGATAAGACCAAGAACCAAAAAGGATGCCGCTAATACAAAAGCACCAGTTACTAGAACAGATTCAAATTGAACGACTAGTTGCTTCCAGCTGCCTGTATCAATAAGACCGCCTTGACCGACGCCTACTTTGTCAGCCAGCACTTGTGTAGCAAAAATGCCGTTAGCCAGCGTCCCCCAAATACCTGCCACACCATGAACAGATAACGCGTAGATCGGATCATCAATTTTGAGCTTTTCGAACAGCCTTGCACAGAAGAAGACTAGTACGCCAGCTATAAGACCAATAACAACAGCGGCCCACGGATCAACAAAAGCACAAGATGCTGTTATTGCCACCAGACCTGCCAGCGTTCCGTTCAGTGTAGCTGTTATATCTGCTTTACCCAACACGGCCCATGAGATCAGCAATGCCGCTACCCCACCTGCGCCTGCACCTAACATCGTAGTAAAAGCAACATAACCGAAGAAGCCATCACCGATTGCAAGCGTGCTTCCTGCATTAAAGCCGAACCAGCCTACCCATAGCAGCAAAACGGATAAAGCGGTAAACACTTGGTTATGGCCAGCAATTTCGTTCGCTGAGCCGTCTTTATTAAATCTGCCGATACGCGGTTTCAGCAGCACGGTCGCTGCGAATGCCGCCAATGCACCCGATAAATGAACGACCGTCGACCCTGCAAAGTCTTGTGCGCCATCTTCGGCGAGGAATCCGCCGCCCCAGATCCAATGAGCAACCACCGGATAAATGACTGCAATAAATACGACGGTAAAAATTAAGTAAGAGGATAATTTGGCACGCTCTGCAAAGCCGCCCCAAGCAATAGATAACGAAATCGCTGCAAAAGCCAGTTGGAACAAGAAAAATACGGAGGAAGGTATTCCAGAGCCATCATGCGTCAAAGCGGGGTTAAAAAAGAAATCGCCCCATCCAATTAATGCATTCCCGCTGCCACCAAAAGCGATGCCATAGCCAATAGCCCAATAGATGAGTGCTGCTAAGCCTACCGTAAAGATTGTTTTGCCTGCTACATGTCCCGCATTCTTCATTCTAGTAGAACCAGCCTCAAGCAGAATAAAGCCTCCTTGCATGAGCAGAACTAGCACAAAAGCTACCATGACCCAAAGCGAATTGATGGAAATGTCTAATGCTTCACCAGATAAATCACTGGCAAACGCCATTGCCGGGAACAATAAACACATTGCTGCTACCATGAATATCATTTTTTTGACCATTTCAAACACTCCCTTTTATGTTATGTTTTCTTACACGTTAAGAAAGACTTATTGTCATTATAGTCAGAGGCGTTAGGTTTGACAATCCGAATTTTGCATATTTCATATAAAATGCAAGGAATATACTGAAAAGTGCAAACTGCGTTATGTTAGCTAACAAATTATCGAAATGAATCATAAATCCGAATTGGAAGCATTATAATTCCCCATGTAACACGTTTGACTGTATGGTTGCTTTCCGATTATCATTATAGGAGAACATAGAAGGAAGGTGGAGAGCTTGGGAATATGAACCTATACCGTATTGGCGAGCTAGCCAAATTAGCAGACATCAGTTCTCGGACGATCGATTACTATACATCTAAGGGCCTAGTAGAAGCGGTAGAGCGTTCCGCTAAAAACTATCGCCTATATAGCGATGAAACCTTAGTCCGTCTAGAACGTATTGAAAAAATGAAAAAAGAAAAATATACTCTTGAGGAAATAAAGGCCGCTCTGGATGGCTGGAGCAAAGTAACTCCTGAAGAGGAATTATCTCGCAAGCTGAATGACCTTCAGCATCACTTGAATCAGCTGGAGCGCGAGGTCAAGGAGCTTGAACCGGCTATCAAGAAGATGAAGCCGCGACAAGCTAATCAGCTGTACACCCGTCTGATGCCTCAGACAGCAGCTTGCATTGAAGCCATTGTGCTTCTACTTAATAAAGGGTCATTCATGTAGAGGACCCTATACGAAATATGAACGGAGGTAATGCACTATGTTGTTTTTTCATCCTATGGACTTCCTAATCATCATCGCGTTTGCCGCCTCTATATGGGCTCAGTTCCGCGTAAAGGGAACATTTAATAAATGGGCCGAGGTTCGTTCCATGAGCGGCATGACCGGATATGAGGCCGCTAGACGAATGCTGGATGCGAATGGCCTTCAGCATATCCCAATCGAGCCGGTACGAGGAAGATTAACCGACCATTACGACCCGATTCACAAAGTAGTCCGCTTGTCGGAGCCCGTCTATTATGAGAATTCGATCTCCGCCCTCTCCGTGGCTTGCCATGAGGTCGGACACGCGATTCAGCACAAAGAGAGCTACCCTATGCTCGTACTTCGCCACCGGATCTTCCCGGTCGTTAATATCGCATCTGGTATCGCACCATTCTTATTAATTGCCGGATTCCTATTCAGCGCGACTGGACTGATTGGTCTTGGCATTATCTTCTTCTCGGTTGCCGTAGCTTTCCAGGTTATTACACTGCCCGTTGAATTCAATGCCAGCAATCGCGCACGTGATTTGATGATTTCCGAAGGTTTCATCTCCAACGATGAAGAACGCGGCGTAGCCAAAGTACTGAATGCTGCCGCACTAACCTATGTAGCAGCAGCGCTCATCTCGCTTCTTGAGCTCATTAAGTACATTATGATCTTCACTTCAAGAAGCAACGATTAATCGTTAGTGAAAGAGCAACAAAAAAGCTGAGCATCTGCTCAGCTTTTTTTGTTGCTCTTTTATTTGTCCAATCGCTCATTGAAATATCGAATTAAAAAACCATGAAACACTTTTGCAACCAATGGAAGCTTTTCATTAGAACGATGAATAATGCCAATATTACGTGTCACTCGAGGATTTTGCACACGAACTTTGGCAGGCTGCAGAATGCCTGAATGCTGCAAGGCCATCTCAGGCAGCAGGCTCACGCCCATACCGGCCGCAACCAAGCCCCGTATCGTCTCTGTCTCCTCGCCTTCAAAGCCGATCTTAGGCGTAAACCCGGCTTCCTGACAAGCATCCCATACAATAGGACGGAGCGAATACCCTTCACTAAACAGAACGAACTTCTCATCCTTCAATTGACTCAGATCTATCGTCTCCTCACCTGCCAAGGCGTGATTAGGAGGCAGGATAGCATAGAGCTCTTCTGTCAGCAGCACCTCACCACAGACATGATCATGCTCGTCTGGAAAAGGCGAGATAAAGGCCAAATCAATTTCTCCCTTGACCATATCTCTAATTAGCGAAGGATACATGCCCTGCTTGAACCGGAATCTTACATTAGGGTGCAGCTGCCGGAATGCCGCAACAACCTGCGGAATCAATGATACCCCCAAGCTATGCGGAAAACCGAGCCTGATCTCCCCTTTTTCCGGGTCAAGAAACTCATGAATTTCAACAACTGATCGTTCCAAATCAGCGAGGATCACTTCCATACGTTTCAAGAACAGCTGTCCAACCGGCGTCAGCTGCAAATTACGCCCCTTCTGAAGGAATAGCTTAACACCAAGCTCCTCTTCGAGCTGATGAATTTGTCGGCTTACGGCCGATTGAGCCACATGCAGCTCCTCAGCTGCCTGTGTAACATGTTCTTTCTTGGCTACTTTTACAAAATAGTAGAGCTGCCGAAGTTCCATAATATCCCCTGAGTCTCCCCTGTACCCTCATACTAACGAAAACGTCGCTTCCTAACCATGGCACGATCCAGCAAGCCGTATAACAAAAACCCTGCCAGCAAGCCTCCGATATGTGCCCATAGGTTAATTGTCGACATCATAACAGAATATATGATACCAAACACTAAAATTGTGTAAACTGTTTTGCGCGAGCCTTCGTCAAGCCATGCCTTACGGAACACGGCCAAGAACAGAAAAGCTCCATATACACCGTATATAGCCCCGGAAGCCCCGACCGAATGAACGCCTGGCTCCTTGAGAAGAACCGCTACTAAACTGCTGAAAAAGTTCGCAAACACTCCACAGCATAAATAAAAAACGAAGTACTTCACAGGACGGAGCAAGCGTTCAAGCGGTGGTGCGAATACAAGTAGTGAAAACATATTGAAGAACAAATGCTGAAGTCCGCTGTGCATAAACATCGAAGTGACATACCGCCAAGGCTGTTCCATGCCATACGGATCATACGTCGTATCCGCATAGAACGAGCCGTATTCGTACAGATGCTCCCCCTCAGTCGTACTGCCGGTCACAGCAACGATAATAAAGTAAATAAGGTTAAGAGCAATTAAACCAACTGTCACCGGATAAGAACGCAAATAAACACGGAAACTTTCGTATCTCAAGAAAATCATATCATCACTAACCTCCCAATCATTGGACAATGCCATTTCATTACGATTATAATTAATTTGGTAATGACCATTCCATATAGAGGAGGACATATAATATGTCACAAGAACGTACTGGAGCTGCCACATTCAAAGGCAATCCTATAACTTTAGTCGGACCAGAACTGAAAGTAGGAGACCAAGCTCCTGATTTTACAATTAATAAATCGTTAGTTGAATCCGCTTCGCTTAAGGACTTCGCAGGCAAAGTAAAGCTAATCAGCGTCGTACCTTCCATCGACACAGGCGTGTGTGATGCCCAAACTCGCCGTTTTAACGAGGAAGCTGCTTCCCTAGGCGACAACGTTATTGTACTTACCGTTAGCGTAGATACACCTTTCGCTCAATCCCGCTGGTGCGGAGCTGCGGGCGTAGACAAGGTTGTTCTCCTGTCGGATTACAAAACGCATCAATTCGGAGAAGCTTATGGTGTATACATTAAAGAATTTGGCCTAGATATGCGCGCAATATTCGTTATCGACGCTAATGACAAAATTCAATATGTTGAATATCTGTCCGAAATGACAGAGCACCCGAACTACGAGCAAGCGATCAACGCAACTAAGGCACTGATCTAAATCTATCTGCACAAACAAAGCGAGTGAAGGGAAACCTTCCTCGCTTTATTTGCGCCTAATGCACCTGTTATGAAATTCGATAAGAGGCAAGTTTCTTATCCAGTGCACGATAGATATCAAGAATGACACGATAATTAGAACCTAGGTCACCTAGTGAGCCTCGTGAAGCAGAGTAAATATCGACTGCTGCATTAACAGGAGATACACTAATGACAGAGACGGTTATGTCCATCGTTCTACCAAGCGCTGTACGCTTCTCAAGCACGATTTCCCCAACCGATTGCACTTCATGGAGCACCTTATAGCCTTGCATTTTTTTTAAGGTGGATACAACCTCTTCCCAAGCTTTTTCTTTGGATAGCTTGTAGAAATGAGATTTGAGCAGTGGATCTTTGGCTTTGTCGCCTGTCTGTTCTTGACTGCGTAGCAGCCCGACTAGGGTCCGCTTCAACAACAATGATCTCCCCCTCCGACATCTATGTACGTCAACTGATATTGTAACATGATTAAGCCTATGAAAAAAGAGCTCTGCGCGACATTCCGCAACAGAAGCTCTATAATGACAATTGGATTCCCGCCTATGCCGTCCGACCTACAAGTTTCTGAACCCGCTTACGCAGGTGGGTGACCGCAGAAACGAATTTGAGATCCCTTATTCAGGGCGTGTCAGCCTCGTTACGATATTGATCTCCCGTGAAACAGCCATTGGTTCAAAACAATGAAAAGCCGAAACGAACATCGCAGGATGTATTGCTATTATAGACGTAACCGCCACAAAAGTAAACGTTATAGGCCTGTTATTTATTGGGCTTGTTATTATCTGTATCTGTAAGATCCGTAAATTCCACTTCATCAAGCTGATTAGCCTTCTCTTGTTGCTCTTGAAGCTTCAGATAGATGAGATGGAAATTCCAGAAGGAAAGATAAGCAACTATGCTTCCCATGAAGAAAACGACAAGAAATCCGAATTGAAAACTAATAAATACAACTGCCGCACACATTACAGCTGTCGACAATGAACGAAACGGGCGACCGATTGTAATCAAGATGGAATTCTTCAACAATTGAAACGTTTTCATATGGTAATGTACAGTCATTGAGAAAAAATTAAACGTCGATATAATCAATAACAATAAAAATGCGAGGAAAATATAAGAGACCCAAGCGATCTGTTTCTGATAGAATACAAAGTTCACAACCATGATTATGCATATCAGAGCATAAAAAAGTCCGCCAATCATGCTTTTTACATAATTCTCTTTGTACCCGCGGAAAAATGTTTTGAACAATGGTGCATCAAGCTCGCCCATTACCCACTTGCGGGCAACTGTGAACATCGCCGCTGTAGCAGGGAAGAAAAAGAACGGCGCTACAAGCGCAACCAAAGACATATTATAGATGAATTGGTATATATTATCGGCCGGTATCTCA
Organism: Paenibacillus sp. J22P59; assembly: GCF_059383895.1. Classification (NCBI taxonomy): domain Bacteria; kingdom Bacillati; phylum Bacillota; class Bacilli; order Caryophanales; family Paenibacillaceae; genus Paenibacillus; species Paenibacillus sp. J22P59. The sequence continues at coordinate 61,959 of NZ_JBXENX010000007.1, forward strand.
GTCGCTGGACTTAAAAAAAACACGACTATAAGAATAAAAAGAAAAGGTATCGAACAGATAAGCCATAAAATATTAATGACTGACAAGCGCATAATCCATTCGGAGATACGGTAAAATCCTCCCATTAGACCTCTTGGTTCCACTCAATCTGCCTCCACTATTGTCAAATGGTTAGAAATAAAAAAACCGGCGAAGCCGAGGACGCCCGCAAGGCATCACGGACTTCACCGGTTAGTTCTACTTAGTTATTAACGAAATCATCGGAGCTCTTCGGACGACGCGGCTCGCTGCTGCGGCCTTCCGTACTGCTGCTGCGACCTTCGCTGCTGCGGCCTCTGTTAGCACCGTCACGGTTTTTGCCTTCATAGCCGCGCGAACTGCCGCTGCGTTTGTCATCGCGACCGCGATAACCGCCACCGCCAGTGCTGCTGCCGCTTCCGCCACGGTAACCGCCACCAGTGCTGCCACTGCGATTGCCACTGCCGTAAGAGGAAGAGCCGCTGCCAGAGAAACGACGACCGTTCGACCGAACATCCGGCTTGCGCTTTTTAGCGCGAAGCGGCTCTTCTGGCGTCAACTCAACATTGATATCCTTCTTCTCGCCTGTAAGCAGCTTGATTGCTGCTGCAAGCAAGTGAACGGAATCATATTGCTCAAGCAATTGGATAGCAATTCCTTTGTATTCGGAGAACTCGTCGCTTTGAACGACTTCAAGAATACGCTCAGCCGATACGCGTTGTTTGCCTTCGATCGCTTCTGCAATGCTTGGAAGCGGCTTCCGGTTAATACGCTGGCGAGTTACCTTCTCGATGAAATGCAGGTGATCCGTCTCACGCGGTGTTACGAATGACCAAGCAGTACCCTCTTTACCTGCACGGCCAGTACGGCCGATACGGTGAACATAGCTTTCAGGGTCTTGCGGCAAGTCAAAGTTAATAACATGGGTTACGCCGGATACATCTAGACCACGAGCAGCTACATCCGTTGCTACCAGCACATCAATGCTGCCATCACGGAATTTGCGCATAACATTGTCGCGTTGGTTCTGCGACAAGTCACCGTGCAGGCCATCAGCGGAATAACCGCGTTTTTGCAGGCCTTCACTTAGCTCATCTACACGACGCTTGGTACGACCAAAGATAATAGCAAGCTCAGGGGATTCCATATCAAGCAAACGGCTTAGGGCATCGAACTTCTGACGCTCATGCACTTCAATATAAGCTTGATCGATCAAAGGTGCGGTAATGTTCTTAGGAATAACCGACACATGCTCCGGATTTTTCAGGAACTGTTGTGCAAGCTTTTGGATGTTGGCAGGCATTGTTGCCGAGAACAGCAGCGTTTGGCGCTCCTCAGGCACTTGCTTCAGGATGGATTGAATATCCTCCATGAAGCCCATATCCAGCATTTCATCCGCTTCATCAAGAACAACCGTCTGCACATCTTCCAAACGAATCGTCTTACGGTTAATGTGGTCAAGCAAACGTCCTGGTGTACCAATAATGATTTGCGGCTTCTTCTTCAAAGCGCGAATCTGACGTCCAATTTCTTGTCCGCCATAAATTGGCAACGAACGAAGACCCTTGTATCGAGTTAACTTCCCGATTTCCTCGGCTACTTGAATAGCGAGCTCACGGGTCGGCGTCATAATTAATGCGACAATGCGATCCTCACTAGTCGGAATTTTATTAATTAGCGGTATTCCGAATGCAGCCGTTTTACCTGTACCTGTTTGCGCTTGGCCAATCATGTCGCTCCCTGACATAGCGATCGGGATGGACTTGTCTTGGATAGGGGTAGATTCCTCAAATCCAAGCTCGGTAATTGCCTGCAACACTTTCGGTTCCAGGCCAAATTCAGCAAATGTTTTCAAACTTTCTCATACTCCTTTTATCTGCAGCCTACTTAAAAAATATCCAAACCATTATAGCACATAACAATAGACGAATACCAGCAAAGTGAAAAAAGGCATACTAAGCAGAACAAATTAACGGTCTTGGCGCTTCTTTTGGCACTTCGGCCACATCAGGAGAAAAACACATGAAGTGGTATGCCTACCCTAACCTGTATACAGCTTTAACCATGACCCTCGGCTCGATGCTCATCGCGGCGGGCTTCAATTTATTTCTAATCCCCCACCAACTGCTAAGCGGCGGTTTATCAGGAATCGCCATGATGATCGGATATATAACAGAAGGTAATATTGGTCTTCTGTATTTCCTGCTTAATATCCCCGTCCTTGTCTGGGGGTGGTTCATTGTAGGACGCCGATTCATCCTATGGAGCATGTTCACTGTAATAGCATCTACACTGTTCCTGCAGCTCATTCCTGTCGTCGCACTTGCCGAGGATATTGTTCTTGGCTCCGTGTTTGGCGGAATTATTCTTGGCTTCGGAACAGGCCTGACTTTGCGCTATGGCGGTTCCTCCGGGGGCTTTGACATCATTGCCTCTATCGTGAACCGCAAGCGTGATCTGCCGATCGGCATGATTATTTTTGTGCTGAATGGATTAGTCATCGCAGCGCTAGTCTTATTTTCTCAAGATTGGAATCTGGCCCTGTATTCGCTTGTTTCCATCTTCAGCGCTGGTAAGGTGGTCGATCTCATTCATGTCAAGCATATTAAGGTGACCGCCTTCATCGTCACGACCAAGACAGAGGAACTCCTCAGCAAGCTGCTGATTCATCCTCGGGGAATTACGATTATTAAAACGAAAGGCGCATTCTCTTCTGCCGAACGGGACATGTTAATGACAGTTCGAACGAGGTATGAGTTGTCTGAGCTCCGCAAAACGATTCAGAGCGTAGATCCAAAAGCCTTCGTCAATATTGTGGAGACGGTCGGCGTTCTGGGCGACTTCTCCAAACCGAAGGAATAAAGGATGGATTGCTGCAAGCGGTATATGGTCAGATATGGAATCATATACATATCTCTATGTTTTTGCAAAAGTACCTGTTATAATGTGGTTATCCCGTTCGTTAAAAAGTTTCATGCCATATGATTTGCCCTGAACCTAGATGAAAGGGTGATGCTCAGGTGGATATAGAAACCGTTACGTTGTCACAAATTGTGGAGAGACTCGCACCAGAATTAGGCTCTTTTCTAACTCAGCGTGAATTAGCGATCAATATTGTACTGCGGGATGGACTCGCTGTATTAGAACCAGCGGATGCCATGGAAATCGTCCAGCACAGTATATGCGAGCATCAAAGAGAAGCTTTGTTGCAATGACCCTTCGGATAATCAAATTTCACAATTTTCATCCGCCTGCTGAGATCATTCTCAGCAGGCTTTTTTGTCTTCTGGACGCTTATATGAAACATTTCCCTAGTTAAAAACTAGAGCTTTAGAAAAAAATAAGTGTCATAGACGGCTATTCTGCTTTATAATTTGGTAAGAAAAGCTAGCGAGGAGAGAGCATAATGGATGTTATTTTTTCAACTTTGATGCTTTTGTATGGCTTATTAACAGGCACCGGGGAAGAAAATATTGCAGCTAAGCACATAGCCGCCTCTGTACTCAATACAGCAGCAGGACAGACTGTCGTGGAGACAGATCCTGCATTCGGAGGAACAACTTCATCGGAGCAGACAGAGCCTGGGGTGAAGCAGGACCCTCAGCCAGATGCCCCTGCCGTAAAGGGGATATATGTAACTGCACACAGTGCGGGCGGTGCAAGAATGGCGTCGCTTGTCAAGCTATTGGACGACACCGCTCTGAACAGCATGGTAATCGACGTCAAGGACGATAACGGCTACATAACCTACCCAACCCAGACGCCTGAATTGCTGGAACTCGGCACGCCGCAGAAATACATTCGGGATATCAACGGACTAATGACTACTTTACAACAGCATGAAATTTATCCAATCGCACGCATTGTTGTATTTAAGGATACCGTCTTGGCCCGTAAGCAGCCTGAGCTGTCCTTCCGTCACGAGGATGGAACCATATGGAAAAACGGACGCGGAGAGAGCTTCGTTAACCCTTATCGAGAAGAAGTATGGAAATACAATGTCACCATAGCGAAGGAAGCTGCTCGACTAGGCTTCAAAGAAATTCAATTCGATTATGTGCGCTTCCCGGAGGGCTTCGAGAACAAAGCAGACTCGCTAACATTCGATAAAAAAGAAGAAGAAAGTCGCGTAGACGCTGTAGCTGGCTTCGTCAAATATGCCCGGGAGCAGCTGGAGCCTTTGGGAATTCGAGTATCCGTGGATATATTCGGCTATGCTGCATCAGTTCCAACAGCAGAGGGCATCGGGCAGGATTTCGTCAAAATTTCCAATGATGTCCACGTCATATCTCCTATGGTCTATCCAAGTCATTACAGCACCGGCTGGTTCAAGCAAAAAGATCCGGATAGAAGCCCTTACGCAACGATTAAGGGAGCTATGGAGGACACCCATGAGAAGCTGGAGTCAACTGGTGATCTCAAGCCTATCATAAGGCCGTGGATTCAAGATTTTACGGCAAGCTGGTTAGGCAAAGGGCATTATATCAAATATGGCAAAATTGAGGTCGAATCCCAGATCAAAGCACTGAAGGATACAGGAATCGAAGAGTTTCTGCTGTGGAATGCAGGCAATAAATATTCCGCTGGCGTCAAATATGAATAAAGCCATCTGAAGGCGCAGGAGACTCTCTCCTGCCTTCTACGTAAGAATTCAACCTTGTGTACCAATCCATAGCAAAGAGGCCAGAGCAACCGCTCTGGCCTCTTTGCTTGCTATTTGCTTACCTATTGCATCATAGTCGTTGACGATTTACTGAGAAAGACGAATCGCAAGCTCATACATATCCATGTTGAACGGCTTTTTGGAATTAACAACCGTATCGATATCCGTTGTTACCAGCTCGCCGCGTACAATTCCGCATGCTTTGCCGGATTCTCCAGCGAGCAGCTGATGTACAGCGAAATCACCCAAACGGCTTGCCAGAATGCGATCGACAGCCGTCGGCGTACCTCCGCGTTGGATATGACCGAGAACGGTAACTCTTGGCTCAAGACCGCAGCCATTCGTAATTTCACGTGCTACGTCCTCGCCCTTGCCAGCTCCTTCAGCTACAACGACAATACTATGGCGCTTGCCCTTAGCAAAGTTAGCCTTCATTCGTTCGGATACCTCCGATAGATCTACCGGCACCTCTGGCACGATAATCGTCTCGGCTCCGCTTGCAAGTCCTGCATGAAGAGCAATGTCGCCACAATGGCGGCCCATAACCTCTACAACAGAAGAACGCTCATGCGAGGACATGGTGTCACGAATTTTATTAATAGCATCAACCACGATGCTGACAGCCGTATCAAAGCCAATTGTGTAATCCGTGAATGGAATATCATTATCAATCGTGCCAGGCAAGCCCATCGTCTTAATGCCAAGCTTGCTTAATTTATTCGCTCCTTGATAGGAACCATCGCCGCCGATAACAACAAGGCCGTCGATGCCGCGCGCACGCAGTACATCTGCACCGCGCTGCTGGCCTTCAGCCGTTGTGAATTCCTTGCAACGAGCTGTTTGCAGAAACGTGCCTCCACGTTGGATAATATCGCCTACACTGCGCAGATCCATCTGACGCAAATCATCGTTTAATAGGCCTTGAAAGCCGCGCTGTACACCGTAGACCTCAATGCCATTGTAAATTGCACTGCGCACAACAGCACGAACTGCTGCATTCATTCCTTGCGAATCGCCACCGCTGGTTAATACTGCAATTGATTTCACAGAAGTCATAACTCATTCCTCCAAAAAGTATAAATAATAGTTAAGCCTGTTGCCTTCGTATCCACATGCTGTTAACGAGGAAAAACAGACGGGTAAGCGGACTTTTTCTCATAAGCTTGCGGGTCACAATACGAACCTCTGACTGAGCCCTAACTTTGGGATCAGACAAATACAGCGCAAGCAGACCCTCTATAATAAGGCGATGGAAGCGATAAGCCGGCAGCTTCTTCACATCCTCGCGCGCACTGCTTGCAATAATCCCCATTCTCTCCACTAGCTGACTCTCGCTCTCATAGTAGCGGCAGAAATTCAAGTCACCGCCTTCAATATCCTCTGCTTGATCAATTAAATAATCGAGCAGGATATGCAGGCTGCAAACATGGGGGAAATAAATATCTTTAATTGCCGCTGCATCTTCCAGCGATAAACCTTCGTCGCTCGCAGCGACGAAGAGCATAAACATGCCCAAGGTTGACCCTGTTGCTGCAGCAAATTCATTCCATTGCAGATTCGGATAGCTGGACTGATGTTTATTCCACCAAGCAAGCAGCTGTGGCTCTCGCAATTCCTTGCGAATATGCTTGTACACCTGCAGATCCACGTATAACGACACGAGCTGCGTAATGCTTGGCTGAGCCATCGCGTAAGACGGCAATTGCGCAGCATGCAGCTGACAGGTCGATACAAGATGCTGCAAATATCCGTTATCTTCCTTTTCTTTATGTAACGCATAATAAGACTTCATTGGCGCATTTGGATCAATGGCATCCAGCATAGATTGATGCAGCAGACGGAAATCATCTGGATCAAGCGAGGTGCTTCGATCGCATAGGTTATCCAAATAATCGCTTATCGTCTGTAGCGCCACAATAAGCGGAATCAGATGATGTCTCTGTTCCAGATTGGCGCTGGCATACACAGCCCCGCCTTGACAGTGGAATTTCTTGCTTGTCATGCTGTCAAGCGCTTGTGTGCGCAGCTCAGGATCAGGAATCAACTCTGCTAAGCCTCTCAGCCTGCCAAGCTCTGCCTCTACTTCAGGCAGCACATATTTATATACCCGATGCATCAGCTTTAATGGGCCTTGAGGAGCGCTTCTGCCTAATAAAGTTGTAACCATCACGTTGCACCCTCCTATCATGGTGTTTATGAATGCGGGCGTGATGCTAGCTCCTGATTAATGCGATACCAAATATGCAAATCGTTAATACGGCTGGCATATTCCGCAATTGTCGAGTTAATACGACAGGATTCCTTGAAATTTTCTTCTTCACTCAGCGCAGTTTGCAGTTGGTTAATTATACGTTCAAATTCCATAATTCGATCAGGAATCGTACCGCGGATCATCTCCCATTGCTCTACCATATCTGATTGCTCGCTAGAATCGTAGTGCTCCCATTCCTGCTCTATGACTGGCAATGAGATACGAAGGCGTTCATTCCAAAGAAACATCTTCATAGTAACCCCCACACATAAATGTACCATTTCGACAAATAATAATCCAGCGTTAGATCTTCTGACATTTCGTATGTCATAGATTCTACCATCTACCCCATGGCAAGCTCTACGCTATTGCGATTGGATTCATTAATAGTACGCTTCTTTTCTGTATATATAAAGTCCCCCTGCAGACTAATGGCAGCCTGCTGGGGGACCTTCTGTGCAAGAAGCTTATTCGTTCATTTCGAAATTGGTATATACGTCCTGAACGTCATCATTATCTTCGAACGCATCCATCATTTTGCCCAGCTTGTCCGCATTCTCGCCTTCCACTGCTACCATCGTCTGCGGCAACCAGCTGATACCTGCATTCACAAAAGCATAGCCTTCCTTCTCCAGAGCCGACTTTACCTTCTCGTACTCGCTTGGCTGTGTAAGAATCTCGTAGCTATCTTCATTCACGATAAGATCCTCTGCACCCGATTCCAGGGAAAGCATCATCATCGTATCCTCATCTGTATCGTGCTGCTCGCGATCTATAACGAGAAGCCCCTTATGGTCGAACATATAGGATACACATCCGCTCTCACCCATGTTGCCACCACGTTTGTTGAAAGCAGAACGAACATCTGCCGCTGTCCGGTTACGATTATCTGTCAGGCAGCGAACCATGATGGCAACTCCGCCCGGGCCGTAGCCTTCATACATAATTTCCTCGTAATCAACAGCATCCCCGCCTGCCGCTTTTTTGATCGCGCGCTCAATATTATCATTGGGCATTTGCTCCGCACGAGCAGCGGTAATCGCATTCTTCAATCCAAAGTTCGAATCCGGGTTAGGTCCACCCTTGCGTGCCTGCACGTAAATTTCACGCGACAGCTTAACGAACTTGTTATTTTTAGCCTGATCGGCCTTTCCTTTGCGGTCCTTGAACAATTTAAATTTCATTGTAATTCGCTCCCCTGACAAAGTTTCCAATGATCAGTTTATCACTCAAGGACGCCTGTGGTCAAAGCTTAAAATGCGAGACCGACTGATTCAATTGTTCGACAACAGCCTTTAACTCTCCCGCTGAACCAGACATCTGCTCCATAAGGGCCAACTGCTCTTCCGTCGTTGCTGCGACGGATTGAATCGTATCTAAATTATTGGAAGCAGCAGCAGAGGATTGTTCCATCGAAGCCGCCACTTCCTCGGAGCTCGCTGACATTTGCTCCGTTATTGCTGAATTCTCATGGAGCTGCTCACTCATAATTTGGATAGCGTTAATAATCTCCGTCAGCCCTTCCTTCACTTTCATCATCGGGTCCATGCCCAGCTCCATCTGTTCAACGGTTGCTGCCATGTGCGAAGACGCTCCATTGATATCAAGCCGCGTTTTTTCAACCAGCTCATTAATCTCTTCTGCTGATTCCATAGATTGCGCAGCGAGCTTGCGGATCTCGCCAGCAACAACGGCGAAGCCTCGTCCTTGCTCCCCTGCTCTAGCCGCCTCAATAGAAGCGTTCAGAGACAAAATATTAGTCTGCGCCGCAAACGAAGTAATCCGTTCGGAAATTTGTCCGATCAGCTTCGACTGCTGCTCCAGAGAATGGATGTTGACCGCAAGCTCGGACATTACCTGCTTCACACCCAACAGATGCCCTACAAAATGATTGAGTTGTTCTCCACCTTCCTTGGAATGGACCGAGGTTGTTGTAGACTGATCAGCCATCGCTGCTGTATTGCTGGCAATACGCTGAATTCCAATGGTCATCTCCTCAATCGCTTTTGAGGTTTCCTCAGCGCTCCGTGCCTGTACCTCTGTCCCTTGCGTCACTTCTTGAATATTAGTAGCTACATGCTTAGAAGAAATGGAGGTCTCCTGTGTCGCTGTAAGAAGCTCCTCCGACGCTATTCTAACCTTAAGCGCATTGTCCAGCACGCCGCCGATGAGCTTTTTCATATTCATAATCATAGCGTCCGTTGCTTCCATAATATGGCCTAGTTCATCCTTCGCATATTTAGCCTCAGGTTCAACGGTAAGGTCACCCTTCATGACTCTAACCGTCTTACTTACCGCCCTTTTGAGCATGACGACGAAATTTCTCAAAATAATAAAGGCGAAGACGGCCATTACACCTGTGATAACGAATGCAACGACAATTGAGAAGATAGTTCTCAAATCATTAGCCTTCATTATATCTGTTGTACTTATGCTGACATGATTCTCAATTGTTTCGCTAAGCTCATCCAGCCCTGACCGGCTTTGCGCGAACAGCTCAGCAAGTTGCTTGTCATTCACATCATTGGTGCTATTGCTAATATTTTTCGTTGCTCCGGCAATCCATTGCTGCAAGTTCGTTTCGAAATGCGCAATGACCTCTCCATTCGTACGCTTGCTCGTTGGGTGAGCAAGCTCTAATAAGCCTGCTTGCGCCAGCTTACTTTCGGCTTCTTCCATCCGGGAGAAAGCCTGTTCTACATTTTCCTGTACGTCTTTCTTGGCTTGTGTAAGCTCAGCACCCGAGATGCTGCCTGACTCAATAAGCTGATAAGCCGTCAATGCCTGATACATATCACGATCAGCATTCACAACATTATCGTTGGATACGTATGCCGTATCATACAGCATCGTTTTGATGCTTTCCATCTCTTTGGAGTAGGACAGCGGCAAAAAAATCGTCGTAAACAGATAGAACAAAATCGGGATAGCCAATATCGTAATCAGCTTAGTCTTAAAGGTTAGTTTCATCATAATACTTCCTTTCAGCGTTAGAACGCTAATCTCTAAGCTATATATCGGCACTTCTCACGAAAAAATAATATTTTGTTACGTAATATATTCTTTCAATTATTTACACACATCGGCAGTGAAAAAGCGTACAAAAAACCCCTTCGGGTGCCCGAAGGGGTTGCGGTGCTCAATAAAAGTAAAGGCTATTCTTATAATTTCACAACGTTAGCTGCTTGCTCGCCGCGATTGCCATTTGTGATGTCAAATTCTACGGGTTGGCCTTCTTCCAATGACTTGAAGCCTTCGCCTTGAATAGCTGAGAAATGAACGAATACGTCTTCGCCGCCCTCAATTGAAATAAAGCCATAGCCTTTCTCCGCATTGAACCATTTCACTGTACCTGTCAAATAAATAACCCCCTAAAATGACTGTCGTTTCAAACGACGAGTACCTCTATTATATATTCCATATTTGGAAAAATCAATCATATCGAAATGTGCAGATACTCATTCGAACCAGGGATGAATGGAAGCTTGGAAGATCGGATCTCAGGCTTGCCTCCATACTCTATAATTGCTTGAAGCAGCTGCTCCATATCCGGATACGGCTCCCAGCGAAGCGAATAGATTGGATAGATTCGCACATCCCCGCCTGCCTGACAAACCCTCATTAGCTCCAGTACAGACTGTTTATGAAATTCAAAATTAAATTGATCGGCATAAAGAAATAAAAAATGGCTGCAAAGAACCGTTGAGAAGGTTCCACTGTCAAAGGACAGCTCAGGCAATGAGGCCGCTTGATAGCATTCCTTTCCCGCTGCCGTGCTCAAATGCTCGCTAAACCGAGCGAGCGAGGTTTCCCTTCCAGAACGATGCTGCTCCGGACTGCCATAGTAGCTCCAGTCGAAGGAATCGGCAAGCTTAACGATCTTGGAGGTAGAGACAGCAATTTCTCCCGATGCTTCCTCTATCCATTCCTGCGCGCTTCTAGCATACCTTGGATCAATAGCCTTGGCTTTATAACCGCGATTGTTCAATTCTGCCGTGAATGAAGAAGCGCCGCCAGCAACATCAAGCACCGTCCCCTTAGCCAAATCTGTCTCACTCAAATCGAACATTCGTACATACTCGTCATATCCTCGGCATGTCATTGCTACGCCTACCTGTTCATACGATTGCTTGTTCATCTCTTGCACTCTCCTCAGCTCATCTCAACTCGTCTCAACTTGTTCACAATCTGCATGATACGCTTGTCACACAGGAACAATATCCTGATTCTACCATCAATTATTATTGATTTCCACCCCTAATGTTGGCTATGATGAAGAGTATACGATTTTAGCAGCGAAGGGTGGAGCTACCATGTTCAAGAAACATGAAATATTCAAAACAGATAAATACAACATGCTGACCGTAGAGGTACAAGGCAAGACATTGGTGCTGCGTGAAATTTCCGATCAATGGGGCGAAGAATGCCATATTTTTATTAGCCGTCCCGAAATGATGCACTGGGCGGAGAACCGCTTCCGCAAAGCAGATTATGAAGGCCGTGAGGAAGAACTCGCAGCGATTATGGCTGCCTTTAAAGAAGTTTAATCATTTTTGTAAAAATTTTGAAGCGGGCGGGAGGATAATTTCCTTAATACGGCGAACTTAACGTTACGACGTACCGCATACGCTCATACAGGAGGCTTTCATCCAAGATGGATCCTATCCCCAATATTATTTTTATTATTGCTGCCTTCGCACTTGGCGGAATCTTGATCCTAAAAAAAGATTCCATAGCCCCTGGCCTGCGGCGCGGACTAGCTATTGTATCAATAGCATTTATCGCATTTGCTTTCTTTCTCATCGTCTATAGTTTTTTTTCGATGGGAAGCTGAGTATTTGAGATTGCACCAGACCATACTAGAACAAATTATGTTCTAGAGGTGATAGCAAATGAAATGGCTGCCCATTCTGTTGACATTGAGCTTGGTGCACGGCTCTGCGGTACCTATTACCGTCAGGGCGGTCTCGCTCCAAGCTGCACCATCCATAACCGTTCCGAGGAGGAGTTCAATGAATCACTTACCGAAGCGTTCCCAGACTGATGTAGAAACCCGTTGGAAGCTAGAGGATCTATTCGCGAATCAAGCGGCTTGGGATAAAGAATTTGCAGACGCCAAGAAGCTGATCAAAAAAGTAGAAGCCTTCCAAGGCAAGCTCGCAGACGTGAAGCAATTGAAAGCCTGCTTTGAGCTTGAGGATGAGCTGTCCCTCCATGTCGAACGATTATATGTATATGCGAATATGAAGCATCATGAGGATACGGCAGAGCCTGTCTATCAGGCGTTGTCTGACCAATCCAAAAAAATCAGCGTAGAGACAGGCGAAGCGCTGTCCTTCATTACACCTGAGGTGCTCTCCTTATCCGATGAAGCGCTGGATGCTATGATCAATAACAAAGAGCTTGCTGAATATCGGCATACACTGGAAGAAATGAGACGCCAGAAAGCCCATGTCCTATCCAAGAACGAAGAGGCTCTTCTCGCGCAGGTAGGCAATGTCAGCTCGGCTCCAGGAACGATTTTTAACATATTGAATAATGCAGATCTCAAATTCCCAACGGTCAAGAATGAGAATGGCGAAGACGTAGAGCTGACTCAGGGCCGTTACATTCAATTTCTGGAGAGCAAGAACCGTGAGGTTCGCAAGAATGCTTTCAACACCATGTATGATACATATGGCAAGCTCAAAAACACGCTGGCCACTACATTGAATGCCAACGTTACCAAAAATATTTTTTATGCTCGGGCACGCAAATATCCATCTGCATTAGATATGTCTCTGTATGGCGATAATATTCCGCAGAGCGTCTATACGAACCTGATTGACACGATTCACAAGCATTTGCCGCTCATGCATAGATATATGAATTTGCGCAAAAAGCTGCTAGGTGTCGATGAACTCCATATGTATGACCTTTTTGCTCCGCTAGTCGATGAATTCGATATGGAAATCTCTTATGCGGATGCGAAGAAAAACGTTAAGGAAAGCCTGAAGCCGCTCGGCGAGGACTACTTGTCCGTGCTGCAGGATGGCTTCGATAACGGCTGGATTGACGTCTATGAGAATGAGGGCAAGCGCAGTGGAGCTTACAGTTGGGGAGCATTCGGCACACATCCATATGTGCTGCTGAATCACAAGGATAATCTGAACAGCATGTTCACCTTGACTCACGAAATGGGCCATGCGCTGCACTCCTACTACTCCGACACGAATCAGAATTATCGGGATGCGCAATATACGATCTTCTTGGCGGAGGTTGCTTCGACGTTGAATGAAGCGCTTCTGATGGATTATTTGCTCAGCAAATCAACCGATCCGAAAGAAAAAATGTATCTTCTCACTTATTATGCCGACCAATTCCGGACGACCGTATTCCGCCAGACGATGTTCGGCGAGTTCGAGAAGATCATTCATGAGAAGACAGAGCAAGGCGAGTCGTTAACGCCGCAAGAACTTAGCAAAATCTACTATGATCTTAACCTGCTGTATTATGGGAAAGACATGGTCGTAGACAAAGACATTGAGATGGAATGGGCACGTATTCCTCACTTCTACAACAGCTTCTACGTCTACAAATATGCGACAGGCTTCTCTGCCGCAACAAGCTTCTCCAAGCAAATTCTGGAGGAGGGTGCGCCGGCTGTTGACCGTTATCTAGGCTTCCTGAAGAGCGGCGGCAGCGACTTCTCCATTAATATTCTCAAAAAAGCTGGCGTTGACATGTCCTCACCAGAGCCGATCGAGCAAGCGATGAGCGTATTCGAAAGCTTGATCGAACAGATGGAGCAATTGACGAAGTAATCCGTTCAATCGTATGGGCGGCAAGGATTAAGAAAAGGACAGCCGCGGCTGTCCTTTTTTTTATTTGTAACCCTTACTATTGCTGAAAGCCGCTAAATGATCTCATTTTGATTTTATTGGCAGTAGAGTCATGTATACTATAAATGAGGTGATAATATGATACGATTGGCTAGCTTCATAGTGATACTGACAACTCTTATGTTAGCTGCGGGCTGTACAACAGCTAACAACAGCAACATACCACTATCTAATCCAGAGCAAAGTGCGAACGGCTTAGTAATAACAAGCGAGGGACGAGCCCAATGGGATGAAGACAGCGATGCTTTGCCCTTTGAGGAGATTATTAGGAAGGCTCCGTTTGCCGTAAAGCAGCCTGTGATCCCATTCGTGGCAACTCATAAAGCCGCAAAACGATTTGATCATTCCTTTACTCTAATCGAATTAAATTACGCAAATGAAGAACAAGGACTTCAGTTAATTATTGCACAATCAAACTCCAAAGATAATTCTCCACCGAGAGGCGATCAAGGGCCTCAGCTACAGGATGGCACAGAGACCTGGATTCAAGGGGATTCCAGCACAAGTGCCTTATATTGGAAAAAAGAAGGCTTGACTTATGTTGTAGCTTCTAACCAAATTAAAGACAAAGCCTTCGTTCCCTTATATGATGCCTCTCAATTGGCCGAAATTGCCAATACCATGCTCTAAAGAGGAATCGCTATACAGAGAAAATAAGCCCCCTGCGCGTATACGGGCATTGAGGGCTTATTTGCTTAATCTTACTTGTAGATTGAAGTATCTAAAGGAATAATGAATCCGCCGTCAACAGCTTGAGTCACATTTATTGCGATGTTCTTTACTCCAGAAATAACTACCTCAATCGTCTGGAGACCACTATTAGGTGAAATTTTCTCTACTTTTTTAAGGAGCACATTCTTATCATTATCTGTAATTTCAAGAGACTCTACTTCCTTGCCGACTGCAGCGAATTGCAGAACAAGCTTCTGATATTTGCCGTTAGGGCTGAGGGCGGTATATTTAATATTGGAATGAGGTGCGCTGTACAGAACTTCCTTATAGCTCTTGCCGCCGTATTTGGTCAGTACAGGGTCCTTGGTATGCAGACTGGTGTTAAAATCCTCCTTCATTACGGGAACACCTGCCTGCTGTTCGCCAATAATCACCTCTTTGGCTTTCCCGTCATAATTCACCGGAATATCCAGTAGCTCAGAAACAGATCGTACCGGAAGATATGTAGTTCCTTTATAAGTTATGGGAAGCAACGCTTTACCATTGCTATCTTTGAGAGGGGTAATCTCCCCATTCACTCTGATTTTTAAATCTCCATTTAACAACGCTTTAATCTCTTGGAGATGTGAGCTTGCTAAAGCACCTGTGCCCATGCCAACCAAAAGTATCATGGTACCGCATAAAGTCGTAACAACCTTCTTCTTCATTTCTGTTTTCCTCCTCTTGGATATCTTCAAATCCAGAAACTACTGAAACACCGGTTATTGAGAAATAATTTCTGAAAGCTGACGCTACATATGGGATAGCCTCTGAATTTTTGGAGTTGAAGATTTTACCTCATTATATCATAAAGCCCAATTCTTCATTTCTATTACTCCGTTTTTCCAAACTGCTTGCTATTTCATTGAAGCAACGTTTTCCGTTAGCTTATTCTTTTGTCGTCCGTCGAAAGGGGATTTTGTTGGATAGATCAGTGCCCTTTACTCGTTCATGCGCTTCGATGATCTCAGGCACATTTTCTTTAGTAAGAATCAGTCCGCTTATTGTATTGCTGATAACAACTAATTCAGATTGATTAAACGTGTTAAGCTCGGAAATTAAATTTTGAATCCGCCTCTTAAAGCCTCTTATTAGTCCATCAACAGCTCACAGTGGAATCTTAATGCTCCTTGATTCCTGCTTTAAGACAGATTCCCCAGCCGAACACTGTTTCTTTACTTGTCAGCTCTGCCCGAATGGTATTGACACCCTTCTTCCAAATAACAGGCATCATTATATGATCTGAACGTATCCGGCCATCATTATTCGGCGGGTCCCACATCCAGAGTCCATGGTATACTTCCTCTTCGTTTATCCAAAGCCGCAGCTCATCACTATAGCCGAAGGAAATGCTAGATTCCGTTTCACTTGACAAGTTAAGGGTACTCTTAATTTGGACGATTTTTTCTTTTTCTGATGAAAAGAGTCTATTAATATTCAAGATGCCATTCTCTTCGGTTGATGCTGCTATCCATTTAAGCTCTTCAGGCTGGGAATCAGCGGAATAGGGCTCACATACCAGCCATTCATTGATAAACTCATCTTTTTTTCTTTCAGCAAAGGATGGAGAGCTACTCGGCATTGTCTCGATAGATAAGTCGCGTACATATACCGGCAGATAGCCCCAAACCCCAATATTTCCCGAAACCTTCCCATGCTGAAGCTTTGGAATAATTAATTGCGGAGCGGAGAAATCATCGCCAATATAGATGGCTGCGGATTGTTGATCAACATCAATGGTAAGCTTAACCCAATCGCCGACAGTATAGTGGGTGGAGGCTAAGTAATCTGGCCCATTATATATTTGCCACGTTGTTGATCCGTTCATTACGGGATCATACTGGATCTCTCCTGTTCCATCGCCATCGCCGGGGGACAGATAAATTAACTCATAATTAGCTGAATCACGTGCCCCGAACGCTAAGCCAATAAACCCAACAGCTTCAGGAATCGCTACTAAAGCTTGAATGCGGAACGATTCCGATTGAAAATCATGGTTTATAAAAGCAGCAGTACCTGCCTTTTTTAGATACAATGCTTTCAAACCTCGCCATTCTCCTATACTCGCATCAGATTCTCCAAGTTCAAGTACCGAGAAGTCCTCTACTAAATTCCAAAAACGCTTATCATCTAATTCTTTGATCTCACTCATTCCACCGCTCCTTCACACTTGGAATTATACCATAAATTGTAAAGAACGTTTGTTCCCATGTCAATAGGAGAAGGTTAGCGCATTAGTTCAACTAAGGGATGCTCCCGCATTTTCGCTTGCGCTAAGTCCTCCTCATGGTAGTTTCTTTCCTTTATATTCTTTAACAAAAAAATACCCCTGTGCACTGCCGAATTCATGCAGTACACAGTGGTATTTTCTTTAGAGAAGCAGTAAGCCTAGCAGCCAGCCAACTACCCCGGCTAGCACAGAGGACAGCAGGTTCACCCTGTCATTATTCAAAAAGCCGAAGCCGCGGATTCGCTCCGCAGCAGAGCCGCAATGGTTGCTGCGCTCGATCTCGCTGCCGCAGACCCGGCAACGGTACATCGCCTGCCCTGTCGCACCAAGCAACGAATCCGCGAAGCAGCCGGCCAGGCCTGCTATGGCAGCAACGACTATGAAAGCCACTGCACCGCCTAAAGTGTCCGCAGCAGTACCAGCTTGTTGTGTGAGCTCCAGCAGCACGACAGCGACAACGCCGATGAAAGCCGCACCGGCGAATGCTGCCGAAGAACCGAGCAGCGTAACCGCGCCGCTCGTACCAGGCGTCACTCGCTTGCCGCTTATAATCGAGCGAGGAGCTGTTCGGCTCAAGGCGCCAATCTCTGTCGCCCAAGTATCCGCATTTACTGCGGCCATTACGCCAATGTACGCGAACAGCCAGCCGTCATGCGGCCAAGCAGCATGAGCTGCGCACAGCAATAGGCCGATGCCTCCATTGGCCCACACTTGTCCGGCATCCCTGCGCCCAGTCTTCTCATATTTAGCTTCAGCTGCTGCCTTGGCACGATGCCTTTTTTTCCACTTCGACCATATCGTTGAGGATACAAAAAAAGCAATCAGGCAGCCAAACCAGACCGGCTCTCCTAATGTAACGAAGCCCGTTCCCATCACTCCGGCGGACCAAGCTCCCGATCCTGACAGAGAGCGGGACCGATAAGCTGCGGCAGCCATAAAGCTGCTGCCGATTAATCCGATTAACAGCCGCAGCCACCATTCATCAATCCATCCAACCATATCCACGCACTCCTCTATAGGCATGACTCCGGATTAAGTCATTGCCTTATGCCATCGATCTACATAATTCGTACAGATCATCAGCTCCGGGTCCAATGCTGCCGTCTTCCGGATGGAACGCTCATCGTTAATCGTCCATGCCATCACTTGAATATTCGCTTCTTTCAGCAGTCTCAGACGTTCTTTGTTCAATCTGCCATATTCAATGGATAAAAAATCAGACTCCGTCTGCTTGAGCTCCGTAATCAGCGAATTACGCCAGCCGTCTATTATAAGTCCTGTCCGTACTGAGCCTTCTGATAGCTTGAGCATATTATACAAGGCTCCAGCATGGAAGGACGTAATAACGACCTGATCTTCCAGCTGATGCGCGCGAATAAGCTCCAGCACCCGCTCTTCCAATTGTGGATATCGAACGCCGTCGGTTTTCAGCTCAATATTCATTTTGCAGCGTCCGCCGCACTCTAGAAGCACCCGCTCCAGCGTAGGAATCCCCTCACCTTTATAGAGAGGCGAGAACCAGCTTCCCGCATCCAGCGAAGCAAGCTCCGCTGCCGTCCAATTGCGGACTTCCCCTCTGCCATTGGTCGTTCTTCTCAGCCTGTAGTCGTGAATGACAACAGGGACATGGTCCTTAGACAACTGCACATCAATCTCAATCCAGTTCACATCCGGCACATTAATAGCCATATGAATAGCTGCAAGCGTATTTTCCGGCGCACGGCCGGACCAGCCCCGATGCGCTACGCACGGATTCTTCATTGTAGCGATCACCTTCCCTCTAGCGCTTTACTTCGCCTGAATCGTGCCATCTTCACGAAGCTTGACACCATAAGAAATCGAGGTTAACCGCTCCAGCAGCGTCTGCGCTGTATCTGGCGCCATTGGCGCAGGCTGAGCCAGCTCTGCGAGCATCGGATAAAATTGCAGCTGGCAATCACCCGATTTCGTACATACAGCATCCAGCACACCTGTCTCTCCAGATTTCCCCTTCGGATACATACTAAAAATGAAGTTCCCTAAACTGTATGCAATCCATTTTCCCTTATATGTCTCAAATCCTTGCAAAACATGAGGATGGCTTCCGATAATCAGGTCTGCCCCGGAATCAATATATTCCCGTGCGAAGTCACGCTGATACGTTTGTGGAATATCCTCTCTCTCTTTACCCCAATGGACCATAACAACCACAATGTCAGCTTCTTTTTTTGCTTTCTTGATCGCTGCATTCGCTCTGGTCGTATCATAGGTCTCCGCTACTCCGGCAACATTCTTATCCGCTTTCCAGGAGACTTCCGGCACCACCTTGCTCAGACCAATATAAGCAACTTTAACGCCGCGGATTTCCTTAATTACAGGAGTAAAGGCTTCCGTATCGTTATTTCCTGCTCCCATATGGGCAATGCCCGTCTTATCCAGATGCTTCATCGTATCCAGCAAGCCTTCAACACCATGATCTAGTGTATGATTATTTGCTAGACTTACGACATCAAAGCCCGCATCTCTTAGTGCAGGAAGAGCTTCTGGCGATCCTTTGAATACGAAGGATTTGTCTGCCGGCATTTCGTGATCCGTAACGGGATACTCCAAGTTGCCTGCCGTAATATCAGCCTCGCTCAAATAGAGCAGAGATTTCTTATACGGGTAATCATAGCCTTGCTTATTAAGCGCTTCGCCAACAGTAGCGCCTAACAGAATATCACCCACAAATGACAATCGTACCTGCTGATCATCGGGCACCTCGGGATTCGTACTCGGTGTTGGCTCCTCCGGCTCAGAGGATGGTTCTGGATCTGGATCAGATCCAGAATTATCAGCTTCGCCATCAACATTTGGATTGGTCTCTTCAGGAGGCGGCGGCGACTGCTGCTCCTGCTGTCCGCCCTTATTATTATCAACTAGAGAATCGTATAGTCCGCCATCCTTCATCGAGAGCCATACGGCTAACAAAATAATAATAAGACCTAGCATCGTTAAATTAATCGTTAGTAAGCGACGAAATTTGCGCTTCCGCTTGCGTTTATCATGCTGTCTTGATTCCGAACGGGATACGTACATGGAAAGCTCCTTTTTCAATATAATTCAAATCAAAGAGAGACTTATCCATTATAGCAAGGTTCCTAGCAATTTGCGAAATTTCATAGACTTGCCAGAATCGCTTGCGCTGCTACCTTACCCTGCCTAATACAATCCGGGAGTCCGACACCATCAAAAGCCGCTCCAGTCGCATAGATGCCCGGCAATTCTCTATCCATACGGTCTCGAAGCTGCTGTATATTCGTCAGATGGCCTACTGGATATTGCGGCATTGAACGTGGGAGCCTTGTAATCTCGGTGAAAATCGGCTCGGCAGATATGCCCATCGTCGTCCGAATATCCGCTAGCACCGCCTGCTTCAATTGCTCATCAGGAAGCATAGCTGACTGTTCTTGTCCTGCACGGCCCACATAACAACGCAGCAGCACCTTGTCGTCAGGACTCGTATGCAGCCATTTATTCGAGGTCCAGGTACAAGCCGTTATATGAAGCCCTTCTGCTGATGGGACCAAAAAGCCCGAGCCGTCAAAGGAAAGCCCGAACGTATCCTTCTCAAAGCCCATAACTACATTGGCGACTGATACATAATCCACTGCCCGCAATTCTTGTACATCTATATGCGGCTCCAGCAAATCCGCTGCATGATAAGCTTGTGCAGTAACGACAACCGCATCAGCAGACAGCCGTTCTCCCGAAGACAAGACAACCTCATAGCGCGTCCCCTGCTCAGAGCCGCTGGATTCTTCCAGCTTGTTAATAGCGGCAACTGTACTTCCAAGCCTTCGTTCCGTACCCTGCAAAGCTCGATCCAGTGCATCCACCATCGTAGACAAGCCATTCTTGAAGCTAAGAAATACGCTGCCCTTCACTTCCTCCGGTATCCCTTCGGGGGCAGCCTGAGGTTTAGCAGCTTGCTGCTGCAATTGCGTACCTCGAATGAGGCTCCCATGCTGCCTTTCCGCTTCCGCAAACTGAGGGAATGTCGCCTGAATGCTCAACTTGCTCAAATCTCCTGCATAGATACCCGCAAGCAGAGGCTCCGATATATGCTGAACAATCTCAGGACCGATACGACGCGACAGGAACCCGCCCAATGACTCATCTCCATCTGGTGCCCCGCTTGCCATCTCAAGGTCTTCCATTGCCCGCTGCTTGCCTTCCTCCGACACCAAAGCGCTTTGCATAAAAGCATCCAGATCGGTAGGGATGCCAAGCACTAGCCCTTTGGGCATCGGGTGCAGCTTGCCTTCCCGCATAATATAAGCTGTTTTGCCTGTCTGATTCTGCGCCGTCAATTCATTCTCGATGCCAAGCTCTTTGGCCAACTCAATTATGGGCAGCTTACGAGACAAGAATGAATCTGGTCCCCGCTCAATGACAAAGCCATCACGCTGCAGCGTATTAATTTTCCCGCCAAGGCTGTCCGCTCCATCTACAATCGTCAGATGCACCTTCCGCCCTTGCCGCTCCGCTTCCCGCTGCAAATAAAAAGCGGAGCTCAGCCCGCTGATGCCTCCGCCAATAACGACAATTTGATCAGCCATTCCGATTCTCCGCATTCTCATTCTTCCTTTCTTAAAGGACTGCTTCAACTACTGACTCTGCTAAAGTCTCCATATATAGAGGATCACGATTAAGCATCTTGATTCTATCGAGTGTCATTCCAAGCTCGCTGGCTGCTGTCTTCGCTTCAATATCCAGATCATACAGCACTTCAAGATGATCCGACACGAATCCGACCGGAGCGACCAATACCGCTTGTATTCCTTCATTGGCAAGCGTCTGGAGTGTATCCAGAATATCAGGTCCGAGCCAAGGCTCCTTCGTCCGGCCTGCGCTTTGCCAAGTGAATTGCCACTCGGATGCATCTATGCCTGCTTGTGCAGCTACAGCTTCGGAAGTCTCCATAAGCTGCTGCTCATACGGATCGCCAAGCTCACGAATTTTTTCAGGCAAGCTGTGTGCGCTGAACAGCACCTTCACTGGCTTCGCTCCGTCAGATGCTTGATCCAGGCGAGCCAGCCCATCTGTCACGCGTTCCGTCAATGCCTTGAGCAGCTTCGGATGCAAATGATACTGCTTCACAAACGACATCGTAATGCCCAGTGCCTCCGCCTTCTCCTGCGCCCGCTTTACATAAGAGCCAACGCTCATACTCGAATAATGCGGCGCCAATACAATACCGACAGCTTTGGTTATGCCATCACTTGCCATCTGCTCAACGCCGTCCTCGATATAAGGACTAGCATGCTTCAAGCCTTGATAACACGCATATTGACCTGGAGCCAACTGCTCCAGCTTATCTTGAAGCCCTGCTACTTGGCCGTTCGTATTCTCACGAAGCGGGAACACCCCTCCTACAATTGCCTCATAGCGTCCCGACAGATCTGCTAATTGCTCAGGTGTAGGCGGGTGGCCCCGTCTAATATGCGTATAATAGGCTTCCACATCCTCCAAACTTTGAGGTGTTCCGTAGGACATGACCAATACGCCAA
This sequence comes from Paenibacillus sp. J22P59, assembly GCF_059383895.1. Taxonomy (NCBI): domain Bacteria; kingdom Bacillati; phylum Bacillota; class Bacilli; order Caryophanales; family Paenibacillaceae; genus Paenibacillus; species Paenibacillus sp. J22P59. The sequence continues at coordinate 84,244 of NZ_JBXENX010000007.1, forward strand.
TTTTATCGTTTACTTTCGCTTCAGACATGACTGTTCTCCTTCCCTGAACGCTTGTTGATCGCTTGCTCGGAATACGTATGAATGAACGCTGTCAGCTCGGCAAGCTTCTCTAATGAAGCTTCTGGGAAAAGACCGTGTCCAAGGTTAAAAATAAAGCCAGGCTGCTCTAAGCCCTGCTCAATAATTTCGGCTGCATACGATTCGATAACAGACATCGGTGCCGTTAATACCGTAGGATCGAGATTGCCTTGAACGGCAAATTTGCCATCTAGACGACGACGCCCCTCCGGAATTGAGATCCGCCAATCAAGGCCGATAACGTCTGTCTGCAAGGTCTTGAGCTCTGGCAGCAATTCACCGGAGCTTACACCGGGGAAGTAAACTTTAGGCTGCTGCAAATCTGATAGTTCTGCAAATATTCGCTCAATTGTAGGCCATACATAGGTACGGAAATCTGCTGGCGTAAGAGCGCCTACCCAGCTATCGAACAGTTGGAAGGCTTTGCCGCCTGCTGCAATATGAGCGCGCAAATAAGTAATGACCATATCGCCGAGCTTGTCCATTAGCTGATGCCATACTTTAGGCTCGCTGTACATCAGAGCTTTGGTCCGCAAGTAATTTTTAGAAGGCTTGCCCTCAATTAAATAGCTTGCAATCGTAAACGGAGCTCCTGCAAAAGTAATGAGAGGAACCTCAAGCTCTCGATCCAGTATGCGAATCGTCTCCAGAACATGCCCAAGATCGCCTTCCACATCAATAGGCTTCAAGCGTTCAACATCAGCTGTCGAACGTATTGGGTTGGCAATAACCGGTCCGATATTCGCAACAATATCAAAGTCAATGCCAATAGAAGCTACTGGATTCATAATATCGGAATATAAAATAGCCGCATCAACGCCAAGCTTGCGTACCGGCATCATCGTTACTTCGGCAGCTAGCTCTGGCTGTCGGCAAATCTCTAGCAGAGAATATTTTTCTTTAATCTTGCGGTATTCGGGATCGTATCGTCCCGCTTGACGCATATACCATACGGGTACTGTGTCTACATGTTCCTTCCGGCATGCCCGAATGAAACGGTCGTTATAACTCATTGCCGTTCCTCTTTTCTATAGTTTTTCTTTAAATTCCATTATGCCCGTTTTCCCAACCTCTAACAACTGCCCTCGTCCGACTTCCTATGACAATAGTATGACAATAAGCTCTCTGCTGCATGAAGAAGAGATGAATCATGCTAGAAAAGCAAAATCGACCGAAGCCGTCTCGGTCGATTCACTCGGTCTTCATCCGTATTCTTTAATCCCACTTGATCGTTGGGTACTTGTCTTCAAGAGGCGCTAAGATTCTCTCATTGTTCACTTGCGGCTTCTCTTGCCCAAATAGGTCTGCCAATTGAGGCAGAGAATAGAATTGCAGCGTAACGTTCATCGTATACACTGGCTTTTGCTTATCAATAAAAGGAGAACTGCGCAAATCAGCTGTAAGCTCTGATGCATTAGCTAGTCGAATGGTCCATCTTGGACTAGCAATCAACCATTCACTTCTCTGAGCATTTTGCAGGAATTGCAGCTGGTTTTCCAAGTTTGCCGCAATCGTCACGTTAATCTCGCTTTTCATTACTTCAGGATTGGACTGTGCGTTCTCTCCAGCATCAGCAGCATCAGCAGCTTCCGCCTTGTCTTCTTGCTGAAAATCCGTTAGCACAGCTTTGGACTGAAGAACAAGCTGCAGCAGCGAGAGCAGCATCGCTGAGTCTTTCTTTTGCAGCGGGATCTGACTCGCTAGCTCTGTGAGCTGTTGCTCCGTAATCGTCTCCATCGTATATTCCAACTGCGTCGTAGCAAGCGCTTCTTGCGAATTCACTGCTTCTGCTTGGGTATCCCCAAGCTTGGTCCAAGCGGGCAAAAGAAAAATCAGAGCAACTGCAATATTCAAGAGCAGCAGACCGGCAATCATAATCATATTGCGAGTAGGTCGTTTGAGCGAACGCACAAACGAGGCTTTCCATTGCAGCTCCATTATGGCGACTCCCCTTCCCCATCTTTTAAGGCAATATTTACGAGCACTTTGTATACCGGCTCTGCCTTTGTTACATTTTCAGCCAGAGGGGATTCTTTGGTTAGTTCTTTCCGGTAGGTCGTCAAAGCGATTTTTTCGAGTAGCGGAGCTTCCTCCAGCTGTTGGATATAAATTAGGCTCTCTTCGATCACCTTGAAATCAATCTCGGCTTGCATAGACCGGCCATCCTCTGCAGCACCGATATAGACAGCCGTTGATTCTTTTGGCATATAACCAACAATAGAGGCAAGATAGGGGATCCATTCCGGCCGTTCATCACGCAGCTGCTGCACGCTTGCGCTGATTTGCTTGAATTGATTAACTTTAGCCAATGACTCGCCGTTGGTACGCAATTCACGAATCTGCTGTCTGTTCTCTAATGCCGCCAATTGATTCGCATTAGACTCCTTGCTCCATAAGCTCGCATAGTACCACTGAGCTCCTAACAGAACAGCCATCAGTACGAATAATAGCGGGACGAGCATCGCATTCTTCTGCTGTTTGGATACCTTTGGAGGCAGCAGGTTGATAGACTTCATCCTTCCTTCCCCCTTAAAGCAAGACCCAGCGGTACAGAGAGCGCAGATAGGCTCGCTTCCGGCTCATTGCCTTCTGTTGCAATCATGCTCCAATCCATCGTTACGACCATCTGGCTCAGGCTTCCCGCCATTACTTCTGCAAGCCTGTTCATGCCAGAGATGTCACCCGATAGCAAGATAGATTGGACTTGACGGTCACTCTTGTTCACCACATACGTGTAGAAATTCATAAGCCTCTCCAACTCCGATATCAAGTCCTCCGAAGCTGTCGTGAATATTTGATCAGGGGAAGAGAAATTAGCAAGCCATTGTCTATTATCATCATTCGCTTGATGCTCCATCGTCCGGAAGGACACCTCGACGTTGCGCGTCATGCGGAATACGCCATCCTCTATAATTGTGAATTCCGAATTCGTCTCATTCACATCTACAATAATATGAATGCCCTCCATTCTAAGACGGCTGCGTTCTACTAATCGGATTAGAGAGAATGCCTTTATCTCAAAGCTGACCGGTATCAGCTTTAACTGCAGGAGCAGCTCATTATATTGCTGTAGAACATCAAGTGGAGCAGCAACGACCAGCACCTCACACAGGTTCTCCTGAGCCTGCTCAGCAGGGGCTTCTTCTGCAGCGGGATCGTTCAGCTTCGCTGGCTCCGGCTCATTAGACACAGCCTGCACCCCGGATTTGGTAGCTGGGAGCTTAATGAAATCATAGTGCGGCTTATCGAAGGCAAGCTGAAGATTATGCTTCATCTCGAATTGGACAAGCTTGCTAAGCTCGCTTTGTGATAAATCCGGCAGCTTCAGCATTCGAACCATCACAAGAGGACTCGGTATAGCAAAATGAACGTATTTCGAGCTGAGATTCGCTGTGGCTAGCAAGCCTTGCATAATTTCCAGCAGCTCAGCTTGCTTCATAATACGCCCGTCCTGTATCACTCCTGCTGGCAATGGCGCCGCCGTGTACTGATCGATACGAGTGAGCTTATACCCGTTCTCCGAAATTCCGCATAGCTTTACCTGTTCATCTGTCACTTCGATGCCTAACGTGTGATGCCCGCTCTTTAATTTACGCAGTAAAGATTGACTCAACGTCGCTCCCCCTTCCTATCCCGTAATGCAAAGCGTATTATCATAATCATAATATTGAAGGCTGCTGGCGAACGTTGTTGCTCCGCCAACCATGAAGCCTTTCATCCCATTGCTCGGCTGATTGCCGCTTCCTTTTAGTTTGGGAATCTCCTTGAAGGCCGCATCCCCAAAAACGATGAAATAACCATTGAGCTTCATGCTTTCATTAATCTGGTTGGCGCTTTCAAAGTTTTTGTTAACGATAAAATCTCTGCCGATTGTAATCTTATCCAAGCCTTGCCCGCTGAAAAAGCTGCCTCCAATAACGAAGGAATCTCCTACAGCTAAATGCTTGATATGATTTTGGAACCGTACATCCACTTTAACGATAAAATCCCTCTTAATTGTCAGGCTGTTAACAGAGTTGTCTATGGCTACATTCCCCCGTACAAGCACTGAGCCTTCAACCTCCATATTGACGGTATTCGTTGCAGTTAAAGAGCCTCCAATAATCAGATCCCCTTTAATTTGGAGCTTCTTAATCGAGTTCTGGAATTTCATGTCTCCGCCGATTACCATATCGCCATCTACAATCAACTCATCCAATACCCCTTTTGTTCCTAGCGATACGTTCCCCTTGATATAAGCATCCCCGAATATATTCAGCCTGCTGCTTGCGCCAGGAGCTTTGCCTGTCATGTCGATCTCCGCGATTTCAAGATTTTTGCCGACGATTACCGCTCCCTTGAAGGAGGTCTCCAAGATCGAACGACTAATGAACAGATCTCCCGTCGTTCTAACCGACATTGCTGGTGATGCTGAATAAATATCGGTTACGCTGCCATGGCTATTAATCTGTACATTCCCTTTATATTCGCCTACCTCCTGTGTTCCGTTAACGATTAGAGTAGAGGGCTGAGTATCACTGTTATTAATCTCTGACACCAGCTTCAGCTTATCCTCTGTCCTCGATTGAAATTGATCAATCAAATAATAATCGGCGTAGCTGCCGAATTCATTCCGAAAGTTCCCTTGGTAATTATTATCTATAAAGTCCTTTGGTGCCGCAGTAATAACAGCATCCGGATTGCATTCACAGAACAGGTTGTTGAATCTGGGATTATTCTGAATGACTTTTTTCGCACTGCTTAGGACAGGCGGCGTAGGAGTTGGCGATGGTGTCACAACCACTGGAGGTGTCGGGCTGGACTCCGGTGTTGGTACAGGCATCAATTCATAACGCAGCTTGCTGCGCCTAACTTGATTGCCAGACCCGCTCTCCGCATAAAAGGTGACGGCGACAGGCAGTCCGCCCTCCCTGATAACAGCAATCTCTTTTACACCAAGCTCCGTCTTAATGCCATCAAGCTCTTGCACGAGCTGGTTAATATCCTCTTCTGTATAAGGGAAGAAGGGATTGCTGTTATTCTCCTTTAATTGCTTATACATTCGGTCAAATACGGTCCGAGCTGATTCTGCCTGATTAAAAGCCTTCTCCTTGTTGCCTCCAGTCTTCACTTGCAGCAGTCCCACATTAGCGTTCGCGGCGAGAGGCGCAATAATGATAGCCATAATTACGATGAAGCCAAGCACCATCAGAAGCGTATTTCCTCTTTCTGAACGAAAATATTTTTTCATTGCCTTTCCCTCCCAATCCGTATTATTCTAATGTAAATCTATGCGAATACTATTATTTTCTGGAGGAAGCCTATGAATAACGAAAAAGGACTATCGCTTATTGAAGTGCTCGGCTCAATCGCTATTCTGGGCATTGCTGTTCTAGGACTTGCCTTCATCCTTCAGCAAGGTGCGGCCCATACCAAGAGCAATGAGAGGAAAGGCAACACCGTGCAGCTGACAAGAAACGTTATGGAAGAAATTAAGGAAAATATAAAGGATCAGCCCAGTGTCACTGTATTCGGGCAATCATTGCCTCTTGCTGTGCTGCGAGACCATCCTAGTGCTTCTCTGGCCCCACTCTACTATCCGAGCCAAGCAGACAAGCAATACGAATTTCAAATTAAAACGAGCAGCCATTCCCTCGGATCGATTAATTTGCGCAATGGCGTTGCTGCAGAAGACAATCTGCCCGTATACGAGAGCTATAATACCGCTGATTTATTCAGGTATGTCGTCATTACATGCAGATCCTTAGCCAGTAATGACGAATATGAGCTGACCGCTTACGTCGCTTATCAATAATAAATGGAGGTGAAGATGATGCTGAAATGGAATAACGAAAAAGGACTGACCTTGGTCGAAATCACTGCAACGCTTGTACTAACCATTCTCATACTAGGCTCTCTCATCTACCTGCTTAACCAGACTAATCTTGGCGTCACCCAAGTAAGCAGCCGTGAATCCATCTTGCAAGAATCAAGGGTTATCATGGAGCACATTGTAGATTCCGCCCGTCTTGGCGGGTTCACCGCACAGCAGCCAACTAGCCGGAGCCTGCTGCTGCAGGGCTCAAGGGATCAGTTCGTTGAGTATACCTTCGATGCTTCCGCTTCTAAGCTGGACGTAGCCTATCGGCTGGCTGATAGCAACGGCAATGTTCCTGCTGCGACTGCTTACATGACATTATCCAAACATGTGAACGATGTAACGATCCATAGGACCGGCTCTCAAATCGAAATTGAACTGTCTATGAATCTACCCGGCAAACAGATTCATTCGACCTCAACCGTCGTCAATCTAGTCAAGAGCAGCTAGAAGCTAATTAGACTCAAATACCAATCCACGATACCGTTCCCCCAGTAATAAGCCGTCAGCGCTCCAGCGGCTATGTAGGGCCCGAACGGTATTGCTTTTCCTCTCGTATTTGTCCTCATTAATGCAATTCCACCGATTAATCCAAATAAACTAGCGAGAAACAGACTGAGCAGGGTCAGCTTGATCCCTAGTATCAGACCAATGAAGACGTACAGCTTAATATCGCCTCCACCCATCGTTTCCTTCTGCAGCAGCTTGCTGCTGACCATTCCTATCACGAACAAAAAGCCGCTTCCTGCAATAGCCGCTGCAACATAATTCTGCAGGGGAAGCGGATGGATCAGTAAGCGAGCCAGCAGTGCGCTTGCAGCGCCAACCGCCACCACTTTATTTGGAATAATCATATCGGTAAGATCAGTCTGCACGATAATGATGAGAATGCTGATGAGCAGCAGCGCTGGAATCAGCTCCGCTTGCCATCCTATTTTATAGCCGGCCATGGCGAATAACAGTGCTGTAACCGCTTCGCCTGCCGCATAGCGCCATACAATAGCATTGCCGCAAGCCCGGCATTTCCCTTTGGAGAAGAGGTAGTGAAGCAAGGGAACCGTCGAATAGGCGTTAAGCCTATGGCCTTGCTCAAGGCAATAGGACGGGGGGTACACCGAAGACAGACGGTTATCCCAGCGTATAGCAATTGCATTCAATGCGCTGCCTGCCAGCAAGCCTAGCAGCATAGATAAGAGCGGCAGCCACACTAGCATGTGATTTCCTCCTTCGCATAGGTAAGAAAGGCAACCCGGAAGGCTGCCTTTCTTGTGAATATTTTAAGGTGTAGCTGGCGGAGTTGCTGTCACAGTTCCTTTAGCTGTATAGGTGCCATTATCTGCTTTTGTAAGTACAATTGCATTAAACTTGTTGGCTTCAACTTTACCTTGCCATTTATAATCATTGATATATCCACTCGATTTCAAAGTCTCAACAGTAATAGTTGTACTCTCAGGGGTACCTGTTAATTTATCTTCTACTTCTTTCTCATAATCCAGCGCATACCTAAGTGCAGCCTCTTCCAAAATTCTCCCTGTCGTGATGTCTGACTTGTCTTTCGACTTGGAGATTGTACTTCCGATTGCCGGGATTGCGATTGCTGCGATGATCGCGACGATGACGAGCACCGCCAAAAGCTCGATCAAGGTAAGACCCTTTTCATTTCTTTTCAATGCCATTAACATAATAAATCCCCTCTCTCTTCTTCATAATTAATCTATTTGGTGAAGCAATGAAACCACTATAAATAACTCTCCATCATCTTGAAGGACGGCGTCATAACGGCAAGAACGATAACCCCGACAATTGCGGTCAGAATAACGATCATCAGCGGCTCCAGCAGTGACTTCAGGCGTTCCGCCAGCTGATCCACATCCGCCTCGTAGAAGTCTGCCACTTTCTCCAGCATGTCCTCTATCGCTCCTGAACGCTCGCCAATAACGAGCATCTGTGTAACCATCGGCGGGAATAGCTTGGATTGCTTCAAGGGGTCGGACATCGGCTCGCCGCTTAGCACCTTCTCACGAATATCGCCAATCACCTTCCCAATTGCTTCGTTGCCGACAACATGTGAGACGATCGATAAGCCTTGCATCAGGGGCACCGCCGCTGCAACTAAGGAGCTGAACGTTCTGGCGAAGCGCGCAATGGCCTGCTTGTGCCAGAGCTTGCCGAATACGGGCAGCTTCAGCTTCATGTAATCGAGCTTTTCCCTGCCGGCAGAAGTACGTCGAATCAGCTTGAGAGCAAGAGGCGGGATAAAGGCAGCTACAATAAGAACATACCAATAGCCTTGGATGAATTCACTTGTCGCCATCACAATACGCGTAGGCAGCGGTAATTCAATTCCCATATCCTGGAAGGTCATCGTATATTGCGGAATAATGAAGAGCATCAGGAAAATAACGACGATGACCATTAGAATAAGCATAATGACGGGATATACCATAGCCGACTTTACCTTTTCCTTCGTATTCCGCTCCTTCTCGAAGAAGACCGCCAGACGCTCCAGCATGACATCGAGATTACCTGCTAATTCTCCGGCATGCGCCATATGAACGAAGATGGGCGTGAATATCGTCGGATGCTTCCCTACCGCCTCAGACAGCTGGGAGCCGCCCTTCATATCCTCTGCAACACTCAGCAGCACCTTGGCAAATGTCTTGCTCGATGTCTGCTCACTCAAAATTTGCACGGCTTCAACAATACTGACCCCGGCTTTGTACATCGTCGCCAGTTGTCTGCAGAAGACGGTGAAGTGCTCGGTGTTGACCTTGGGTCCGCCGAATGAAAGATCACGGTGCAGGACGCTGTCATTCGTATCCTGAATTTCAGTTACCCATAGCCCCTGCTCATTAAGAGATTCTCTGGCACGCTGCATGGAGATGGCCTCAAGCATGCCCAATGACTTCTTCCCTTGCGCAGTTACCGCTTTATACCGATACTTAGGCATCGCTTGTCCCCTCCATTCCCCTTACAACTCGCCAAATCCGAACATGGCTTCCTTGGCTTCCTGCCAGGTAACCGTCCCTCGCTGGACAAGCTCACGCAGCGAATTCTCCATCGTCTGCATGCCATAGCTCCGTCCTGTCTGCATAACGGACCGAATCTGAAAAACCTTCTCCGAGCGAATCAGATTGGATACAGCTGGCGTATTGGTCAGCACTTCGAAGGCCGCAACCCTGCCGGTGCCATCCGTCTTCGCGAGCAATCGCTGGGAGACAACGCCCAGAAGTACCGCCGCTAGCTGAATACGAATCTGGGCCTGCATTGCAGGAGGAAAGACGTCGATCATACGATCAATCGTCTGCGGAGAATCTGCTGTATGCAAGGTGCCTAATACGAGATGCCCCGTCTCCGCTGCAGTAATTGCCGTACTAATGGTCTCCAGATCCCGCAATTCTCCGATTAATACAACATCAGGGTCCTGCCGCAGCGCTGAGCGCAGACCGCTGGCAAAGGAAGGCGTGTCCAAGCCGATCTCACGTTGATTGACCATCGACCTTTTATGGTCATGGATGAACTCGATTGGATCTTCGAGCGTAATAATATGTGAGCTGCCGCTTCGGTTCAAATAATCAATAATCGAAGCCAGCGTCGTTGACTTACCGCTGCCCGTAGGTCCCGTCACAAGCAGCAGCCCCTGCGGCTTATCAGCGAATTCCTTCACAATACCCGGCAGTTGGAGCTCCTCCATCGTCGGAATTTGGCTCGGTACAATCCGAATCGCCAGCCCGACGCTGCCTCTCTGCTTGTAGGCATTAATCCGGAAGCGTGCCAGCCCTTGAATGCCGTAGGAGAAATCAATGTCACTTTGCTCCAGAAATAACTCATATTGCTCGCCGGTCATTAGCTGTCTCGCTATTTCCTCTGTATCCCGCGGCTTAAGCCTCCGCTCATCATAGGGCTTCAAGCGCCCATGAATACGGAATACTACAGGAGAGTTCACGGTAATATGTATATCTGACACCTTGTTGCTATGTGCCAGCTGAAGTAGCTCCTGAGCTGTCATATCCATTTCCTAATCCATCTCGCCTTCTGCATGTCAATCGCCTTTCCCAAGCACGCGGAACACCTCGGAAAGTGTTGTGCGGCCTTCCACAGCCTTGAGCAAGCCATCCTCCAGAATCGGAATCATTCCAAGCTTCAAAGCATGGGAATAATATTCATGATCCGATCTTTTGGCAAGAATCATGGAGCGTAGCTCATCATCTATAAATAACACCTCATGAATCGCCAGTCTTCCCTTGTAGCCAGTAAGGCCGCAATCTCCACAGCCCTCCCCCTTGTACAAGCGCTCGGCTTGAATGCCAGCGGCTGCCATTATCTCCAGCTCTTCCGGAAGCGGGGAGTAGCTCTGGGAGCAGTGCGGACACACTCGCCGAACAAGCCGCTGGGCGACGATGCAATTGACAGCGGATGAGATTAGAAAAGGCTCCACTCCCATATCAATCAGCCGGGTAATTGAATTCACGGCATTGTTCGTATGCAGCGTACTTAGCACGAGATGTCCGGTCATCGCTGCACGTATGGCAATCTCTGCTGTCTCTGTATCCCGAATCTCGCCTATCATGACAATATTCGGGTCCTGGCGCAGAATCGAGCGTAATCCCCTTGCAAAGGTAAGTCCTGTTACCATGTTGACCTGTACCTGATTGATCCCCTCCAGCTGGAATTCAACGGGATCCTCCACCGTAATAATATTGACATCCTCGTGGTTAAGATGGCCAAGGGCAGAGTATAAGGCCGTAGATTTGCCGCTGCCGGTAGGTCCTGTAATCAACACAACACCGTTAGCCGATTCAATCGCCTTCATGAAAACTTCCTGATTGCGCTCAGATAACGTCAGCTTCGATATATCGGCAACCGAATTGCTTAAATCCAGCACCCGGATAACAACTTTTTCCCCATGGATCGTAGGCAGCGTGGCGATCCTCACATCCACCTTGCGATATTCAATCTCCAGCTCCACGCGTCCGTCTTGCGGCAGCCGCCGTTCGGCGACGTTAAGGTTCGCCATAATTTTTATACGGGCTACGATAACCCCATGCATATTAGGCGGCAATGTCCGCTCTGTGCGAAGCACGCCATCCACCCGGAAGCGAATACGGAAGCTTTTCTCTTGAGGATCAAGATGAATATCGCTTGCGCCAAGAAGAACAGCCTGCATAATAATTTGATTGACGGTCTTAACGACCGGTGAGTCTTCATCTTGAATGACCCGTTCATCATCCATATCCTTCAGTTGAAGATTCTGGCTGATCTGCTCCAATGTCTCAGACAAGCCGTAGTAGCGGTTAATCATGCGCGTCAGCTCATCGCGGGAAGCAATAACGGGCTCGACTCTTAAGCCCGTCGCAATACGCACTTCATCAATAGCAAAAAAGTCTAGTGGATCAGCCATCGCAATAACAAGCTTATTGCCATCCATTCGGAGGGGAAGCACACAATGATGGGTTGCCAGCTTCTGGGTAAGCAGCTGAATCGTATTGGGATCGATCTTCTGCCGATAGAGCTGTACATGCGGGATGCCAAGCTGAAACTCCAGAGCTTCAATAAACTGCTGCTGGGTAATGAAGCCATTCGTAATGAGCAAGTCACCTAAGCGGGCTTTGGTCTCTCGTTGCTGCTCCAAGGCAAGCTTGAGCTGAGCTTCGGTAATGACGCCTGACTCGAGCAGCAAATCACCAATTCGTTTGCGGGCACCAGACATAGCGGCTCACCTGCCTACTCTATTTTTCTATACAAAAAGTCAACTCTCGTAATTAGCAAATATATGAAACTACTGAAACTGCTTCTATTAAAACAACAATAGGTCTTTAAGTCAAGGACTATAGACCTAATTAATCCTATTAATTACCTTTTAATGTCATTAAACAAAATTTTACCCCTAATTTAAAACGATTTTAGCCCTTTAGCACCATTAAATAATTAGGACTTAACCACCCGACCACCTGCGTTTTAATAATTCGACACGTATTATGCTATACTTTCAACATGGTACAATGGAAAAAAAATCTCGTCGTGATGTGGTTCGGACAATTTCTTGTCAACGCTGGAATGACTATGATCATTCCTTTCTTATCGCTGTATTTGCAATTTGATCTTGGCCTGACTGATCCGCATGAGATCGCGATGTGGACAGGCTTTATCTTTGCAGGCAATTTCGTTACAGCGTTTATCTTCCAACCGATCTGGGGCAAGCTGGCCGACAAATACGGGCGTAAAATGATGCTGCTCCGCTCCGGCTTCGGGATGGCGATCGTCATGACGCTTATGGGCTTCGCTACAGAGCCTTGGCACTTGCTTCTCCTAAGGATGCTGAACGGGACGATCTCTGGCTTCAATCCCGCCTCAGTCGCCTTAATTTCGGCAACGACTCCGAAGGATAAGACCGGCTTCGCTATGGGAACGCTGCAATCGGGAGGCATTGCGGGAACGATACTTGGTCCTTTTATTGGAGGCTTGCTTGCAGATGCTGTCGGGTTCAGGCCGATCTTCTACATTACAGGCAGCCTGTTGTTCGCGGCATCCATACTCACTCTTCTCGTAGTGAAGGACCCATTCAACCGCTCCAAGGCTGCAGCACAACCGCAGGTATCCATAACGGCAGGATTTCAGCAGCTGCGCGGCATTCCTCAGCTTACCGCGCTGTTTGCCGTCACCTTCCTCATTCAATTCGCGATGCTCAGCCCGATGACGATCATGCCCCTGTACGTACAGGAGCTGCATGGTACAACGGCGAACCTCGCTTTTTGGGCCGGCTTTGTCGGATCAGTATCAGGACTGTCCAATATGATCGCTTCTCCTCTCCTCGGCAAGCTTAGCGACCGGATCGGGGCAGAACGAATACTTGGGCTGTGCTTAATAGGAGCAGCCATTACGTTCATTCCGCAGGCACTTGTATCTACGGTCTGGCAGCTGCTGCTTGCGAGGTTCGCGCTCGGCATCTTCCTCGGAGGGCTTGTGCCGACTGTCAATGCGCTCATAAGAAAATATACACCGGAGGGAATGGAATCTCGGGCATACGGCTTCAATAGCAGCACATTGAGCTTGGGCAACATGATCGGCCCCATTACAGGCGGCGCATTATCCGGCTCAGTCGGTATTCAAGGACTGTTCCTCCTGTCGGCGGGACTCCTGCTACTTAACGCATTATGGGTCCGTCATTCCCTGCTGAAGGGAATGACGAGGAAAGCCTCCCACTAATTATGTACGGCAAAAGGCCGCCTGAATGAGCTTCATTGCTCATTCAGGCGGCCTTTGCGTTTCTATAGCCTATATCGTTCATTCTTACTTCACAATGGCAATAGCAAGCCCATCGTAGCCCGGCAGTATCGTACTTGAGAGCCGCTCGTCCGAAGCGATGCGCTGATTGAAGGAGCGTACGGCTTGAACAGATGGGCCTGCCTTGGCTGGATCAGTCGTCCGTCCACGAAGCAGTATATTATCGCCTATAATAATGGCGCCGGGATTGGCCAACTCAATCGCATAATCCAGATAGATGGGGTAACCTTCCTTATCGGCATCAATGAAGAAGAAATCGAATTTCTTCCCTTCTTCCTTGAGCTTAGCCAGACTATCTCTTGCATCGCCGATCCTATATTCAACTGCATCGCCATGCCCGGCAGCTGCCATATGCGCCATAGCAACTTCTGCGAACTCTGCCTTCAGCTCAAGAGAGGTAAGCCGTCCGCCAGCCACCAGCCCGCGAGCCAGACAGATGCCGCTGTATCCGCCTAAGGCACCGATCTCCAGCACCTGCTTCGCACCCGACATCGTAACTAGCATCGTAAGCAGTCTTCCGTAGCCATCCGCTATCGAAATATCCGGCATGCCATGTGCTGCAATTCCTTCTTTTGTCCGATCCAAATCGCTATCTCTACTATAAAGACCATCTACATATTGCTCTTCTATCGACATGATTCAATCTCTCCAATATTACAATTTGTAAAAGCAGGCCGCTTTGTCCTATACTTGATTGTATGATTTTGACCGCGAGGATACAACTGCGTCTTTACAATTAAGGGAGAGAATAAACGATTATGACAAGAATAAATTTAATTGCAACCGCACCAATGGGATTAGAAGCGGTTGTTGCAAGAGAACTAAAAGAACTCGGCTACAACGATCTTCAAGTCGAGAATGGCCGCGTACGATTCACTGGAGAGCCGATTGATATTTGCCGCACCAATCTGTGGCTTCGTTCAGCCGGACGGATTCTGATCAACATGGGTGAATTCCCAGCAACAACCTTCGAAGAGCTGTTCGAAGGAACGAAGGCGCTTGATTGGCCGGAATGGATACCTGAGGACGGCGAATTCCCCGTTAACGGACGTTCCCAGAAATCACAGCTAACTAGCGTGCCTGCTTGTCAGAGCATTGCCAAAAAAGCTGTTGTAGAAAAGATGAAGGAACGTTACGGCACAGAATGGTTCCACGAGGATGGCGGCCAATATGTTATTGAGGTCACCCTCATGAACGATCATGCTATGCTGACACTCGATACGACTGGAGTTGGCCTGCATCAGCGCGGATACCGCAAAGCGGCGACAGAGGCTCCCATCCGGGAGACGATGGCCGCAGCACTCGTCCAGCTTAGCCGCTGGAACCCAGAACGTCCATTGTATGACCCATTCTGCGGTTCGGGCACGATCTTGATCGAAGCCGCAATGATTGCCTGGAATATTGCTCCGGGACTTCGCCGCACCTTCAACAGCGAAGGCTGGCCGCTCGTTCCTGAAGAGCTATGGGAGCAAGCACGCGAAGAGGCATTTGATGCGGTTAAGGATAATGTTCCACTTCAAATTGCAGGCTCTGATATAGATCCTTATGCTATAGAAATTTCACAGGCTGCTGTCAAAAAAGCCGGCTTTGGCAAAGAAATCAAGCTAAGCGTGCTGCCAGTAGCCAGAATGAAGCCGGAAGGCGATTACGGCGTTATCATTACGAATCCACCTTATGGGGAACGGCTTGGTGATGATAAAGAAGCAGAGGCTGCCTTGAAGCAGTTCGGGCTCTCGTCCCTGTACTATCCGACATGGTCCTTCTTTGCGATTACTCCCGCTACGAATGTCGAGCATTATTTCAGCCGGAAGGCTGATAAAAAACGCAAGCTGTTCAACGGGCGTATTCAATGTGACTACTATCAGTTTTTCGGGCCTTTGCCACCGCGCCGTTAAACGCCTAAGGAAAGGAATTGGCTCGATATGATGCGTGTAAGCTTCATACGACGGATCATGAAGGCGACACTCGAATGGCTTGTACGTTTGAAGATCGTCGACATGCTCTTATTTTTAAGCGGGATGTTATTAAAAGTATATTGGTTCGACAAACTCATCCACGTTCCCAATATGGCGATGAATGACTACGATACTAAGGTAGCCATTGGCACTCTCGCTCTGGTCAGCTTCTGGACACTATGGCTGCCTGCACGTGGACGCATCATCGCACTAATCTCGCTTAATCTCATCCTTACCTTTGTCATCTACGCAGACCTGATCTATTTCCGATATTTCCAAGACCTCGTATCCGTACCTGTCCTGCTTCAGGCCAATCAGATTAATTCTTTGGGAGAAAGCATTGGAACCCTGATCCATGCCAAAGACTTCCGTCTTATGGCAGATTGGCTTGTTGTAATTCCCTTCCTCATCTATGTCTTGTGGAAGGGCAAGGCCGATCTTAGAGATACTGCGGCTATGCGAGCTAACCGTAGCCCCGTCTGGGGCAAGCTTGCTCTTCGGTTCACGCTAGGCCTCATTCTTTGCATAATCGGCCTCACGATGACTATGGGCAATATTAATCAAGCCAAACGGACATGGGCGGCTGGATTATTCGATGGCAACTGGTGGAATGTATCCCTCTATAATGTTACCGGGGTCATCGGATTTCACGGGTATGACATTTACCGCTATGCCAAGCTCAATTGGTTCGATTCCACTACCATCACCGCGGAGGAGACAGAGAAAGCCTTCCTTTGGTCAAGCAGACGGGGCGAAGCACGCAAGCAATTGGAAAAAGACCCCTCCTTCGGCGCTTATAAAGGCAGCAACGTCATTATGGTCCAAGTAGAAGCTCTGCAAAACTTCATGGTTGGCCGCTCATACGAAGGTCAGGAGATTACGCCTAATCTGAACAAGCTGGTGAAGGAAAGCGCGTATTTCAGCCAGTTCTATCATCAGACTGCGCAGGGACGAACATCCGATGCTGACTTCTCAAGCAATTGCTCGCTGCAGCCGCTAGCTAGCGGATCGGTATTCATTCAATACGCCGACCATGCCTTCAACTGCATGCCTCAGACCTTGAAGGACAATGGCTACCAGACGTCCGTCTATCATGCTTATGAAGGCGGCTTCTGGAATCGCAACACGATTTACCCTAATATAGGCTACGATCATTATTATAGTAAAAAGCATTTTAAGATTGATGAGCCTCTCGGATGGTCTCTTGGAGACAAGTCTTTTTTTCTCCAGTCAACCGATCGCATGGTGGAACAGAAGCAGCCTTTTTATTCCTTTCTGATCACATTAAGCAGCCATCATCCCTTCACCATGCCAAAGGCAGAGCAAAAGCTTGCGCTCGGTGAGTTGGATAAAACGATGATGGGCAACTATATGCAGTCTATTCATTACGTTGACAATGCCTTAGGCGTGTTCATTGATCGGCTCAAAGCAGATGGGCTATGGGATAACAGCATATTTGTGCTTTATGGAGACCATGATAATTCAATCAAAGACTGGAGCCAGTTCGAGCGTTTCCTTGATAAGCCATTAACGGAACTTGACGAACAAATGCTTCTGAAGCAGGTGCCTTTTCTTATTCATTTGCCAGACGGCAGCTATGCTGGCACCCGAAGCCAAGTAGGAGGACAGCTGGACGTAACGCCTACCTTATTACATTTGCTCGGCATTTCGACCGCTGACCAGACACTCCTTGGCATGCCGCTTCTAACTACACAGCCTCCTCAGAGCGACAGGCTTATCGTGCAGCGTAATGGCTCCTTCACAGACGGGAAGGTTTATTACATACCTTCCAGCGATGGCATCGCCAAGAACGGGACTTGCTGGAGCATTGCCAACAATACAGTCGGTGATATCGAAGCTTGTATGCCTGCTTTTGAAACTGCACATGAAGAACTGTTAATGTCAGATCGGATTATCCAGAATGATTTGATCAAAGCCTTTCGTGCAAATTCCAAATAAAATGCAACAGCAGCTTATCGCTAAGCTTGTGAGATACTTTTTCTATTGGGACTGAGTTATACCAAAAGAAGGACTAGCCAAATCGTTGTAGTGATATCTCACTTTGAACAACGGTGCTGGAAACCATTAAAAATAGCAGTTCAGGACATATTCCTGAACTGCTATTTTTCTAATCATGGCTAGATAGCTTGCTTCATAAATTATTTCCTCATAGGGAAGCATCTGATCAACAGCATCTGATCTTCAATCCACATCAGCTCATAGTTCTCTTGTTTATCTTATCTCATGTGTTCCATGAATTTCTTCAATATTTGAACTCGCGGTGCTTGAATTTAAGCAAAAAATAGGGAAGTTTACGACAGCCTTAGCGGAACTACATTCCGTAATTAATCGTATAGTTTATTTATCTGGTGAATTAGCGGTTCTGCGTTCCGCTATTATTCGAAATTCATTCCGTTTTGGGCTTTTGCTTCTAAACTAACGGATCTCCGTTCCGCTATTCAATTTATTACAGGACCAATGCATCAAATAGAGGAACGCCATTCCGCTAAGCTCGGCTTCAACCAAAATAAACTTTGAAATCATAGTTCCTCATGATTCATAGTACAGAATAGGCATCTCGGAAAAGTCTTCACAACTGTGAGGATGACATCCTTTTCTCAAGTGAAAATCAATACCCCATTAAAAAATTATTGACAGCTTAAAAGGGAGAGTACAGGCGTTACTGCCTTGTATCCTCCTTTTTATGAGCTACATAAGCAGCTTACCGACCGCTAAGACAACTCTTTAGCCGGATGCTGCTCCAACCAGCTGATAATCTCATCAATTGTATTGGCAGGAACGACGTTCAGGCTAGGAGCGGCTTCCTGTGCAGCTGCAAGCGCTTGGGCTGGGACGAAGAATACCTCGGCATCAGTACGGCTGACAGCGTAAGCCTTCTGAGGAATGCCTCCGACCATACCTACCGACCCATCAGCCTCAATCGTACCTGTACCTGCTACTTGCACTCCGTTGGTTACACCGCCGGGGATTAACTGATCAAGCAGTGCAAGAGTGAGCATAGCCCCATGTGAGGGCCCGCCGATATGGGCAATATAATGACGATAATCCACTTCCAGCGGGATATCAGCCTTCCACTCATTATCCACATAAATACCGAACACTGGACGGGCTGGCGCCGAATCTGTAGCCTCTGCGAGCCTTGTCGGCACGTCTACCGTTTCTGTATGCCCTTCTCGGAGAAGCCTCACGCTGACGGTGCTTCCAGGCTCTACTGAATCATTCATATACGCCGTCATTTCCTCAGCTCTGGTCACCTCATGATTGTTCAGCCCAACAATGATATCTCCGGGCAGCAGCAAAGCATTCGCCGGGCTTGCCTTATCGACTCCAATGACTCGAATGCCAGTGAATATAATGCCTTTGCCTAAACCCGCCTTCTCCATTGCGATTGCACTTGCAATTCCATTTGCCCCGGTCTTCATAGACACCACCTGTGTATAGGACTCCGTTAGCGGCGGTTCATCTTCCGGTTTCTCCACGAAGGTATATTGCGGCAGCAGCTTGGCATACAGCCGATCTGCCAGTACCGCAGGCCGTTCAAATACGAGTACGCCGCTAATACTGCCATGCGGGGTACCGCCCTCTACATGCGCATAACGATTCATTCCCATCGTCATGGCTGGGTATGTAACTAGATAAGAAGTCGGGTAAAGCAGGAAAACATACAATACAGCGAATATTAATAATCCAAGCATGCTGCGCTTCGGAAACTTAAGCTTGTGTGTATGCTCCTGGGAAGCCGAAGCGCATATCTCGCTTACCGTCATATCGACAATTCCGAAGAGGAGACCCACTAGAATAAGTGCAATCATTCCGATCAAGCCATCCGAATTCAAAAAGATCCATAAGACGGCTGCTGCATTAACTGCAATAACGCTGCAACGGAGCAGCTTCAGCAGAGCCCTTCTCCTCCTGCTGGATTGCAGCATGTTATCGTGCTTACGCTGTGCAGCCAATCCTCTCCAAGCTCCGATTGCGACTACTAATGGAATGCTAGCCAGCAAATACAGCAATCCGTCAATCATATCGATCCAAAGACTGCCGCCAGAAGTTCGAAAGGGTGCAGGCAGCCAGATCAATTCGGCGAAAATAATGAATATTACGCTCAACGCCAACGCAGCAATATAATAACGGTTATGGCGACTCATACTCATCCAGCCTCTCAGGTGTATTCCTTTGATCAAAAAAGACCCCACATCACTGGGGTCTTATCTTGCAGTTAATGCTCTATTTCAAGAAGGGAATCGCCTTCTCTATAGCTTCATCCTCCGAAGCTGCCTTCAAGTACCTGCCGTTAATAAATAAAAAAGCGTAACGCGCACATGGCCCGCAATAGGACTTGCATCCAACGCGAATCTCTTCATTTGGGACAAGCTTCTGCAACTTAGGCAGTATCGTCTTGAGTTGAACATGCTTGCATTTGTCGCATACACGTATATCGTTAGCCATAAATAATCTTCCTATCCGCTTTGTATAATGACTAGGGTTAATTAATGTTCGCCATGGTTTCCTTTGGAAGGGTTCGTAATAGCAAAGCCTTCTTCAGGCACATAGAAATAATCAATTCGCACGCCATCCAAGAAAGCATTATCCTTCTCCATAACAACGTCGATTTCTTTGTCAGTCGAGACAACAATATCTTTGTCCGATGGCACGTCGATCCCCATTCCGTAGTGGGCATGATCGCCATGTGCATGCGTAACGTATACGCGGAGCAGCTTGCCCTCATTCTCAGGCTTGTCCAATTCCAGCTTCAGTACTTTTGCAGCGTTGCGAGTAATTTTGACATTCATCGTTCGATACACTCCTTATCAAATAGGCCAGTTGGCGATTTAATTATTATACTTGTTCTCCATTCTTCCGGCAAACCAATTGGCAGCAAGCATCGTTACTCCAATATCATCAATTGGCAGAAGTGGCATTAAATCAGGCAGCACCCAATACAGCAACACGGGAACGACAAATATCAGCTTATCCATCCAAGAAACATTCTTTGACTTCAGCAGCTTAAAAACTCGTACGAACGTATTCCGCCAATGTCGAAGCGATAACAGTTTCCGCATGAGGCGCACCACCTTTACCATGAGCTTTATTGCCTATTATAGCATAGGTGCGCCTTTAACACATCTCAAAGAAAGGCTACCGATGAAGCCTCAGCCCCTCTGTTAGCAGCGGCTGGACAGACCGATATATTTCGTCGAATTGTTCCATCGGAAGGGGATTAGCCCCTAATCCCGCTTCTACCGTGAAGCCAGGCTTGCCGAAGCGTTGAATAAACCAATCTTTATAGCCTGCATCGCTTCCTGTCAGCTTCACCGGCTTATATCCGCTGGCAGCGCCGAGCCTCTCTGCCAATCTGCTAGCCTCCTCTGGCTCATAGCCGCGATAGTTCCAATAAATTTCTTCCCCTTGCGTATGCAGTGCAATAACCGTATCGAATTGCATCGTTTCCGTTAATCTTGCTAGTGCCATAGCTTCCGGCTCACTAAGCGGATAGGGCCCTGGATAATCTCGTGAACTTGGTCCATCTGAGCCTCGCCGCTCACATTCCTCTTCCCAATGGGCAGGAAATTGATCATTTAGATCGACACCGCGTACGTTAGCTTTCCATTGATCGAACTGATCCGAGCCACTATTCCACTCCACGAGCTGGCGACCCATCGGGTGCGAAGGCGATATGCCTTTGAGCGCCAGTTCGACGCCATCGGGATTGACCATCGGAACAATCCATAGAGTCACCTCCTCATAGATTCGACATGCCCGTTCACCGTTCAGCTCTCCATCAGAGGAACAGCCCTCCGCTAAGTCCTCTGCGAACCGCATAAGAAGAGCAGACGTAATCCACTCATTGGCATGAAAAGATGCATTCATATGAATATTTCTTGAACCTGATCCACATTTCAGCGCGATAATCGGCCTTCCAAGCACGCTATGTCCAATTATGTATCCATTCAAGAAGGGATATATTCGAAGCAGCCTATTGCAATCCGCAACCAACTCATCATAGCCATACTGTGACCCTATTCTCGTCATATTCTTCCTAGCCCCCGTCCCGATAATCGAAATAAAGCAATCTTTACATGCTATTCGAGAGCTTTTCAGGTCATTCCCTTAGTATTGCTGAAGCACAAAAAAGCTGATAACGGATCAACACCGCCATCAGCTTTTTTGTAGATTATTAAATTCAGCCAATTCTTGGAACCTGCCATACAATTGGCGTCAATTCTATCTGCTCCCCCAGCCATTGCTGGGCTATTGAACGAAACATTCGGGGATCGCCGCTGCAACAAAACTGATGGACAGGCAGCACCTCACCGCGGGACAGCTTACCTTTATCGTGAAGAATCGCACTGATCTCGCGAGCTGTCTCATCTGCCGAACTGATCAGATTAATGCTTGAGCCCATAACCTCGGATATCACCTCGGACAAGAAGGGATAATGGGTACAGCCTAGAATCAGGCTATCCATCGGATATTGCCGCAGATGCCCGATGGAACAACGAATCGTCTCGTAGGTTTCTGCGGATCGGAAGTTCCCTTGCTCGACTAACGGTACGAAGGAAGGACAGGCCCTGCTAATGACATGCACATGAGGAGACAGCTCTTTTAGAGCTTGCTCATAGGCACCACTCTTAATCGTGCCCTCCGTTCCAATAACCCCCACACACCCCGTAGTCGTCAAGCCAATCGCTGCCCGGGCTCCTGGCTTAATGACACCAACGACAGGAATGAGAACGCGTGACCGAATATCCTCCAAAGCAACGGCGGTTGCCGTATTACATGCTATTACAATCATTTTGGGTCGAAATTGAATTAAGTAGTCTACGATCTCCCTTGTGAAACGAACCACTTCTCCCGAATCCCGGGGACCATAGGGCGTTCTCGCCGTATCACCGAAATACACGATTTTTTCGCGGGGCAGTTGGCGCATGACCTCTCTAGCAACAGTTAAGCCGCCTACGCCAGAATCCAGTATCGCAATCGGTTGCTGCACAATCACACCGCTTTCCTGAACATAGTTGTTAGTGGAGACCTAAAGCTTCAATAGCATATGAATCAGGTCACAAAAATGTACCTTTATCTTATCTCAAATGCGGACTGCGTTCAAGAAAGCAGGAAAGTATACTAGCGAAAAGCAAAGCTATTGTACAACGATTTTCCAAGCTGTACCGATTGGAGGAAGGCTTCTGGTCAACGTAGCGCCGTAGAAGGCAAGCACCTCGTCACCTTTTTTCAAATCGGCAATTTGAATCGCTTCGCCTGCACTGTTCACAACAAGCGTCTCCGGAACCGCTAGCAGCTTCACTTCGGCTGGAGATTGCTCCGTCATGCCGAGCCCTTTCACTAGGACATATACGTCGCCATTCTCTACTTTCGTTACTTCTTCAATTGTACCTGCCGTCCCGATTAGATCTTTTGCTTCCTTATCTGTCTTTACCGTAATTTCATAAGCGGCAGTTTGAGGAGGAAGGCTTAAAGTCATCGCATTGCTATGCACGACAGCAACCTCAAGTCCGAGGCTTAATTGATCTGCGGCAAGAGCATTGCCATCGGCATCCTTAATAACGGTATTCTCATCTATATGAAGGACAGTTCCTTGAGTGCCTGCCCCGTTCACTTGAATAGAGGTGCGACCCTCCTGCTTGCGAACTCCTGTAATTGTCCCTGTTAATTGTACCGTAGTCTCCGCCTCCGATTGAATGGATATTTTATTTCCTTCGATAGTCGTTGCAGCATGCAGAACCTCGCTTGCGAATGCGATCGGTACATACATCGTTCCGCCTTGCTCCTCTGGTTCTGCACCAAGAGTTTTATACATTTTATTAATCGAGTAGCGGTCTACGCCTTTGGAGAGCTGCGTCCAAATCAGCCCTTTAGTCAGCTCCACGGTACCGTCCTTTTTCCAATCCACTTTGAAGCCGAGAGCTTCTCCTACTTGACGAAGCGGGATCATGACGAGATCACCCTTCACATAGCCCTGGCTATTCATCTCCACGCCATTAACCGTGACCAAATAAGTCAAAACGGCCGAAATCGGGACAGCCGTCTGCTTGTCCAAAACTGGCGATTGTGTGACCTCATGAGGGGCTGCAATTGCTGTAGCGCTTCCTGTAACCGCCATAACAATAGCTAATGCTGCCGCTTGCTTCTTCATCCTGCTGTTCATCTTCATCATCCTTCTTAGTTGTGAATTTTAACCATCCACTATTTAGACGCCCCAGGCAAAAACAATGTTGCTAAAAAAAGCGCTGCTATTAGTCATTTCAACATAAAAAATCCGAATCCTCATTAAACGAGGATTCGGATTCTTGAATCAATAACTGCCCACCAAATGATTGTTCTCCAGCTGCTCTTGATTGATCTCATCCTCTGTCTCACTGCTCGACTCCAGTACTTGCGACTCCGCATCCGTATGTCCTTCTGCAATCACTTCGTCTGACGCTACAGCTGCCACAGCAGCTCCTTCATCCGTTCGGCGAGCTTTCACGCCTCTTGTTGTCACGGAGCTTGCCGCATGCTTTGCCTTATCCGCCATTTGAGCAGCCTGACTGCCGATCTGTTTCGCAATCCGACTTGTTGTTTGGCTTACCTGTTCTGCTGCTTGCACCGTTTTTTCTTGTACTTTCACAGCACCTGCTGAAATATCCTGACGAAGCTCTTTGCCTGCTTTAGGGGCAAGCAGCAATGCTGTTATTGAACCAATAACTCCTCCCGCCAATGCCCCAAAAAGAAATCCCTTTGTTTGCTTGCGATTTGCCATCTGTATTTGCTCCCTTCGTTCTTATGATGCCTTCGCCCTTCTGCTACGATTCGGATTCATCGCTTTGGCTCTTGCGATTAGTGTGCCATAGCTGCCACGCCGCCATACCTAGCTCTGCCCAATCCAATGCTTCCCCCAATTGACGATGAGTAGCAGCACGCTCTGCATGGTAAACGGCAGATTGTGCCAGTACAGAAGAGACACGACTAACGGCTGATGTCGTACTTTCGATCGCTTCACCAACATGGCTGGCTGCAGCAAATAATTGATTCACCGATTGCAGCTGGCTGTGGGCTGTTCGGATGGTCTGCTCCGCGGGTTCCATCAGGGCATTGACTTTGCTTGAGACTTCCTGCACATCCTGCTGCACCAGCTCGGCTGAAGCCTGCATAGCTGTTATTCGGATGATCATCGTCCGCAAACTAATAAGCAGCCCTGCCACTAGAACGACAAAAGCAATTGCGACCATCATTGCACTCCACTCCATCACGCTCATCCTTCTCCACACCTGCCTCACCAAAGCTTATGAACCATAGACGCAAGGGCGAATGCCCATTTCGTAATGCCATTATAAGCAGCATAGGCTTGTCATGACACAGCTTGAAAACAAAAAAAAGCCAATTCAACCTACCGACCCGAAGATCAATAGAATGAATTGGCAGTACGCTTATTTGATTCAGTATGGTTCCCAATACGGTAGCTGCATTTACTGCCGCCTTTGGCCAGGCATTCTGTACGTTCGACATGCGTCTGCAGCAAAGCTTGGAACAAAGACAGCTCACAGCTGCAGGCTTGCTGATAATGCCCAGCAACTTGGGCAATGGGGCAATTATATTCGTGAAGAATATAATCTCCATTCCCTTCCTGCTCTACTTCGGCCATATAGCCTCCAGCATTCTGAATGGAAGCAAGCTCTGTCACCTTTTGCTCTAAGCTTTTGCCAATCATGCGAGGCTCATAGCGATCAAGCAGCTTCTGCTGGCGACCTTCGAACATCGTTGTGATCAGACCTGCAGTAATCGGGTCCTCTGCAAGCTCTCCCAGCAAATCAAGGGCAAGCATACTGTAGTTTTTGGGAAAACGTTCATTCGCAAGAGCTGTGAGCTCATACGCATGAAGCGGACGGCCCATTGGCTGTTTTATAGATATAATTTGAACACTGCCTTCACGCTCAAGCGCATAAATATGTCTTCTTATCGCCATCTCCGTCAAGTCAAGCTCGGCTGCGAGCTGCGCAGCGCTTAACCGACCTTTGGTCTTGAGCAGGAGTACAATGCGCCCTCGTGTAGAGCCGTCAACGCTACGTGTTTCCGGGGCCTGAACGATATTGGTATCCAGCTTCAACCCATCACCACCCTCGAAGGCTCGTTAGGGCCATTGTAGCTTATTTTTGTCATCTCTTACATCACACAGTTACTGGATATTATTCAGGCTTATAGCTCTTGCTTCAAATAAGCCTCAACCGCTTCCTTGAAGGTAAGCAATTGTCTAGGCAATTCGAGCGTTGCAGGATGAAGCGCTTCTCTTGGCCAATTGTAATAATCTTGTACAAGCGGTTTGCGCAGCTTCACAAGCTCGATTAGCGAGGCTTGCAGCTCTGGGGAGAATACCCCTTCACCGCCAGTTACTTCAATAATATCTTCATAACTGCTTGCATCGCGCATAATAAAGCCATCAATCAGATAATTCCCGACATCTGTAACGGTCTCAATAGCAAGATGAAGAGCGCGTTCCTGTGCAAGCCCTTGCAATAAATCACCTTTCCAATCCGTAATAAGCAACTGGAGCGCATTCACAATGTCCGGAATAGCATTCAACCTTAACGCAATTTGTTCCTGGTTAACATAGTACATATCGTATCAGCCTACTTTCAGCCCTGCTTCTTTTTTGCTTTTCTCTTCAACCAAGCAACCATGACAATACTGCTTATAATAATGATTAGCAAATAAGTTAACATTTCGTATACGTCTCTCATTGCCGCTAACTTCCTTTTCTACTCAAATAAAATCAGCTGTAATAATCAACAGCAACAGAAGCTTCACGCACCTGGGACATGTGCTCAATCACTTTTTGGTGAACCGGGTGTATTTGATAAGCATTCAATGCTTCCATTGATTCGAATTTTGTAATCAGGGCGATGTCGTAAGAACGATCGGAATGAAGCACGTCAATGCCAACCTCAATTGACTTCAGCTCTTCGATCTTGCCTTCCATATTGCGAAGTACTTGTGCAGTGCGTTCAACACTCTCTGCACTGCCATCCTTTAATTTAAAAAACACGATGTGGGTTAACATGTATGTATTGCTCCCTTCGTCGAATGACAAGATTCCTTTTGTCACATAATAACCTAAGCAGTCCTATTACGGCAATGTCTAGTTAAGAAAGGATGGGTATGTATTGCGCTTTCCCGTTACCATTGTCGCCACTTTGATTGGGCTAGCTTTATGCTTGTACAATTCCACCGGCTATGACCCGCATAACTTTGTCTTCTTCATGTTCAGCATTCCCGCATGGTTCGTCGATCTGTTCATTGACGTCCATGACGTAAGCGTCATGCTCATGTATGTGCTTACCGTATTGAGCTGGGGCCTGCTCGGCTTCATCGCCGATGTTCTTATTGCACGCGGGCGACGCAACCGTACCGAAGCAAGATAAGCACAAAGAGCAAAAGAGGAGCCTAAGGCTCCTCTTCTTTTCTACATTTAAGCAGCTTCTACCACTAATTTGGTTACCATCTCGGCATGACCTACACCGCAAGGAATCGAACAATGAATTTCATATTCGCCCGGCTCGTCAAATTCCAAATTCGTTTCTGGATTCTTCTCATCCAGTTCTACGCCAAGCTTCTCAATCTTAATACCATGAATACCGGTTTTGTTGTGAAGTTTCAGAATAACTTTGTCTCCGACTTTAACTTTGTACTCTTCTTCACCGAATGTGAAGTCAGAGTTAGCCTCAACCTTCACCAATACGGTACCTTCCGGCAACGCTGCTGACTCATCCACTGGCTTTTCTGGAAGGCCGAATGTGAGCAAGTATACGCCCAGAAGTGAGGCAGCTGTAAATAAAACGAACATAATCCACTTATGCATGACGTGCTCCCCTTTACGATCATTGTGTTTATCTCTTATATTACATAAGATCGTCCGAAGTTCTCAACCTTAAACTTCCAAAGGGAAAAACTTTTTTTCATATTATGACAAAACAATGAACTTTATCCTGTCAGGCTTGCAAATATGTTTTCAATACTCTTTCAGATTCTACCTTGACCAAGCTCCACGACGTGAAAAACCGATGATGATAGCCTCTGCACATATACTGTGCATCTAATCCATCTTTGCTACGCTGCTCGCCTAGCAGCTTAATTCCAGCTTCGCGAAACTTCTTGCGGATTCCAGCCAGGTCGAGCAGTACACGGTCCTGCATTCCACGTAGAATGGATTCATACAAACGAGGCAGCTTCATTGAAGTTCCTCCGATAACCCTTATATCATGATCAAGAATATTCATCACAATTCCAAGCAGCACGTATTGTTTGACTAGTTCCAATTCCTTCTCTGTCTGAATCGGTGCTTGTACCGCCATTGACCATCCCTCCAAATAAGAACGTATGTTCTTATTATAGCGATGCAGGAGGATTTTATGCAAGTGGAAAATAGATTACTTTTTATCCTTAAGCACTTCGATTATTTTGCGGATTCGATCGGGGAGCGGCAATCCCATTCTTCCATAATTTTCTGTTATTGAAATAAGCTCATTAGCAATGTAGAAATGAATAGCAGCCCCCATCGTCACCCAATTTGTTTCAAGTAATACGTCAATCCGATGTGCCAATAATATGACCAAAAGCATTAAGCCTTTCCTTGCCAATCCCCATGATCCGAATATACTGCTGAGCCCTTTTCCTTCTTTGAGCGATGCTAGCAATCCAGACACATAGTCAATTCCCATCGCTACCACAAGCAGGGTCAACGATTCCTTCCAGCTTCCAAACGCAAATGTAATCACCGAACCAATAAGCGCACTAATAGAACAAACCGCAATTAATGACAATGTCCTCCACCCCATTTCCACTTTTTTTTGGCTTTTTACATACTCATAAATCTGAATAGCTGCAAGACCAAGCTCTTACGGCTGTTGGCAAGCCCAAGGATAGGCTACTCCTCGCCGCTTCCACTCTCTCTTATCAGATCACTTGATTATCTCTCTACCCAAGCGGCAGTTAAGGAGCAGAGCCAATGCTATCTATGATAATTTATGCAAATATAAGAGGGTTTGTCCGTTCAATGGCACAGGCTTTACATCTATATTCGTAACCTGTGAACGCAATAATTTGATGAATCTAACCCTCGCTGACTCTGAATGATCAGTAAAAGGGATACACGTCATTTAGCTCGAAATCGAATGGCTTACAGTAAGCTTTTCAAATAGCTCTGCTTTCTACTATTTATTCAATTAACTCCTCAACTACGTGCGCACCGCAATAGCCTCACTTTTATATGAAGCTATACTCACCCCTACACCCTCTTCTCCCATGCAAAACAGCTTTGTATGAGGCTAGCCTCATAGCTCAAGATCCTAGCTTCCTGAGGAATGAGGTTTGCCTCATACTTGCCCGCTTTACTCACCAAATGCCATCATTATAAGCATTTCTACTCATACCTATATGAACTTGCCTCATACCGGCTAACTCTCTCCTAGCTGACTGCCTAATCCTGTTTAGACACCGTTTAAAATTTCACTATTCACTGCTGCTCTTTATCGACTGTTTACAATAGCAACATGCCTCATAGTTCCATAGCGTTATGACTCGCACTAGCCGATACACCTCACGTTCCTCACTTAAGCAGGTCAACTTCGCGCCCATAACGCAATGACTCTCACTAATCGCACACGACAAGTTATTTAATTAGCCAATTACTTAACTAACGAATGATCAACTCAACTGCGGGCACCAAAGAAGATCCAATAGGGTGCTGGGTGAAAGATGCCCTTACATACAAAAAAACCTTCAAAACCACTGTAAAAGTGGAAATGAAGGTTTCTTTCTTAACCTAGTACGCACAATACCAGCCTGCCTAATCTCAATACATAAGTATTTGCAAATTGGTGTGCTTATTTAATTATTTTAGCGCATCGCATAAGTCATATGCTTTCCGTATGCAATGCTTTTCCAGTGAACTGGCTATTATAGAGGTCCGCATAAAAGCCCTCTTCTGCAAGCAATTCCTCATGGTTGCCCTGCTCAATGATGGAGCCGTTATTCATGACAAGAATTAAATCTGCATCACGAATTGTCGATAGTCGATGCGCGATAACGAAGCTCGTTCTGCCTTCCATGAGATCGCCCATCGCCTTCTGAATGTAGACCTCAGTTCTCGTATCGACACTGCTGGTCGCCTCATCGAGAATAAGAATAGACGGATCTGCCAATATTGCCCGGGCAATCGTCAGCAACTGCTTCTGGCCTTGTGATATATTGGAGGCTTCCTCGTTCAAGACCGTGTCATAGCCATCGGGCAATGTCCGAATGAAATGATCCGCATGCGCCGCCTTGGCCGCCGCAATGACCTCCTCCTCCGTCGCTCCTTCGCGTCCGTAGGCAATATTGTCTCTTATTGTGCCGTTGAACAGCCACGTATCCTGCAGCACCATGCCGAACATCCGGCGCAGATTGCTGCGTTTTAAATCTGTTATATTAACGCCATCGATCATAATACGTCCGCCGTTAAGCTCATAGAATCGCATAAGCAAATTAATCATCGTTGTTTTGCCGGCTCCTGTTGGACCAACAATAGCTACCGTCTGCCCCGGCTTCACATCCAGATTCATATGCTCAATCAGATGAACATCAGCTTTGTAGCCGAAGTCCACATTCTCAAATCGAACGGCACCATTAGGTTTCGCAATAGATTTGGCTTGCTTGGACTCAGCCACTTCCTCTTCCTCATCCAGCAGCTCAAACACCCGCTCTGCCGAAGCAATTGTCGATTGAATAACGTTGGATATGTTAGCAAGCTGTGCAATTGGCATCGTAAATTGCCTTGTATATTGAATAAAGGCAAGGATATCGCCGATCTCAATTGCTTTTTTCGTTACGAGCAAGCCGCCTACAATACTGACCATAACATAACCAATATTACCGATGAAGCTCATGATCGGCATAATGATGCCCGAGATGAATTGGGCGCGCCAGCCTGAATCATAGAGCTTGTCGTTCATTTCATTAAATGCTGCAATAGATTGGTTCTCTCGTCCGAATGCTTTAACAATACGGTGACCCGTGAACATTTCCTCGACATGTCCATTGAGCTTGCCGAGCTCTGCCTGCTGCCTTGCAAAATACACCTGGGAACGCTTCGCGATCAAAGCCGTCGCTACCAAGCTGACGGGAATCGTCAGGAATACGATCAGAGTCAGCATAGGGCTAATAGTAAGCATCATAATAATGACGCCCAGCAGCGTAATAATGGAGGTTATGAATTGAGTCAAGCTTTGCTGCAGCGTTGTACTAATATTATCGACATCATTGACTGCACGGCTAAGGACCTCGCCGTTCGTCTTGCCATCGAAGTACTTCAACGGCAAACGGGCAAATTTATCATTTACCTGCTTCCGTAGATCATATACCGTACGCTGAGCCACGCCAGCCATCAAATATTGCTGCGCATAGCCGAACAAGGAGCTGACAAAATACAAAACAACGAGTATAAGCAGAATTTCATTAATGGCATTAAAGTCTATACTCGCACCTGGAACGTTATTCATCTTGGCAAAAAAGCCTTCTGATAGCTTGGTTAACGCATTACCCATAATTTTCGGACTGACAACACTGAAGACGGTGCTTAATGCCGCCATAATCAGAACCAGCAATAGCTTCATTCTATGAGGCTTAAGATAAGCCATCAGCCTGAAAAGTGTTCCTTTGAAATTTTTGGCCTTTTGAACAGGCATGCCCATGCCGCCCATTCCCGGAGGTCCCATTCCTGGTCCCTTGGAAGGCTTTTGCTGCTTCTGCTCACTCATGCCAATTCCTCCTCTGACAGCTGCGAGGCTACTATTTCTTTATACACAGCGCAGGATTTCATTAATTCCCGATGGTTGCCGATTCCAGCAACTCTGCCTTCATCCAATACGATGATACGGTCTGCATCAAGCACCGTACTAACCCGTTGGGCAACCAACAGAACGGTAGAAGCAGTCGTCTCCGATCGCAAGGCGGCGCGAAGCTTCGCGTCTGTCTTGAAGTCCAATGCCGAGAAGCTGTCATCAAAGACGTAAATCTCCGGCTTTCTGACTATTGCTCGGGCGATAGATAAGCGCTGCTTCTGTCCGCCTGATACGTTGTTGCCTCCTTGAGCAATGATGGAATTGTAGCCCTGCTCCATCTCACCTATGAAATCAGCGGCTTGGGCAATAAAGGCGGCATGCTGCACCTCTTCATCGGTTGCGTCCTCTTTGCCGTACCTGATATTGTCGGCGACAGTTCCTGTGAATAGGACCGCCTTCTGCGGAACGAACCCGATTTTATCCCTCAAGCTCTTCTGTGACAGCTCCCGCACATCCACACCATCAATAAGGATCTGACCTTGCTCAACATCATAGAATCTTGGAATCAAGCTGACCAGCGTCGACTTGCCTGATCCGGTTCCTCCGATGATAGCCGTTATCTCACCAGGGCTAGCATGAAACGTGATTCCTGATAACGCTGGCTCCTCTGCTCCGGGATAGCTGAACATAACGTCTCTGAATTCGAGCTCTCCTTTTACTGTTCCTGTATCGCGTACAGCTTCCTT
Source organism: Paenibacillus sp. J22P59 (assembly GCF_059383895.1). Lineage (NCBI taxonomy): Bacteria > Bacillati > Bacillota > Bacilli > Caryophanales > Paenibacillaceae > Paenibacillus > Paenibacillus sp. J22P59. The sequence goes on from NZ_JBXENX010000007.1 coordinate 115,997, forward strand.
ATCGCGCATCGTAGGCACCATATCCAGCACTTCATTGATACGAGCTGCTGACGCTTGAGCTCTTGGGATCATTACCAGCATCATAGATACCATCAGCAGCGAGAACATAATTTGCATCGCATATTGAATGAAAGCCATTAGAGAACCGATCTGCAAATCTCCGTTGTCAATGCGAAGACCGCCAAAGGCGATAATAGCGATAGTGGACAGGTTCATCACCAGCATCATTAAAGGCATCATAATCGCCATTAATTTGTTCACTTTCACCGCCGTATTCGTCAAATCGGAGTTGGCTGCATCGAACTTAACGTTCTCATACTTCGTTCGATCGAAGGAGCGAATAACACGAATACCTGTAAGCCCTTCACGCAAGACGAGATTAAGCTTATCAATCTTCGCCTGCATCGCTTTGAATAGCGGCATTCCTTTGCGTACGACAGCAAAAATAGCGCCTGCCAATATAGGCAAGGCAAATACAAGCACGAGAGACAGCTTGGCATCCTTGGATACCGCCATAATAATACCGCCGATACACATCATTGGCGCCATAACCATCATTCGCAGAATCATAATAAGAACCTGCTGCACTTGTGTAATATCATTAGTTGTTCGCGTAATAAGCGATGCTGTTCCGATACGGTCAAATTCTTGCAGAGAAAAGTTCTCCACATGCGTAAAGACCTTCGTCCGCACGGTTCTTCCGAAGCCAACAGCCGCCTTGGATGAATAATAGCTCGCTGCAATCGCGCATATGCCTCCGCCTGCTGCTACGAGCAGCATAAATCCGCCTACCTTCCATACATAAGAGGTGTCACCATTGGCAACGCCAATATCAACGATGTCCGCCATCAAGGTAGGAAGGTACAGATCCGATAAAGTCTGCATAAACACAAATACGAGCACCAAAATGACAAATAAACGATAACGCTTTAGAAAGCGGAACAACTTCAACATATTTGATCATCTCCACTGGCTTCACATTGATTCAAGCCATCAAAATAAACTTTCACCTTGCCTAACAAAACTGCTAGCTGCTCGCTTTCTGCTTCCCCTAGATAATTAGTCAGCCCCTGCATGCGCTCTACGAAAATGTCAGTCGCTTGAAGCGCAAGAGCTTCTCCCGCTGTCGTCAATGATACCCTCACTGCTCGGCGATCATGAGGATCAGCGCTTCGCTCCACCAAGCCCCCCGCCTCCATACTATTAATCAACTGTGTAATCGTAGGCGAAGTTACTTTTAGCATGCGGCTTATATCCGATATTTTCATTCCCTTGCTGTCTTGCTCCGCATTCCTCTTATGTCTCACACACATTAACACCTGAATTTCGCTGAACTTGCAAGAACCCGTCGGCCTATGCTGCCAGTTCGACTTGCTGAACTCCATGAATGCTTCAATAAGACGCTTGCTAGCGGCGTTCTTGTCTGCACCGCTTTCCATGACAATCCCTCCTTGAAAACAAATAGGGAACCTATATATTTAGAACTTTAATAATAGGCTACCTATCTAATTTAATTGCAAAATATAGCAATGTCAAATCAACATTTTCTCATTTGAAACATTTCTGAGCGGATTCTCATTTATTTCTCATAAAGGTGAATAGCCGTATGTGTAACAGGAATTACACTCTAATTGTAAATAAATATGGTATTTGCGATGTGTTATAGTAGCTTTTGTCGAGATGGACCTCAGATTCGAATGAAATGGAATACGAAAGGAAACCATACAACAATGAAAAAACATATCTCTTTTATAAAAATAGCTAAATTAGGCCTTTGCACAGTAATCGGATTATCCGCTTTTGCTTTTGGCGCTTCCTCCAATCGTGCAGATGCTGCAACAGCTGAATCATTAAAACTAATCAGCAACGGCAAAAATTATGTGGGCACCCCTTACAAATATGGAGCACCAGCAGGCGTTACTTATGCCTTTGACTGCTCATCCTTTACGCAATATATGTTCAACGGACTAGATGTCTCTCTGCCTCGTACGGCGAGCAGCCAAGCTACATTAGGAAAAAAAGTGGCAAAAGCAGATTTAAGCGTAGGCGATCTTGTCTTCTTCAAGACAAATGGCAAAAGCATCAGCCATGTAGCGATCTATGCAGGCTCCAGCAAAATTCTACATAGCGCCAGCAGTTCAGGAGTAACGGTATCCAACATGAACTCCTCTTACTGGAAAAGCAAATATGTAACAGCACGTCGTGTATTAAGCTAGTTCTTCTTGGGTAATAAAAGCAAACAACATGGATGCTTAGCTCATCCTTGCTCGCTTAAGAAACAGGTTACCCCCATTTTGACCTAGATAGAGGAACCGTATTCCGCTAATGCATACACATCCTTGGATGATGCAGCTTATAGCGGAATACGGTTCCTTTATTTGCAATGGCAATTAGGAGTCGAGCAAACGAATACGAATACCCTTGCTGGCCTTCCTAAAAGGCATATGAAACAACAAAAAAAGATGGAGCAAGGGAAACCTCCCTGCCCCACCTTTTTTATTATTGGCTTACTATTTGCTCAACGTTTCAGTCAATACAGGTACGATTTGCGATTTGCGCGATACAACGCCCTTCAGAACCGCTTTGTTATCTACCAGAGTTACGTTATACGCTTGCTCTACTGCTTTTGCCGAATTGCCCAGCGCAAGAGCTACAGAATCGCTGTTCAAGATATCCGTTACAACGAATACGAACAGATCCAAGCCTTTGTCAGCAATGATCTTAGCAAGTGCTTCTTCAATCTCAGGTTGGCGAACCAATACATCATTCGTATCAACCGCATTCACTTGTGCGATTTCGACTTTATGAGTACCCATTTGGAACTCTTTCGCATCCAGTGAGATCAATTGCTCAATCGTCTTGTCTCTCAGGTCAGCGCCTGCTTTGAGCATCTCAAGGCCATAGCTCTCGATCTCAACGCCAGCAATGTCAGCCAGCTCGCGAGCTGCTGCTACGTCTTGCTCCGTGCAAGTAGGGGATTTGAATAGCAAGGAATCAGAAATAATAGCAGAAAGCATCAGGCCAGCGATTTCTTTGCGAATCGCAACGCCATTTTCTTTGTACAATTTATTAAGAATCGTTGCTGTGCAGCCAACAGGCTCTGCACGGAAGTATAATGGCTGGCTTGTCTCAAAGTTAGCGACACGATGATGATCGATAACCTCTGCAATACGTACTTTATCAATGTCGGACACACTTTGCTGACGCTCATTGTGATCGACCAGAATAACATTATTCACTTCATTGGATACCGTCTCAACCAATCGAGGAGCTTCGGTCTTGAAGTGGTCAAGCGCATATTGCGTTTCACCGTTAACGTCGCCAAGGCGCACCGCTTCTACGTCAAAGCCCAATTTCGATTTCAATTCAGCGTAGGCAATTGCAGAACAGATTGTATCTGTGTCCGGATTTTTATGCCCGAAAATCAATGTTTTTTCCATCATTCATTCTCCTTGTTCATCATATTAGAGGCTGCCTTCTTGGCTCAAGCCTCCCTAATCTTAATTCTCCATGTCGATTATATCGCATTATCAGCTTTATTCCTATTCCTTTACACAGATTAATTCAAATTTTTCCTTATTTCGACAACGATATTCCAGCTGCAATAAGCTTGCCTAACAGCCAATCGGATGTTATATTACAAGACAATCTATAAACATACGACTATAGCAAGATAGGAGTCCTTAACCATGTCTTATAAAATCGCTTTTTTTGATATTGACGGTACACTTCTTGATGAGAACAAACAGATTCCACAGGATACGATTGATGCTATTCGTGAGCTTCAAGAAAACGGTGTTGAAGCCGTAATTGCAACAGGCCGAGCGCCTTATTTCTTCGCTCCGATTGCCGAGCAGCTTGGCATTGACTCCTTCGTCAGCCTGAACGGTGCTTATGTGGTCTACCAAGGCAAGCCGATCTTCCAGCGTCCAATCCCGCGTACCAGTCTGGAAGTACTTGTGAATCATGCAGCAACCCATAATCATTCCCTCGTATTCGAAGGACATGGCGCTTTCTTCGCTAATGCTGAGGCCCATCCGCATATTATCGGATCTGTAGACTCCTTGCGTGTCGAGCAGCCTGGTTATGATCCTGATTTCTGGAAAAAAGAAGATGTCTATCAAGTATTCCTTCATTGTGAGGAAGAAGAAGAGCATCTTTACGATCAAGCCGTACCTGACCTCCGTCTAATCCGCTGGCACAAAACAGCAATGGATGTGCTGATTAGCGATGGCTCCAAAGCACTGGGCATCGAAGCTCTGCTTCGTCTGCTGGACATTAAGCCAGAAGAGGCCGTTGCCTTCGGAGACGGCTTGAATGACAAGGAGATGCTGCAGGCTGTTGGTCTAGGGATTGCGATGGGTAATTCCCATGCGGAGCTTATGCCGTATGCTGACTACATTACGACTCATGTCAGTGAAGGCGGAATCCGCAATGGACTGCGTCATGCTGGCCTGATTAAATAAACTGCCATATTAAAAAAAGCGGCAGCCTGAGACTCAAACAAGTCTTGGGCTGCCGCTCTTTTTAAGTGATTTATTTTTTCTCAAGAATAGCAAAATAATTATTCTCATGATCGGCAAAGTTGAACACTCTGCCTGAAGGCATGCTTACCAATTCACCGACGGTGATGTTTTTATCCTTAAAATCTTTATACATGGCATCGAGATTATCCGAATATAGCAGGATAGAAGGCGTATTAAGATTTAATTCAGGCTGCATTTTTGCAATTAGCTCTTTGTTATGAAGAACAAAGCTTGTCTCCGCTTCTTTAGTCGGAGCGATTTCAATCCAGCGTAAGCCTTCCCCATTATCTTCTTCAGAAATGACGCTAAAGCCCACTTTTTCTGTCCAAAACTTCACAGCCTCATCCTGATTATTTACATAGAGCATAATTTGTCCAATTTTATTGATCATCGGCTTGTCTCTCCTTCTAAATAATGGCGTTCGTATAGGTACCCTTGATGCTGAACACCCGCTTAGTATTCAAATTATAACCTATAGCTATTCCATAGAAAAGCCGTCTTGCCGTTGCTTTATCCCTTCAATGAGCTTCAAATATTGCAAATCCCCCAGGCCATATTGAGGGAACAGTTGGAATAGCTGCTTCAATAATTCATCCTGAGGCTTATCCAGATGCTTGCTAATATAAGCTGTAATTTCATTGTCCTTCTTCAAGTACTCTAGATATAATTCTATACCCAGATACAAGACTGGCATTACCTGCACGGATGGAAGGCGATGCTCCACTAATACCTGTTCATAGATTTTCTTACACCCTTCCGGGTCTATCGCCGTTACCTCCACCTCGTAAGTCGTTTCCTTAACTATATGGAAGTACACTTTTCCCTGATAGCTCACTTGATCCAGATAAGCCAGCACAGTCAGCAGATTCAACTGGCAGAACATATCATCACCAAACCACAGAACAATGCACTTATAACGTTTCTCGAACAATGGCCATAAAGGGGCAATCGTAATATTCTCATATTGCTGGAGGGATACCTGATGTCCCGCAGATCTTACCCTTTTGAATTCATCGCTGAAAATGAACTTATGCGTAGCATGTGAACACATCGCTTCATTAAAAGGAACGTAATCGCTTTTGCCCATTAACTGATGGGTGCAGAAGAGCTCATACATCATTTGTCCATTGAGGATATGCAAGACTTCCTGATCGAATTGACTATGAATATGGTCTTGCAGCATCTGAATTTTTACTTTCTGTGAAATATCCAGCATACCCCTTGTCCCCTTCATATATTAATCTCTTCCTGCTCCTTTCCCTTTAGCTCCACCTCCTCCTCCCGTTCGTTTTCCTACTCCTATTCCTGCCCCTCCTCTTCCTGTCCCGCCTCTCCCTCTTCTACCGCGTCCACGTCCACGACCTGGACCAACGGAGCCTTTTTTCAAGCTCTTATTTTTAGATTTCCCCTCCTTGCCATCCTCACCTTCATCTTTCCCATCACTGTCATCGCTTCCGTCATTACCATCACTGCCATCGCTTCCATCACTATCTTCTCTTTCATCGCTTCCATCACTATCTTCTCTTTCATCGCTTCCATCACTATCTTCTCTTTCATCACTATCTTCACTTTCCTCACTCTTAACGCTTCCATCGCTCTCTTCACTTTTAACGCTTCTACCACTTTTCACTTTGTTGGCTATAGCTGTTACTCTTTTTTTATCCTGCTTATCCATATCAGCCAAAGTCACTGTCGCAACGTCTACTTCCGACTCACTGTCTGAATTATATTCCGCTGTAGGTGCAGAACCTTCAACCTTTGTATATACCGATACGCCCATAAATGGTGCAGCATGCTTTGCAATTTTTTCAACTTGCGTACTCGTTAAATCCTGAACCTTCGTGCTTTTTTTTATTTTTTCCAATTTTAAAATAGAAGAAAGGGCTGCTTTACTAACCCAAAAAGGCCCCGTACTTAAAACATCAATCCCTTTACTCTTCATGACAACAGCACAAGATACACAGGGTCTTTTCACTCCAACGGGGTCGGCAAATCCTTCATCAATTAACCGAAGCTCCGCATGCAAGCCTGCCGTACCACCAGTTGGAACAGCAATTGCGGAATAGGTATCAAGCTGTCCATGCTTATCTATTAGCAGTTTGGCACAATGACGAAGCGTTCTTATTTTATCCCCCTTACTCTTGAATAGCTCGGGATTCGACTCACTTCCGTCAATGAGCTCTCTTGCCATCTTTTTAACATCCTCTATGCTGCCAACATTTTCTTTTAGATGCTTGTTCGTTTTGTTATCATTAGAGGACAGTCCTAATACTTTTGTTCCTGCCGCAGCTCTTGCTCCCTTCTTGCCCTCCTTCGACTCTTTCAAGGCAGTCTGGATCTCCACCGGGTTCTCTTGCGCTATTAAACTTGCATGTTTAAAGACCGCTGTAGATATCCATCTCCTGGCTTGATGCTCGCGGAAATCATCAAAGGGTTTTGGTCCTACTGCTTTTTTCTCACCATCGCCATTAATTGCTGCTATCTTATTGCTTATGCCGCCCACAAGCTTTATCCTCTGTTTAGTTCGCTCATCCAGTTCAGCAAACAGATGTTCAGCAAATCCTTTCCGTTTGGCATAGCCTTCCCGTGCTTCTTTCTGTTTTTTTGTATCCTTCTTTTTCTTTTCCTTCTTGGGACGCTTACTTTCCTCATCGTCTTCTTCACTGTTCTCATCGTCTGCATCTACAACTTCACTCTTGGCATCATCTACATCTTCGCTCGTATCTACATCTTCGCTCTTGGCATCATCTGCATCTGCATCGTCATTGTCATCATCATCAGATTTCTTCCTTTTCTCTCTTTTCTGTTTCTCATCATCCTGATCGGAGTCTTTTGTCTTCCTCTTGCCCTTGCCATTTAATTGAATAACAGCACTCTCCTCCACAAACAAGCCGCTCTTCAACTGCATAGCTGGCTTCTCTCTCCTTTGTGCAGAAGGCATACTGCTTCTCATCAATTGGGTCACTGCTTGGTTGCCAAGCGTTTGCTGCAAGTTCAGCAATTGAGCAGCAGAGAGTTGTCGATTGGAATCCACAATAGAACTGGAATTTGATCGTGCTTCAGACACAGGCTCTGATGCAGCTGTGGGACTGCTCGCTTTTACAGAGGCTGAAGCTTTAGCTTGTGGTTGATCATGCTCCATTAGCAGACCTCGTTTTACTTGCAGCTTCAAGCGTTATTTTTATTTCATGGGCTTGGAAGTGCTCTGGATCGAGCCTTAAACAATAATCAATGTACTCGGATGCCTTAGCATCATCCAGAAGCTGATAATAGCAGGAGCCCAAATTGTAAAATGTCGCTGTCGTTTCACCATAAAGCTCATGTGATTGCATAAAGTAGTAGATCGCCTCCTCATAACAATCCATTTGATAGAACAATATCCCTAATTCAAACGCAAGATCCTTTTCCTCTCCAATAGGGTAATACTGCTGCCAGACCTTAGTTGTCAAAGCCTTCAGATCTTGTTTTTGCGTGAAGCATAAGCTGCCTGTAAGGTCGATTAAACGCGGAATGCTCTGTTGATAAATACGAGCGTCATATCCGCTAAGCCGATAAATCGACATCAGCTGTTCAAACGTCATTTTGCTCCATTCGCGCTCTACAAATTTTTTCAGGGTGAAAAAATCATCAGGTCCATAACGAGCAACAAATCTTTCATAGGCCAGGTCTGTCTCTGTATAATTCTTGCTCTCAGGAAACATGAGAATGGCAGACACATTAAGATGGCTATGATAATGGGGAGTATAAAAAGCAGTTCCCCCATCGCGCTCATAATAGCTTTTTAGGGCATGATAATTAACCGATAAAGAGAAGCTGCCATGGCATACCAAATCGGGTGGCCCATTCCCTTCTAGTTCCTCCAGCCGATGACTTCCCTTGTCCGCAGACAGCAGCAGGAAGCCCTCCTTCGAAAGCTTCCTCAGTCTTTCCATACAACGCAGTCCCACATGCGGGAACAATACATGCGAATCTTCCAGCGTATTCTTGTATATTTCCAACAGCTTGTTGAAACCATTGTCCTCATAAGCAAAAGAGTGGACCGCTTGGTATTCATAATCCAAAGCTATCTGTTGAAGCTGCTGTGCAGGCGATCTATTGTGACGCTTGGGTCCGTTCTTCATTCTCACTCTGCATTCATAAGCTTTGCCTTGATTAAAAAAATAAAGCTCCTGAGGAATACTATCAAATAAATAGTTGGCAATAACGACGATAGGATGAGAAAGCGAATGAATGCTTATCGTATGCTCGGCAAGCAGAAGATGAACTTGGTCATCTCGCGTTGCATCAAAGGATGCAAAATCAAGTTTTCCTTGCAAAACAAACGGCTTCAAGCGGGGATGATTTGTCCAAAACTCTATATTTCTATGGGGCAAATCACTGAGTATGTAGCAATAAGAGGGTACTGCAAAGGAGGCTTTCTTACATAATAATTCCAAGTAGTTGAGAAAATGAAAGGCCAGTCGCCCAGTTCCACCACCTAGTTCAAGTATATAAATCGGCTCTGAAGAAGCGGCCGTCAGCTGATGGCGGTCTCTGAAAAAACCAAAGACCATCTCCGCATAAGCTTGTGCCAGCACCGGATTGTTCGTTACATAATGAGGAACCTCCCAGCTGCGCCAAGCATCGATCCCTTTTTCTACAAAATACGCTCGTTGAAGCGACCATATAGGGGATTCTGAAAAGAGCGCAGCCTGATTCCTTGACTTCGTTATTTTTCTAGATCTACGCAGCTTCATCAGACCTCCACACCATAATATCTACTCCTTAACCCTACAGTAATTTTCTATAAAATACCATAATTTTATAATCCCAATCTCGTATAATTGTTGACTAATAAAATCATGCCTGCACGACTGCAGGCGATGATGTCCGCCATCATTGAAGCATGCACTCTCATTATGCTTTTAATCTTAAAGCGAATCAGAGTACAGAGACTATCTAGTTTCCCTTCCAGCCTCTGTACTCTAATCTCGCTCCCTTGGATATGCAGTTTAGACAGAGGCAGCCTCTGCTTACAATACTGCTGCTTTGCCTCCATCTATATTCACCGAGGTTCCCGTTACATAAGAAGCGGCTTCTGATACGAGAAAGCCAATTACATTGGCTGCTTCTTCTGCCCGTCCGATTCTTCCCAGTGGGATATCATGACGCGAGTCTGCGGCGAATTGCTCCCAGCTTAGTTCAGGCGCAGTCCTCTGCCATACCTTTTCAATTTGATCACTGCGAATGAGGCCAATACATACGGCGTTCACGCGAATGCCGCTGCCAGCCAGATCCTTGCTCATTGCTTTCGTTAGAGCTAGTCCCGCTGCTCGACTGACGGACGTTGGCAGAGATGACGCTCCGGGTGTTTTGCCGCCGATTGCCGTCACGTTGACGATCGCTCCCCCGCCAGCTTGCCTCATATACGGAAGTGCTGCTCGCGAACAGTGGACTGCACCGAGCAGCTTCAAGTCCAGATCTGCGGTCCACGCCTCCCCTTCTACCTGCTCGAATGGCTTAGCTGCCGCAGTTCCGGCATTGTTAACGAGAATATCCAATCGTCCGAACTGCTCCACGGTCTGTGCCACAGCAGACTCACACTGCTCCTGCACGGTTACATCGGCAGATAGGCATAGAGGCTCTATTCCTGTCTGTTCTTTAATGACTGCCGCCGCTTCCTTCAACTGCTCAATGCCACGAGCAGCAATGGCGATCTGTGCGCCTTCTTTTACCAATAACAGAGCTGTAGCCAAGCCAATTCCCTTGCTTCCTCCTGTAATCAAAGCGGTCTTTCCATGAAGTCCCAAGTCCATACGTGAATCGCCTCCTAGCTTTTATATCAAAATAGTACCATACTTGATGGCTCTATCGCTTCCCTCTCTCCTTATCAATTACTTGACATCACATAATATATAAACTATATTTAATTACAAAAAGTAACTAATTGGAGGCATCATATAATGGCAAATTCCATACATCCAGATACGGTTCTCGGACCAGTCAAACTCAAAATCAGTCATTTGCCAACATCCATCCGTTTCTATGAAGACGTTGTAGGGCTAAACGTGCTCCGCCAAGATACAACTACCGCAAGCCTAACGGCAGATGGGGCAACTGTTCTTCTTGAGCTTGAGCAGATACCGAATGCTGTCATCTCGCAGAGAAGAAAGACGACTGGACTATACCACTTCGCCCTATTGCTGCCCACGCGCCAAGCGCTGGCATTCGCTCTAAAAAGATTGATTGCTTCCGGCATTCACATTGGACAAGCCGATCATCTTGTCAGTGAAGCCTTATATATTGCCGACCCGGACCAGAACGGCATCGAAATTTATGCGGACCGCCCAAGATCGGAATGGGCGAAGGAGCCTAATGGCGATTATGTCATGGCATCTAACCCGCTTGATTGGAAAGGCTTGCTGGAAGAAGCCGGAGAGCTTACCGAAAGCAAGATGCCTGCAGGCACCATTATGGGGCATATCCATCTTCATACTGTAGGTATTCCAGAATCGAGAGCCTTTTATAACGGTCTGCTTGGCTTCGATATCGTCGGGGATTACGTTGATTTCAGAGCGCTATTCGTCTCCGCAGGCGGTTATCACCATCATATTGGGCTTAATATTTGGGCTGGCATCGGTGCTCCGCCACCAGCTCCTGACGCGACAGGGCTTGATTATTTCACCATTGTCTATCCGAGCAGCGCCGAATTTACGGCTGTATTAGAGCGCTTGCTGACAGCCGGTGTGCGCGTAACAGAGAAAGACGGCGCAGCCTTCATCATCGATCCTTCCCGTATTCAGATTAAGCTAATGATTCAATAAATCCAGTTCAAACCTATACGGAATGGTTAAGCTGCCTCCCTCACATATGCGGGAGGCAGCTTATTGCTACTTGTCCTGACCGCCTTGATTGTTCATAATAAAGTCATTCTGAACATGATATCGCTTAAGGAGGCTATTAGACAGCATGTCCACTACTGGCATTAAATTATTGCTCGCTGATGATGAGCCGCATATTTTACAGTTTTTAGAATTAGGACTTATTAACGAGGGCTTCCATATAAAAACTGCTGCAGATGGCATTGCAGCCTTGCAGCTTATTCGTGAATTCCAGCCACATATCGTTATTCTCGATATTATGATGCCATTGCTGAGCGGCTTCGAGGTATGCGAGCAGATGAAACAAGCTCATATAGATGCCGCGGTTATTATGCTTACCGCCAAAGATGAAGTTGAGGATCGTGTCAAAGGATTGACACTCGGCGCAGACGATTATATGGTGAAGCCATTCAGCTTCGAGGAGCTGCTAGCGCGTATACATGCAAGACTACGCAATCAGTTCCCCCATTTGCTGGCAGCTGTTTCCTACGGCCCATTCCATATCGACGAACGAAGAAAAGAGTTGGCTTACCAAGGCAAGGTGCTGGAGCTGTCCCCTACCGAATACGAGCTGCTGAAATATATCGTCATGAATCATGGCGTAGTCTTAAGCAAAGCTACAATTCTGGACAAAGTATGGGGGTATCAATTCGGAGGAGAAGATAATATCGTCGAGGTGTACATCCGCTCCTTGCGAGACAAGCTGCAAGACAAGAATCATTCGCTCATACGCACACTGCGTGGAGCCGGATACAGGGTGGATCTGCGATGAGCGCTCGCGGCTTGTTATCAAAGCTGCTGCGTCCCGGCTCTTTGCGATACCAGCTCCTCCAGCGCTCTTTGCTCCTGCTTGCCGTTCTTCTCATTATGATCGGAACCTTGCAGTACCTATTGATGAAGGACTTCATTTATAACAATAAAGCGGATGCGTTAGTGGCCCAACTTCAGGCTTGGCCTAAAGTATGGCCGGTTCCTCCTCCTTCTAACGATGCTGCAATGCTTCCTCCGCCAGGAAGAGCGCCGGAGCCGGAGCCCACTCTGATCTATCAGCCGGGCTTGACGCTCGCTGTTATCGACAGCAAAAGGGGCTTTATCAACCTCACCATGCCAGGAGCCGTCAAGCCGCCTCAATTATCGGCACAGCAATATGCCCAGATCAGAGAGGCGCTAATCAATCACGAGCAAGCCGCCTATCAGATTATTGACAATGCCGATGGCATCGAGCAACTTGTCGTATTCCGCATGCAAGGACCGCCTGACCGCTCGACCACCTTGCTGCAAGCAGCAGCGGAGACAGCCGCTCTCAAGAACGTGCTCCATACTCAGCTAGCCATATTCTCCGGCTTGTCCTTACTTGCTCTAGCTGCCGGGCTGTCACTCTATTTGCCTCTCCTTCGCAAAACGCTGCAGCCCCTTTCTCAAATTATAAAGGCTGTAGGCCAGACCAATGCAGGCAATCTGACACAATCGCTTCCTCTTCACCAAGGGCAGCATGAAATTGAACAGCTATCAGCGGCTTATAAAGATATGCTGGAACGGCTCGATACCTCCTTCGAAGCCGAGCGCAAGACGACAGCACTTATGAGGCGATTCATTGCAGACGCTTCCCATGAGCTGCGCACACCGCTGACCTCGATACAAGGATTTCTGGAGGTGCTGCTTCGCGGTGCTGCGAGCAATCCTGAGCAACTCTACAAAGCGCTGACAAGCATGCAATTGGAATCGCAACGAATCAACCGGCTGGTGGAGGACTTGCTGCTGCTTGCCAAGCTGGACCAGATGCCTGCGATGACTACAATGACTATCAGAATCGATTTATGGCTACGCGAAATGGAGGCTGAGCTTGATCTGCTGGCTGGCAGCCGAACCGTTCAGCTTGACCTCATGACAGGTGCTGAGGCCATCTGCAACCCTGATCAAATGAAGCAAGTCATTCTCAACCTATTCCTGAACGCCGTTCAGCATACTGATTCCCTCACGGGCATCATAACCATTTCTCTTCGAGGCGATGACGATAGCCTTGAGCTTGCCGTTAAGGATAACGGTACGGGCATACGCAAGGAGCAATTGCCTCATCTGTTCGAGCGTTTCTATCGAGGCGAAGCCTCCCGTGTGCGGACAGCAGGCGGTGCAGGACTCGGATTAGCCATTACAAAAGCAATCATAGAGGCGCATGGGGCTGCAATTACAGTAGAGAGTGAAGAAGGCAAAGGGAGTATTTTTCGCATACAAATACCCCGTCAGCCTTAAACGAGGCTGCGGGTGAACAAGCAGGCAAAGAAAAGTGGCTCCACCTTTCTTTGCCTGACAATCGCCTAGTGCTTAATTACAAACTCGTCCAGCTTCTTTCCCTCTACATCATAAGCCTGATAAATCAATTGATCGCCATTCACTGTAATGCCAGCGAACATTTGCTTCTCGTTCTGAAAATGCACCTGATGGTACCACTTATCTTTTTTCTTCTCATTAAATTTCTGTCCAGCCGTATTCGTAACGACATAGACGGTTCCAGCTCCATCCTCCGATATTTCTCCATTCCGCAGCGGATAGGATCTCGCATATTCATGATTATGCCCCTGAAGCACCAGATCCACCTCGAATTCATCCAATACTTCCACCCACTCTTTAACTTTTGAATAAGCATTCCCTCCATAAGCACCGCGGTGCATCGCCACGATTGTCCAAGGTTTGTCTGTAGCAGCAAGATCCTCTCGAAGCCATTCGAGCTGTCCCTTGAGGTTAGACTCTGTATTCAAAACAATAATGTGAGCACCACCATAATTATAGGAATACGTAGTCCCAGGTATCGAACCCTCCGCCCCATTGGCTGGCAGGTTGAAATGAGAGACGTAGCGATCAGCATTGCCTTCCACCTCATCATGGTTGCCCGTTACCGGCATGAGAGGAACTGAAGTCACCCATGGGCGAGCTTGTTCAAAAAAGGCAGTCCACGCGTTCTCGTCCGTTGGCTCCTCCGTCAAATCGCCATTATGGAGGATAAAGCTTGCCCGAGGAAAAAGCTCAAACGCTTTATCCAGCGTGTTCCCCCATAGCTCAAAATCCTGCTCCGTAACGCCTTGTGAATCCGTCACATTAATAAAGGAAAAAGCCTCATCCTCCTCCGGCTCCGTCCAGAAGCTCGCATTATCGCTCCAGGCGCCATCCGCCCCGCTCCCTACTCGATACACATATTCCGTTCCCGGCATGAGACCTGTTGCCTCTGCTTTATGAACGGCTGCCTGCTTTCCGCTGCCAACAGCAATCCACGAGGTTGTCCCCTTAATGGTAATGGCAGCTTCGGCTTGAAAGCCCTTTGCAGTCTCGTTATTCGCCATGACCTGCACAACAGCTGCCGCATCCAGATTGTCCGTATACCAGGTGAATGCCCGGCTATTGCTCGCATCTCCATTCCATGTCGTTACAAGCGAATAAGGCTTGCCCGAGTCAGTCTCCTGATTGAACCAGCTAATTCCTGCAACGATCAGAACGAGCAATATAACTAGCCCCGCAAGAATTAGAATGTCTTTACGACTATTGAACATATCTAACTCCTCCCTTCAATGCTCTATACGATAAAGCTCCCTATAGAGCCAAGTCAAATGCATTCAGCATTCTTTCAGCGGGCATTAAGATAAGAATCAGTAAATATCTTTACAATAAATTTATGAAAGTCAAGAGGACAGGCTTCTTGGAAGCATGATCAAAGAATCGAGGTGGGCAGATGAACAGCAGCAATCTAAAGTATCGGCATGAGTTGAAATTTTTCATTAATCACCATCAGCATTTAATGATCAGGCAGCGGCTCAAAAGCATGATGAAGCAGGATGCGAATGTAGGGCCGTCAGGCGAATACCATATCCGCAGCTTGTACTTTGATGACATCAGCAACAAGGCGCTTCATGAGAAGCTGGGCGGTGTCAGGGACCGATCCAAATATCGAATTCGTATTTACAATCGCTCGGACAAGGTAATCCATCTTGAGAAAAAGATCAAATTCAAGGATTATATCGCCAAAGTAAAAGAACCGCTAACCAGAGAAATGCATGATCAAATAATAGCCGGCGATTACGAGGTGCTCAATGTAAAGGACAAGCCGCTGTTGCTTGAGCTGTACAACCAGATGAACCAGCAGCTGCTGCGTCCCAAAGTCATTGTTGATTATGTCCGTGAGCCTTATGTATGCCCTAATGGCAATGTTCGGATTACCTTCGACAAGGAATTGAGGACCGGGCTGCATGCGATCAATATATTTGACCAAGCGCTGCGGCCTGTTCAAGCACTAGATAACAATTTGATCATTCTGGAAGTGAAATACGATGAATATATTCCCGCTTCTATCCAGACTGCTCTACAGCTCGAAGGCTTGAATCGGCAATCCGCTTCGAAATACGTCATTTGCCGCAAATATTTGAAAACTAATTCTTGGGAGGATTATTAAACCATGGAACCTACAGCAACGCAAACGAATCAAACGTCAAACAGCTTCACCGATCTCTTGAAAAATTCAGTTACGGAAAATTTCACTTCGGATATTTCGTTATCCAAAATTCTCATTACTTTAGCTATTGCCTTTCTAGTCGGTCTATTTATTTATACCCTATACAAGCGCATCTTCAGTGGTGTCTTATATTCCAAGAGCTTCAATGTGTCGCTGATCGGAATGACGATGGTAACAGCCGTAGTCATTATCGCCGTTAACTCCAACCTTGTGCTGTCGCTTGGTATGGTCGGCGCTCTGTCCATCGTTCGCTTCCGTACACCGATTAAAGATCCTACCGATCTGATCTTTTTGTTCTGGGCTGCCGCAGCGGGCATCGTTACGGGCGCTGGCTTCTTCACGCTCGCAATTATTGGCTCGATCATTGTTGGCCTAGTCATGTTCTTCTTCGTGAAAGGCGGTTCTGTTGAAAATCCTTATTTGCTCGTTGTGAACTGTGAAGGCGACGATAGCGAGAAAGCTATTCATAGCCAAATGAACAAGCTCGTGAAACGTTACAATGTGAAGCAAAAAACAGTCATGCCAGGCAATATTGAGATGACGCTGGAAGTTCGCTTGAAAGAACAAGAAGGACGCTTCGTCAACGTGCTGTCAGCGCTCCCGGGTGTGAAGAATGCCGTTCTGATCAGCTACAACGGCGATTATGTATCCTAGGAGGTGCGCACGGAGATGAAAGCGAGAGTTATAGCCTTATCGCTCCTGTGTATGTCGCTCCTGATTATTGGGCTAACAGGCTGCTCCAGCATCCCTGCTGCCCTAGAGTCGCAGCCAGCGGCGGCCGGGAAAACGACGAAGAGCGAGCAATTTTTGGATGAGACGGTATTTCCAAAGGACAAAGTCATTGACGTAAAGATTACGTTGGACGAGGCCGATTTTCAGGATATGCTCGATAACGCAAGAGATGAAGAATTTAAGACGGCAACGGTGGAATATAACGGTCAGAAGTTCGATAATGTCGGCATACGCACCAAAGGAAATCTGAGCTTGCAAAGTGTCGTTAGCATGACCGATTCAGACAGATACAGCTTCAAGCTGTCATTCGATGAATATTTGAATCAGACACTCGGCGGCATCAGCAAAATCAATCTCAATAATAATTTCAGCGACGCCTCCTATATGCGGGAATTTCTAAGCTATGAGCTGGCAGAGCAAATGGGGCTTCCTACTCCCAAATATTCTTATGTCAACGTCTACGTCAATGGCAAGCTATGGGGATTCTATCTGGCTGTTGAACAGATCGGGGATGCCTATCTGAATCGCAATTTCGGCAATGCCTATGGTGCGCTCTACAAAGCTAATGGCGGTACCGGGAGCGAATTGAGTTGGCTGGAGTCGATTGATGCCTATACGGGGCTTGATTTGAAATCGGAGACCTCCAATAAAGATATTCTTCTCAAGATGCTCGATGAGCTGAACAATGGCAGCCAGTATGAGCGTGTGCTAAATGTCAAAGAAGCATTAGGGTTCATCGCCTTGAATGCAGTGACGGGCAATATGGACAGCTATTTATCGGAGAAAAAACATAACTATTATTTATATGAAGATGATGGCGTATTCTCTATCCTACCATGGGATTACAATATGTCCTTTGGTGGCTTTGGCGGGTCCAATATTTTAATTGATGAGCCTACGACAGGCACATTGGCTGATCGTGCGTTGGTCGCCAAGCTGTTACAATCAGAGACCTATAAGGAGCAATACCACAGCATTATAGAAGAAATGCTCAAAGGCTACTTAGCTGAATCTAGCTTCGCAGCCCGAACGAAGGAGCTCAGCGAGATGATCTCCTCCTACGTCAAAGAAGACCCTTCCGCCTTCTACACCTACGAACAATATGAGAAAGGTGTAGCTCAGGTCGTTGCCTTCAATAAACAGCAGACCAGTTCAATCGCCCAGCAGTTGGCGGGTACTATCCCTTCCTCCGGCGATGGCTCCGGCAGTGGCAGCGGTATGCAAATGGGGGGTAATGGCAAAGGCGGCGGAATGCCTCCTACAGGCGAGATGCCTGCGGCGGGCAGAACTCCTCCTGCGGGCCAAATGCCTACGGCAGGTGGCACCACTCCTAATGGCGAGATGCCTGCGGCGGGCGGAACTCCTCCTGCGGGCCAAATGCCTACGGCAGGTGGCACCACTCCTAATGGCGAGATGCCTGCCACAGGGGGAAAGTCGTCTACCGAGAACAACACTGCTGCTAATACAGCATCGGAGAATGCTCCATTAGACTCCTCGAATGGACAAGCAAATGGAAATAATGATGCCGCACCACCTGCAAACACCGATGGACAGCAATGGCCGAACAGACCAAACGGTCAGATGCCAGACCAGCAAGGAGGAATGCAAGGAGGACCTGACCGAATGGGCGGCGGATTTGGCGGCGGTGGATTCGGTGCTGGGCCTGGAGGTGGCGGCCCTGGCGGGCCAACCAACCAGCAGCAAGGCAGTACCGAAGCTGCCATTACAACAGGTATCGCTATTGTGATTTTGTTGCTGGCATGTTTATTTATTGCCCTGTACAATCGCAAGCGTTTGTAGACGAACGAACAATCTCCTCCTCGAAGTATTTATCAAGAGGATATTCCAAAAGCTTCAGGCTTTTGGAATATCCTCTCCTTATCCATACGTCCCGTTCGATAAGCATGATATGAGGTTAGCCTCTTAGCTCAAGAGCCTAGCTTCCTAAGGGATGGGTTAACCTCATCCACCCCAGTTTCCTTTACTGTTCCCAACAAATATAGGCGCCTTCCCTCCTACTTATATGAATCTGCCTCATAGCAACGTTCTCCCCATCTACTTAACTCAAAATCCTCTATCCCCCATACTATGATCGACGACTCCAACTTCTGCTTCTGCTTCCCCTTCTGCTTAAATGCTACATTACCCGCACAAAATCCGCATATCGCATCTTTTAACTAACCTACGGAGCGTTTTCTTCCATTCACCGTACTTCAATTGCAAGCATACGAGTATCCTCACGCTTATATGAAGCTAGCCTCATTCATAAGATGTGATCATCCTGCTCGATAAGTATTGTATGAGGCTAGCCTCATAGCTCAAGAACCTAGCTTCCTGAGGTATGAGGTTACCCTCATACCTTCGAAATTCCTACGCTTTTCGCAACAATTATAGAAGTTTTCCCTCATACTTATGTGAATTTGCCTCATAGCCACGCGTCGCCCCATCTAATTAGCGAATTACAAGCGTTCCGGAGGGACCTCCAACAAGCCAGACGAATTATTCAAAAAGAATCACTACATTCCTTAAATAAAACCCTTATCTAAAAAGAAAGAACCTTCGAACCCACTGAAAACGTGGATACGAAGGTTCTGATATGCCGTCGCTTAATTAATACAAACAAGCTGAGATTACAATCCTACAGGTAACTCTCTGTCAACCTGCTGTTCTCACTCTGTAGCCTTACTATTCATTCTCAGAAGCTACGGTGAATCTTCCGTTCTGGTGCTGCGGATTCTCGATTTCATCGACAATTGCTATCGCATAATCCTCATAGCTTACATAGCTATTGCCCTTTGCATTCACCAGCAAATGATCTTTTCCCTTCAAATAACTGCCTGTGCGCTTGCCTACAGCGAATTCTGCCGAAGGGCTGACGAACGTCCAATTGATGCCTGTTGTCGACTGCAGAATCTCCAGATTTTTGCCTTGGTTCGATGCTGTTGGCTTGAACATATCAGGAAAGCCGGGCGTATCAATGACTCGTATTGTTTTATCCGGATCAACGAATAGGCTGCCCGCTCCACCAACAACGATTAATCTAGTGCCAGATGCTCCCTGTTGAAGTGCTTCAATTAATATGTTGCCAGCATCCACATGCAAATGCGCTTCATCAAGCGGTGCGCCAAAAGCATTGACAACTACATCAAATGCATTCAAATCTGCGGCAGTAAGAGCGAAAATATCCTTCTCAATAACCTCTGCCCTGCTATCTTGTACTTTGTTCGCATCTCTTACAACTGCTGTTACCTGATGCCCTCTATCCAATGCTTCTTTCATAATTGAGCTTCCTGCTTTGCCGCTTGCCCCTATCACTGCTATGTTCATCATGATCGACCTCCATTAATTTAAATACTCTACATGTAACTATCATAGTTACATGTAGAGTATTTGTCAACTCAGACCTTATATAGTCTGCCAATCTCTATTTGATTATGTAGTATGCCAATCCCTATTTGAATCTAACCGAATAACCCTATTGATTGACAGCGTGTAAAATTGCTTGTTGCGAAGCTTGTCCCACATCCGCCGCTTTCCAGCCCAAGTCACTCAGAGAACAATTAGCCGACATTTACTCTATTCACAAGCACTCAACCGCCTATATAAAAATAGCCCCACTTTTCAGTGAGGCCATTCTCTCTATAAAATGTTCACCCTGCTCAACGAAACCATCCTCACCATTCACGAGTCTAGACTTCTAATGAAGACCAATAGGCACAAAAAAACTGTATAACCACCTTGTATTAGAAATAGAATATGTGCCCATTAGCATCTAATTTAGAGGAAATTCGAATTTCTAAAACCTGCTCTCGAAACTTTCACTTCAGCATTCTTATAAAAAAACAAAAGCTCCGGCTTACGAAGCATGCCCTCCCTTGTCCAATTGCGATAACGAACCTTCGCTCGCAAACCATGCTTGTAGTAGGTATAATTGCGGTCTTCCCCCTCTAAGACAGCGGCTCTATGAACATATTCTTGCTGTTCCGATGATACAGCATGATCTATAATTGCTACCTGACGGCCTTCTTGCTCGGCTAACCACCCGAACTGGCCTTTGCGTGCAGCTGTAATAGCAAGGTCAGCGTATTGATAATTGATGATTTTACTCCAGCTGTTCGCCGCCCCATCCATCCCATAAGCGCTGTCCAGCGGCTTCATGGCTACACCTTCGAGCTTCAGCTGCTTGACCGCATCGAACATTGCAAGACCTTTATTCTCAACATAAGGCATCTTATAAAAGAATGCATTATTGTCCATAAGCTCATTCAGCAATTGTTTTCGCTCAAGCAGCGTCCATTGCCGCACGTCCTCGCCTTTATAATACAGGATATCAAACACATAATAGCGAATCGGATGCCTGGCTGCACCTTCACGAATCCGCGCTTGCCCCTTCAGGCGATAACGATCCATTAGCGTCTCGAATTCTATTTCATTCGTCAATGGATTCAGGTAAGCAGCTTCTCCGTCCAATAGGACATCAATCGGTTCCCGCAGAGGAACATTTATAAGCTCGGGATACTGCCTCGTTACCTCATTCCCATGCTTTGTATACAGGCGAACTCGCCTCCCGACAAAAGACAAGAACATCCGATGACCATTAATCATTGGCTCGAACAAGCAATTGGCATCATCATGCGCTTCCGCCCGCCCGGCCATTCCCATAGACTCTATATCCACAAAGGCTCAGTCCTTCCATCTACCAAGTGTAACATGATCTTTCTGTGAAAAAATCCGGTAATATCAGGTCAACGAGACGAATAATCCCCTTTCTCGCTTCACATAATAGAGTGCAAGAAGGAGGCTGAGAACAGATGGCTAGAAGCAACCAACTATTAGTTCCTCAAGCACGCGCAGCACTTGAGCAGATGAAATTCGAAATTGCGCAGGAGTTAGGAATCCAACTTCCCGCAGACGGCTACTATGGACACATGACGACCCGCGACATGGGCTCTATTGGCGGCTCTATTACGAAAAGGCTGATTCAGATGGCTGAACAACAAATAGCAGGCCGCATCTAAATGATAAGCTAGCTAGCGAGGGCTGGCCCGAAAGCGGATACATCCGCCTATACGGGAGCAGTCCTTGTTTTATTTATAGTAACCACTTCTAATAAACTTCCCTTTAGCGTTAAAAATCGGTAAAATGGGATAGAGTTGTCCTCATCATGTCTATACTCACGAATTTCATTTCAGAAAGGAATATCCCATATGAACATTCAACCGAAAACACGCGGCTTCATCTGCACAACCGCGCATCCTGAAGGCTGCGCCAAGCAAGTGCAGCGCCAAGTGGACTACGTACAAGCGCAGCCTGCTATCGAGGGCCCGCGCAACGTGCTCGTAATCGGCGCTTCGACCGGTTACGGACTCGCTTCGCGTATCGTTTCCTCATTCGCTGCAGGAGCAAATACAATTGGTGTTTATTTCGACAAAGCTGCTGAAGGCTCACGCACTGCTTCGGCGGGCTGGTACAATTCGGCTGCCTTCGAGCAGGCTGCTCAAGAAGCTGGCAGAAAGTCTTACAGCATCGTAGGAGATGCTTTCTCCGATGATATCAAGGCTCAGACCATTGATCTGATTCGTTCCGAATTCGGCAAAGTGGATCTGGTCGTCTACAGTGTAGCTTCTCCACGCCGCACGCATCCGAAGACAGGAGAGGTATTCTCTTCCGTCATCAAGCCAATCGGTGATACTTACTCGAACAAAACCGTTAACTTCCATAACGGAGAAGTGTCTCAAGCAGTCATTGAACCCGCATCCGAAGACGAGATTCGTCAGACGATTGCTGTTATGGGCGGCGAAGACTGGCAAATGTGGATGGACGAGCTGCAAGCTGCAGGCGTTCTCGCTGAAGGCGCGACAACAGTGGCTTATTCCTACATCGGTCCAAAAATTACGCATGCCGTATACCGTGAGGGTACGATCGGCCGTGCGAAGGATGATCTGGAAGCAACTGCTCTTCGCTTGAACAAGCAGCTTGGGGAGCATGGCGGCCGTGCATTTGTCTCGGTCAACAAAGCGCTCGTTACCCAATCAAGCTCGGCAATTCCGGTTGTACCGCTGTATATTGCAGCTTTGTACAAAGTGATGAAAGAAAAAGGCTTGCATGAAGGCTGTATTGAGCAAATGTACCGTTTGTTCAACGAACGCTTATATGGCAAGGAGCAAGCTCTCGTAGACGACAAAGGGCTCATCCGCGTTGACGATTGGGAAATGCGCGACGATGTTCAATCCGAGGTAGCCAAGCTTTGGGCAGATCTGACCACCGAGAACGTATGCGATTTGTCTGATCTTGAAGGCTATCGCCGCGAGTTCTTCCAGCTATTCGGCTTCGAGACCGAAGGCGTGGATTATGAAGCGGACACGAACCCAGATGTAGCGATCCCGAACTTGAAATAATAGATTACAACAAAAGAGCGAAGCATCGGGCCATGGCCAAATGCTTCGCTCTTTTGTGCTATATGCGCTTGCGAATCGTTACATCCAACTGCTGCCGCTTCGCCTGCTGATAAGCCTCAGCTATACCTTCTTTTGCAACTGCCGCCTTGCTGACTTCCTTGTAATAAAGAATGGTGTTTACCGTTCTGGAGAATGGGAAAGGCTCCAGCTCTACTGTGCTCGACCCTTTCCACTCTGCCATCAGCCTGTCCTCCTCGAACTCCGGCAGGGATAACGGAAACCCTTCTGCAAACCATTCATGCTGCTGCGTTGGTGTGCCCGGCTCCTCCATACATAGAAATAAGGAAAGCCCATCACATAATACCAGAGCCTCATGATGTTGATGTACTTGTGAGGCATCTAAATTCAATTTATCCATAATAGCATGCTGCCTTGTATATTCTTGCTCTAAAAAACGTCTGATATCTTCATTGTTATACTTCTCAGCCAGCATCGAATATAGCTTGCTGCCGAGCAAGGCCGCATATTCATTCGTAAGCTGAAGCGCATCTAATGCTTTGGAGTAAAACACAAAACGAATAGTATGAGGAAAATCTTTAAAAGAATAAGGGCAATGTGCAGCGTCATTCCAGAGCGGCCAATTGTCCAGCTCTAACCAGCTTCGATCATGTTCATAGGCTGCAATAATAACATCCTCTGCCCTAGTTTCTGAAGAGTTCCATAACCAGGCCGACATCAAGTCGCCAGAGATTCGAGCATGATCATGCTGCGCAATTAAGACATAGGACTCTTTTGTTTCGTACACAATCATTCCTAATCAACCTCCCCTGCAGCGGCTATTTAAGTGGTAGCTCCATTCTACTTCCTCATAGGCTCATAGGCAAATCATACCAGTACAGCACAGCTTCTTATTTGCTCGGAAGTGGCAGGAACAGCATATGAATAGGGAGATTACTGCCCGAGGCTGGCGAGAAGATAATCTTTACAGTCTCTTCGCTATTCCCCGTGCGGTATAATACGCCTGCTTCACCTGAATTGGTTAAAATGTTAGCGTTGGTCATATAAGTCAGCTTGCCATTCACCAGAAAGGCTCCACCGTAATGTCCCCCGCGCGCATTCAAGGCAATAACCGTATTTGGGCTTACCCTCTTCAGCGTCAGCTCATAGTTGACTCCATAATTCCCACTATTAATGACTGCTTCGCCTGTAGTGGCGTCAATTCCCGGCAAATAAGAATCGAAGGTCTGATCAGCCAGCACCATTCGAGAAGAGGTTGCGCCAAGCGGCTCACTCACCGTGATTGAGCGGTTACCTCCCTCGAATGTACCGCGAGCATGCTTGCCATCCCATTCCAGTACGGAGAGCATTGGCAAAGATTGCAGCACGTCCTTACCGTTATCCAGAATGACAACGGACAGCTTAATCGGAGCAGAGGCAGCAATATCCGCATGTGTCGTTATTACTTTACCCGGACCCAATATCGTATTGCTGAGTTCTTGTATTATTACCCGGCTTTGGCCAGGTGGAATCCTCGTCATTGTATTCGATGGCGTTGCTTCCAGATAACGGGCCAGTGACATTTTCCCAGTAGCAGATACATAAGTCGAAGGACCTCCGATACCTATTTTCCCACCTTGGACGGATACCTCTTGCTCACTCTCATTGGTCGCTACAACAGAAATACGAACAGGTGTCGCCCGCTTGTTCTGATGATGCACAAGGAAACGAACATTGCCGTTGACCGTATCTTGATAATAAATGCCTTCTTCATAAATAGATTCGGGGCTGTTGGCTCGAATCAACGTTTGCTGACCTTGACTGATAGGTGTATAAGCAATCGTCGGCAGCTGCAAGACGCTGGCAGAGGCAATTGGGAATTTATCACCAATCTTCGTATGGATGAGATCATACTCTTCTTTGGTGTAAAGAACCTCGTCCATTATTGTAATAGTCTTCGAATAGTCGGAGACCGCCCCCTCCTTATCGGTTACACGAAGTGAAATGGTCTGCTGACCTGATGTGAAAAAGACGGATTCATTATTCGTCCATTCTGTTTTGACAATTCCGTTATCATCCGTACTCTGATCCACATATTGGATCGTCTCTCCAATTCGGTAAGCCTCCTTATCCGTTACGAACATCGCGACAGGCGCTTCATTCGGAGTTGGAGTTGGCGTTGGCGTTGGTTGTTCAACCTCACCTTGCTCTCCATTGGCCTTCCAAGCTAGCACGATCTGTTTATTTTTCGAATCTAGCCGAAGTGTCATACTTAGCGGATTGACTAGCGTGCGCAAAGGCAGCATCAATGATCCATTCTGTATGTAAGGAGCACCTGCAGCTGTACTTTTGATCGAATTCGCCGTATAGCTCTTACTATTCACTTTATAACGTATTTCCATTTGTTTATTTGAAAATTTATATTCCTTTGTCGCCGATAAATATTGAATGGTTAGACCAAGACGATCTGCGATAGAGCGGCCCGCTACATAACTTACACCCTTTTTTTCGGTCGTTGGCTGACTTGCTGTATATATCTTCCCTTGCTCGTCGATCATCTGCTTGGATTGCTGCTTCAGGGTTAGCTGTTTCTGCTGCCCTGCCGCGAATGACCGTTGCCCGGTAATGACTGCACTGCCTGCCAAAACCACAATAACTAACATCATTGCACTAAATCTCTTAACCATATCAATCTCCTTCTGCTTACTCTAGTTGTCTATGCCCTAGAGTCTTAAACGTTAAGGAGATTGAAAAGTTGCTGTATTTCGACGATCCCCAGTACCTTCCAGCAATTATATCGCTTGCTTTACCGTCGATAATATACGATAACTATAAGTAAGCATTAAGAATTGCTTTAACTCTATTAGACAGAAGGGGAGGAAAACATAGATGTCTTTATATGAAGCGCTTGGAGGAGCTAGCGCCATTCGTCAGCTAGTCGAGTCCTTTTATCCCAAAGTAGTGAAGGACCCGTTGCTTGGACCGCTGTTCCCACCAGAGCTTGATTCAGTGATTGATAAACAAGAGCTGTTCCTCACTCAATTTTTCGGCGGCGATCCATTATATACGGAGCAGTATGGGCACCCGCGGATGCGGGCACGCCATATGCACATCCCCATTACGGAAGCACATGCCGCCGCCTGGCTGCACTGCATGGAGCTCGCATTGTCCGAAGTAGTCGAGTCGGAAGAGCTGCGCCAAGTCGTGCTGGAGCGACTATCCGGCAGCGCCTATTTTTTCGTAAACACGCCCAGCAGCTAGTCCATTATGAAAAAAGCAAAAAGGCGGGTTCCCGCCTTTTTGCTTTTTTATTGTAGCGACGCTTCATAATAGCTGACCGCTCGTTAGCGGCACCAATTTCCGCTATTCGGCGCAATTTGCCTCATTTCACCTTTTTAACGGAAGAGCGTTCCTCTATACTCCCATCTAACCGCGATTTTGCCTTCTGACCGCTCGTTAGCGGCACCTGCTTCCGTTATTCGTCGCAATCTGCCTCATTCCACCATTTTAACGGAAGAGCGTTCCTCTATACTCCCATCTAACCGCGATTTTGCCTGCTGACCGCTCGTTAGCGGCACCTGCTTCCGCTATTCGGCGCAATCTGCCTCATTCCACCATTTTAACGGAACAGCGTTCCTCTATACTTTCATCTAACCGCGATTCTGCCCGCTGACCGCTCGCTAGCGGCACCAATTTCCGCTATTCGGCGCAATCTGCCTCATTTCACCTTTTTAACGGAACAGCGTTCCTCTATACTCCCATTAAACCGCGATTTTGCCTGCTGGCCGCTCGTTAACGGCACTCGCTTCCGTTATTCGGCCCAATCGGCCTCATTCCACCACTTTAACGGAACGCCTTTCCTCTATTTTCCCCTTCAAACCGCGCTTCATCCAACCTCACACCCGCTAACGGAATACGATTCCACTTTCGACCTCAGCATGACCCTTTCCACTCCTGGATCGAAACATCCTCCCACATTCCTGCAAATGTCTAATATCCTAACGAAATAACCCATCAGCGGCACTAAAAACACCAATATTTCTGAATTTCACCCTTAACCTATAAGATGAATTTATTGATAACGTTTCGCAATGAAAATCCATTATTGCCTACCCGTTTCTACTTTACGAATTGTAGTTGTTCACGCTATAATAGAGTCATAAGCGATTTTTGAAATTGGGTTTCATTAAGTGAAACTATGAAGTGATGGACCCTCTCATGCAACCGGTGAGCAACGAAATCGTCCCATTCCTATTCATTCAAAGGGGGAACTCCTACAGATGGCAAATCAAGATCATTATTCCGTGAAATCGAGCCTTGAAGTTGGCGGCAAGTCATATTCCTACTACAGCTTGCAAGCACTTGAAGCACAAGGTTTGAGCCAAGTTTCGAAGCTTCCATTCTCTATTAAAGTATTGCTTGAAGGTGCTGTTCGTCAATTCGACGGCCGCGCAATTACGAAAGAACATGTCAAGCAACTGACAGATTGGGCAATTAGCCGCGACGATAAAGAAATTCCTTTCATCCCAGCACGTATCGTACTGCAAGATTTAACTGGTGTACCAGTTGTCGTTGACCTTGCAGCAATGCGTGAAACAGTGAAAAAAGCAGGCGGCGACCCTAAGAGCATCAACCCGCTCGTACCTGTCGATCTCGTTATTGACCACTCCGTAATGGTCGATGCATTCGGTTCGCCAGATGCGCTTGAAATCAACCAACGCATCGAATTCGAACGTAACGCTGAGCGTTACCGTTTCTTCCGTTGGGCACAAACTGCGTTTGACAACTTCCGTGCGGTTCCGCCGGATACAGGTATCGTTCACCAAGTTAACCTTGAATATTTGGCATCCGTTGCTGCGACTAAGACAGTTGATGGCGAAACTTTCGTCTTCCCTGACTCTCTCGTAGGTACGGATTCACATACAACAATGATCAACGGCCTGGGTATCGTAGGCTGGGGCGTTGGCGGTATCGAGGCTGAAGCTGGTATGCTTGGCCAACCGCTCTATTTCGTAACACCAGAAGTTATCGGCTTCAAATTGACTGGCAGTCTGGCAGAAGGCGCTACAGCTACTGACCTTGCACTGACAATCACACAAATGCTTCGTAAAAAAGGCGTTGTCGGCAAATTCGTCGAGTTCTTCGGCTCCGGCTTGTCGAATATCGGCCTTCCTGACCGTGCAACGGTTGCCAACATGGCACCTGAGTATGGCGCAACAGTTGGCTTCTTCCCAGTTGACGTAACTACGCTTGAATTCTTGCGCCAAACAGGCCGTACAGAAGAGCAAATCGCGCTGGTTGAAGCTTATTACAAAGCACAAAACATGTTCCGTACAAATGACACGCCAGATCCTGAGTTCACAGAAGTGGTTGAACTCGATTTGTCGACAATCGTACCGAGCCTTGCAGGTCCAAAACGTCCGCAAGACCGTATCGAACTGACTTCCATGAAGGATGCTTGGAACGATATCGTGCGCACACCAGTAGACAAAGGCGGCTACGGCCTCGCTGATGCTAAGCTGGAAGAAGTCGTTGAAGTGAAGCATGGCAATGGTAAAGTCAGCAAAATGAGCGCAGGCGCAGTTGTTCTTGCGGCAATCACGAGCTGTACGAATACTTCCAACCCTAGCGTTATGATCGGCGCAGGACTTGTTGCTAAGAAAGCAGTAGCTCGCGGCCTGGTTAAACCAGAATACGTGAAAAGCTCGCTGACTCCAGGTTCCCTCGTCGTTACTGAATATTTGATTAAAGCGAACCTTCTGGAGCCGCTTGAAGCTCTTGGCTTCCACGTTGCTGGCTATGGCTGCGCAACTTGTATCGGTAACTCCGGTCCGCTTCCTGAAGATGTTAGCCAAGCAATCGCTGACAATGACATGACGGTAGCTGCTGTATTGTCTGGTAACCGTAACTTTGAGGGCCGTATTCATGCTCAAATCAAAGCGAACTACCTGGCTTCACCACCGCTTGTTGTCGCTTATGCGCTTGCAGGTACTGTGAACATCGACTTCGCTAGCGAGCCAATCGGTCAAGATCAGAACGGCGAGCCGGTATTCCTGAAGGACATCTGGCCAACTAACCAAGAAATCGCTGATGCAATGGGCGCTTCCTTGTCGCCAGAAATGTTCCGTGCGAAATACGAGAATGTTTACACACAAAACGAGCGTTGGAATGCCATTCCAGTTCCAGAAGGCGAACTGTATGAGTGGGATCCGAAATCCACTTATATCGCTAACCCGCCATTCTTCGAGAACCTGGCTGATGGCATCCGCGATGTAGAAGATATCAAATCAGCAAAAACTTTGCTTTTGCTCGGTGATTCGGTTACAACTGACCATATCTCCCCTGCAGGCAGCATCCGTCCAGATGCTCCAGGCGGCAAATACTTGATCGAGAACGGCGTTGACAAGAAAGACTTCAACTCCTACGGCTCCCGTCGTGGTCATCACGAAGTGATGGTACGCGGTACGTTCGCTAACATTCGTATCCGTAACCAAGTTGCACCAGGTACAGAAGGCGGATTCTCGACTTACCAGCCAACTGGCGAAGTAACTTCGGTATACGATGCTTCGATGAAATATCAAGCTGACAAAACGAACCTTGTTGTAATCGGCGGTAAAGAGTACGGTACAGGCAGCTCGCGTGACTGGGCAGCAAAAGGTACTTTCCTACTCGGCGTCAAAGCGGTTATTACAGAGAGCTTCGAGCGTATTCACCGTTCTAACCTTGTTGGTATGGGTGTTCTTCCACTCCAATTCCAAGAAGGTCAAGGCTGGACTGTACTCGGTATTACTGGCCGCGAGACATTCGACATCGTTGGCTTGAACAATCATGTACAACCAGGCGATAAAGTAACGGTTGTTGCCACTCGTGAAGATGGTACAACATTCGAGTTCCAAGTTATCGTTCGTTTGGATTCACTCGTAGACGTAGATTACTACCGTAATGGCGGTATTCTGCAAACCGTTCTTCGTCAAATGATCCAAAAGTAATCGTTAATACAACAAAGAAGGAGCAGCCAACTGGCTGCTCCTTCTTTGTTGTTCTATTAATAATGCAATGCGCCTTGGCGCTTGTAATGATCCTCAAGAACGAGACAAGCCATCGCTTCAATAACGGGAACAACACGCGGACATATGCATGGATCATGCCGACCTATCGTCTCAATCGTATGCTCTGCTCCAGACTCATCAACCGTCTTCTGTGGAAGCGAGATCGAGGACGTTGGCTTCACAGCAACTCGGAACACGATATCCTGTCCTGTGCTAATGCCGCCTACAATTCCTCCTGCATTATTCGTAAGGAAGCCATTCTGATCCATCGCATCGTTATGCTCGCTGCCCTGCATAGAGGCAGCAGCAAATCCTGCTCCGAATTCAATCCCTTTCACAGCGCCGATAGACAGCATCGCCTTCGCGAATTCAGCATCAAGCTTATCGAACGTAGGCTCGCCGATACCAGGATCAACACCGCGAATGATGCACTCAACGATCCCGCCGCAGCTATCCCCTTTTTCTGCTAACGCCTCGACTCTGGCAACCATCTTGGCAGCAGCGACAGGATCACTTGCTCGCATTGGATTCTTCTCAATGACGCTCTCGTCAAAGGTCTCGCAAGCGATACCGCCCGCTTCTTTCGTGTAAGCGACAATGGACACCCCTCTGCGCTCCAATAGCTTGCGTGCTACTGCACCAGCTGCAACGCGCCCTGCCGTCTCCCTGCCGGATGCTCGTCCGCTTCCGCGGTGATCACGATGCCCATACTTTTGTACATAGGTGAAATCGGCATGACCCGGACGGAAAAGAAGACGATTCGCATCATAGGCGGATGGACGCATATCCGTATTATTGAGCATAATACATAATGGAGCGCCTGTCGTCTTGCCTTCAAATACTCCCGACATGATCTGAATAATGTCATATTCCTTGCGCGGAGTCGTAACGGAGGATTGCCCCGGCTTGCGTCGATCCATCTGAACTTGAATATCCTGCTCGGTTATTTCTACATTCGGCGTCACTCCGTCAATGATTACGCCGACGGCCATTCCATGTGATTCTCCGAATGTCGTTATTTTGAATCGTTCTCCAAATGTGCTTGCTGCCATCTTACATCTTCCTCTCTGGTTGACTCTATTCGATAGTTTCATTATAATTCCTTCATAGCAATAAATGAAATAACAATTAACATGATTAGCAATAGAGAGGATCTATGACTCGTCCAATGAACAATATGGAGAGCTACCGCATATTTCTGTATACCGCCCAGATGGGCAATTTCACGAAGGCCGCGGAGGCGCTGCACATTACACAGCCATCTGTCAGCTACGCGATCAAGCAGCTGGAAGAAGCTCTAGGCGTCAAGCTGTTCGATAGACAGGCAAGAGGTGTCCGATTGACCTTGGAAGGACAAGAGCTGCTGAGCTATGTCGAGCAATCCTTCGCGCTTCTCGAACGAGGAGAGCAGAGGCTTATTGAACTAGCTCGCCTTGATGCAGGGGAACTCCGAATTGGAGCCAATGGACCTATCATCAAGCATTTGCTCATGCCAGCGCTTGCTCAGTTCCATGCCAGCCACCCCCATGTTCGCATTCGGCTGTTCCAGAACAAGACAAATGAGATTACCCGGCGCTTGCAAGAGGACGCGATCGATCTTGGCTTTGTCCATCTGCCGATTGATGCTCCTACGCTGGAGGTTAATCCGGTTCAGACTATTCAAGATGGCTTCTTCGTGGGCGAAGCTTATCGGGAGCTGGCTGCTGAGCCAATATCATTGAAGCAATTAGCCGATATTCCACTTCTCCTTCCTACCGCCGAGAGCAGTACAAGGCAATTCGTTGAGCATTGGCTGGCATCGCATGGCGTATTCAAGGAGCCTGACATTGAGCTGACCAGCATGGAGATGATTGTCGAATTTGCTCAGCAGGGCTACGGAGCAGCTTTTATAACGAAGCCCTTCATTAATAAAGAGCTGGCTGCCGGCACCTTATATGAAGTAAGTCTGCAGGAGAGCGTCCCCTTGAGAACGATAGGCGTCATCACACGCAGAATGATGCAGTTACCTGCTTCTGCAGCTGCTTTTTTGAAATTATTGAACCAATAATTTACATTAATTCACAAGGATCGCCTGTAATTAATGGTTTACTAGATATTCATATTGACTAAGTGAATTAAGAGGTTTAGCATAAGATGATAAACTTTTTAATATTGGAGAATCGACATGAGCGAAAATAAACCTTATCGTATCTTGTTATTTTACAAATACGTAACGATTGAACAATATGAGGAATATGCAGCTGAGCATTTGCAATATTGCAAAGATCTCGGCATTAAAGGACGTATTCTCATTGCTGAGCAAGGCATTAACGGAACATTATCCGGCACGATTGAACAGACTGAGGCGTATATGGCCCATATGCGCAGCAATCCGTTATTCACTGATATGGTATACAAGATCGATCCTTCTGATTCGCATGTATTCAAGAAGCTATTCGTTCGCCCGAAGAAAGAGCTCGTAACCCTTCGTTATGAGAAGCCTCTTGACCCTAACGAGAAGACAGGCAAGCGCCTGTCACCGAAGGAATTCCATGATCAATTGCAAAGAGATGATGTCATCGTACTAGATGGTCGTAACGACTATGAATATGATATCGGCCATTTCCGCAATGCCATTCGGCCTACTGTTGAGTCCTTCCGTGAATTCCCCGAATGGATTCGCAAGAATCTGCCGGAAGACAAGGAAAAGCCGATTCTGACTTATTGCACAGGCGGTATTCGCTGTGAGACTCTGACAGCTGTCCTGCTGGAAGAAGGCTACAAGGATGTTGCGCAGCTTGAGGGCGGTATCGTTACTTACGGGAAGGATGAAGAGGTAAAAGGCAGACTGTTCGATGGCAAATGCTATGTATTCGATGAGCGGGTGTCTGTTCCAATCAACCGTACCGATGAGGATATCGTTGTCGGAATCTGCTATCACTGCGGCAAGCCAGAGGATCGCTACATTAATTGTGAGGATGATCTCTGCCATCGCCAGCATATTTGCTGCGAGGCCTGTGAAGAAGAGCATGAAGGCTATTGCTCGACCGAATGCAATGAAAATGACGAACCTGCCCGGCTGTTGAAAGTATTGCAGCAAATAGGCGGCTAAGATGAGTCTTGGGCTTGTCGTTGTTGAGGTCTGTAATCGGAATGCGCTGGCAGGCTTGCCTTTGGAAGAGCTGGAAGAGAAATTTCCAGAATGTGCAGTTATGCGAACCGATTGCTTGAATATGTGCAATATGTGCAGAGCGAGACCTTATGCTATGGTGAATGAGAATCGCATACATGCCCAGACGACAGAGGAATGTCTCGAGCTTGTGGAGGCAGCCGTTCAAGAGGAAATTAGGCAGTTTTTCGAATAAAATAAGTATCATTAGACAAAAAGGTCTTGTCAGACAGTGCTCTGACAAGACCTTTTTAATTTGTATATCCTCTACTGGGATACGGCAAGGCTGGCGAACTGATTAACAGGTCTAGGCAGACCATAATGCTCCCGCAGCGTACGCCCTATATATTCCGTACGGAACAGCCCTCTCCGCTGCAGCTCTGGCACGACTTGCTGGGCGAACTCCTCAAGCCCGCCTGGCAAATACGGCGGCATAACGTTGAAGCCGTCACTTCCTCCTTGGGTGAACCATTCCTCCAGCTGATCTGCTACTTGAATCGCCGTACCGGCGAAGGTTCGATGCCCTCTTCCTCCTGCCAATCGGTGAATAAGCTGACGAATCGTCAATTGCTCTCTGCTCGCCAGATCAACTACGAGCTGATATCGGCTTTTATTCCCATTAATTTGATCAATGCCCGGCAGCTCTGGCAACGGCCCGTCGAGCGGATAGCTGAACAAGTCGACCTTGAGCATATGCGACAATTGGTTCAAGCCGTATTCGGGAACGGTTAATTCATTCAGCTCCTGCTCCCGCTCCTTCGCCTCTGATTCCGTCTCGGCAATAATCGGGCAGATGCCTGGCAATATTCTTATTTGCTCAGGCTGTCGTCCATATTTGCCCAGTCTCGCCTTCACATCAGAGTAGAACTGCTGAGCCTCGGCAAGAGTTTGCTGCGCAGTGAAGATTGCTTCCGCATAACCCGCTGCAAATTCCTTGCCATCCTCCGACGAGCCTGCTTGCACGAGCAGCGGGTAGCCCTGCGGCGATCTCGTAATATTGAGCGGGCCTTGCACCTTGAATGAATCTCCTGCATGCTTGATCGCACGCACCTTGCTCGGATCGGCGAATTGCCCTGTGCTCCGATCTATAATCAGCGCCTCGTCCTCCCAGCTGTCCCATAGCCCTGTCGCGACATCAAGGAACTCTTTGGCCCGCTCATAACGCTTGCTATGCTCCAGATGGGTATCTCTATTGAAGTTTCTTGCTTCGAATTCACTGCCGGAGGTTACAATATTCCAGCCCGCACGCCCATTGCTAATATGATCTAATGAAGCGAATTTGCGGGCAACGTGGAACGGCTCATTATAGGTGGTTGAGACGGTTCCAATTAATCCTATATGCTCGGTGACAGCAGCAAGGGCGGACAAGAGTGTGAATGGCTCCAGACCTGTATAAGCACCATGCTTAATATTTTGACTAACCGCCAGTCCATCTGCTAGGAAAAGAGAATCAAACTTCGCTTGCTCCGCCACTTGCGCCAATCTCTGAAAATAACGGAGATCCGTAATACGATGCGGCTCCGTTCGCGAATCACGCCATGCCGCCTCGTGATGCCCCACATTCATTATGAACACATTCAAATTCATTTGTCTTTTCACCGTACTCATCCCAACCACTCACCTTTCAATAGTAATCATTTATTCACTGTAAACCGGCTTCCAAGACGTCAGCTTCCTCTCCAGAAAGACGAACAAATAATTAATCAACAGCCCAATAACAGAGATCGAGATGATACCTGCATACATTTGCGGAATTTGAAAGCTGAACTGCGTATATTGAATCAAATAACCGAGCCCCGACTTTGCGCCCACCATCTCTGCAGCTACCAATACAAGAATGGAGCCTGCTCCAGCCTGCCTAATTCCTACGAATATCGTAGGCAGTGAAGCGGGAATAATAATTTTGCGGAACAAACGGATGGAGGAAAGCCCCATTGAGCGAGCCGATTTGATTAGCAAGGGATCTACGTTGCGGACACCGCTAATCGTGTTCAGCAGAAGCGGGAATACGCAGGCGTAGAAAACAATTGCGATCTTCGACGTTTCTCCAAGCCCAAGCAGCAGAATAAAGACTGGCAATATGGCGAGCGCAGCCGTGTTGCGGAACATCTCCAGCAAAGGATTCAAGTATGCGGCTACCGGCTTCCACCAGCCAATGGCTAGGCCGAGCGGAATACTAACGATAATCGCCAATAGAAAACCGCTGACAGAACGAGTCAAGCTCGCTGCTGTATGTGCGGCAATGTCCCCTGACACAAAGAGCTGCCACCAAGCGCCTAACACTTCGGTAAAAGGAGGAAAGAAGGTGCTGTTCACAAAGCCTGTCTTCGGCGCAAGCTCCCAGACGAATAAAAAAGCAATAATAATGATGCTGTTCTTCAACAACTTGTGCAGCAGCGCCCTCAAGGACCGGATAAAAGTAAATTCTCTTCTCCTTCCCTCCACTGGCGCATAATGGACCAGTGCCTCTCCTCCATTCCCATTAGCCATCGGCTGTCACTCCCCTTCCTTTTCCTTTTATCCCAGCTGCGCTGAGGCTCTTGCTCTTCTCCTGCTGCTGCGCCCGGTGAACTTCATCCTTAAGCAGCTCCCAGATTTGATGGCGAATCTTCACAAACTCAGGATCGGACCTTAGATCCTCCTCCGACGTTCGCGATTGGAACGGCACGTCTATGACGGTCTTAATCGTACCGGGACGAGAAGTCATAACAGCGACACGCTGACCGAGATAGACCGCTTCTTCAATGCCATGGGTAATGAACAGAATGGTCTTTTTGGTAGATTCCCAAATACGAAGCAGTTCGCTCTGGAGCGTCTCTCTTGTCTGGGCATCAAGAGCTGCGAATGGCTCATCCATGAGCAGCACCTCTGGATCATAGGCAAGGCTTCTAGCAATGGCTACACGCTGCTTCATGCCCCCAGACAGCTCATGCGGATAACGATTCTCGAAGCCAGCCAGACCAACCAATTCGATAAATTCCATGGCTATGCGCCGCCGCTCTTTCCTCCCTACCCCCTTCGTCTCCAGTCCAAATTCAACATTGCCAAGGGCAGTCTTCCATGGAAATAAGGCATATTGCTGAAATACGATGCCCCGATCGAGATTCGGCCCGGCGATTGGCTTGCCATCAAGCAGAATCTGCCCGCTGCTTGGCTTCGACAGCCCTGCTAGAAGATCCAGCAAGGTCGACTTGCCACAGCCGCTCGGCCCAACAATAACCATGAACTCCCCCTGCTTGACTTCCAGATTAATATTGTTCAGGGCAGATAGCGGCCGATCAATCTCCTTCAAATGGCTCAGATTGCGCTTGACCCGGAATGATTTATTGACTTGCTCCAATTTTATTTTCACCGTCATCAACAAGCCCCTCCTTATTACAAATTTTACTTTTGTTCATTGGCATAAGGATTAAATTCATTCGTGTACAAGGTCTTCCCGTCTAATTGCTTTTCTTTCAATGTCCCTTCAGAAACAAGCCAATCCACCCAAGTTTGGAATTCACTCTCTGCAATGAGGCCCCCCTTGCCTGCGATGCCTGTACTCTTCCAAAACTTCACCGCCGTTGCATCTTCCTTGCGTCCGCGTTCCTTAATAATTTTCTCGTAACGAGCCACTACCTCATCGCGCGGCGTCGTTCGTGCCCACTCGATTGCTCTAGCTGTCGCATCAATAAATTTACGGGTCGCCTTCGGATTCTGCTTGATGAATTTATTGGTGAGCACATACGTGCCTGCACTGAAATTACCGAAAAGCTGCCTATCCGTAAATAAAGGATGGATTCCGCCTCTATCAAGTGCTTTATCCCGCAGCAATCCGCCTAGCGCTGCAACATCAATCTGCTTCGCGCGCAGCGTCTGCTCACTCGTTACTGGAGGAACAACGACCAAAGTTACCTGCTTGATCTCATCGGCTGTCAGCCCTTCCCGATGCAAATATTCTTTAATAACGAATTCGTGATGAGCACCGAGCGTATTTACCGCAATTCTTTTGCCGATCAGATCCTTCGCTGTTGTAATCTCGCTGCCGTCTAGCACGTAATAACCCGTCCATGTGTGATCATCAACACCATAATAAGAGATCACCGGTGTGATTGGTGCTTTAGCTGCGAGGAGCTTCACAACAGCTCCATTAAAGGCACCGCCAAAATCCGTATCGCCTGTTACTACAGCTTGAATATCCTGAGGCCCGCTAATCGTATTGCCAATGAAATTCAGCTTAAGAGGCGCTAAGTAACCGAGATCCTCAGCCAATTCTGGATAAGTCACCGCTCCTACGCTTCCTTGATACCTTAGCTCGGATACTTCAAGATCGGTACGCTTAGCTCCATCTGCTGTCGCTTGCTTGTTGGAGCCGCAAGCGGTTAGCGCTAATGCGGAGACTACTAAGCTGACAAGCACGAGACTAACAGTCGTTCTATTCATCGCTGAACCCCCATCCCTATTCATTCGTATTGTGCTGCCATAAAAAAAGACGCAGGCATCACACAGGATGCTACGTCTTCTCCGGAAGTCCGGTCGAAAATACTAATTTGCTATTAACCAATCGTCTTACTTGGATTTGAAAAACATCTTACCCTTCTCCTGCCGAGAGTGTCAATAGTCATTTTTTCACCTTTTTATCTGCGACAAATCCCGACAAAAAGCAGTGGATAGCTGCGATGAACAGTACCGATTGACACCATAGATAGAGACTGGTACTATTAATCCACAGTTATTCGATTGGAATAATAACTACCGGACCGCCGGAGACATGGGCATTCACTTGCCATGTCTCTTTTTCGTGCTAGAGAGAAAGGGTGAGCGAGATCAGCCAATTAGCATTAAACAAACCCGAAGTGAAAGAGATTTACTGGCCTGTGTTAAGCATTCTTATATTAGGCTCGTTTATTTCTATCTACAATGTCGTGTCTATGAATGTAGGCCTCCCTGCTTTTATACGCATATTCGATTCTGACCTGGCGACGGTTCAATGGCTAATGACCGGATTTACATTAACGATGGGAATCGTGATGCCCCTTAGCAGATACCTGGGAGATCGTTATAGCCAGAAGAACCTGTTCTTGTTATCGATTGCCGGATTGTTAATCAGCTCTATTCTCTGCTCGATCGCGTGGAATATTTATGCCCTTATTTTTTTCAGAATGATACAGGGCTTATTTTGCGGGTTGATTCAGCCAATTACGCTTACGATTATTTTTCAGGTTATCCCGCAATCCAAACAAACGATGGCAATCAGCCTATGGTCCACCACAACTATTCTAGGACCTGCCCTCTCCCCGACGATTAGCGGCTGGCTTATGGAGCATAATTGGCATTGGATGTTCCTCGTGCTTGTCCCGCTTTGTTTGCTCACCTTAATAATGGGCTCTCGTATTCTTCCTTTTTACCGAATTCATGCCTCGTCTAAGCTGGATGGCCTGGGATTAACCTATGCCATTATAGGCAGTCTAGCTTTATTATTATATTTGGGGAAAATCTACGAATGGGGCTGGCTCTCTTGGCGATCAGCCTCGCTGCTAGCCATAAGCATCATTATGCTGCTGTTATTCATTAGGCATGAGCTTCGGGTCAAACACCCGCTGCTCCAGCTGCGCTTATTCGGCAATCGCATATTCGCCGCAAGCATCTGTGTATCCGCGGTTCTCATCGTGGGCCTATATTCCGGCGTATATTTCATTCCGCTGTACCTGCAAGAGATCCATCACATGTCCCCCTTCCATGTCGGCTTGCTGCTTCTCCTGCCTTCGCTTACTCTTGGCGTTGCTACGCTAGCAGTTGGACATTGGTATAATCGGATCGGACCGCTTCGTCTCGTGCTGATTGGCGCCTTTCTCGTCGTGCTTGCCTCATGGAGATTCAGCTTCTTGCAGCTGAATACGAGCTATACCTATGTAGCTCTGTGGATGGCTGTTCGGTATATCGGAATTGGCCTTTCTATGACACCAGCGATGAATGCAGGCATGCAGGCTGTCCCTGCCGAGCTCTACAGTCACGCTTCTGCCTTGATTAATTGGCTCAGACAAATATTCGGTGCACTAGCGCTAGGCTTGTTCACCTCCATCTTCTATGCCCGTATGAATTCGCATATGACTGAGCTCGAAGAGACGGCGGCTAATCCTGGCCTTGGCACAGAATGGATTCATTCTACAGCCTATACACTAAGCATCAACGATGCTTTTCTATTTGCCGCTACCTTTGCATTAGTCGGTCTGCCTCTGGCTTTATTGCTGAAAAGAAACGCTCCAGCCTTATAAACCTTTCTTACAATAATATCCTTCATACAATTGGAGTTTGAATATCAATTTCAAAAGGTTATACTAGAGAGAGCTTAATCATCTTTGAAGTGTTTTTCTCTGTAGGAGGGTCATTCATGTATAAGGTCAAAATATTTGCCGGTACCTCGAACAAACCGCTCGCACAAGAGCTATGCAAGCAATTAGGCGTACCGCTCGGCGATGTCGCTATTTCACGTCATCAGAGTGGAGAGGTCCAACTGTCGTTCCAAGAGTCTGTCCGTAACTTTCACGTCTACATTGTGCAATCGCTGTCTGATCCCGTTAACGAGAACTTAGTCGAGCTAATGGTTATGATTGATGCAGCTAAACGTGCTTCGGCCAAGACAATCAATATCGTAATGCCCTACTACGGCTATGCTCGCCAAGAGAGAAAATCAGCTCCACGGGAACCTATCTCAGCGAAGCTGGTTGCTGATATCCTAACAACCGTCGGTGCAGACCGACTGATTACCGTTGATTTGCATGCCGATGCGATTCAAGGCTTTTTCGAAATACCAGTCGATCATTTGACTGCGCTTGATCTTATTACCGATTATTTGAAAAGCAAAAACATTACAAACCCTGTCGTCGTATCGCCAGATGCCGGGCGTGCCTCTACTGCTGAGAAGCTAGCCGATTATCTGGACTGTCCGTTCGCGATCATGATCAAGAATCGGCCTGCCCATAACCAGACAGAAATTACGCATATTATTGGCGACGTAGAATATAAAACGCCTATTATTATTGAGGATCTCATTGATACAGGCGGCACAATTGTTAATGTAGTTGAGGCACTCAAAAAACGCGGCGCCGAGGATGCTTACATATGTGCAACACATGGCTTGTTCTCAGGCAATGCTCTTGAGAAGCTTACGCATCCGAATATCCGTGAGGTTGTTATCTCCGATACGATTGCAATCGATCCTGCACACTCCGAGAAGTTCAAAGTATTGTCCATCTCGCCGCTGCTTGCAACTGCCCTCAAGATCATTAACGAAGGCGGCTCGATCGATACCTTGTTCAAGACGAGTCATTGCTAAGATTTACAAATAAAAGAAATGACGCACAAGTGAATTATCATGTGCGTCATTTCTTTTATTATAATATCGACTTGTCTGATTCCTAATCTGTATACCCTTTATATCTACACTTAGATTATATAGTTATTTATTAGGCGGTCTCTCTTTATCATACTCCTCTTGAACCTTCGGTTATTATTCAAAGCCCCTCGACCAATTGCTTAAGCGCAGACAATATCGGATTTCCATCCTCGTCTTCAGCTTCTGCTCTGCTGTCTTCTGGTCTGTTGTCGCTTTTTTCAATAATCAATACAGTGCTATCGCCTTCATTGCGCAGTACATAGCTCATAATGAAGTAATTGTCGGGCTCGTCCGCCAATCCTGGACGGGGAGCAAAGAGAGTGTATCTGATTCTCTCATAAGGGGTGACCTCCAGCACCTTTCCCCACTGCTCGTATACAACGCCTTCCCACTCACAATGAAAACGAATATCGCTGCCAATCTCCCAATTCGTGAGTAGTTCACTTCCATACTGCCACTGCTTAACGAGCTCAGGTCTCGTAAGCGCATCCCATACTTTATTTGCGGGTGCTTGAATGCTCATTGTTGACGCTTCAGTTGACATCGTAATCCCCCTATTGAATAACTATAATTGATCAGCAGCAGCACTTGTATGATGTGCCAATCGGAATTTAATTCCACACACACTCTCTTGATGATAACAACAAACCGTGGAATTCGCTATATTCATCACATAAATTATGTAAATAAATACAACGC
Organism: Paenibacillus sp. J22P59; assembly: GCF_059383895.1. NCBI lineage: Bacteria > Bacillati > Bacillota > Bacilli > Caryophanales > Paenibacillaceae > Paenibacillus > Paenibacillus sp. J22P59. The sequence goes on from NZ_JBXENX010000007.1 coordinate 157,279, forward strand.
TCTGCCTCTTCATAAAAAAAGCAGCATCCCCTTAACAATAGAAGATACTGCCTAGTCTATTAAGGAAGAACCACCTTGTCTCCTGCCTTCAAGCCTTCCCGCACTTCTGTCTTGTCTGGTGTCTCAAGGCCGATCTTAATATCTTTGCGCTCGTATACGCCATTGCCTTTATCCAGCATGACATAATAGTTCTCCTGCTCACGCATAACCGCAATGGTCGGAACGACGATGACGTCCTCCTGGCGGCTGACTTCAATATTTCCGTTCAGGCTCAAGCCTGCGATCAAATATTCATTAGGCTCAAGACTAATGAGAACCTCGAATTGTGCCGACTGCTCTGCATTGTCTTTGTCTGTTCCTGCCTTAGCGAATTTGGACACCTTCAGAACCTGTCCGGCCAGCTTAACCTCTTTCATAGCATTCATCTTTACTTCGACAGGCATACCGGCTTTTATCCGGAATACATCAGCTTCACCAACGTAGACGATGAGCTGCAGCTTGCCCAAATCAACGATTTTGCCGATATATTCATTATCACCGACTGCCTGAGGCACTTTATTCGCATTATCGAACAGGAAAATGCCTGAGGCAGGCGCGTTATACTGGGACTTGCCAAGCTGCGTTTTTTTGCGAGCCAGCACTTTCTGCTGAAGGCCAGTCGTTACTTTGTTCAGCTCCCGCGTCAAGCGCTCTGCTTCCTTCTTGGCAAGCGCCTGCTTTCTATCATTTTCAGTAGTTTCGAGCTGCTCGCTCTCATCCATTTGGCTCATATAAGCATTAAGCTTTTCTTCCAGAGCTGCCTTCTCAATGACAGCCTCTTCCTGCAGAATCTGATCCTTGAGCATCGTCTGATCAAGCTTGAAGAGCATTTGTCCCTTCTTCACCTGCTGGCCATCTTGAACGGCCCACTTCTCTATCTTCGCTCCGAAAGGGGCATAGACAAGCGTCTCCTGCTCATAAGCCGATTTGCCTTTTACTTCTACCGTGTTAATAATCGTCTCCTTCGTTACCTCGAAAGAAAGCACGTCACTGCCTGCTGTGTCTACCATCGGCTTAGACGGATTGGAGATCGAATACAGCCCCCAGCTTATCCCGATCAGCACCAATCCGATAACAATCCATTTTATTTTCTTCTTCATCCTAATCTCTCCCTCTACTGCATATAAGAACGGTTATTGTATTGTCATAAAGCTAGTCTCTTCTGATCGCGGTCAAAGCATCGGTTCGCGATGCGCTGATCGCCGGATAAATACCGGAGAGCACCCCTGTGAAGATCGCGAACGCCATTCCGATCGGAATAGCGGACAACGGAATAAAGATAAGAACCGCATCCTGCTCCCCAGACATGGAATGAATTAAGGCATTGATTCCCCATACAAGCCAATAAGAGAACATAACCCCGAGCAGCCCCCCCAGAAAACCTAGCAATGCTGCTTCTACAATGAACATATTGCGAATTTGAGCTAGATTAGCGCCCAGTACCTTCATGATTCCAATCTGCCGGCGACGCTGGTAGGTCGACATCGTCATTGCCACAACGATCGAAATCGAAGCAATAATAAGAATGAATACGCCGCCGCCTAGCGCAACCGCCTTAATAATAGTGAATTGCTCGGCCAATCGTTCTTTCTGATAGAGATTCGTCTGTGTGTTCAACGTAAGCTTTTGTAATTGCTTCTCTACCTGCTCTACATACTTCTGATCCTCTACCTTGACGATTACGGATTGGAATGTTTTGATGGAGGATGCCGAATTTCCATTCTTCATTCCCATCTCTTGCAGCAGCAGCTCGGCTGTTTCTAGCGATACATAAGCCTTCTTGTCATAAGCTACAGAATCCTCACTAGCTCCATCCGGCTTTTTCAGAACGCCTGCTACACGGATCGGGGAGCTCAGCTTCAATTTGCCATCTGTCGGTTGCTGGCTTTTGAACTGAACCTGTCTTTGATACAGCGAAGAAGGTATGCGATCCAAATTCCGATATTGCTTCATTAAGCTGTCGTCATAGGGATTCTTCTGAATCTGAGCGATCAGGTTGCTGCGTGTCTCCTCATCAACAAGACCAAGCGTTGCTCCATAGTTCAGAATGACGGCCCCGGTCGTATCTGAGACACTGCCTTGCAGCAGTGAATGCCCGAAATCACCTAGCACCGCCAAATCCGTACCAATTAATTGAATATGCGATCGGCGATCATCCGCCGTTATCATTTCGATGTAGCCGATATCCTGAAAAGGTGCAACGGCCTTAACATGCGGCAAGCCGTCCATGACCTTCAGCTTCTGCTCCGTCAGCATGCCGCGCTTCATAAAACTCTCATCCGGCGCGGAGTCGCCGCCTTTTACCCCTTCGTTAGCCGTTACCGTTATTTCATCCATCTTAAAAAACATGTTCATTTCTTTCTCGATGTAGCTCTGCGCTGATTCGCCTATACTCATAGCTACAATAATGGCTGCACAGCCAATGCTGATGCCAGCCGCGCATAATGCAGTAACGACCTTTCTCCGTTTCACCTGATCCCAGGATAAGCGGGTAATATCCCCTATTCTCAAGACCTCTCTCCTCCTGCTGCTACGGCTTTGGGAGAAGCTTCCGGCTCCGTCACCAAATACCCGTCCTTTAATGTAATAATATGCTGAGTATGTACAGCAACCTCGCGTTCATGCGTCACGATGATGAAGGTCGTCTTCATCTCTCTATTCAGCCGTTTGAGGATCGCAATGATCTCTTCCTCTGTCTTCGTATCCAGGTTGCCTGTAGGTTCATCGGCGAATATTACCGAAGGCTCCGTAACGAGCGAACGGGCAATACTGACACGCTGCTGCTGCCCGCCAGACAATTGAGAGGGGAACATCTCGGCTTTATCTGGTATGCCTACTTGTTCGAGCAAGGAGAGAGCCTTTTTTTTGCGCACTGAAGGAGCCACCGATTGAAAGACTAGCGGCAGCTCGACATTCTCGCGAACGGTGAGATTGGCAATCAGTTCATACGCTTGAAATATAAATCCAATATGTGATCGGCGGAACTCGGCAAGCTGGTTTTCCCCCATCTTGACGATATTATGATCAGCGATATAAATGCTTCCTTCTGTCGGCTTCATTAATCCCGCCATTAAATTAAGCAAAGTCGATTTTCCCGAGCCCGAGCTTCCGAGTAAAGCCACCATATCTCCCTTGGCAACTGAGAAATCAATATGATGAAGCACTGGTGTTGTTTCCGTGCCATTCTTGAAAGCATGCGACAATCCTTCCACACGCAGCATAGCTGTACCCCTTCCTATCTTTTACAAATTTCTAGTCTATCTACTAGTATATCGGATTATTCTACCCTTGCGTAACGTTTCAGAGCGATATTAACCTTACATTTTTGTCACCTTGGATAAGAGATTGCAAGAAAAAAAAGCCGTCCAACCGCTGAAAACAGAGGTTGGACGGCTGCAATAGCCTTTGCGCTATCAAAAAGTGGTAAAGCGTTCTAACGAGAAAACATAGAATAAGCTAAGCCTTGAATCTCACAATGCTAGACGATAAGCGTGCCGAACATTGGAAATAAACGCTCCATTTCATCCTGCTTCGGCTTGCGGCTGTACTGGGCAATCTCGAAAGGCTCGGCATAGACAACCTTGCCAGCGCGCTCTGAGCCGTATTCGGCATGCAGAGCCGGCTTCATTTCCTCCGATACATGGAAGAATGGCTGCCATTTCTCGAGCAGGAAGCTCCGTTTGTCTGCCCACTCCGTCGGAACCTCATCAAGAAAGCCTGATTGCCAAGGGGTATATTCGTAAAATTGGGTCGCGTGCGCATCACAGCCAAGCAATTTTTGCTCCACTACAGAACCGAAGTCGATGACAATATCCGGCTTATAGTAGGGACGCATGGAATAATCCGGCATCAGCAGGAATAACGGAGACTTATCCAAGCAGGGAACCTCTGGCAAAAACAACGGGGTCAGCGCGATAAACGAAGCTGCATCGCTGACCACCTTACCTGCATAGCGATTGTCAGCATGCCTTCCTCCCACTGGATGGAAAGTGATGACGATGTCAGCCTTCCACTCGCGGATCAAGCGCACGACCTCCTTGCGAGTAGCAATATCCGGCATCAGCTCCCCGTCCGGAATATCGAGCACCTCATATTCTAGTACGCCTAATCTCTTCGCTGCTTCTGCCGCTTCTTGTTTGCGGCGAGCAACAAGCTCAGCACCACTCTGCAAATAATGCCCACCGCATCCATTCGTCAATGAAACGAATTTCACCTTATGCCCCATTGAAGCATACAAAGCAGCGGTGCCTCCTGCATAAATATCCGGCTCATCCGGGTGCGCTCCAATGACAATAACACGAATTTCCTTCTCCATGTCCTCATCCCTCTCTTCTTGATTCAATAACAGCGGCCCATCCATTCAGGCACTGCCTATTCTTGCAATCCCAACTCTTCCAACAGCCCTCTCAAATAGCGTTGTGAGCTTGATAGGCGATGCTCTTTCTGGACATCGTAAGGAATCGCTTCATAAGCCTTCGGCTCCATAAGCTCTCCTGCAGCTATCCGCAGCTCGGTCAATCGAGCAAGGCGTACAAGCTCCGCCACCTCTGCCACCGACAAATCCGGATGTGCCTTTCTCCATTCTTCCTCATAAATATCAATGTGGTAGAAGCCCTTATGATCCTCAATCTGAATATGCAGCTCAGCGTGATATGGAGCGATTGCTTGCAATATTTCCTTATAATTCACGATCCCTTCTCCCGAGGGCCTCACTTGGCGCATTAGCCCTAGATCGGAAAAGAATAGAATGCAATCCTTTGCATGCATCTGATGAATATAGGCAGCAGAGCGCTTTGCAACGGCTACCGGCTCTTCTCCTCGCGCAACAACGTTAGCTGTATCCAGTGCAACGCCAACCGTGTCCTCGCCTACTTCCTCTATCAGACGAATAATTTCATGCGACGTAATTTCTTCATGAGTCTCCAGATTAATGCGTGTGCCGGTATCACGAAGAATAGGCGCGGTCTTTTGCAAAAAGCGTGAGGTAGCCTGCAGTTGCTCATCCCAGGTCACGTCCGTGCGGAAGCGATCATAGACATAATACCCGCTATGCTGTCCTTTCCAACCCGCTGTCACTCCGATGAATTCGCGTACGCCAAGCTCAGCGCCAGCTTGAATCATTCTCTGCACAGCCAGCAGGTAGTCTCCGCCGCCAAGCAGCCATACCTCCGGCGTCTCATTCGTATTGTAAGGATTGACCCGTCCGATTCCGCAATCGATATAAAGCCCTAATTCATCCGCGCATTGCTTAGCCGCTCTTAACTCGCCTAGATCCAGGCTTGTGGATATCGCCAGCGGATTTTTATAATAGACACCATCATAACCGTCCCTTTTCGCCTTCTCCAATGCCTTGTCTACAGGCAGCTGTTCATCATTATAGCCATGATGCATCTCAATGCCGATTTTCATCGTGACCTACCCCTTCTAATTGCGCAAAGCGCTTTCTGAAATCCGTCGGCGTAACACCCGTATGTGATTTGAAAATAGCAACGAAATATTTGTATTCCTTATAGCCCACTTTTTCCGCGATTTCGAACACGCGATCAGACGACTCTGCAAGCAATAACTTGGCCTTCTCGATACGCAGCTCATTGATATATTCTGTGAAGCTTTTTCCGGCGCTTTGCTTAAAGGTCATACTGAAATAATTCGGCGTCAGCTGCAAGCTCAAAGCGACATCCTGTGCCTTAATATCGCAATAGCCATGAGCCCGGATATACTTTTTGCTTTGCTCAATAATCCAGTGATTTTTACTCCCGCTTCTCGCAATTCGCAATATATTTTCGAAATCCTTACGAATCAGCTGCTCGACTGCCATGAAGGAATTATGCATATGCAGATCAATCTCCGACATATCCGCTACTTCCGCGGCCGCTTGCTCTCTAAGCAATTCGCTTGGCCATTTGTAATAAATGAATGCTCTAAGCTGTTCATAAGCCTGAAGCACTTCCCTAAGCAAATAGCCTTCTTCCCGATAATGCGCCAGCCAATGCTCGAATTGCTGTACAGCTTCCTCCTGCCCGCCTTGCAGCAACGCTTCAATCATGAGCTTCTCACTTGCTGGTAGAGGGAGATGCAGGCCAGCAGTCCTCTGCACTGCTTTATCTTCCGGACAAAGAACAAGCTTCGGAGCTGCTTGTACTGCATAATAAGGCAATACGCCGATTGCTTGCATGCAAGCCTCCTTGGCTTCATTGATATGGTTGAACCGAGAGGATACCCCCATATACAGCGTCTCAGGCCCTCCCCACCTGCTGGCTGTCCGCTCCGCCGCCTTCTTTAACGAGAGAAAATCGGCAGATGGCGGTACAATACAAAAGGTAAGCAGAAGGTTGCGATGGTAAAAGTAAGAAACCGGCCCGATCCCAACGCGCCTAAGCTCCATCTCGACCTGCTCTTGCCAGCAGTGCTGCAGTTGATTGCGATCAGACTCCTCTGCTCTATCCAGCCACTCCGCATAACGATTCATTTGGCTCGCTAGAATATGAAAGCTGCTTCCCTCAGGAACGTCTCCGAGAAGCGCCGATGCTCCTTCCATATAGGAAGTCTCGCTCTGCATGAGACTGCTTAGCCACTTTACCCCTTGCTCCTGAATAAGCTTCTTCTGCTCCAAGCTGGTCTGCTCGAATATTCGTGTTACAAGCTGCATTAATTCATCGACATTGACAGGCTTCAGCAAAAAGTCCTCCACGCCAAGCCTCATGGCATTGCGTGCATATTCGAATTCGTCATAGCCGCTCACAATAATAACTTTTACAGGAGAGGCAAGCCGTTTCAATTCTTTTGCAAGCTCCAATCCATCCATCTCCGGCATGCAAATATCGGTTAAGACGAGATCGACTTCTTGATTCTGTATAATCTCCAGCGCCTCTTGACCATCATAAGCTTCACCCACGACCTCCACGCCAATGCTCTCCCAAGGAATGGTAGATTGCAAACCCCGACATATAACAGGCTCATCATCTACAATCAGCAGTTTTATACTCATCGCTTTACCTCCTCAGTTGCCATGGCTAGTTCGCTCACCGTCAGCTTTGGCATTAACGGCAGCACGACACGGACGAGGCTGCCTTCCGATACCTGAATAATACGAATGCCATACTCCTTGCCTGCTACGATTACGATTCGCTCTTGAATATTACTTAGCGCATGACCTGCCCACTCTTCGCGGGTAGAGCCGTTCCTCAGCGCTTCTTGTACGATATCCCGCTGCTCGTCTGTGAACCCTTTTCCACTGTCAATCACATCTATCCATAATTGCCCAACGCTCTCATAGGCGCGGACTTGAATGGAGCCTCCACTGCGTACAGTGAAGCCATGCTTGATGCTATTCTCAACCAAGGGCTGAATGATTTTATTGAGAATCGGCAGCTCTGCCAATTGAGACTCTATATACAGCGTATAGGCGAGCTTGCTGCCTAGCCGTTTTTGCTGAAGCTTCAGATAAGACTCCACGAATATCAGCTCTTCTCGAACGGTAGTCCAGCGCCTCCCTCTCGACAGGCTCGTTCGGAAAAACAGCGACAGCGTCTCAATAAGCTGACTCGTTTCTTCTGCTTTCTCCATCCTTGCGGTCCAACGAATCATATCTAGCGTATTGTATAGAAAGTGCGGATCGATTTGACGCATCAGCATATTCAGGTCCGATTCACGCTGGCGGATTTCTAATTTATATTTGTAGTCAATCAATTCTCTCATCGTCACGACCATGCTGTTGAAGCGGCGCCCCAAATCGCCAATCTCATCCTGCCAGCGCACATCGACGTGGGCTTCAAAATCTCCTTTTGACAACCTTGCCGTTTGCCTGGATATCGCAACAATCGGCCTAATGATCGTCATATAAAAGCCGATTAAAGCAAGCAGCCCTAAGAGCACAATGGCGATGAGCATATAGCCTACTGATAGCTTCAATCCCTCTGTCTTCTTCGTTATGGTTGACTTAGGAACCATCGTGACCAGCTTCCAGCCATTAATCGACATATCGCGGTGAATAACCGTAAAGGAAACGCCTTCATGATTATAGGTGAGTACCGATCCCTCTTCCTTCATAAGCCTTTGCAGTAATTGTTCGTCGGGATATCTCTTGCTTATAAGCGACTTATCGTGATGAAGCAGAACGCTGCCGTCCTCCTTCAATATAAAAGCGGAATTCGGCTCATCCGGTATAACAGAGGCCATTAGCCCGGTAAATTCCGATTCATCCAATCGAACCGTCATTCGCCCGACAGGCTTAGTCAGCTCCTCATAGGAGTTAATCCAGCGAAGCATAGAGATGACGCGCTTCTGTCCGCTCCAGCCGCTAATAATCGAATAGGAATCGGTCCATATCGGAGCACCTTTCCTCTCAGCCGCTTGCTTAATCCAAGCCTGCTCTATGCCATCAATTGGCTCTCCAATATGAAGCACATTTCCGTTATCTCCTTCAATCGAGATCGATTTGATATAACGTTTGGATATGAGCTGGAAAGTGGCGAACCCTTCTACTAATTGCTTGTAATGATAATAGTCCTCCATCGTTGACGGAGTGAATGGCGTTGTCATGAACAGCCGGAATTCATCCTTATAGATCATGTAGTCTGACATATCCTGAATGGCTTTTATTTTATCAGTCAAATTCAACTCTACCGCGTGGAGATTATTGTCAGTCGTGGAGATGAACTGCTCTCGCAATATGTGATCATAACGAGTCAACACCAGACTGCTTACCAATAGAGTAGGAACGGTGACTAGCAGCAAGAATATAATGACCGATTTCCATTTCAGGTTAATTCTCTTGCTATAAGGAAAGCGCATTCTCATGATGGAGTCCCTCTCTTCAAAGCTTTTCCAACATCATAACGAAAAGCTTCCCAAATGAGAATGGAAGAAAGTGCTAGCCCTTCACCGCCCCAACCGTCATTCCTTGCACCAGCTGCTTCTCTAGCAGCAAATAAACCGTTAGAATCGGAATCAGTGCCATGCTGAGTGCCGCCATTTGCAGCGTGTAGCTGGTCGTCTCCTTGCTGGCAAAATTGGATAAGCCCAGCGGCAGCGTTTTTAATGCGGAATCATTGATTAGCACAAGGGCGAATAAATACTCGTTCCAATTATAAATAAAATTGAGAATAATGACGGTAGCAAGTGCCGGTCTCGTCATTGGAAGAATAATTGACCAGAAAATCCGGAATACGCCGCTGCCATCCATAATAGCCGATTCTTCAATATCCTTCGGGTACCCTTTCATGAATCCGACCAATATATAGATCGTCAAGGACAAATGAAAAGCAACATAAACAAGAATGAGAGACAGATGCGTATTCAGCAGTCCGATTTTGTTCATCGTAATGAAAGTCGGTATGATCGTTGCGTGAATAGGAATGACCATCCCGAGCAAGAAGATGCCGTAGACCAGCTTCTGTCCCTTGAACTCGAACCTCGACAAAAAATAAGAGGTTAATGCAGCGAGCAGAACCGTGGCTACGACCGCTACGAACGTAACAAAGATGCTGTTCCAGAAAAAAGCACCGAGCTTGGCGACCTTCCAGGCCTCTACATAGTTGCTGAATTGCCATGCCTTGGGCCAAGCAATCGGATGTGTCGAATATTCCTGCTCGCTCTTGAACGAATTCATCAGCATCCATAGAATGGGCAGAACATTGAATGCGCCAATAAGCGTAAGAAACGTATAGATAAGAGATTTTTTCCAAGCTGCTGTTTGTACCATACTTGGCCTCCGCTGCTATGTCCTATTATTCTTTTCGATTCGTTACTTTGTTAGCGACATAGATGGTAATCAAGCTGAATGCCAGAATAAAGATCGCCACCGCGCTTCCGTAACCGAATCTTAATGAAGTGAAGGAGTTATTGTACATATAAATCGTCATGACTTCGGTATTATGGGCCGGGCCCCCCGCTGTCATTACATAAATAAGGTCAAATACGCGGAAGCTGTTGCTGAGCGAGAACATAATGGTTACCCAAATTGTATCCTTGATCATAGGCAGCGTCACATAAAGCGTTCGCTTCCATCCGGTAGCCCCATCCATCTCCGCTGCTTCCATTACTTCACCAGAAACGCCTTGCAGCGCCGATAAAAAGATGACCATAAAAAATCCGCAGTTCTGCCAAATATACGTGACGCAAAGCGCGATAATCGCCCAGTTCGGGCTGCCTAGCCAATTCTGCTTCCAAGATTCCAGCCCAATTGCATCTAAGACGCTGTTAATAAAGCCGAACTCCGTATTGTAGAGCATCCCCCAGGTAAGAGACACAATAACGGATGAAATAACGACCGGGAAAAAACCAATGGTCCGAAATAGCTTTACACCCTTAAGAGGCTTATTAAGAAACAGAGCGAGCAGCAAGCCTAACGGAATTTGAAAGGCCAGACTGGCAACCATCATAATGATGTTATTTTTAACGCCGCTCCAAAAAATAGCATCCTTCGCAATCTCAATATAATTGTCCAAGCCGACGAAGGTAGCCGGTGAGAATCCGTCCCAATTCAGAAAAGAATAATAGAACGATATTACGATCGGCAGGACAGCAATGCCAACATAGATGACGAGTGCAGGCAACACCCCTAAATAGATCGCCATCCTTACATTTTTTAACGTATGCACATTGTATCTCCTCCCGCCATGGCAGTCCTAATCCAACCTGCTCTCAAGTACAGTCCCAAATAACCGGCTACGATTTGTTCAGCTTGTTCTGCGCAGCCTGGATTTCCTCCGCTACCTGTGAAGCGTTTTTTTGCTTGGTCAGAATAGATTGCAATCCATTTTGCAGCGATTCATTCACCGCCGTAGCAAGCGTCTGATCAATAATGGTCGTTGTACCTTTGCCATTTAGCTCAACCATCTCTTTCAAATAAGGGCTTTCTTCACTGCTGTTCTTGAGGATAGCAGGAACGATAATGCCATTGGCATGAAGCTCCTCATACATCTCTTGGCTATAGAAGAAGGTTAGAAATTTAAAAGCGGCTGCTTTTTTGGCTGGCTGGTTCTCTAGCTCTTTATTAAGCGCTATGCCGAACTGAAAATTGCCCGAAGAGGCTTGCGGATTACCCTTGCCACCTTCTACTGCTGGGAATAGGGCAATTCCAACGTTAGCTCCATTCTCGTTGTTGATTCTATATTTGGAATCGATCGTAGAGGTCGTCATGCTCATTGCGGCTTTGCCTTGAAGGAAGTAGTTCTGCTCCTGTACGGTATCAATCGTATTCACATCCAGATTGAAGGCTCCCAGATTGTTCAGCTCTTCAATGATGCCGAGCGACTTCACGAAATCAGGATCAGTGAATTGCGCTTCCCCAGCCGCTGCCTTTTCCAAGAAGCCGCTTCCTGCTATCCGATCAGTAATAATGGACATAAAGGAGGATTGCAGAGGCCATCTATCTTTATTGCCGACAACGATCGGCGTAATATTAGCTGCTTTCAATTTTTTGATCAGATCGATAAAGCTGTCGTACGTTGCCGGAAATTCGGTATAGCCGACCTTCGCCAGCAGCTCTTTATTGTAATAAATGACGTCCGCATACGTAAGCTTCGCCGGAACCGCATAGTGCTTGCCATCAATGCTGTAAGAGTCCAGTGCTTCCTGAGGCAGCAGACCTTCCCAATTGCTCAATATTTCATCAATCGGCATGAGGAGCCCGGCGTTTACGTAAGGCTTCAGAGCTGCGCGAGGTTGGAATACCGCTAGATCAGGAAGAGTTCTGCCCGTTGCCTGTGTCTGTAATTTAGTCGGATATTGCGAAGCTGGAACCTCCTCCACTTCAATTCTGATATCCTTATTCTCTTCTTGGAATTGCTCGATTCTCGCTTTGAAAATTTCATTATCGACATTTGGGTTCGTCCAATTATGCATCATCTTCAGCGTAACGGGCTTCTTGGAATTAGACTCCTCATTCCCCTTCTCGCCTGCTTGTCCGCAGCCTGTTAGCGTAACCGCGAGAACAGTCGTTAGAGTCAGGATGACAAGCTTGTTCGAGACATTCGCAAATCGTCTTTCAAACATAGAATCTACTCTCCTTGTTGTCGATTTATACATGTTTTCCGTGTACTCCTTCATGTATGTATTGATTATAAAATCATTATGAAAGCGTTTCCATACTATAAAACTATTATATTATCCTACAAATCTATACTCTTGCACAAAAGCTTGCTATAAAAATAGCCCCAGAGCCGCCTATTAAGAGGAACGGCTTTGGGGACATTGAATAATCATATAATAATAGCCTTTGTCTTATAAAGCGCACCGTTCGATTTCAAACCCCAGATCTTCGATCATCGCGTAATCAGTCGAGATATCTTGGCCTTGAGTCGTTAAGTAATCGCCGACGAAGATTGAATTAGCGGCATAGAGAGCAAGCGGCTGGAGCGTTCGAAGATTAATCTCACGCCCTCCTGCAACGCGTATTTCCTTCGATGGACATAATAGACGGAACAGCACGAGCACCTTCAATGCACGCGTCGCCTGAGTCCGTCCTGCTTGCTCTAACGGTGTGCCCGCAATCGCATTCAAGAAGTTAATCGGTATAGAATCGGCGTCCAGCTCCCGCAGCGCATAAGCCATCTCGACGATCTCCTCATTTGTTTCGCCCATGCCAATGATGACGCCTGAGCAGGGCGACATTCCATAGCTCTTGGATTTCTTGATTGTATCTACTCGCTGTTCATAGCTATGTGTAGTTGTTATAGCTGGAAAATTAGTTTTGCTCGTGTTCAAATTGTGATTATAACGATGCACTCCTGCTGCGGCTAAACGCTGCGCTTGGTCTTCTTTCAATAGACCAAGACATGCACAAATTTTGAGCGGCATCGTCTCTCTTATTTCTTGAACGGCTTCAATCACCTGATTCAATTCTTTGTCAGTGGGACCTTTCCCGGAAGCCACAATACAATAGGTGCCAGCCTGTCTAGCCATTGCCTCATGTGCGCCGGCAAGCAGCGTTTCCTTATCCAACAGAGCATATTTCTCCACGGGCGCGGTAGACACAAGCGATTGCGAGCAGTAGCCGCAATCCTCTGGGCATAACCCGCTCTTCGCATTAATAATCATGTTCAGCTTCACTTTATTGCCGTAATAATGCTTCCTCACTTGAAAAGCAGCCTGCAATAAAGCTAGCAGCTCATCATCCTGTGCCTCAAGAATATGCAAGCCCTCTTCCATCGTTAAGCATTCCATATTCAACGCTTTCTCTGCAAGTCCCATCCACTGGTTCACTATACTCGTTATCATTTTCTTTAAACTCCTCCATGCAACCCTACTATATGTTAACCTATAATTATTAATTTTAGTTAACATATTATCGCAATAGAGATTGTAACAGATAGCAGCTGCTGCTGTAAATAGTTGCCTCAGGTGAATAGCTATGAATGAAAATGAGGCTGTCCCAAATGCAGATCAGCTCACTTGAAGAGACCAGCTAGAGACAGCTCAACAATTAAAGAAATGGCGATGTTAGGGAGGTTATCCCTGCACCGCCACCTCTGTTTTTTGATCTATTCCTGTCTTCCTGGGCTAATTGTGGGCGATCGAAAGCCATCCTGTCTCAAGGCTTACTTTCAGCAAGCCTCGAGACAGAAAACTCCGTAATCCTCGGTTTTTCTTGATTTGTCAGAATACACACTTCGGTTCAATCCTTCTGCGAACCGCTAGCTGTAATTTTTACTTCGATAGTATCGCTTCTTTGCTTCATATCCGTTTTCTTGCTTTGCTAATAAAACAGCCGTTCTCGCCCAGCCGTGCACGTCCACGTATCGTCGTCTTCACTATACTGCCATTTGTCCAGCTTGCTTATACCTTACTGCAGCTTCTTCAATTCTTCATTGTGATACGTGTGCTTATTCATTTCTTAATTTGTGATACGTGCTGTACTCGTTAATTCTTCATTGTGATATGTGTGTACTTCACCACGCCTTCCAGCTGTTGACTTCCCTCGCAAGCATAATGCTCTTCACCGCCCCTGTAGATAATGAACTGATTTTCCATTCAGATTTGCACATTGTGACTGGGCTTGAGTTGATCACTAAGCATATGATCTTCTTTCATTGCAGGAAAGGTAGCGTCAGCATCGTTCTTCCTCTATCTATTCCAATCACGCCTTGAAAAAAGAATAGGCTGACCAAAAAGGCGGACTTCCAAGTTAGAAAAGGAATGTCATGTATAATTTAATGAATCCATTTGCTCTAAATCACTGCGCAGACAGGAAAAAAGGAGCAACAGTGAAGCTATGTTCATTAGTGGAGAAGGTCAGTTTCCGACTACTGAATATAGCTGACGTTATCTCCGATATGCCCCAGATTGTGACTATTATTACGAAAATCGCTTCATAAAATAGACTAAAATCCTCATATGCACCATCTGTAGCGTAAGGGATAGAGCTTCTAGTGGGTTTGGTGGGTTTGGTGGGTTTGGTGGGTTTGGTGGGTTTGGTGGGTTTGGTGGGTTTGGTGGGTTTGGTGGGTTTGGTGGGTTTGGTGGGTTTGGTGGGTTTGGTGGGTTTGGTTTTGGTGGTTTTGAATTTTGGAGGTTTTAGAGCCTAGAGCTTTAAAAGCTTTAAGCCCTTCTACCTATAAAAACATCTGGGAAGGATAGAGTCTGTCCACCTATGTGATGGTCACAACAATATAATACCCGCTAATGCGGAACCGATAATAATAAGCAGCGGATGGGTCTTATATTTCATCATCGCAATGATGGCCCCTACACAGATGGCAGCCGTTACAAGCGTTGACCAAGTAAATAACGCATCCGCGGTGCCCGAGGTTCCAAAATGAATAGCAGCAAAAACAATTAATCCCGTAACGACTGGCTTAAGGCCGTAGAAAAACGCTTTTACCCAGCGATAATGGCGAATTCGGAATAGAATAGAACCAAGCAATACAATAATAATTAAAGAAGGTAAAATAATGCCAACCGTAGCTACGGCCGCCCCAACAAATCCAGCGATCTGATACCCAACCATAGTGGTGGTATTCGTAGCAATAGGCCCTGGGGCCATTCCTGACAACGCAACGATCTCTTGAAACTGTGCAGCTGTCAGCCAGTTTCTGGCCTCTACCTCTCGCTGAATAACTGGAATAACGGCATAGCCCCCTCCGAATGAAAGCAGCCCTACCTTGAAGAAAAACAAAAATAATGTCAGCAGCTCTTGCAAACCCTCACCCCCTGTGAACAAACGACGTACTCTAGATGTAATATTCCACAACCCATGTCTGCTCGTTTGCATGGCTATCTCTTTGCTTTTCCATATGCACCTTCACGCCAAGCAGCATTTTCACTCTTACAAATATAATTCCGGTAAAAAGCCCTGCCATAATCAAGAATGCAGGATTCATATTCGTTGCCAGCAGGAGCACAACGGTTGTTATTGCTGTAATAGCCGTCGTCTTATCAAAGACAGCGGTCTTCGCCATCCGATATGCGGATACGAGAATCAAGGCAATAATAGCCCCTTGTATGCCCTTTAATGCTGCCTCCACCTTGTAGTTGTCAGCGAACTGAGCGTATACGAAGCTGAGAATGAACACAATGCCAAAGGTAGGCAGCGTAATGGCGATGATTGCAACAATCGCACCTAGCAGGCCAGCCAGCCGATATCCGATGAAGGCTGATGCATTAACACCCACTCCTCCGGGTGTAGAGCCTGCCACCGACAGCATCTCCTGCATTTCCTTTTCTTCAATCCACCCGCGCGTTCCAACCACTTCCCGTTCAATTAACGGAATCATAGCGTAGCCTCCACCAAAGGTAGCCGGCCCGATTCGCAGGAAGGTCCAGAATAACTGCAGCAGCAGCTTTGTTTTGTCCATGTTACATATACCTCCATCATTATGCCTGAAAGATTAGTCCTCTCTATTGTAGCATCTTTATTCCATTTTGGCATTAAGTATTGCAAATTAAATCTGGCATCCGCTTTTATCCATAATAATACATTGTCATCCTAATAAGTTAATTCCAATTTGGTTTTAAGTTCATGCATTAGCTCCCTTGTTCATTCCTTCTTTCTTCCCCTTCGCAAAATAAGCTATAATAAACGGACATGACTTTCGTCAACCTTAGTAAATGAAAGGAAGCGATCAGGTGGAAAAACGACCGCATCCTGTCCCGACAACCAAAAGGCTCGTTTACGACCTCGTGTCGAACACAGAGGTTATATCCAAAGCAGAGCTCTTAACACAGCTTACTGCCCTAAGCAGCACCTCCCTATCCCGCTTGCTAGACGAGATGATCGGGGAAGGACTTCTGATCGAATCTGGATTAGGACGATCCAGCGGAGGCAGAAAACCAATTCAGTATCAGATTAATCCGCATTACGGCTATCTATTCGGCCTCGAAATTTCTCGGATGTACTCAACACTTGCCTTGTTCGATATGCAGATGAACGTCAAATCCATCACGCGCTGGCGGATGGATGAGGCGATGAATACAGAGCAATTTCTTGACCATGTGCATGTGAACATCAAGACTTTCCTGAGTGACCACCATATTGCGCCTGACAAAATTATCGGCATTGGCGTAGGCTCTGTCGGTCCGCTGGACAGAGAGAATGGGATGATCCTTAAGCCGCTCTACTTTCTCGCTAATGGCTGGGAGAACGTCCCGATCTGTGAGCTGTTAGAGCAGCGGACGGGCTTCCCGGCAAGATTGGATAATGGCGTTAACATGGCGCTGCTCGGTGAGCACTGGTCGCTGCGGCATCATGATTACGGGCATTTGCTCTATGTACATGTAGGAGCAGGACTGCGGTCGGCACTCATGTCGCATGGACGAATTATTCATGGCTCCAATGATATGGAAGGCGCAATTGGACAGATGATTATTCAAATGGACGGCCCAAGGATACATAATTATGGAAACTATGGTGCGCTTGAGGCATTCGCCTCCGTCCATGCACTTGAGCACAATGCGCGGGCCCATGCCAAAACAGGCCGGCATCATTTGCTTGAGAAATATAATACGACGCCAGAGTATTTGAATTATGAGATTTTATCGCGAGCTTTGGCAGATGGTGATTCCTATGTCACGGAGCTGTTCCAGCAATCGGCCTCCTGCCTTGGCGTAGGTCTGTCTAATATGATCAATATGTTCCATCCGGAGATCATTATATTAGGCGGTGTCCTTATTCATGGCGCCGATTCTTATTACCAGACAGCATCAGCTATTGCTATCAAGAACACCTTCAATTACCCGGAGTACGAGCCTAAGTTCTCCAAGGGCAACTTAAAAGAGGACGCTATCGTGACAGGGTCAGCCATTATGATACGGAATGCCTTTCCGATGTAAATTAATAGTTAAAGACACGTTTTTCGAGCAGCCAGACGATAGAGAGCCCCTGCGTTTTTCAAACACGGGGGTTCTTTTTTACTTTGTTAGTTTGTTGGAGCAACGCGTTAATATATTACAAACGTTGCTAACCGCTGGCGTATAGAAGATGAACAAGATCTCTCTATCCTTAGAAAAGAGGGCTTTGGGGTCCCTTCTCGAAGAGACAGTCCCTATACCGAACATTAAAAAAAGGCCGGCGAGATTTTTCTCGACAGCCTGAACGTAACTACGTTCCGTTAATTTTTATTTTTGTATCTTTTCATGAAAATAATGGATCCAGGTTCCGCTATTTCTTTAGTATTAGTTAATTTAAGCTTCATTTTTTAAAACTAACGGAAACGCTTGCCGCTAATGGATTATTTAAAGGAGCAAAACAACAAATAGAGGAACGCCGTGCCGTTATGGCTTTACTCTTAACGGGACAACTCTGAAACCATCCTGATCATCCATGCACATGCAACATAAGTGCCACAAGAAAGTCAATTATAGCCTTTCAAGGTACACCTTTTTATTCTATAGAGAAAACAGCTTTCTTTACAGCCTGACCGCTTTCCTACCAGCCTGCGTACGCGTATTTTTTCCCTATACCTGTCTATTTATCTTACGAGCACTTTTCTATACCATCGCGACTAATAACCAGCTCTGTAGCTTGCTTAAGCTCGTGAATGACCTACGACTCCAATCTTTTCTCTAGAATCGGACGTACCCATCTCCAATAATAGACAAGCGCAAATGAAAGCATGATCGCGGTTAAGAGAAAGGGCAGTCGATAATTTCCCCCAGTCAGAATCCATCCCGTTAAATAGGTAGCCATGGAAGAGCCTACGCTGCGAAATACCGACCTCATCCCTGCATACAGATTCCGTTCTCGTTCCTTAAAGGCAGACATAAGCTGGCTGTCCACCAGATTAGAGAGCATAGTAGAGCCGCCTCCACGTATTAAGAACACGATAGTGAACAACCAGACAGGCATCACACAGAAAAGAAAAGCAAACAGTACAATATTCACAAAAAATACGGATAGAATAGCTCTATTAGGCCCGAATCTCTCTAAGACGTAAGGTGTCATTAAGGAGCTGATGAACAGGACGAATCCACTAAGGGCGAGCAGCAGCGACACCTGATTATCCATCCACTCCAGCCTGTACTTCACAATGACATTCTGGAAGGAGCCTGTCATAGCGAGCGCACCGCCGAGCAAGGTGATGAGTATTGCACACAGCCATAGCGGGCGAGCAGGGAACCAATTGAATTTCTTCGTCCCTTCCCCCTTGCTGCTGAGCTGGACCACTTCCACCTTCTTCTCTGCCGGAAGCCATAGAGCCCGGAGAATCCCTTGAAACAGCAGAACTGCTCCAGCAATGAGCAGCGGAATCGGGTAACCGGCTGCAGCATTGCTCGGAAGCTGTCCGGCAAGCAGCGTCCCTGCACCTGTGAAGGCAGTGAACACAGCGAACATGAGCGAGAATGCGCGGGTCTCATCTTTGCGGGATACGCAATATTGAAAGAGCAGCTGAACCTCGGTCGTCTCGACCAAGGTTAAACCAATTGAAACCATAATTTGCGCCATATAAAAAAGGGCCAGCTCTTCGCTGATCGCATAAAGCACATTGCCTGCTGCAATAAAAAAAAGACCAGTTACCAAAAGCCGCTTCCGTCCAACTCGGTTAGCAAGCAAGGACACGGGAATAGCGGATGCTCCCATGATTAGAATGCCTGTGGATACTAACGCGCCAATCTCATCCTCCTGCAAACCCTTCGCCAGCAAATGCAGATTAAGAACAAGCGCATACATCCCTATGCCAATGCCATATAGGGCCTCCGTTGCAAGAAATCGACGAACACCAACAGGCAGACGCAATAACTCTTTCATATAAGTCGACATGCTGGTCTCCTTTCCATGAAGCTATCGAGACAAACAGGAAGGGCTCCATGAGGAGCCCTTCGATTATTCCGGCTGCGTTTTTTTCAAATACGCACGCCAGGTAATGCACCATTGTTTCGGATCATCCAGCGACGATTCGTCATTGCGATGCACAGTGCTTCTATGCGGAGCTGTCTTGACGATATCTGGTGTCGTGTAAGCTTCGTTCGAGATATGCTCCAGCGCATGGATATATTCGTCCAGATCCTCCTTGGAATAGGATTCCGTCGGTTCCAGAGTGAAGGGCTGCTTCACTATATACGGATGGTGGGAGGTCCAATAATGGAGCCCAAAATCACACATGCGGCGAGTAATATCCTCGGTCGTTACGCCAGTCTCATCCGTCAGCTGCTTCCAGCTGTAGCGAACCTGCTCCAGACGTCTGCCTTTAATGTAAGGAGCGCTCGCACCGCGAATTTGCAGCACTTTATGATAGAGATAATTATTGTTCAGCACAGCAATTTGCGCTACATCTTTCAGGCCCTCGGCCCCTAGACTCATAATCCATGCATAGGAACGCAGGACAGTCTGGGCAACGCCATGAAAGCTGCGAACTTTGCCGATGCTATCGCTGGACTGATTCGCCAGCACATAGCGGCTGCCATCAAAGTCTACAAGCGGGCCGGGCAAGAAGCGTTTGAGCTCATCCGTAACGCCAAGCGCCCCAGTAGCGGGACCGCCGCACATATGCGGAGCGGCGAAGGTTTTGTGCAGATTGAAGAAGCACATATCGAAGCCTGCTTCTTTGGCTCTCGTAATTCCAAGCAAGCCATTAGCATTCGCTTGGTCATAGAAGCAAATACCTCCTGCTTCATGGACAACATCAGTAAATTCACGGATGCGGTGGTTATAAATGCCCGTATCTTCTGGATTCGCTACAACGAACCCTGCTGTACGCTCACTAATCACACTTTTCAATTTCTCCAGATCCGGGAAGCCATCCTCGTCGGGATGCAGCGTAATGATTTTGTAGCCCTTAACCGCAGCGGTTGCGGCTTGAGAAGGATGGGAGAAGATCGTTGTAATAATTTCATCCCTCTGATCCCCTTCCCCTCGGGAATCATGATACGCACGAACGATAGAGGCCATCGCAAGAAGTGCTTGCGTGCCGCTGCTTGGCTGGAAGGAAAAGGCATCCATCCCCGATATCTCTCTCATCGCAAGATCAAGCTTATGGAAGACCTCCAGCATGCCTTGTACGGAATCCGCATCCTGAAGCGGATGAAGCTCCATCATATTCGGTGTACGAATAAGCATTTCATTAATGCGTGGAATATATTTCATCGTGCAGGTCCCTTGCCCGATCTCTACATTCATATCAGAGCCAAGCGTCTCTTGAGACAGCCTTAAATAATGGCGGAGCACCTTCGCTTGACCAATCTCGGGCAGTGCAGGCGCGGAGCTGCGACGCATAGACGCCGGTATACGTCCAATGCCATCACCAATCGCGGCAGCGATGCCAGCTTCGGCAGTTGGCGGAATGACTCCCCGTTCACCCGGATGATGAAGCTCGAATATAACAGGCTCATCCCATTTGGCTTGATGGAATTGACGAACTTTATGATCTCTGCGAATCCGTTTCATGGCTATTCAATCCTTCCTTGGTTCTGAGTTGATTACGATTGTCGAACAATTGCTTCCAGCGAGTCAGCCAAACGATCCAATTCCTCTTGTGCATGGATTTCGGTCACGCAATAGAGCGCGCACTGCCCCCAGTGCGGATACGAAGTGGATAAATCTTTTCCACCGAAAATTCCTGCCTCAGCCAAGCGGCGATTAATGTCGGCAACCGTAAGTCCTGTATCGTTGAAGTCCACAACAAATTCCTTGAAGAATGCTGTATCACCGAAACGAAGGGCTACACCCGGGATTGCAGCGAGCTTGCTTGCCGCATACTGTGCCTTCTGCATAATCGTCTCGCCAACTTCCTGCATGCCAACAGGCCCGAGCAAGGATAAATAGACACCTGCCGTAATTCCCCATAACGCAGTTTGCGTACCAACCGATTCCTTGCCATTCTCACGGTGAGCGAAGGAGGTCCGCTCATAGGCGACATCGCCAAAGCCGTATTCGCCCTCGACCTCGGTCGGCACGATGCCGAACAATCGTGAAGGATATTCCATGACATAGGTCTCATCATCATGCGTAGCAATAAAGCCGGCTTGACCGCCGCCATAGTTCATATGCATGCCAAGCGGCTGCAGGTCTCCGCACACAATGTCCGCGCCATAGTGGCTTGGCGGCTCGAGCACCCCAAGCGAAATAGGATCAACGCCTACGATAGACACCGCCTGTACCGAATGGGCCAGCTCTGAAATTTCGCGGCCTTGATCCTCGATTATGCCCAAATACCCCGGATTCTCGAAGTAGACAGCAGCCACTTCATCTGAGAGCTTGGCACGAAGATCATTCAAATCCATACGTCCCGTTGCAGGATCAATCTCAACGAAGCGCAGCTCCATAACCGGTGTGCAATAGTTGTTAATGATCATCACTTTGTCTGGATCGACGGAGGTCGGCAGCAAAGCGATCTTGCGGCCCGTAATGCGTCCAGCCATCCGAATCGCAGTCGAAGCAGCCTGTGCCCAGTCAAACGTAGGTACATTGACAACATCCATATCGACCAGCTCTGCCAGAAGGCTCTGATATTCGAATAGCGATTGGAAACGGCCATGGTCCTCATAGGGCTCACCCGCATAGGCCGTTACGAATTCGGAGCGCTGATTAATTTCATCACAAATAGCCGGGATGAAATGTTGCCAGCAGCCTGCACCAAGAAAATTCAGATAGTCTGCACCATGCTTGTTTTTGGCCAGCAGGCCATTGATGTGCCTGCGAAGCTCATGCTCGGTCAACGCGGCAGGAAGGTTCATGTCCCGCTTCAGCTTCAGGCTGTCAGGAATGGCATCATGCAGCTGATCCATCGACGTGAGGCCGATCTCCTTCAGCATGGCATCCCTAACCTCAGGTACAGTGTTCGGTATATACGGATGAGCATAGGTTCTCTTCTCGGACAAGATTAACGCCTCCATTCATAATGGTCAGAATCGGTTATAAGAGAAAGCCAGAAGCAATTCTGGCTTATATATTTCAATAAATCAGGCGATGCCGCCGCCATCGACGACCAGCACCGTGCCGGTTATCCAAGAAGACATGTCACTAGCAAGGAACAGAACGGCATTGGCGATATCGCGCGGTGTTCCAAGCCGCTCAAGCGGGCGTCCGCCTGCGGAGGAGACGAGGAATGCTGCTTCATCCTGCTGCAACTGCTTAGCTTCGTCCCGAAGAAGAGGCGTATCTGTATCACCCGGCGAAACACAGTTCACTCGAATATTCGAGATGCCATGATCAATTGCCATTGCTTTCGTCAAGTTCACAACGCCTGCTTTGGCCGCGCAATAGGATGCTGCGCGATCTCCGCCCTTCAGTCCCCAGCCTGAGCCTGTATTGATAATGCTTCCTCCGCCATTGCGCTCCATGACAGGAACGACGTACTTGGATAGTAAATAAACGCCTTTGAGTGAAACATTAAGAACGAGATCCCAATCCTTTTCCTCAAGCTCTACAACTGTTTTGCGGCGAATAACCCCTGCATTGTTGAACAAAATATCTATTTTTCCATACATAGCATCAATCTCTGAAGTTACCCGTTTGCAATCGGCGGATGAGGTCACATCACAACGATAGAACCTCGCTTTGCCGCCATTATCTATAATGCTAGCTGCCGCAAGCTCACCTTGCTCGACATTAATGTCGAGCAAGAGAGCGTTCGCTCCAAAGCTGGCAAGAAGCTGCGCCGTAGCCAGGCCGATTCCTGAAGCTCCTCCGGTTACAACCGCCACTTTCCCTGTTAGATTCAATAGATCTAATGTATTAAGCATGATCTGTGTCCTCCTTTTGTAAGCTCATCGCTTCCAAGCTCATCTGACGGCTCAAGCGCTCAGGTGCTGCATCCTCTGACAAATAAGGCTTCAATAAAATTCGGAATTGGAATGGCTCTGGCTTAACCGTAGCTTCCGGCGTTTGAACGGGACCGCAGCTATTGCTGCCGAGGCCGTTCTGCCTGTAATCCAGATTCAGCGTAACGAACTCCCGCTTCACCAAATCACTCGCATGCTTCGCTTCCTCCAGATCCTTATCCGTATAACGGCGTGCGCTGAATTCAAGAACTGGCGCACCGGCTGCCAGCAGCCCGATGCCCGAGCCATCTGCAATAGAAACCCACCGGACATCGGTTCGATTGCCGTTCTCTTGCGGATAAATATAAGGCGTGAACAAACCATCTACCGTATTCTCATACACTCCGAACCTTCCTGCTTCCTTACTGTCTGAATAGCTTTCACCCGGACCGCGTCCATACCATTTCACTTTATCTAGATCACCCGGCACCTCCAGCTGGAGACCGATCTTCGGCAGCATAGCCGGCGGTTCGCCGATTGGAGAGCCTTTCACATCAACTGCAATAAGGCCAGAACCAGTAATCGTATAGGACGTCTCACATTGGAAGCCCCAAGCATAGACTGGCGGTGCAATGCGCGAGGTCCAGGTCAATCGAACGGAGCTCTCGTCCAATCTGCTCCACCGGAAATCATCTACCCGCTCGGTAAGTCTATCGAGATGCGCCTTGCGCCAGCCTTCAAGCACGTACATATCGTTGTCGATCGGCGCACGCCAGAAATTAAGACGAGGCCCTGTTTGAAGGAGCTCTTTGCCATTGATCCGCAGCGATGCAATCCCTGGGCGCAATGCATCACAAGCGATACGGAATACGCTGCTTTCGAGTACTAGCTGATGTCCTTCTTCCTTGCAAGCAAGGCTTGGTATAACTGCCAGAGCGGCTCTTGGTAAAGTCTCTTGCTTAGCAGGCGGCTCCATAAGGAACTGCGCCCAAGCAACCTCATGCCCCTGTGCTCCCCAATAGCAATCGGCTGCAAGCGTAAAGCTAATGTTCAGCCAGCCTTCGGCACCTTCCTTAAGCTGTCCGAGGAGTATTTCCTCCACAACCGGTACATACACAACCGCGCTTTCACCCGGCTCAATAACAGGCAGCACCAATGCTCCGCTCTGAATCGTTTTTCCGTCTTTCATTACGCTCCACGCCGCGTGCAAATGATCCAGCGTGATGAAATCGTACCGGTTCGTGATGCGTATCCGATGATTTTCTATATATTCGACCCGAATGGGCTCGATAATTTTCTTATATTCAATTAATCCCGGCGATGGTGTCCGATCCGGACGTACCAGCCCGTCGATTACAAAATTGCTGTTATTAGGAAAATCTCCGTAATCTCCGCCGTAAGCGTAATCCTCACGACCATCCTCCAGCTTGACGCGAATACCGTGATCGATCCATTCCCATACGAAGCCGCCCTGCAATCTGCGGTACGAATCAAATGCATCGAAATAAGGTCTGAGACCACCAGGTCCATTGCCCATGGCATGGGCAAATTCACATAAAATATGCGGCTTTGGATGATCCGTCATTTGTCCGAAGCCAATCATCTTCTCAACCGAAGAGTACATCGTACTTACGACGTCGCATACCTCCGCCTCTCGATCTTCCTCGTAATGAACAAGTCTTGTCGGATCGGCCTCTTTGCACCAAGCATACATAGCCCGGAAGTTGCAGCCAAAGCCAGACTCATTGCCAAGCGACCAGAAAATAACGGAAGGATGGTTCTTGTCCCTGTCTACCATGCGTCTAACGCGATCAACATAAGCCTCCTGCCATGCAGGATCATCGCTAAGCTGAGAGATATTGCCTGTAAGCTGGAAACCATGGGTTTCCAAATCAGTCTCTTCCATTACGTATAAGCCATATACGTCGCAAAGCTCGTAAAACCGTGGATCGTTCGGATAATGGGCCGTTCTTACCGCATTGATGTTATGCTGCTTCATTAATATAATATCTTGGAGCATCGTCGATACGGTTACCGTACGTCCTGTGTCCTGATGATGGTCATGTCTGTTAACGCCCTTGAGCATAATCGCTTTGCCGTTCACAAGAAACTGGCCATCCTTCACCTCTATCTTGCGGAACCCGACTCTTTGAGCAATGGTCTCTACGACCTGCTCATTCTTATCAACAATAGTTAGTGAAAGATGATATAAAGCAGGCGATTCCGCACTCCATAAGAGAGGCTTCGCAACGGGTATTGCGAATGCAAGTGAGGTCTGTCCCGCAATGCCCTGATCCGCAGAAGCGATCCAGTTGCCTTGATCATCTAACAATTGGACATTTAATTTTCCTTGCAGGGCGTCTCCGCCTAGTTCAACCGCTACCTGAAGTGTCGCATCTCGATAATCAGCATCAAGCTCAGTGACAACGGTGAAATCTGCGATACGAGTTGATGAGGGCTCCGATACCAAGTAGACGTCCCTGAATATGCCGCTAAGGTACCACATATCCTGATCTTCCAAATAAGTACCGTCTGACCATTGATAGACCCGAACGGCCATACGATTAATGCCCGGCTTCACATAAGGAGTCAAATCGAACTCTGACGTCAAACGGCTGCCTTGGCTGTAGCCGACGAATTGTCCGTTCACCCATAAATGAAAAGCGCTGTCTACGCCGTCGAACTTCACGGATAATGCTCTGTTCTCCCAATGTGCAGGAATCTCGAACTCTCGTACATAGCTGCCTGTTGGGTTATCATTCGGCACATGCGGCGGATCAACCGGGAACGGATAGTAGAGATCGGTGTAGTGCGGCTTTCCATAACCGCTTAGCTGCCACAGCCCGGGAACTTGAAGCTCATCCCAGCCTGTCACGTCATAATCCTGATGATAAAAGCCCTCCGGCGCATAATTCGGGCTCAGTGCATAATTGAACTTCCAAATACCGTTCAATGACTTGAACCAAGGTGAGCTTCCCCGGTCATAGCTCAATGCCTCGCCTTGATCGGAGAACGGAATGAAATAAGCACGGCTCTTCATCCGATTGCGCTCCAGCACCTCAAGGTTATCCCAATCACGTGTAATCTTTTCGTTATGCATCGTTTCTGCTCCTCTCGTATCTATCTCTATCGCTTCCAGCTGCAGGAAGCTATCCTTTTATACCTGTACTTGCGATTCCTCCGACAATATAACGCTGCGCGAAGAAGAAAATAGCGAGCGGCGGAATAGAGATCAAGCAAGTAATAGCCATGATGGACTGCATATCAACACCAAACATCCCTTTGAATTGTGCGAGTCCTAGCGTAAGCGTATATTTCGACTGATCATTCAAGAAAATCAATGGCCCCAAATAATCATTCCAGCTGTTCATCATATGGAACACGCCTACGAGAATAAGGGAAGGTGCCATCAAAGGTACAATAATTCGGAACAGAATGCCCAGCCTGCTTGCCCCGTCGATCGTTGCCGCTTCATCAAGCTCACGGGGAAGAGTCAGAATGAACTGTCTCAGCAAGAAAATAAAGTAGGCTGAACCGAAAAATGAAGGCACAATAAGCGGTTTAAGCGTGTTGATCCAACCCAAATAGTTGAATTCCATATATTGCGGAATCATCGTTACTTCCCAAGGAATCATCATCGTCGCGAGAACGATCAGGAACAGCGTATCGCGCCCTTTGAATTGGAATCTGGCGAAGCCATAGGCTACAAGCGTACAAGATAGCAGCTGGCCTAGCGTCGACAACACCGTAACGATAACTGTATTTTTCAAAAAGAGATTAAAGGGCTGGATGGTCCAAGCCTCTTTAAAGTTGCTAAACATCCATTCGGAAGGAATCCATTTGGGTGGAAAAAGGTAAAGCTCCGACTGGGACTTCAGCGCCGTCGTGACCGCCCAGAACAGCGGGGCAACAAAGAGCAGCGAGCAGAAGATGAGCAGCGCATATACGACTACTTTTTTCATTCTAGCGCCTCCTACCATTCGACTTCGTTTTCTTAATTGGCTTCCGCTTCATTTCGCCTTCGTAGAACACCCACGCCTCGGACGATTTGAAGACGAGGAACGTCAGGCTAAGAACGATCAGGAACATGAACCATGCATTGGCTGCGGAATAGCCCATTTTGTAATATTTGAACGCGTTCTCGTACATGTACATCGCATAGAAGTAAGTCGCTTTCATTGGGCCGCCTCCAGTAAGGAGGAGTGCCAACGTCAGCTGCTGGAACGCTGCGATTATAGACGTAATCAAATTGAATAGAATCGTTGGAGTAAGCATCGGAATGGTTACGCTTACAAACTGTCTGAGCACGCTCGCGCCATCCATGGATGCTGATTCATATAAATCTTTTGGTATGCCCTTGAGCCCAGCCAAAAAGATAAGCATCATCGAGCCTTGTCCCCATAGGCTTGCAACAACCATAGCTACGAGAGACCAGTTCTTTTCATTCAGCCAATCTGGCCCTGTAATTCCGAAGAGTGATAGAAAATAGTTCAGAATGCCATAATCACCGCTGTACACCCAAGCCCAGATCATCGCCAGCGCAACGCCCGAAATAACCGAAGGCAAATAAAAAGCGGTTCTGAATATCGCGCTTCCGCGCGTCTTCTGATTCAGCAGTATCGCAAGTCCCAAAGCAACTATAATATTCAGAGGAACAAATAAAGCTGCAAATTTCAGTGTAACGCCCAAGGATGTCCAGAATAACGGATCATCTGTGAACATATCCTTGTAATTGCCCAAACCGATAAACTTTACTTGACCAACGATCGGCCAATCAAAAAATGAAATAACCAGCGAGAACAGCAACGGCCCTAAAGTGAATACGAGGAATCCGAAGATCCAAGGGAAAATGAAGAGGTAGGGAGCTACCCCACCCCATTTGCGTTTCCTTTTAGGCTTGAAGCTGACCGCTGGTTCCCCTGCATGCTGCACGTAGGTCTCAGCCATCTCCTAACCTCCTTCTATCTTTATTTCAAGTAACGTGCGCTTTCTTCAACAGCTTGATTAAGCGCCTCTTGTGCATCACTGCCATGAACAACGGCTTCTACCGCAGCAGAGAGCTGTCGGTTCACTTCATTCCACTTCGGATTAAGCAGGAATGCTGGTGTATTGTCGGAACGCTCGAGCATCGTGTAGTAAGGCTTATACAACGGGTCTTGATCCTTCTTCAGCTCATTAACGACGCTAATCCGTACAGGCAAGTCCGCTACGCGCATCTTGATCGCTTCATCAGATACGTAATATTTGATAAATTCCCAAGCCAGATCCTTTTGCTTCGAATCCTTGGCAATGGACAATGCAGATTCGGCTACTACCCCTTTAACCGGCTTGCCCTCGAACGCTGGCATTTCAACCGTACCTACATCTATGCCTGCAGCCCGGAACGTTTCGAGCGGCCAGATGCCACTTTCCCACATTGCAATTTTGCCGCCTTTGAAAATATCCTCGCCGCTCTGCTGGCCTTTGCCGCCAGTCAGCACCGCTGAACCATCCTTGAGCATATTGCCGAATAATTGAATGGCTTCTACCGTTTCTTTACCATTCATATGGCCTTCTACCGTTTTGCCATCGTCGGACAAATATGCACCGCCATTACTCCATACGAAGCCTTGCAGATCATACGTATCATTCTCGGCACGAACGCCGAAGCCGTACTGCTTCTTCGATTTATCTGTCAGTTTCTTAGAAATTTCATTAAACTCTGTCCATGTCCAACCATCTTTAGGATAAGGAATGGACGCATCATCAAACATTTTTTTGTTATAATACATCACTCGGGTCGTGAACCCAGCTGGAATGCCATAAAGCTTGTTGTCGATCATGCTGTAGTTGAACAATCCTGCATAGAAGTCGTCTTTATTCAGATCCTTATCATCGTTAGCGTAACTGTCTAGCGGCTCAAGCGATTGATGGTAAGTTGGAAAATCCCACATATACATGACATCGGGAGGATTCGTAGCGCCAAAGCCCGCTGCCAGCTTCTGATCGAAGCCATCTGCATACGCCTCTACCTGTACCTTCGTGCCTGGGTGTTTTGCTTCGAAGTTTTTGGCGATATCCTGCTGAATCTTGAGCGCATCACCTGTGTCCCAGGTCGCGAATCGCAATGTCTTCGTTTCGCCCTTCCCACCTTGGTCCTTTTCTCCGTTAGCGTTTTCATTGTTGCTGCCGCAAGCGGACAGCATGGTCATCGCCAGCGTTGTTGCCAGAACTATCATCGGTAATCTCTTCTTCACTTGGCAGCTCCCCTATTCATGAGTAGATAATAATTGAACCGCTTTCATTGTATCTAAAATGAAAGCGGTTCAACACGGACATCTATTCGAATGTTTGTGCGTTTTTGTTCGATAAGAAGGGGCGGGTGTCATTCTGTTCGAGACTCGCCGCCTTTTTGTTGGATGCGGTATTCGCTTGGGGTCTGGCCCGTACACCGCTTGAACCATTTACTGAAATATTTGCTGTCTCCAAGACCCGTACGCTCCGCAATATCCTGCATCGTAAGCGTCGTATCCCTCAGCAGCCCATAGGCAAGCTTGAGCTTGCGCTTATATTGGAAGGCAACGAAGCTGTCGCCCAGTGCTTTTTTGAACAGGATGGAAAAATGGCTGCGGCTCAGCCCCACTTGGCTTGCAACGTCGCTGACCGACCATTCGGCAGAAGGATGCTCATGCAATAGCCGAACTGCTTTCCAGATCGGCTCCGGCCAATCTGTCACCGTTACGTCGTAGGCTTTCTCAATCTCAGCTTCTTTATGCAGGGCAGTGAACGCCTCCAGCCTTTCCTCCGCACTTACAAGCGGTCCTCGCTTGGCCCAGTGCAGCTTGGCCATTCTGCTCTTGCGTTCGATGAGCAAGCTTTCAACCGTCTCCCTGCATGCTTGCGGCACGAGAATATAGCAGCGGTTCTCACCGAACGGAATGAACGCGCCTTGACAGATTTCCTGCTCCTCGCTAGGTGCATCCTTCACCAGCTCCGGCCATTTTTGATCGCAGCCAGATGTCTTGACCAAATAAAGATAAGCAGGCTGCCCCTCAAACCGCCATACGCCTGCAGCGCGCTTCCGCATTTCATCGGCAAATTTGTCGCTGTGCCCGTTCAACCAGGCATAGAGCATACTGCCTAGACGCTCCTCCCTATCTTCACCAGATTCCTCACTGCTCGGAGCAGCCTCTGCAAGCTCTCGCTGAAACCTCTCCAGCATGCCCTCCAGCTCTTCATCTTCAAAGGCAGTCTTCAGCAAATAGCCGGAAGCTCCCAGCTTGATGCCTTGCTGGGCATACTCGAAATCTCTATGGCAGCTTAGCAAAATAATTTTCGTATTCGGGGCAGCCTCCTTCACCTTGCGGCAAAAAGCGATGCCATCCATCTCCGGCATAACAATATCCGTAATGACAACCTGCGGCCGATGCTCCTGGAAGGCTTCCCATGCTTTTCGCCCATTGGCTGCGTCCGCCACAACCTCCATTCCGTATTTAGCCCACGGCACCGTAGACTTCAGTCCTTTTCTGACAATGCTCTCATCATCTGCAATTAATACTTTAATGCTGCTGCTCGTCGTTTCCATGCGAATATTCCTCCCTTTTCGGCCATCGAATCGTGATGGTTGTCCCTTTGCCCAGCGTTGAGTTTACCGAGAGCCCGTATTGTATTCCGAAGTGAAGCTTGAACTTTTGATTAGCGTTTTGTACACCGAGCCCTCCTCGGCCTTTACGCTGCTGAGTGCCTGCCATATGCAGCCGCTTCAATTTGTCCGGCGGAATGCCAGCGCCATTATCCGCTAGCCTCAGCACAATATGATTGCCTTCCTCTTTTACAGTTAAGTGAATGGTCCCTTCACCATCCTCGAAGCCATGGAAAAATATATTTTCGAACAAAGGCTGCAGCGTCATCCGCGGAATGAGATATTGCTTCAATGAGTCTTCACATTCCAGCTCATAGTGGAATACGGAGCCATATCTAATCTCTTGGATTTTGAGAAAATGCTCGATCATTTGAAGCTCTCTGCCGATTGGAATAAGCTCCTGCGTAATATCGAGATTGCCCTCGAGCACCATTGTTAGATGATAGAGCATCTCGCGAATGTCCTCGGCGCCCTGCAGCCTTGCTTTCCATTGAATCGAATTCAACGTATTGAACAATAGATGCGGATTAATCTGATAATGAAAAGCTTTCAATTCCGCTTCTTTTTTGAGCCGCTCGCTGCGTTCAACCTCCTGAATAAGCGACTGAATGCCTCGAACCATGCTGTTAAAGCTCGAATCCAGGCTGCCCAGTTCATCCTTGCTTTTGACCATAGTTCTCGTATGCAGCTTGCCGAAGCTTACCTTCTGCATCGCATCCTTCAAACGGCGAATTCTCCCTGTGAAGTGCGAGGAGAAGAAATAGGCTAGCCCAAATGCCAGCAAGCACGAAAGAATCGCAAGCATGATCGTATACGACCGTATTAGTGCAGACGAACGATAAAATTCCTTGGCAGGAAGCCGTGCTTCAATCGTCCAACGATTCTCGGGGAGTGTCTTGTGCCACACAATATCGCTCTCTTCTGGCACGAAGGCTCCTGCGCTAGCATAGATCATCCTTCCTTGCGGGTCAGCAATGGAGAGATGGGCCTTCGTATCGCTCTCGAATAAACGGAACATATGCAGCAGATCGTCGGCATTCTCCTCAATGAGTATTCGACTGCCCTGCAGCGCACCATACGGATTATTGATTGGAACAACTAAACCCAACAACGGCTGTCCCGTATTATCCGTATCAATCATGCTGTGCTTCTGTGGATAAAATCCGAGCCAATATTTTTCCCTCAATTCAGCAGGAAGCGATGCCCATATTGGAATATCATGAAGCTTGGCCACATCCAGATTATTCTCTCCATAATAATAACCAGATGGGGTAATAATATAGATGCCCTTCGTACGGTCTGTTTGAAGCGCTTTCAACACGGTTTCAAAATCATTTTTTGCTACAATTTCTTTATAGGCGATTGGAGCAGCTTCTCCAAGTATTTCGCTCGCAGGATTAAGCAGGTAAGAATAAATCGTCTCAGTCGTCTGGTTCATCCGGTTAAGATAGGAGCTGATTTGCTCCTCTAGCTGTGCAACTGCATTGTCTCCATATTTGCCGAATTGCGAATTAATAACGTTGGCCGATTGATAGTAAGACAAGCCCCCGAGTACAAAAAGCGGGATGAGTGTTACGACCAGAAAACAAAATAGCAGCTTCGTTCGAATGCTTCGGTAGGAGCCCGACCATCGGCGGCTCGTCAAACGCTTCAACATCGCTTGAAACATACCAGGCTATCCCCCTTGTTTTCTCTACTGTAAGAATAAATTTAGTGTATCATGGCCTTCGCATACCGAACATGTAACCATCATCCAGTCTTATAATAGGAAAAGCACTCCCCTTCAGCCGCCATATGCGAAGGGAAGTGCATTCTTTTGTTTAGGTAGCGTACTCATTGCCCAGTATCAGGAATACGCTCGACGTCCAAGTGAAGGCACGGTCCCGCAGTCCTTCTCCTGTAAGGGCATCGAAGTTCTCCGCCATGCCGCTTCGATTAAGCATCGTGCAAAAGCGTCGAGAAACTTCCTCAGCGAGCTCTCGATCTCCCGCAGCATGAACGCCTTCTACTAGCAGCATGGTTGAAGGAGCCCAAATCGGCCCTCTCCAATAACCGTCTGGCAAATAGTAAGGGCTGTTGATGCTTTCCGTTGCCCATCCGTTCGCCGTAAGGAATCTTGTCTCATCTCTCAGGCCTTCGAGGAGCGCAAGGCGAATCTCATCCGGCAGGCGCTTGCCGAGCAAGATTGGTACAAACAACAGCAGGCTGTCGCCTTCAGAAAGCTCATGAGTACCAGAACGACAAGCCGTGAAGCGTCCGTCTTTCCAGAAGTGATTAATCATTTTGTCTAGTGTGTCCTTAGCAAGCTGGCGCCATTCGGAGGCTTCCTCTGCCTTATCCAGCTTTTCAGCGATATCGCCTAGCAGCTCGGTCTGCAGGATGAGGAAGGCCGCCAAATCTGGGCTTTCCACTGGAATGCCATTATTGAATGCGGTACTATTGTCCCAGCCGCAATCATTGCCATGATTGTACTGCGGTATTCCATCTCCATCGCCGTCGCGATAACGGAACCACCAGTTTGTCCATTTGGATAATGGGCCGTATACCTCCTGAAGCTGCTCCAGCTGGATGAAATCTGTTCTTGCCATCATCCAAGCCAAGGTCCAGCCATGAATCGGCGGCTTGTTGCAGTTCCACAGTTCATACTTATCATTAATGAAATCCGGTATTAACCCGCTTTCGTCCTGCCGATCGAAAAAGATCATGAATTGGTCCCAGGCAAGCTTCGGATCATGGCTCACGAGTGCCATCGCATTAAAGCAGTGATCCCAGCTCCAAATATTCGTCATCCAGTTTTTCGACATATACATAGCTGGACGCGTCAGACAGCCTTCGGCTGGAACAAGGCAGGACCAAGTGATATAGGCAGCTAATTCACGCCCCGCCTGGAAGCTCTCCGAGACCGAAAGGCTATTGTCCAGCCATGCCGAAAATTCTGTACGAGTCTGGCTGACTACATCATCGAAGGATGCCCATTCGAGTCTCGGCTCCTGCACGGTACGGAACTCTTCGATAGCGAACTCGGCTGTATCCTGGCCTGTACTTGGAATGAATTCCGCTACAATACGGGAGCTTTTGATTTTGTCCCATGGGACTTCCATCTTGAGCTCACCCTGCAGCTTGGTGAGCATGAAGCGACATTCATGCGTAAAGCTGTTCACTTCCCAGCTACGGTCTGTGACCTCGTAAGCATAATCATACGCTGCCGGCCGGAAGGTAAGCCGAATGCCGCAGCCGCTCGTGCGGATTCGGAAGGTGCTGCGGCCCTCGATACAGAGCTCTGCGCTTCCGGTTGCCGAATGAAGTAGAATTCGTTCTGGAGCAGCCTCGATCGTATAAGGCAGAGACTCACCGTTACTATCCAGCATTTCAATTAGAAAGGCTTCCCCGAATTTATCGTCGCCGCCGCGAACAGTTCGGAGGTATAAGCCTTGTTGTCTATCCTTTGCCTCAGGCAGGAGAGATATCGCTAGGAACGATCCTCTTCTGCTGAAGGGAACTACATTTAGATCAAAGTTCATAGGTATGGGCTCCTTCACTAGAAAGTATGCGCTTTCAGTGTACCTGAAGGAATGGCTTGAACAAACGGACAGTTGTTTCCGTCTATTCGCCATTTTGTCATTAGAGATCGAATCCGTGTCATTTTGTTAGATTAAACCCGTTCTTTTGTATGATTCATGAGCTGCCTAATCAAATGGGTCTGTCCTGAAAGCATGAAGTTCGCTGGAGAGATGGCTCACTTTCAACGAAAACATGAAAATAGGGCTGCCCCAAAAGTCATGAAGATGATTTTGGGGCAACTTCTTTCCTTCGCAGGTATTTTTAGAAGTAGAAGGGCTTAAAGCTCTAGGAGCTTTAAGAGCTTTATCCCTTACGCTTCAGATGGCGCATAGGAAGAGCTTACTCTATTTTAGAAAACGTTTTTCGTAAAAACAGACTTGATTTGGGGGCATGTCGAAGATAACGTCAGCTATATTCAGTAGTCGGAAACCGATCTGCTCCACTAGTGAACATAACTTCACTGTTGGCCCTTTTTATCTGTTTGAGCAGTGAGATAGAGCAATTGTATTCCTTAATTTGTACATGACATTCCTTCTCTGGCTTAGGAGCCTGCCTTTTTGGACAGTCCTTTCTTTTTTCAGGGCGGCGATTGGAACAGCTGCATGAACCAGACGCCACCTTCCATGAAGAAGGAATAAATCGGTGTAGGTGTTCGAACAAATTAAGAACAACCGACGATGTCCGGCGTTTTCTGCTTCGAGGATTGCCAAAAGTGAGCTTTGAGGCTCGGTGGCTGTCGCTCACCTGCCGTTACTCAAGAAGACAACAATAAGACCACACAGCAGAAATGGCGGTGCAGGAATAACCTCCTTAGCATCGCCATTTCTTAAATTTTCACCAAATTTCTAGTAAGTACGCTGTCTCTTCAAGTGAGTAGAGCTACTTCTGGGACAGCCCCATTTTCCTTTTGGTCTATTGCTGCTTGCTTCATAAAATCCTTAAATGGAAAATTTTTATTTTGTTCCATCAAGGAACATGCTTCGCTAATTAGTGAAAATGCCTCACTAGAGAATCATCAAGCATGTAATCTAGCTTTATTCCTTTACCTACTACTTGGCGAGCAATTGGTAAGTAAAATAAATTGGATAGTTCATTCGAGGCTCTCCAAACAATTTCGGGGCAGCCCCTTAATTACACCAAAATTATTTCTTATTAAGCTCACGCCTTACAATAGGTGCTACTTCACCAGCCAGCAGCTCAATCGAAGCAGCAATGCGAGACATTGGCAGGCCTCCAATATCAATCTGCGCCATAAATCGGTGATGTCCGAACAGCTTATGCTGCGCCACTATTTTCTCGGCAACTTGCTCTGGGCAGCCAACTAGAAGCGCGGTACCGGGACCAACATTACGCTCAAACTGTTCACGAGACAAGGATTCTCCCCGTGAAAGGCCGCCCAAGAAGCGATTATAATAGCTCACATAATGAGGGAAGAAATCATCAAGTGCTTGCTCCCAGGTCGGTGCAACATAACAATGACCTGTAATCGCTACTCTAGCTTGATGATAGCCAGCCTGCGAGGATGCTTCCTGATACCTTTCTACCAGAGGCTTAAATCTCGCGGGATCCCCGCCGAGCAAAGCCAATGCCATTCCCGCGCCAGAACTGCCTGCAAGAGCAGCACTCTCAGGAGTGCCGCCTACTCCAACCCATATAGGCAATTGCTGCTGAAGCGGTCTTGGCGCAATCTCCGCATCCATTAAAGCCGAACGCAGCTGCCCGCTCCAAGTTACCCGTTCATGCTTGTTGAGCTTCATAAGGAGCTGCAGCTTCTCTGTGAACAGCTCTTTATATTGCGCTAATTCATAGCCGAACAGAGGAAAGGATTCCACATAAGCCCCACGACCGACAATCACTTCTGCCCTGCCATCTGACAAGAGATCAAGCGTAGCGAAGTCTTCAAACACACGGACAGGGTCCGCTGTTCCGAGTACAGTAGTTGCACTAGTCAAGCGAATACGATTTGTCCTTGAAGCGATAGCTGCTAACAAAACGGGTGGGGAGGATACAGCAAAGTCAAGCCGATGATGCTCCCCGACACCGAATACATCCAATCCAGCATCGTCTGCTATTTTTGCTGCTTCCACAATTTCTTTGATTCTCTGATGAGCGCTTACTGCGCTGCCATTCAATGGATTTACGGCAAGGTCTCCTAAGGTGTAAATGCCAAATTCAAATGTACCTGCTTGCATATCGTCTCTCCATTCCGTCTTTTTGCGTTTACTTCCAATATAATTGCCAGCCAGCATTTATTACCGGCACAAACACCCAGTCACAATCCGCTCCTGCATCATATGATACATTGTAGTCAAGACGTAAGGAGGTGCATGTAATAATGTCCGGTTACGTTGGTGGAGCATTCAATCACACAGGTACGATTCTTGTTCTATTCATTCTGCTGGTGATCATTGCTTGCAGCTGCGGCTTCTTCGGTGGATAATCATTATTATGAAATAAAACCAACACAAAAGACCCATTCGATGGGTCTTTTGTGTCATTATGGGCTAGGTACATATAAAAGATACCGTCTGCTGAATCCATGACATAACCTGTCGGTAAATAAATGTGTTCCACGACCAGGTTATGACAAATAATTTGTTCCCAGTCTGATACAATCATTCTCATGTTGTCTCTAACAACTACGAGGAGTGAAATGAATGGAATCCATTATTAATCAGCAGTTTACGAATGAAACAATCAGCTTTGACGGTTTTCGCTTTATTGGCTGTACCTTTACGAATTGCGTCATTATTATTTCTACCTTACACTTTGATTTCAATAGATGCTCATTCTATGAATCAATTCTGCATGTCAATCCGAATCTTCCCGTCTTCGAGATCTCTCATCGGCTTTCCCAGTCCTCGTATGACACTGATACCGCTTGCTACCGTAATGACTATAAATTTCCGAGAACGATCGTGGAATTGCCTGCTGCAACGCTGGTGCATTAAGCAGATAGAAAGAACGAAGAGGCATTCTGCTACAGCGCAGCTTGCCTCCTAGGCTTCCTATGATATCCACGTCGTTCAACTATGGATTCATTTCTCTTATCCACTGATGCGATTGACAATCTTCAATACGGCAGCTCTCGTTAATTTGTTGCCGCCTGCCGTAAGAATCTTCACCGTCGCATGTGCTAAGGAAAGCGGAATTTTACAAAACTCCAGTGCAGGACCTTCCTTCAGCTCTGCGATATACTCATCTGCAACCTTCAGATTGCGGCGAGTATATTGCAGCATTTCCTTGAAGTCCCAGCCCTCAGGATAGAAGCTAACCCCTCTTTCGAGATCCTCTGCTTTGTTGCGAAGAATGTTGACCGCCTGCAATCCTCTGCCGAATGCAACGGCCTTCTTCATATCCGATTCTGTCCCGTCATACCACAGCCACAGCTCAGCCAACATCTCGCCTACCATACCTGCTACGCTATAGGTATAGCGATCAAGATCTTCTTCTGTCTTAATGCTGAAGCCGGCCTCTACCCACTCCGCCATTTGCTTCGACATCTCTGCCGTATAACGATAAACCGTAGGGGCTATCGTAGGCGGACATAGCAGCGCCCACTCATGCAGCTGCATCGTCACATCCGGCAGAACTGCTTGATGTGGAGACAATACCTGACGAGTCGCTTCAACAACATTATCAGCTTGCATAGCCTGTTGAAGAGCATACAAAAGCCCAACCTTCAATTCATCTGGAAGAGCGGGGTGATCCTCAATCTCATCAATGGCTCTCATACACAGATAACCTGAAGTTACAGCTTCACGCAGGCCTGGAGTCAAGCGACTGATCGGAATATAGAATGTCCTGCTCGTCTTTTCTAACATGGTCATGGCATCATTTAGGACAGCGTTATTAATGAGTATTCCCTCCAAAAAAGAACATGGCTTATTTTCTACCTCTATCATAACATACGTTGAAGAAAGACCCCAAATGGAATACTCGTTTTTCCGAATCAAAAGATTACTTTGTACGGCTCGAAACTATCGTTCTTCTACAAGGTGAATACCGTCTCATCCACTATTGGAATTAGCTGGATGAATAGGAGAAGGATACAGGGAACATCTGTCGAATGATTAGGGATGATGTCGAAACGGAAACTAATACTTATAACTGCTCTCTTTATACTGGTTCTCACAGGCATGCGTCTGTCCTGGCTTTACTGGTATGCCGAACCTGAACACCCAGCAGCCCAGCAAGGGGTGCTTGATTTGCGTGATTGGGATTTCGAGAATAATCGAGCCATTTCAATGGATGGCGAATGGGAATTTTATGCGAATACATTGCTTACACCAACTGACACAGGAGGTATAGATTCATCCAGCATCAAGTCTTATATTCAAGTACCTGCGGATTGGAGCTCTTCCTTGGGCAACGAGGGCGATTCTGCTTATGGCTACGGCTCCTACCGATTACGCATTCTTATCGGGGAAAGGTCAGAGCAGCCCTTGCAATTCAACGTCCGGGGAATAGAAACCTCCTCCAGCATATTTATTAATGGAAAGCTGCTCTCAACATGGGGCAAGCCTGCCGAGCAAGCTGATCAGTACATACCAAGAGATAAATCCTATACCCTGTTGTTCACGCCCGATCGAGATGCAATTGAGCTTGTCATACATGTTGCCAATTTCGATAATCCTCGGGCAGGCGGAATAGCAGCTCCCATCAAGATAGGCTCACAGGCAGCAGTAGACAATGAATGGATGTATGCGGTTGGTTTTCAATTAGTGACCTTTATTGTCCTGCTTCTGCACAGTCTGTATGCAGGTATTTTATACTTATTCAACCGCAGGCAAAAAGCACTTATTTATTTCTTGTTCTTCATCTTATTCTCTGCAGGCTGTATCGTAACTGATGACGATCAAATATTGCTCATGTGGCTGCCAATCGACTATTTATGGAGTGTAAAGCTGAGACTGTTCATGTATGTCGGTATGTCTGTCTTCATGCTTCAACTAATTCTGAAGATATTCCCCTCCTACAAGATTGGAAAAATCTTTCGCTGGCATGCCATTGCAGGCGGCATTTATATGGCAGTTCTTCTCTTGGCACCAATAGAAACGACTTTTTATGGGAGCTTTATTTGTAGGTCCTTAATTCTTTTCCCGGCTGTTATGGTCCCTTATTTCATCTTAATCCTAATATTGAAAAACCAAAACAATGCCATATTCTTGCTTTTGTCAGCTAGTAGTCTAACCTCCAGTATTATATGGGGAGGCTTCAAAGAGCCTGGCTGGAGTTTTTATCCAATTGATATCATGATTGCAATCATTGGATTTGCGACCTACTGGTTTAAGCATTACTTCCAAAGTGTTGCAAAGACGACCCAGCTTGCCGAAGAGCTTCAAAGAACGAATAAATTGAAAGATGACTTCCTGGCCAATACATCGCATGAGTTAAGAACACCGCTCCATGGCATCATCAACATTGCCCAAACCATCCTAACAGGTGAACAAGATACCTTGCAGGATAAGAATAGACAAGACATGGAACTGCTCCTTACCATTGGACGGCGAATGTCCTTTTTACTTAATGATTTGCTTGATTTGACACAGCTCAAAGAGAATCGAATAACGCTTCATCCGTCCTCCATGCGTATGCAGTCGGCAGCTTCAGGCGTCCTTGATATGCTTCGTTTTATGACAGAAGGCAAGCCTATTTCGCTTATTATGGATATTCCCAAATCATTCCCTCCTGTGTGGGCAGATGAAAAAAGAGTCGTGCAAATTCTATTCAATCTTGTTCATAACTCGATTAAGTTCACGACTACAGGAACAATTGTCATTCACGGGGAGATCAAGGATGATGGCTTGGCTTACATTCATGTGTCAGATACTGGGATAGGCATGGATGAAGAGACGAAGCTTCGAATATTCCGGCCTTATGAACAAGGCATTCACGACAAGAGCACGCCTGTCGGAGGCATTGGGCTAGGATTAAGTATTTCCCAGCAATTAGTCGAGCTGCATGGGGGAGAACTAGCGGTGAAATCCACTCCGGACAAAGGCTCCATATTTTCATTTTCTCTTCCCCTTGCCGAAGCATCGGAGCGTAATTGTGAACCGGCTCCCACTGCTGTTGAAGCACTGGCAAGCCAGACTTCACTTTTTTCTATAGCAGAAGAGAATGTACTACTACCGAGTTTGGATCCCCCATCGGTGATGGCTGGGAAAGCCCGAATACTAGCTGTAGATGATGATGCCGTTAATCTAAAGGTTCTGTCTAATATATTAGAACGAGAGCAGTATACGATTGTAACGGCAACTAGCGGCAAAGAAGCCATCATGAAGATCGAGGAAGGCCAATGGGATCTGGTTATAGTTGATGTTATGATGCCTCATATATCCGGCTATGAAGTGACTCGGATCATTCGCGAGCGCTATTCAATCTCAGAATTGCCCGTTCTCCTCCTAACAGCTAGGAGCCAGCCTGAGGACATTTACTCGGGTTTCTTATCCGGAGCAAATGATTACGTAGCAAAGCCTGTTGATGCTCTTGAACTGCGGTATCGTGTTCGAGCTCTAACAGAAATGAAGCAGTCCGTTGGTGAGCATCTACGAATGGAGGCTGCTTATTTACAGGCCCAGATCCAGCCGCATTTCTTATTTAATACTCTGAATTCGATTATCGCTCTGAATGATATTGATACGAGCAGAATGCATGATATGATCGAAGCCTTCAGCTCTTATTTGCGGATTAGCTACGACTATTGGAATTCCGAGAAGCTGGTTCCTCTTGTACACGAGCTGCAACTGGTCCGTTCTTACCTCTATATTGAGAAAGAACGATTCGATGACCGATTGGAAATAGTATGGGAGGTAGAGCCGGACATTGAGCTGGATCTTCCGCCCCTCTCCATCCAGCCTCTGGTGGAGAATGCCTTGCGTCATGGCATACTAAGCCGTTCCAAAGGCGGAACCGTTCATATTCAAATTAGTAGCAGAACGACTTACACCGAAATTTCGATTACCGACAACGGGATAGGAATGGATGAAGAAACGACAAGCCATTTGCTTACCTTCAACAAAAACAAGCGAACAGGAATCGGATTGTTGAATACAGACCGCAGACTGAAGCAAATGTATGGGAAGGGCCTAACCATCCAAAGCAAACCGGGAGAAGGAACAACGGTCTCCTTCACTATCCCAATAGTCATAAACAACCCTATTTCTAATTAAAAAGACAACATTCGATTCATTACGAATCGAATGTTGTCTTTTTTCATACAGAAGCAAGCGGCAGCTCTGATGGCAACAAATCCTGTGATTTCGTTACAGCCTTCCGCTTGTCATAATGTTTAGCCCTATACATAACACGATCAGCTTCTTTAATGAGCTGTTCTAATGAATACCCGTTCTCCAATGTCGAACTAACCCCAATGCTCGCGGATAAGCATACGTTCTGCCCATTCAGAAGCATATGGCGGCCTAGCTCCTGTCTCAGTTTATTCACTAAGAAGGATAGCTCACCATTCTTCCGGTCATTAATCTGCTGGATAACAACAAATTCATCGCCGCCGTATCGAATCAATCTATCCTCTGGCGCAATCGTACGATGAAGCCTATCGGCAATTTCGCGCAAGACAAGATCCCCGCAATAATGGCCATAGGAATCATTCACCTGTTTGAAATCATTCATATCTATAAATAAGGCGCGAAGCGGTGCATCCGGAATTTCTTCACATAGCCTGCTCAGATAGCGCCGATTATACAACCCGGTTAACGTATCCGTCATTCGATCTTCTTCCAGCTCTACTAGATATCCAAGCAATCCGGCTAAAGACTGTAATAGAGCAATCTGTGACTCGACGAGAGGGATAGGCTCGGCATCAACAAGACCAATGATAACCGTTGTATTTCGGTCCGAGGAGCTGGTAACCGCTATTCCCGTCAAGGAGCAGCTTCGAACTTGTTCATCATCTATAAGTGCTGCCGTTCGTTTATCCTGACTGAACCGATGGATACAGAGAACAGATGAATGTTCCATAATAAGCTTGCACAAAGGCTGAAAAACAGCTAATGCTTGGTCCATCTCATTCACACTCTGAGCGAAGCTGTTGCGACCTTTTATAATGCGGCTGGTTGCTCGATCATTTATGGCAATAAATAGCGAGGGGACACCAAGCATTTGTATGATGGTATTCATCATTTGCTCCGCTGCTTCATCGATGGAATGAATACAATTCATGGTCTCAACTCCTGATCCGATTACACGACACTTCTCGTGTCTTTCTATCTTTTCAGTATATCAGCCCATTCTGTACACTTTCTAAACATAAATGCAATAAAAAAAGGCGAAGCAGCATTCATTCTGCTTCAGCCCAATCATCGCATTTCGGCCTATTTTATGCATCATTTTATCGTTTTCGGTCCTATATACATGATAATCTTGATAGGCTTTACTATTTTATGTTCAAAGATCATCCCTTGACAATCCTCCGCAAAATAATAATGCGTAGAATCTACAAGATTCAATATGTATAACGTACTCTCCTAAGAACACTTATGAAGGATCTTCTCTATTTCCCCTGATGCAGCTTAACTTATCTCCATTAGCTTATTGGAGTATCCCAATTGCTATCTCTCTTTTGTTTCTTCTTGTTGTCTGCTCGTTTGGTGATCAGAATGAGAAAGATAATGCTAGCCATGCAAAGAAAAGATAAGGCTACAAGAGAATAATGCTGAAACATATATAGACCAGCCAGTAAGAGAACTGCTGAACTAATAAAGCCGACCAACTCGTTGGTTTTCATTTGGCACCTGCCCTTTTTGCCTAATAATTACATCGTAGGCAATATAATTATAGCAGGCTTTTAAGTTTATAGTAAAAAAAATAGTGAATAATATGAACAAAATTCGAATTAACCCTTAGCTTTCTATTTCGTTAAGCATCGTTTGGAACCGTTTTTTGACTTCTTCATAGCCCTTGACGACCTGCTGCACCTTTTGAAATTCTGCGTCTGCCGGGCCCAGATCGTTCATAAACATCATCTGCAATATTCGATTATAAATCGCTTGTCGCTCATCAATATTTTTAATTTCCATCCGCAGTAAATCTTCAAGGTCATTATGTTGAATGAGCTCCTCTATATCCATTCCATTCAAAGAAATGAAGTCTGAATTTCCGATAATAATGTCTGGGTTGGAATCATAGCGAGAGCCTCTAGGCTGCGGAATAGGCTCGGGAATGTCTTCCTCTGTTCTTCTGCCAAGAGGAATGGAGGTATTCAGTTCAGAGATAACAATGCCTTCCCTTGCAAGCATGACTTGGAAGGTCTTGTTTTGCAGCAAATCCGCTATTACGAGTCTTGACATATCCTTATTCCGAATAAGCATCGAATCAAACGGATGCAGGATCCACTGGTCCTCCTCTGAATGGAACAGATTAAAAGTAAACCATTCCCCTCCATAGTTGAATCTAATATTTATTGTCGTCTCCGAAATAATCTCAAAGGTAAAATCCAAAAGAAGACCCCCCGTATGGAATAATATAGTTACATTATACCAAAAGAGAGGCCTATGATGAGCTATGTTATTTTTTTTCTTGAAGGATGAAATCCGCCTTTTCTATACTGGCGATTACAATACAGACTGCGATAAATATTCCTAGACAAATGCCCTCGAACAACAGGATCACTCCCACTCATTCGTTTGTATCAATCTATGCGGACGGTTAGTCCATCATTACAGTATCTCCCA
This sequence comes from Paenibacillus sp. J22P59, assembly GCF_059383895.1. NCBI lineage: Bacteria > Bacillati > Bacillota > Bacilli > Caryophanales > Paenibacillaceae > Paenibacillus > Paenibacillus sp. J22P59. The sequence continues at coordinate 201,331 of NZ_JBXENX010000007.1, forward strand.
CCGCTCTAATTCTACATACGCGCGCAACAAAAAAACGAGCTTTCTCAGCTCGTTTCTGCACTGCGCCTATATGCTATTCTAAAAAGCCCTTAGAAGTATTAGTGGATTGCAGCTCAGCCTGAGAGGACTTAATCCCTAATCGTTGTCCTACCTGCTGGTTAATCTGCGTCATTTTCTCCGTTTGCTGAGACACAGTCTGAATGATCTGACGGTTGGAGTTCTCATATTTATCCATTGCACTGAACAAATCTGACATTGCTCTCTCAACCAATTCCATGCTCATGGCAGGCTTTGTGAGTGCCTCATTCGCTCTTGTGGTCGTTTCATTCAGCAAGCGAGCATTCTCGGCAAATTGATTGCCCAGCATCTCATTGGTTGAATTAACTGCGTCTATCGCTTTCATCTGATCGTCAATCGCACTGGCAATAAGAACAGAGACAGACATCAAATGCTGTGTCTTATCAATCGAGCTGTCGAGTGCGTCCATCAGCTTGTCATTCGTATCGTTAATGATATCAGTTGCTGCGATCGCTTGCTGATACAGCATAATCATCTCGGTATAAGTCTGAATGCGGGTTACAACCTTGCGAAGACCACGCTCTAGATAAGACTTGCGCAGCTCATTCTCTGGCTTGAGAATCTCGGCCTCGAACATCTGCTTGATCCGATTGCCATATTCAATCAGCAACTGAAGCTCATAGACATTCTCCAAGCTGCTTCTTTTCAAATTACGCATATGGACAACATTCTCTTCCAGATTGTCGCGCCCATCGCGAAGCGATTTCACAATGACCTGCACATTTGTTTTGGCCGATTGATACTTGTAAATATAAGCCTTCATCGGTGTCTTTCTAAGCAGCTTTTGCATCAGGCTCAATTGCTTGCTTCGACTAAGGTCTTCCACCTCATTACGCAGCTTCAGCATATTGCTGGCAACCTCTGAGCGTTTGCCCGACATCAGATCCGATAACGGACGCTCGAGCATCGTCAAGGTCTGACCAGACCTCTCTAACGTCTTCTGTCCCCTCTTAGAGATCTCATCCATTAGTGTGTCTAGATTACTCGTGTCTGTCGTCGCTACTTTTTGCATCGTTAGCTGAACTTCTTGCTCCAGCTTCTGATAATCTTCCTCTTTTACTTGAACGAGCTGCTTCGCCATTTGCTTATTTCTCCCCTCTTAATCGTTTAATCGTGATAGCCATATCGCTGTTGAATTAATTCCGCCCTGGTTCTTAACTCCATAAGATCCTTTTGTTCAATCGTCGTCGTGTACGACGTCAATTTTGAATTAATGTCTTTGATGCCATCCAATAAAATTCTGCGATTCTGCCGCTTTGCCTCGCCGCTCAGACGCAGGAATGGATTAATCGTAGAATTAATATCCTTGCGGATCAATCGAATGATATTGTGATTGATTTGAGGATCTCCCAGAACGATTAAATCAGGAACGATGCGATTAATTCGAGCGAGTAAGGCTAATGTCTTCTGAACGATCTCAGGGTCAAGCCTGTTGTTCTCGCCTTCCAGCAAGACCATATCCTCTATGATGCCGATGTACTCAAGGGCTTGCGCAAGTTCTGGGTCCGTAGTGATAGGCGGAGCTTCAGCAGAATCCTTTACTTGCGGAGCATTATTCGGTAGATGCGGTGACTGTTGCGCTGGCGGAATAGTCTGTGCTTGCGGTACAGCCGCATTCTCAAGCTGACGCTGCTTTTTATTCCTTAGGACCATGAAAATAATCATTCCGATCGTAGGTATAGCTAATGCAATATATACGGAAGAAATCAGATAGACGATAATTCCGACTATATATACACTTACTGGAATGATAATATCTTTTTTGCGTATGTTCAGTTACAACACCTCCATTACAATAACAACTCCACTGCTCATTATTCATGTCCTACCTATCATTATCCCCAATAAAGCAGGTTCTCGTCAAATATTTGGAGCAAGGTTATCGCATTTGAACAGCCTGCTCAATATAACCCGCCTTAACTTCGAACTTCGGATTAGGAGGCGCAATCGTTTTTTCCAGAACGGCCCTGATCGCCAAGTACGGCATATTCACACCGGATAGACAAGTAATGAAGAGGCCCCCGGACATCCGTGGATTAATCTCAAGCAGCTTAGCTATTCCTTTACTGTAACGGACCTGAATATTAAAGGCGTACGGAATACGCAGCTCACTGGCGATTCTGCCTGCAATAGCTAGCAGCTCTGCATTATCTTCGAGCAGATAGACCCGACCTGTAGATTTGCGGCGAGGAATAGCGGTAATCAGCTCTCCTTTGGCGTTCGCAATACAATCAATACTATATTCTGGTCCGTCAAGCATCTCCATAACCATGATGTTACTGAAGCGTTCCGTTAGCGCCAATGTCTCATAAGCCTGTCGGAACGTCGTAGATAAGGTAACATAACCGAATAACTCCGCTAACGGATCACGTTCATTGTTAATAATGCGGAAGCCCATGCCGCCCTCGGATTTAGTAGGCTTGAAGCATACCTTATGCCCTGCCTCTACAAGCTCTTCATAAGCCTGCTTGAAATCCTCGGCATTCTGAACGACGCGATAATCAGGAATGGCGACAAGCTCTTTGTCTCTCAGTGCCTCGTAAAATTTATCCTTCTCCACCATGGAGTCCAGCAGCTCTGTATCTCTGCATACCATTACCTTGGTGCCGATCTCATCGAAGAGCTCGGCATGCCGGGCTATTTCCTCCATATGCAGCCTTGGAATAAACACATCTATCTCATGGCGCTTGCAGAAATCCACACAGAATGCAACATATTCTAGTCCTGTAACTTCCGGCTCTACCTCAACGACATCAGAGGCCTGCAAAGACATATGATTTATATCTGGATGTGTGCCATAGAACTTGAATTGTTCCCCATCTGGATTATCCCGAATCATATTAATATACAAGTAAGCGACCGAAAACCACCGATTCATATAAATGCGTGTCATTGAAAACAACCTTCCTTATCCGGTTTGGAATGTACATTTGTTAAGACATGCTCCGTAATTCGATCCAAAATTTCATCCGATGCCTTGGCTCCGCTGCTGCTCGTGAATTGAATATGCTTATGCTCAGAGTAAAACCTTCTTAATTCACCATGAGCAGGAGCTAACGCATAATCCGCTGTCATAAGCAGACTTTCATCTAATAGACTATCCCCTGCCGCATAGAGATACCCTGCAGCCAATTTGTCTTTGACATACGCCATGGCAGATCCCTTGCTTACTTTGTCTGGAACAAGATAGACCTTCCTTCCTTGCAAAGAAAGGCTCCAGCCTAGAGGCAGCAGGCTTTCCCTCAAGCTGTCTAGAGCACCCAGCGGTACTTCTGTTCGCTCTACACGTATGGAGTAGAACAGTTCATCACACAGGTCGATGGATTTCACCCAGTCCGCAGACGCGATTCTATCAAACAAATGAATGACTTCCAAATGGTCCGCGCAATGCTCTTTGACGAGGCCCCTGACCTGTTCATTCCATTCCTGATCCGGCTGTCCATCCTTGAGTATAGTTCCTCCATTGCTCATGATGGCATATTGAGGACGGAAAAGCTGGGACATTCCAAATATACGGTTGTATTGTGCCGGTATACGTGTCGTTACCGGAACGAAATGAATGAGCTTTTGGAGGGCGCTGAGCTTATTGATCGCCGTTCTGGTCATGAAGGACAACGGCTTATCATCCAGCTGCTCAACCAGGTCAAGCTCCTCCTCCAATATAACGCCCATTGATCTTCTTGAATAAATCAACGTCTGATCTAGATCGCTTGCGAATATCATTCGGAGCCCCCCTCTAGCGGTTTAATAATGCCGCAGCAGGAATAGGTAAGTCCGGGGAATTCTTCTACAGGAACATTCCGATCCTTTGCCAGCAGCAATATATGTCTAAGATTGGGGTTGTCCAACCGGTCGACGAGTATTTTCCAAGGAATTCTTCGGAGCAGCACACGAGTCGTCTCGCCTACGCCAGGCTTCACTAGATTCACATTATCAATCTGAAAATGCTGCTGAATACGCTTGATATCCTCCATGCCGCGCCATGTAACCTTATAGCCAGCTGGATTCATGCGATGCGTGTCAGCCTCTAGCTTTGCCATAGCAATATTCGATTCAAAATAAGCACTAATCGTATCTACGAATAGATTCGAGAGATCCTCCGCTTGCCATTCCTCATAATATTTGGCTCCATGAAAATCATAAGGGCCAATCAGATCATCTCTTAGCACAGTACGGCTTATCAGGCCGGACACGGTAGAGTTCAAGCATGCGCTTGGGATCAAATAATCTTCTCTAGTGCCGAATATGTCTGAGCAGCAGCCCGGGTCCGCCAGTACAGCCAGATCATCCTCCAGCTGTAAGCCATATTTGTCGTTGATGCTGGAACAAGCCTCAATCAGCACCTTCCTTATCGCCCCTTTGCCTGTCCAGCCATCCACGAATTGAATGCGGCGGTCGGGATGCTGCTGGTTCATATAAAGGACAGCATTCTCATCTATTCCTTTGCCTCGAATAATCGAAAGGCTGTAATGCGGAACATCCACCTTATAGACAAGCTTAATATAACGCTTGATCAATACGCCGATAGGCGTACCTCCCCGAGCCAAAGAAGCTAGAACAAGATTCAGGCCTTTGTTATGGACAATAATTTCAGAGACGATCGCTACTGCTCTTGCCATTTTGTCGGCAGATTCCTTCAGCGTCTCATGAAATAGTTCAATGTAGGCAGGCGTCGGCTTATACTCAATAGGCAGGCTCTCCGAATAATGTCCACCCGATTGCATAGCTCGCTCTCGATCTTGTGTCTGCTGCTCCAGAGAAACTCGGCTAAGATCTTTCAGAAGGAAGATCGCATCCTCCTTCTTGTAGCTCCCCATCCTGTCTGGAGGAGCTATTGGCAACTGATGGTTCTTCTGAGTCATGGTTGTACGACCTCCGGTTAGCAGCTGGCAAACACAAGATTAAGCCTTGGTATGTTCAAGGATAATAAGATCTGCTTCAGCTCATTCATCTGTTGTTCAGGTACTTTCCGTTCCATAAAAAGATACAGCTCATCGTAATGGGCAGGTGGAATATTATACATGAAATTCATAACTTCCGGATGCTCCGGTGATGTAAACCGGAAGCCATTACGCACTGCATAACGCTCATCAGCATGCGGATAGATCGGGCTTCTTGTCGTCGATTGATACCATACCTCTCCATCCATCTCCGCTGCAATCTTCATAGGAACGAACATAAACTCTCCTGTTCCCATACAAAGCACTCGCTTGCCTTGTTTGTGCTGATTAAGAATAGAAGCCGCTTGCTTAACCTCAGCATCCAGCAATCTGCCTTGTTCGCTGGTCATTCCGAATCGGCCAGTATGGTGAATATAGCTGACTTCCCCGGTACCGATAGGGAGTTTAGCAAAGCATGAAGAAAGATCAATTTCATTGATCCGTTGGGAACTTTCCTCATATTCAGTACCGGTATTGCTATATTGATGCTCAATCATACCAGTCGAGCCTGTTACTTCGATGGCTCCAGATACAAGAGAAAGGCATTGAATCTTCAGATTGTATTTTTCTTCAAACTCAGCAAAGCGCTGGATATCTTCGTCAGAGCGCCAATCGAGCAGGCTCGCCACAATAAATTTGCTTTTCTTATATTTCACATGCAGGTCCGCAATAATATTAAGGGCTGTTTTGCCTGTCGTCATCTCGTCATCGACCAAGACAATAGTCTCTGCTTGCTCGAACAATGCTGGATCAGTCGCATAACAGCGATGAGTAGTTGCATGGGAATGCTCCTCTTCAAAATCGACGCGGGATAGCATAGAAGGAATATTCTCTCTCGTCGTATGAAGATACGTGATGGGCCCATCGAACACATCAAACATGCTGTGCCCCAGAGCAGTAGCTGTCTCAGCAAAACCGATAAATAACGTTTTTTCTTGTATACGCATAGGGTTCAAGCTAAGGTGCTCATATACTGTTGCAGCCACTTCGGGTGATTCAAAGGCCTGCAGCAATTGCTCCAGTTCAATTGGAAGCTCCTCGCCTTCTGACTCTCTGAATAATAATCCTAATGCCGCTCCAGACAGCAAAGACGCTTTGGGGCCTACTGGAATGTGCTTGCCCAGCACTTTGCTGACAAATAAGAAGCTGCGGTTTTTATTGATCCTTGCCGCCATATGAAATAAGTATTCAAGAGGAATCTGAAAGGGATTGCTCTTTACCTGTATGCTTACTTCCAAATCCCCAAGTATGTTAAACGATTGCCGGCTCTCGATCTTCTGCGAGAAGGCTGGTAAAGTTTTGGTTTTCATTCAGCACCCCGTATATTTTTGATCTCGTAATAATTCGATCTGCCCAAGTTCGATGGGGCTTCATTTCATTCATTTTGTTGGCATATTGGCTCTTTAACACGCCAATTGCTCCGTGACTATTACCGTTTATATGCAGCGCATCCATATACTCTTCATGCGTGACAACATACATCGACTGGACAGGCTTAATATGCGTAGGATGAATAATCGTTTTGCCGATTATGCCATTTTCTTTATCCATGGCTACTTCTCGAATCAACCCATCCACATAACGATTAATATAGGACATTCGCAGCACTCTTCCCGAACGCCCCATGCTTTCTTCGAACGGCGTTTGCCGAAGCTGCGGCTTCAATACGCGATCACTCTTGAAATATTCCCATACCGGTCCCGAGACCACATAATTGTTATCCATTCTTCCGAACACATTAACGATATCCGCAATACAATCACGAATAACCGCTATATCATAGATCGTATGATCTGCACTTCTTCTCAAACCAAATAAGCTGGAGAAATCAGTTGCGCCAATTCGAACATTCAATACATATGATTTGTAATCATTCAATACAGCTGAAATCGATTGCAGAGCATCAATTCGGGATTCCCGATAAATAATTTCAGCGCTTTCCATAATAGGCATGCCATATACAGTAGGAGTATCCGGGCTCTTCCTTTTATTATATTGAGAGAGAAGCTCAAAGTACTCCGAGCCTGTCTCTGCATTAAACTTAGGAAATACGAAGCCTGTAATGTAAGTAATCTCCTCTTCAAAGAAGGACAACAGCCGTTTAAACTGTATTACCGATCTGACCCGAATGAACATTAAGGGAATTTGCTCTACTTGAATGCTGCCTTTACTAATAAATTGGGTCAATTTCCTAAGCGTTTGCTTCAACGTCTCTTCCGCTTCCAGAACTTGATTATCGCCCACGGCATCTTCAAGATCAAAGACCATCGAGACGAGGCCTTCCAACTTTTGATTCATCAAATCTTCTGCTATATTCTCTCGTGTTGCAGGCATATATAGCGCGGCACCAATGGCATGGGCAATCACGTCTTTGTCAGCATGATTATCGAAATGCATTGGAATAGTGTGGAATAGCGTCTCTTCCTCTTCGTCTGTGAGATAATTAAAATACCTCATATGTTGACTCCTCCTATTAAAAAAATACCCCTCATTCCGCTATGAGGGATATTAAATCAAAATCAATCAAACATTATCCTTTTATTGATTCCACACGTTTTTTCTTTTGTATGCTATAAATCATTGTGCCGGCAAAGACGGCAATAATAAGACCGAAGAAATATACATGATCAACATGGAAGTCATAAGCACCCGCAATCATCTTAGCACCAATGATAATGATAAGAATGAAGGCTGCTTTTTCAAGCTCAGGGAACTTATCAATAAGTTTGAGGAAGACTTGAGCAACCCCGCGCATCATGAGTACGCCCAAAATACCGCCAAGGAAAAGCACCCAAACTTGATCACTTACGCCAAACGCTGCAAGAACGCTGTCAATACTGAACGCAATATCCATAATTTCAACAGCAAGTACCGTTCTCCAGAAACCATAGCCTTTGTTTTTAACTTCTTCATTTTCTTCACCCTCTTTGGCTTTTTTGCCAATGTAAGGAATGAGAGGAATGTTGCCAACTCGCGCTAGCTTGAATTCCAAATGGAACAGGTTACTGAGGGCAATCCACAGGAGATATAGGCCACCTGCAACCTTGATCCATGTAATCTGTACGAGGTAGACTCCGACGCCAATCGCGATAAAACGGAAAATATAAGCACCTATAATACCATATAAGAGAGCTTTCTTTTGCTGTTCTTTCGGCAAATGCTTAACCATAACGGCGAGTACTAGAGCGTTGTCTGCGGATAATAAACCTTCCAATATGACGAGTGTTGCGATAATACCCCAGTTAGTCGGGTCACTCAAAACTTGAGATAAATTCTCCCAACTAAAAAAATTCCCGAAATTGGCTATCAAACTATTAAAAAAATCAGCCATTCTTTACAACCTCCGTCATATCTATTTGCTTCCTTGAACCCAACGCAGTCCCCAATCATAGGCCTGATCCAATTCCCGATGCCCTGAGAAATATTGAACAAGCCGTTTGATGCTGAAGGTCTGATCATTTTCATTCTCAATCATAGCAATCGCACACATGCCCATACGGTCATTATGCTCGTTCATGCGCACTTCGATCTCCGGCCCCCCGGCTTGCTTCACGGTTACGACACCATCCGCTTCCGCCCAATTCGTTGCTCCTTCGTAGATGTAGGCATAGACAACGATTCTCTTAATCTCAGATAATTTGTTGCCGTTGATCCGCAGATTCTCACCTGTAGTGATTGCGCCAGTCCGATCATCTCCATCGAGAGAAACATAAGGAGGTCTAGAGAAGTCGCCAAAAGAATTGCCAAGTGCTTGAACAGTACCCTTAGCTCCGTTCTTCAATTCGAAGAGACAGCCGAGATCAAGGTCAACACGCCCGCTGGAACGCCCAAAAAAGCTTGTCTTTTTTTGCTGCTGATTCCAGTTGAGATTGATGATGATCTCGCCAAGAGAACCGCTGCCTTTCTGCAGATTGATCTTGTCCCCGCGTTTCTCTAAGGAGATTTTGCTGAGGCTGATCGGTGATGCTGGTGCTGGTGGCGCGGGAGCTGGCGTCGGGATTGGTTTTGGTACTGGCGTTGGTGGTGGTGCTGGTTTCGGCGTCTCAATGGTCGGTTCCGCGGTAACCTCAATTCCGAAGCTTTGACAAAGAGCTGACAGCCCTCCAGAATAGCCGGAGCCTACAGCGTGGAATTTCCATTCACCGTTATATCTATATAAATCCCCGACGACTATTGCTGTCTCGACAGAGAAATTATTTCCAATATCATAGTAAAGGAGTTCTTGCCCGCTTCTTTCATCAACGATCCTTATGTATGCACCCTTTACGCTTGAGAAGGATTGCCTTCTCGCCTCCCCTTCATAGATGGTCAACGTAAATGAAATACGCTCGATCTCACCCGGCATGGAAGAGAGGTCCACAATAACTTGCTCCTGATCCGTCTTGCCATTGTAAGTACGTTTGTTGCTGCCAGCAATTCCTACGGCTCCTCTTGCTCCATTCGGATTGCTATAAAAAATTAAATCTTCGTCTCCTGAGACTTTTCCGGATGCGCGCAGCAAAAAAGCTGAAAAATCCACATCAACTCCGCTGGTTGCTTGCCAACCCATTCCAACAACGACTTTGTTCGTTGACGGGTTGTTCTTCGTTATGTCAGCCTTCTGGCCCTTCATCAATGCGATTGTCATGTATGATCCGCCGCCCTTCTCCATTATGGAATAGGGTGAAGCATCAACCTTGAAGAGGCTCACCCTAACATTCGTGTTCTACACAGAAAGACCATAGTTTCGGCATAAGGCTGCTAAGCCACCAGAGAAGCCGGAACCAATCGCTTGGAATTTCCAATCATCGCCATGTCTGTACAGTTCACAGAAAACGATGGCCGTCTCAACAGAAAATTCTTCACCAAGATCATAACGCAAAATTTCGCGGCCAGTTGTTTCATCAACCAGGCGCACAAAAGCGTTGGACACTTGTCCGAAGTTCTGCTGTCTGCTCTCACCATCATGGATCGTAACTGTGATGCCAACTCGTGAAATATGTGGAGGAAGCTTAGAAAAATCTATTTTGATTTTCTCATCATCCCCATCGCCCTCGCCAGTACGGTTATCACCCTCATGTTGAACGCCGCCGTTATAAGCGATTAAATGGTTATAAAAAACAAAATCCTGTTCGTCCTTAGCCTTGCCGTCTTGATGCAGCAGAAAAGCACTGGCGTCAAGGTCGAACTCGCCTCCGCCATTGTAACGATTCGTATCCCAGCCTAATCCAAGAATCACCTTTGTTAAGCCAGGATTCGTCTTGGTCAGATCAATCCTTTGTCCTTTGGAAAGGTTAATTGACATGGATGAATCCCTCTCTTCTCTCAAAAGTTGTCGAATGTAGAGAGGGTCGCCAGAAGCAACCCTCTCTTAAAAGGTAGAATGAAAATTAGTTAGCAGACAATCCGAAATCGCGAGCTAGTCCACCAAGACCATCTTGGAAGCCGCTGCCGATAGCGCTGAACTTCCATTCACCGCTGTGACGATACAATTCGCCAACTACAACAGCTGTCTCAACGGAGAAATCTTCGCCAAGATCGTAGCGAATCAATTCAGCACCTGTCTCTTCATTGACGATACGAACGAATGCATTCGATACTTGTCCAAAGTTTTGACCGCGTGTTTGACCATCATGAATCGTGATGCAGAAAGCGATTTTTTCTGTTTCTGCAGGAACTGCAGCCAGATCAACCTTAACTTGCTCATCATCGCCATCGCCCTCGCCAGTACGGTTATCGCCAGTGTGCGCAACCGAGCCATTGGAGTTCTTCGGGTTATTGTAGAAAATGAAGTCAGCTTCGGAGCCGGCTTTGCCTTGTCCGTTCAAGCAGAATACAGATGCATCAAGGTCAAAGTCCTTGCCGCCGTCATATTTATTTGTGTCCCAGCCAAGACCAACGATAACTTTTGAAAGACCTGGGTTTGTTTTAGTGAGATCGATTTTTTGACCTTTGGAAAGATTAATTGCCATTTGTAGTTACCAACTTTCTATTATAGGATTAGGTATATTGTCTTGCTAAAATATCGATATGAGGAGCATGAGTTCCTTCACCGATTGCATTGAATTTCCACTCGCCGTTATGGCGATACAACTCGCCTACTACGAGAGCTGTTTTGCCGGAATAATTTTCCGTAAGGTTGAATCGAATCAGCTCTTGATTATTCGCAGGATTAAGTATCCGAATATAAGCCGACTTGATCATGCCGAAATCCTGACGACGCGACTCACATTCATAGATGTTAACGACACACAATACTTTGGATACATCTGAAGGAATACGATTCAGATCCACCGAAATTTGCTCATCGTCCCCATCGCCTTCGCCAGTAATGTTATCACCGGAATGAACGACCGAACTACAACCACTCTGCTTATTGTAGAAGCATACCAAATTTTCTTTTTTGGTTAGCTTTCCGTTAGCGTCCAATAGAATAGCAGAAGCATCACAGTCGATGTTAGCTGCCTTCTTCGTACCAAAAAAGCCCTTCTTCACTTCAAGCGGGTCCCAACCTAATCCGACGATTACTTTACTGAGACCAGTATTGCCCTTCGTCAAATCTACTTTTTGACCTTTTACCAGAGAAATAGCCATGTATTCGCACCCCCTTCCCAGCATAAGCATAATTTCAAGAAATTCCCTCATATCAATTATAAGAACGAATGATCGAAAAAGGAAGCATTTTGTTCCTATTTGTCAAACGCCATATTGAACATTACGGATTTGATAGGAATAAAGTTGCGAAATCTCATAAAAAAGTTTTATCATTCCTTATTTATGAACAAAAAGCTACTGGCGGCATATTGAATTTTTATATGAAATATACTTCCCAGCACAAAAAGAGCACTTTAAATGGTGAATAAGCCCATTCGAGTGCTCTTTTCAATCGTTCTCAACCGAATCGCCCAGAGATATAATCACTCGTTTCTGTTTTATCCGGATTCGTGAATATTTTTTCTGTCAGATCGTACTCCACGATTTCACCATTCAAGAAAAAGGCGGTCTTCTCGGAAATCCGCGCAGCCTGGTGCATATTATGCGTGACAATGACAATGCAATAATCCCGCTTAAGCTCACTAATCAGCTCTTCAATCTTGGAAGTCGATATCGGGTCAAGAGCAGAGGCAGGCTCATCCATAAGAATAATATCAGGCTTAACGGCAATCGAGCGTGCAATGCACAGACGCTGCTGCTGTCCTCCAGACAACGCAAGGGCGGAACGATGAAGCCGATCCTTCGTTTCCTCCCAGATTGCTGCCTTGCGCAGAGATTCCTCCACGAGCTCATCGAGCTTCTTTTTGTTTTTGACGCCATGATAGCGCGGTCCAAAAGCAATGTTCTCATAAATAGATTTGTGGAATGGATTAGGGCGCTGCCACACCATGCCTATCCGCTGTCTAAGGGACACTACATCTGTCTTCGGATCATTAATATCTACATCGCCAATTCGAATCTGCCCCGTTATGCGCGCTCCCGGAATCAAGTCATTCATTCGATTGAGGCTTCGCAAGAAAGTGGATTTACCGCAGCCGGAGGGACCAATTAACGCGGTGACCTGCCGAGGAGCGAACTTTATGGATACATTATTTACGGCTCTCTTCTCACCATAATATACGCTTAAATCTTGAGCTGACAATTCAACATCAATCATGGGCCAAGCCTCCTATTTCGTTGCTGTAAACTTACGGTACATATAACGTCCGAACCAACGAGCCGATAAATTGAACAGCAGAACCGTAATGACGAGGACCGCCGATGCTCCTGCAGCGATTTCTGCAGCATCCGGCGCCAAGCCTTCCGAGTTAATTTTCCATATATGAACCGCCAGCGTCTCAGCTGGGCGGAACGGGTTGAGAGGAGACACAGGGCTGAATGGATTCCAGTCTGAGAAATCCAATCTTGGCGAACTCATCCCTGCGGTGAACAATAGGGCAGCGGCCTCGCCGAATACACGGCCTGCGGCCAATATGGTGCCCGATAAAATAACAGGAAGAGCAATCGGCAGCATAATCGATGTGATTGTTTTCCACTTGGACAAGCCCAGTGCGAGACTCGCTTCTTTCTGCTCTCTTGGCACGCTCTTCAAGCCTTGCTCTGTAATCCGTACCATTAGCGGAAGATTGAATACAGTAAGAGCCAGTGCGCCAGAGAATAGCGAGAACCCGAAGCCAAATAGATTAACGATCAATAAGAGACCGAATAAGCCGACAATAATAGAAGGGAACGATGACAGCACTTCAACCACAAGGCGTATGAAGCTCGTTAACCGATTTGGCTTTGCGTATTCGCTCATATAGATGCCTGCTCCAATTCCAATCGGCACCGTAATAAGCATCGTTAGGAATAGCAGGAACAAAGAGTTGAATAGCTGCGGTCCAATTCCCCCGCCTGCCTTGATTGTTTCTGGCGCCGAAGTAAGGAAATCCAAGCTAATATGCCCAAGGCCCCTCATAAGAATGAACCCGAGCAGTCCTGCTAGAAGGACAACAATGAAACAAGCGACAAGAACAATGGCTCCTGTTGCTATCTTATCGACCGTCTTCGCCTTCATAGTTTCGATCTCCCTTCAAGCCAGCGTACAATAAATACGAATACGAAAGTCATGAGCATCAAAATTAAAGCAAGTGACCATAGAGCATTATTCGGCGTAGTCCCCATAACGGTATTCCCCATGCTGAGTGTAATGGCACTCGTCAACGTGGAGGTGGACTCAAATAATGAGCGCGGAATATGCGGAGCATTGCCGATAACCATCTGTACGGCCAGAGCCTCGCCGAAGGCGCGAGCTATGCCGAGTACAATACCTGTTAATAAAGCAGGGAGCGTCGTAGGGAGTACGACCCGATATATCGTTTGCCAACGGGTGGCGCCAAGGGCATAAGAGCCCTCTTTGAGGCCTGAGGGCAGGGCTGCCAAAGCATCCGTAGCAATTGTAGTCATCGTTGGGAGAATCATGACCGACAGAACTATAGCTCCAGTAGCGAGGCCAATTCCTTGTCCTGGGAAGATGTCTCTGAATAAAGGAACGAGAACCGTGAGACCAACAAAGCCATAGACAACAGATGGAATGCCTGCGAGCAGTTCAATAACGGGCTGCAGAATTTTCCGCCCGAACTTCGGTGCAATTTCAATCATAAATACAGCCGCGCAAAAGCTTAACGGCGCAGATATGACTGCTGCTAATATGGAGGTACTGAACGAACCAAATATGAAGGGCAATGCTCCGAATAATGGAGGCTCTCCATCCGGCTTCCACTTCACTCCAGTCAGGAAATCAATAAAGTTAACCTTATTCACAAAAAATGTGCTAAGCCCTTTGGAAGCGACGAAATAAACCATGGATACAATGGTGGCTACCAAAAAAAGAATGCAAAGGAAGGTGTAGACTTTCCCTACCCATTCTTCAACAAAATGATGCTTTAATTTCTCTCGCTTAATCGACTGCGCCATTGGTCTCCCCCTTTATACAGCCAGAAGAGGCAGAATAGCTCCGCCTCCTTCTAGCTTGTGAACAGAAACGCTTTATTATTTAGTAATATTGCCTTCAAGATCACGCTTAACTTGCATTTTGCTAGCTGGGATGTAACCAAGCTCAACAACATCGCCATTTTGTACTTCTTCGCTAGCCATGAATTCCAAGAAAGCTTTAGCTACTTCGTTTGGCTCGCCTTTTGTGTACATATGCTCGTATGCCCACACCGGATAAGTACCGTTAGCTACGTTCTCTTCAGTCGCTTCTACACCTTCATATTTAACTGTTGTTACAGAATCATCAAGGTAGGACAAAGCAAGGTATCCGATTGCACCCGGTGTCTCGCCGATAATTTTCTTAACTGTACCTGAAGAATCCTCTTGAATCGAACCTGCAAGGTCTTCTGTTTTCATGCCAAGCGCATATTTTTCGAATGTAGCACGAGTACCTGAGCTTGATGGACGGTTAACAATTTGAATCGCTTGGTCTTTGCCGCCAACTTCGCTCCAATTTTTTGTTTTGCCTGTAAAGATATCAATAAGCTGTTGCTTCGTCAGGTTATCTACACCTGCATCACTGTTCACAACCGCTGCCATTGCTACTACTGCCACTTGATGGTCTACTAGCTCAGCTGCTTTAGCTGCATCCAGCTTCTCTTCAGCGAATACATCGGAGTTGCCGATATCCGCTTGGCCTTCCGATACTTGAGCAAGACCAGTACCGCTGCCGCCGCCTTGTACTTGAATGGTTACGCCATTATGTTTTTCCATGAACTTTTTGGAAGCTTGATCAACCAACGGTTGAAGTGCTGAGGAGCCAGTTGCTAACAAGGAGCCTTTCAGTTCACTTGCAGGAGTTTCTGTTCCTCCAGATGTATTAGCTGGGTTATTCGAACCCTCGTTTTTGTTCCCGCAAGCCGCCAATGTGAATGTTAGTACCAAGGCCATAATTAACATCAAGCTCTTTTTCATGTTTGTTGCTTCCCCTTTCAAAACCTTCGTTTTTTGTTTACATTCACATTGTAGTAGGCGGGCATTAATCTAATGTTTTCAATTTGTAAATTCAAATTTAATTATGCATAGATTTTTTGTATATACTTGATTATTATATAGATATTACTGATGATTTGATTTTTGAAAGGACGGTTTGTTATGAGTCTATTAAAAATGAAGTTAATTGTACTCATAGATCGCTATAAACAAGTGACTGCGGTCGCACATGCTATGAATTTGAAACAGCCTACAATCAGCTTTCATATGAAGAAGATGGAGGAAGAATGGGGCGTCAAATTATTTGATTATCGGACCGGGAAGATCTTCCTTACGACAAATGGAAAGATGCTGCTCCACTATGCTACCCAAATTGATTCCTTATATGCAGAAGCCACATCCAAACTAAGCCATAGCGCAAATAAGCACAGCCGCTTCGTCATTGGCTGTACAGAATGTACGGCTGCCACCTTGGTCCAACTGCAATGGCTCAAGCAAATTCATACGCTGCAGGATATCAACATATCTATAGAGCTTGGAGCTGAAGATGCTTTGTTCCGGCAATTGCAGCTCGGGACTGTCGATCTCGTATTAAGCGGGGAAAAAACAGCTGATGCGGAGACGGGATTTTATCATCATGAAGCTCTTCTTTCTTCTCCATTAAAAGTGATGATGCCTGCCGAGCATCCCCTCGCCTACTCCGGTAAACTATTACCGCACAAACTGGATACCGATTTATTTATTGAGCTTCATGAGAGGTCGGTAGAGGAATGCATCAAGCAATGGGATATGAAAATGAACAGCTCCATACAGACCATTGGAGCATTCGGCTCTGTCGACTTGCTCGTGAAGGCTGTACAATCGCAGATTGGACTAGCTATTCTTCCCGAATGTGCGCTGCCTGCAAGTGCGGATGATCAATTAGTGATGCTTGACCTGCCCGGTGACAGCCAAGTCTGGACTCTATTCGCAAGCCGCATGAATAATCATTGGAATATGGATATCGTTCTCCGTGTATTGGACAGCCTTAGGCAGACCATCCAAGGCTAATCCATAGAAGCAACAAAGAAGCCATCCGCGAAATAACTTGCGAGTGGCTTCTTTGACTATTGCTGATTAATGGTAAATTAATTAATAGTGATATTCCCTTTATACATGTTGCCTGCAGAGCTTCTTGTATTCTGAGATACAGTAGCCGAAGAATTGCTGTAGGCAGCAACCACATAGGCTGCAGGATCGCTCAGATATACCGTATTATTGTTAAATTCGTTATTAATGCCCCAGCCTACTACGATTTCATGAAGCTGGAAGGCATCTACAAGAATCGCGTTGCCATTCTGGTAGGCAATATTATTACGAATAATAGCATTATTCCCTTTGACATCAATAAAGCTGTCGGCGTAGTTCGCGCCGCTAATGCCCACACCATTAAATGTGCAGTTTTCTACGAGCGTTCCAAGGGTTCTCTCTTTGATGTCGATATGCTCCGCTGTAATATTGGGGCCAAATGCGACGTTACGAATCGTATTATAATGAGTAGCTTGGTTATACGTTGCTCCTTCCGCAGAACCTACATACACGCCTTCACCGAATCCCGCTCCCGTTAGACCGGTATCATGAATACTAGAATTTTCAATTGTGCTGTACGAGCTTCCATCCCGGAAATGTACCGCTTCATACCCGGTATTGTACACCTCAACATCTGTAATCAGCGTGTAATTAGAAGAGTCCAGCAAAATTCCTTTTTGAGCATTCGTGAACTTTAGATTACGAATAATCCAGTGATCGCCGCGAACTCGCAGGCTGTAGCCCGAGCCTGCCGAATAACCCGAAATAATAGCCGGGTTGGCGGGATTTGCACTTTCGATAATGATCGGCAAAGCGGCCGTTCCGTTCACATCAGTCGAGAAGTTGCCCGAATAAGTGCCTGGTGCAAGGACAATTTTTTGACCTGGCAATACATTTTTGAGCGCCTTTTGGAGACAGGCTACGGCACTGCAATCAATGACATTCGCAGAAGGGGTTTCTGGAGTGCCAGGAGTACCGGGACTTCCTCCGCCTGCTGTTTCACACACTCCCTTATCCTCCCATACGCCCCATTGCCCCGTCGTACCCGGCTCTTGACCAGATGTCCACCACTTCGCCTTCCACTGCTTGCCTAGATGCGATACCTCTGTTCCTCCCGCATAAGCACTGCTGGCATTCCATGCCGGTGCAGTGCAAGTTACATTACTGACCACCCCCTCGCTTGATGAAGTGATGGCGTAGGCTCCCGATGAAGGCTCGGCTTTGACAGAAGCTCCGTATGGAGCAACTCCTAGTATTAATAGGAATGTCAACAATAACCCAGTCCCCCTTTTTAACAATTGCCCCGATCGACCATCTGACATAAACATAATAATTCCCACTCTCCTTCATTATTTTAGTAAATCACGTCAAGTAAACGCTTACATATAAGTTTAATCCACTACTTATATATCCACAATACCCATTAATTTTAAATAAAAAATAACGCTTGGATACGCCCAAGCGTTATTCGCAGCTTTTCTTCTATTATATAACTAGCTCTTACACTTCTTCTCTAATCATTTCGCACTTCCAGCCTAACTGTCTGCACATTTCTTCAATTCGGCGGATATCGCGACGAGCCTCGATCTTGGTACAGCCCAATTCCTGGGCTTGCTTGGCTGCATAACGAAGCATGTAGACATGCACGTCTGCTTGTGTTTCCTTGGAGCCATAATCCATCAGTACCAGAGTGTCGTTCTGAACGCCAGAACGAACATATCCCCAGTTGGAACCTCCGAAGAAACGCGCAGATAATAGCTCACGTGATTCCGTTACTCCGTATAATTCAAGAGGGGTCGATAGATGCTTATACCATTCCCGTTCACTCGCAAAGCCGGATGTATATTGCGGAATGCCCCAATCTGCGGATTCGCAAGCAAGCTGCAATAGCGCCTCCTCCGATTGGATCGTTACAAAATCTTTGTCCGGGAAATCCCATTCAGCAGGAACCTCAATAACGAGCTTCCATGAGTTATAAGATACCTTCTGCTGGATCGACTCTAATATTTCCAATACGCCAACTGGACGCAGGCCTTGGTTAATGGCTTGACGAATGAGTGTTTTTAGAGCAACTGGCGTTTCTCTTGCAATATCATTACTATGCTGAATGACAATTGTGCCATTCGTCAATTCTGGAGATATCTTCTCTACAATTGCAGCAGCAGGCACGCCTGCCCAGTCCCCGGAATCTACTCCTTCTACATTCGTATAGCCCCATTCTTTCAGCCATTCCAAGCTATCGTCGGTATAAGAGCCGTATGGGAAACGCATTACGCTAGGACATGGCAAACCAGTTGCATCTTGATAAGCCAATTCTGTCAGTTTGAGCTGATACAGGAAAAAATCCTTAGGCACTTGTGCCATCCGGCGATGATGATACGTATGTGGAGCAAGAACGTGGCCCCTCGCAAGAATTTCACGTGCTTCTGCTGGATGGCTATCCATCCATTCTCCAGTGAAGAAAAAGGTGCCGATGGCTCCCCCCTGCTCTAAAGCATCTAACCATAGATCCAATGGCAGATTGACAGGACCGTCATCAAACGTAAATGCACAAAGATTCTGACTGGAATTCCCATGTTGAACTAATACAGATGTCATACCAAGGCACCCTCTCATTATAATATCGAATCTATTATAGCACGGCTTACCATCAACCAATATATAGAAAATGATAGGAAATAGGTCATTTTTGCGATAAATGCACGAAAAATAAAGCTTCAGACTGCCAGCATCATTGTCATTAGGTGTTACATCATTTTTTATCAATGGAGGATGAGAAGGTCAGGTGGTAAAGCTAGCTCACCTGCTTGATGATCCCCTCTAGTGAAGCATTTTCACTATATAATGAAGCCATTGTAGCTAAATGGATCACTTTGTAAGCTTGATCGAGGATTAGCGTTATTAAGGTTCCTAGTCGAGAAGCTTGGTTTCTCACTAATGAACCTAATTCACTATCTCATGTTTCTGTCGGTATATTGAGTGGAGCAGCGTAATGGGATTCATCAATTAGCGAAATCAGTTCCTTCCTAGAATAAATCACTATTTAGATCATGATGTAATGGAATAGCAATTAGCCTCTCAACAGTAGATATAAAAAAGAGGGTGTCCCAAAAGCCATAGGCTTCAAGGATACCCTCTTTAATTAGATTTTATATCATTTTTGTTCAAAGCAAACGATCTGTCTAGCAGCCTTACTACTATTGGAACAATTCCTTCCGCTTATAGCGCTTCCGTCTGCAAGGCTACAAATTCATTGCCTTCTGTGAATAGATACACCTTGCCATCTTTAATCACAGGAGCTGATACGATTGGCTGATTGTGCTCGTATTGCCACACTGGCTCACCCGTCTTGCTGTCCAAGCCGATAATAGCCTTATCTGCCAACACATAGATTTGATCTCCAGCAACGGTAACGTCAAAGGTCTTCAGCTGATCAAATTTTTTCTCCCATTGCACAGCGCCGCTTTCTTGATTCAAGAACAATATGCTCCCTTGTTTCGGTGCTGGCTTATTCGCCTGCAAATCAATGATCAGAAGAGAGTCTCCGAATAGAAGAACCTTTGGCGGCAAAATAGTCTCATCGACAGCATCGACGATGAACTGCCATTTTTCCAGATTCGCTTTGGTATCATAGAGAACTACACCTTTTTTCAATGGATCACTATTAGCAATACCGCTGAATGCCACTCTATCTTGCTGACGATCAAAGAACTGATGCGCATAAGCTGATGGAATCTGCTGAGCTGTCTCACTTGTACCAGCATCAACAAGCTGAATCATACTGTCACTTCTAAGAACCAATTGGTTATTGAACATCGCTGGCGTTGCTCCGGCAAGAAGAAGCTTGTCCTCTATTGCCCAGCGCTC
The DNA here is from genome assembly GCF_059383895.1 of Paenibacillus sp. J22P59. Taxonomy (NCBI): domain Bacteria; kingdom Bacillati; phylum Bacillota; class Bacilli; order Caryophanales; family Paenibacillaceae; genus Paenibacillus; species Paenibacillus sp. J22P59. The sequence continues at coordinate 221,724 of NZ_JBXENX010000007.1, forward strand.
TTTGCCTGTGCCCAGTGTCAGAGCTGCGAGCTTGCCATTATCAGCGAATAGCACGGATTGCCCATCCGATTGCGCGGAAGGAATAATCGTATCCGCTGCTAGCGGGCTACTATAGTTTTTCTCCCAGTCTACCTTGCCTGACTTGTCACTTACGCAGTGAAGGCCAACTAAGTCATTGAAGCATACTTTGTTATCTGCAATAACCGGAGCCGAAGGAATCCCCTTAATCCCGATCGTCCAAGCTGATTTCCCTGTGCTGGTATCCACTTTGTAGAAGGTTGTAGCTGTGCCGAAATAAGCATACTTATCCGATATGACGGCTTGAGAAGCAGCCCCATCTACAGGCAGCGTCCAGAGCGTCTCATTAATCTTACCTGTAGCCTTAGCATCGGTCGTAACCGATTGATACGATATTACAGGAGAAGCCTCATCATTCTTTGCACATCCCATAGCCAAGCCCATTAACAAAACAAGTGATAATAATGCCGATCTTTTCAATCATTACACTCTCCCTATTTATTGTAGTAGTCGATCCTTTGTCAAGCACCCCCAACTGCTAAAACGCTTTCAATTGCATTTTACCATAATTTTGTTTCATCAAACACTGTAATTTGGTTCTAATTCGAATGTCAGCCCCAGCTAGCGAATTATTCTCTTATTCTTCGCTTCCTTCAGCCATAGCGGGAATTCATTCAATAGCTGATCATACAGAGATTCATCCGATACCTTGCCAATGTCTTCAAAATGAATGAAGTTCGCGTTGTCTACGATTCTTCCCTCCATCGTATCCAGCTTTTTCAACACTTCAAAATCAGAATGCCCAATACCGACAAACTGCCAAAATATCGGCTGGACAGCAGCTTCTGTTATAACCTTCTTAATCGGCTTCACAACTCCCCCATCATTAATAAAAATAATAAATACAGGCGTTGCAGAATCCTCTTCTACTGTATATTTCTTAATGACGTCTTCCATCACGGGAACCTCATTGTTGCGACCAAACTTATGGATTGTATCATTGTTCATAATATGATCGACTACATAATGACCAAGATCCTCCTCAGTAACAACGGGCATTCTGCTGAAATACGTATCATAAATCCATACATCCAGCGCAGCATTATCATCAAATTTACAAGCAACAGCCAATATCCGCTCGACCACTTCCTGAACCGTGCCATCCTTATACATCGTCTTCATTGATCCTGTTATATCGAGAACAATGCCGACTCTCGCTACTACGCCCGTCAATTTTTTCTTCTCAAGCGTAATTTGGACAAGCTTTTTGCGCAAATCGATAGAAGTCATTTGTTTTTCTTCTACAGCTGCTGCCACCTCAGAATCTGTAGCCTCAAGCTCAAGACCAAAGCTCGTGCACAAAGCACCGAGTCCTCCATAAAACCCGCTTCCAATCGCATTAAATTTCCATTCGCCATTATAGTTATACAGCTCACCGACAACAATTGCCGTTTCTAGGCTCAGATCAGAACCATAGTCATATCTGTACAATTCATTACCGCTGTCAGCATCAATAAGCCGCAAATACATCGAAGCGACATCCTGCATCGTATGTCCGTGCTGCTCCCCCTCATGAATCGTTAACGTAAATGCGATTGCAGCCGCATCTGCTGGCAGCTTAGCGATACATACTCGAATTGCTTCTTGCTCGGGTCCATTCATTGAATTATGTGCAACTGCACCGTTTGGTGACACTGGATTACCATAAAAAACAAAATGCTCATCCCGTTCACAGCGTCTCTCATCTGATAATATAAACCCCGCAGCGTCTATACTCATTTCCTTCTTTTTCGCCGTATATCCGAACTGCAGACTAAGATTTGAGAGATTCCGTCCTTTTGTAACGTCTACCTTCTGTCCTTTTAACAAATTCATCATGAAACTCCTTCGCTTAGCAGAAATATATGGCTGTTTTTTCCATACTAGCATATGGCAAATAGGATGTCTTTAAGTATGTGCATACGGGAATAATAAAGATACAGGGCATACCCTTTTACACCCTGCAATTGGAAGAAGTAAACTGGCTTATTTCAGAGGGCAAGTGTAAGATATAATTTAATTGTTTGGGAGAGGTGGAATATAGGAATGACTCATGTAAAATTTGCAAGACCGCAGCTGGCAGATTGTATTCCTGACCTGGTTGCATTCGCAAAAGGGGAACAAAAGGCTTCTTTATTTATCCGCAATGGTACTTTAGTTAACGTAATTTCTGGCGAAATCTTGCCTGATATATCGGTTGCCGTAGTCGGTACCCGAATTGCCTATGTAGGTCCGTATGTAGATGGAATGATCGGGGATGATACCAAAGTTATTGATGCTGGAGGCAAATATATTGCTCCGGGTCTGCTTGACGGTCATTGTCACATTGAGAGCAGTATGCTGTCTGTTACACAATTCGCCAATGCTGTTCTTCCGCTTGGTACGACTGGCGGATTCTTCGATCCTCATGAAATCTCCAATGTACTCGGGCTGCCTGGTCTTCGTATCATGCTCGATGAAGCGCGGCAAACACCGATGGCCGCTTATATGCAAGTAGCCTCTTGCGTACCGTCAACGAATCCGGAATTTGAAACTTCGGGAGCGGAGTTCGGACCAGAGGAAGTAGCAGAAGCTTTAAGCTGGGGTCCTGATATGATTGCCTTGGGTGAGGTTATGAACTTCCCGGGTGTCGTATTCGGCGATGAGAAGATGATCGGTGAGATTCAAGCGACACTGCGTGCAGGCAAAGTCGTTGACGGTCACTATACTTGGCCTTCTAATACACCAAGACTATCTGCTTATATTGCAGCTGGCGTCTCTGGCGACCATGAGTGTGTAACCAAGGAGGATGTTGTCAACCGCGTAAGATTGGGAATGTACGCCAAAATGCGCCGTGGATCTGCGTGGCATGACGTGGCGGAGACGATCAAAGCCCATACAGAGCTTGGCATTGACTCGCGCCGAATGATTCTCGTCTCGGATGACCGGATCTGCGATTCTTTGGAAGAAGAAGGCCATATGAATTTTATCGTCAGACATGCGATTCAGCAAGGCGTGAAGCCTGTAACTGCCTTCCAAATGGCAACCGTGAATACAGCAGAACGTTTCGGTGTAGCAAGAGACGTAGGCTCAGTAACACCGGGAATGATTGCAGACATTATTTTGCTGGATGGCAATCTTGCTGATGTAAATGTCGTTATGACGATTGCCCGCGGTGAAGTCGTTGCGGAGAACGGTGCCATGACCATTGAGCTGAAGCCATTCGATTATCCCGAATATGCGATTAACTCGGTTAAGATCACCAAAGAGCTTGCGCCTGCCGACTTCGAAATTGCCACGCCGGTTCAATCAGGGGTGATCAAGTCCCGTGTAGCCAAAGTAATCGAGAATCACGTTGAGACGGAAGAATTATTCGTAGACGTAGCCGTTAAGAATGGCAAGCTCGATGTTACTGTTGAGAGCGGCTTATGTAAAATGGCCGTGTTCGAGCGTCATGGCAAAACCGGCGGCTCGGCAATCGCTCTTGTTGACAACGTAGGGTTCAATCAACCAGCAGCCATTGCAATGACTGTTGCCCATGACAGCCACAATGTGCTCATTATCGGCAACGATGACGCATTAATGGCTCAAGCGGCTAATTCGGTCATTCGCATGCAAGGCGGCATTGCAGTTGTAACGAACAACAACGAGATCGTAGAACTGCCGCTTCGCCTTGCTGGCCTCATGTCAACAGCGCCTTATGAGACCGTCGTTAAGCAGTCCAAAGCCATCAGCAATGCCCTAGTACAAGCAGGCTGTACAATGAATTATGCGTTCATGACGCTATCACTGCTCGCTCTAGTAGTCATTCCAACTCTTCATATCTCCGACACTGGCTTAATTCGTGTCTCTGAATCTGGCTTCGAGAAAGTATCCTTATTCGTTGACGGAGAAGCTTAACCGATTGTATGTAAAAAAGCTATCCCACAAGTCGTTCAGTATGAACGCTTGGAGGATAGCTTTTTATTTTTGAAAAACAATGAGTTTATAAAATTTTCATGCACTTATTTCTATATTAGGTATAATGATCTGGTGATTGCGAATTATTAGTAGAAACTGGGTGATCATTTTAATGGGATACGAATATTGACATTTGTAGTATTCGATGTTAAAGTTCGACTATAAAATTTGAGGAGGATTGCGATCTATGATTCCACGTATTTGGTAAGTACACGATAAAAAGCTTATTTCCACCAATGTGGGCTTTTTTGAGTTGCTTATCTTTACGTATGAGGACATCGATTGCGATCTCTACGGCCTTTTTTACTGTGCCTTGTTTCGCTCTGTCCAATTGTGTAATTCAAGCAGACCCAAGCCCCTATGCGGACTTGGGTCTGTTTTTTTTATTGCTTTGAATCCAACTATAGAAGGAGTCGTAACGATGCGAGGCATACATTTGTACTTCTTTATTTAATCCTCTCTAAGTAAATCGCGGGTCAGCCTGCGAACGAAAAAACGGAAACTGCGATTTTCGAAGGAGGATTAAGTATGTTATTGATAAAAGCGAAGGATATTTATGTGGAATTTTTGGGACGCGGCGTGCTTGATATCGAGCAGTTGGAGTTGTATGAGTTTGATCGAATTGGTCTGGTTGGCGCCAACGGAGCTGGAAAAAGTACGTTGCTCAAAGCGTTACTAGGTAAAATCCCTTTGCAGCATGGCAAGATTGCAAGGAAGGGGACGTTCACCTATATTCTCCAATTGGAAGAGGCGGTTACCCAACATGAACAGAATCAAGCTATAGCAAGCCAGTTAGGCGTCAGTCAGGTACATGTGGAGACAATGAGCGGCGGGGAAGAGACGCGGTTAAAAATTGCACAGGCACTGTCGGGAGAGGTGCATGGCATTTTTGCAGACGAACCGACATCCCAACTGGATCGTGAAGGTATCGACATCCTTGTAAACCGACTTAAACATTATTCGGGGGCGTTGCTCATTATTAGTCATGACCGTTATTTCCTAGACCAGGTCATAGATAGTATTTGGGAGATTAAAGAAGGGAAGATCACCGAATATTGGGGTGATTATACCGACTATTTGGCCCAGAAAGAAGAAGAACGAAAAAGCCAGGCTGCCGAATATAAACAATATGTAGTGGAACGTGAACGGCTAGAACGGGCTATTGAGGAAAAGAAAAGTCAGGCCAGAAAGCTTGATCAAAAGGCAAAAGAAACAGACAGAAAAAACAGGACGGATAGTGGCGGACGCCTCGGCCATCAGAAATCCCAAGGCAGCAAGCAGCAGAAACTTCATAACGCAGCCAAAAATATGGAACGGCGAATCGAAGCGCTTGGCGAAGTCACTACGCCTGAAACCATACGAAAAGTTCAATTCCGACAGAGCAAAGCGCTTGAATTGCACAATCCATTTCCGGTTGTGGGAAACGAAATCAGTAAACGGTTCGGAGACAAGGTGATATTCGACAATGTGTCCTTCCAGTTCCCGCTCGGGGGCAAAATTGCAATAACAGGCGCTAATGGGGCCGGAAAGACTACTTTGTTCAATATGATTCGCGATAGGGAGAGCGGTATCAAGTTATCGTCCAAAGCGGAAATCGGCTATTTTGTCCAAACCGGTTACAAGTTCGATCGGAATCAGAACGTAATGACATTCATGCAGGAAAACTGTGAATATCAGGTTTTGGACATTCGGGCGGTACTCGCATCCATGGGGTTCACACACCAGGATATTCGCAAAGAGCTATCCGTATTAAGCGGCGGTGAAATCATAAAGCTCCATTTATCCAAATTGTTGCTTGGACGCTACAACATCCTGCTTATGGACGAACCGAGTAACTTTTGGGATATTCCCACCGTGGAGGCACTTGAGACCATGATGCGAAATTACCAAGGCACCATCGTATTTATATCACACGATACCCGTCTGCTCGGGGGTGTCGCCGATCAGGTATATAAGGTGAGTGATCGCCGGCTTGTACGATTGAAGTAATGTATAAGTAAGACGATCTGAAAGAACGAAATTAGGGGGTACAGAACTTCATGTATATGCAATGGAAAAAAACGTTCGCATTAATCTTCAGCGGGCAAATTTTTTCGATTCTAACATCTTCTATGGTTCAGTTTTCAATCATCTGGTATTTGACTGAGACGACGGGGTCGGCTACCGTGCTGATGATTGCAGGTCTTTCCGGGTTTCTACCGCAAGCGCTATTAGGCCCATTCATTGGCGTCTGGCTTGACCGATGGAATCGTAAGCTTACAATGATCGTTTCTGACAGCGTCATTGCGTTTTCCAGTTTGGTTTTAGGCGCCTATTACTTATGGGGCGAACCAAGTTTATGGGTCGTGTATGCAATACTATTTATTCGATCGATAGCTTCGTCCTTCCATGCCCCGTCGTTCCAAGCCGCGATCCCTCTTATCGCGCCGGAAGAACAATTAACCAGGGTGGCTGGCTGGAATCAGTTAGTGTTCTCCGCATCTAGCGTACTCGGACCAGCGCTTGGAGTAGCGGTATACTCGGCTACTTCACTAGGAACGGTATTGCTCTTGGATGTGGTTGGTGCATTAATCGCTAATCTCATGCTTCTATTGGTCAATATTCATCAACCGAAGCCGGAGATCATACCAACGTCTTCGTTCCATAGGGAGTTTACTCTCGGTTGGAAAGCGTTCCTTTCTGAAAAGTCCATTATCACGATTACAATCGCAATGGCGATCTTTAGCGTTGTTTTTGTGCCTCTGGCGATGCTGTTTCCCCTGATGACACTGTCTCATTTCGGCCGCGGGGGTTATAGCGCTAGCCTGATCGAGGCAGTATTCGGAATTGGCATGATCCTTGGTGGCGCACTGTTGTCGGTTCTTGCTTCTAAGTGGAAGGATTCCACTTATATGAGCCTGAGCTTGGTTGCGATTGGGTTGGCCTGCGTCCTGAGCGGGGTAGTAGGGAGCGATGCGTTCCTTGCTTTCATCGTCCTATCCTTCCTTATGGGTGCGGCGGCGCCTTTGTTCAACGGTCCTTACATGGCGATGATTCAGAAGTCCTACGCGCCTGAAATATTGGGGCGTGTGCTTTCATTTGTCACGAGCATTGGACTATTGTCTTCCCCGATCGGGCTCGCTTTGGCGGGACCGGTTACCGACCGATTCGGAGTTCAAGTTTGGTTTTTCTGGTCTGGGATTGTCGTAGCCTTGATCGGAGTTTTTATATTTGTCAGGTTTCATGGTAAAGGTAAAGAAAAGTAACACATCGGTCAGTGTTCGAATGAGTGTTTTTCGAAATATGCAGGGCGTGGGCAGGTTGTTTTCCCCAAACACTGCGACCCGTAGATAGAACAAGATGCTAGTTAATTGAAGGGCGGCTACTTATTTGTATTACTAGAATCAATTTGTTGAGCTCTAACGGGTAACGATAGTTCAATCTCCAACTAAGACTAGGCTGCCGATCAATGTCGGCAGCCTAGCTCTGTCTTGGGCCATTAACGTAAACAACCCAACATGATAAATGTAGCTTTATTCCATACGTTTGAAACGCTGGTATTTCTCCAATCACAGCAAAATTCCTTGCACATATATTTAAAAAATTTATTCATCTGCTTTCTCCCTGGTGACAGCTACTACTACCTGCTTTCTAGGGCAACTGCTAATCAGTTCTGGATCTCTGAACATTCATCGTACATTGACCAAATTCACCGGCTCTTGAAATATAAATCACCCCAGAATGACAACGAATGGCTGTTGGCTTCAAGGATGGAGTTGGTGTTCTGTAGCTTTGCTTAAATCAGTTAATACTGATAAGATGGCTCTTAATATACTACTTACCATGACTGCTATTCTTGGAATAATAATAATTATGACTACTTCAATTAGATGGATTTCCGCTGAACTAAAGATACAATTACCCTTAACCCTGTAAACCTTCGAAAAACCCTTATCGAAAAACTTGAAAATATACTTTTACAAATTCCTAATAGTAAATTACTGCTCTATAGAAATTTTGTGAAATTGCCTCTAAATAAAAATCTCCAAGCACAATTCAAGGAATGTACTTGGAGATTACTTCGCTACTACCCTGCTTATTCAACTACTCTTTCTCAATGCCTCCAAACCAAGAGCCAATCCGCCGCATAAACCTGCATTATCTCCAAGTCCGGGCGGTACAATATAAGATTCTATTCCATCAGCCAGCTCCGCTAACTGTATATAATGATTAAGATTGTTCCGAACAACTCTATGGATTAGAGGGAATAATTGCTTCTGATGCATGACCCCTCCACCTAGAATGATCTTCTTAGGCATAAGCATCAATATGGTGTTCGTAAGAGCTTGCCCGATATAGTGTGCTTCGATTTCCCAAGCTGGGTGATTCGCCTTCAGCTCGTTGCCCTTTTCATTCCACCTTTTTTCGATTGCGGGACCCGATGCCATACCTTCCAGACAATCTCCGTGAAAAGGGCAGCATCCCGCGAAATTATCATCTATATGACGCTTCACAAGCACATGTCCTCCCTCAGGATGCATGAGACCATGAACAAGCTTTCCTTCGGCGATCGCCCCTAAACCAATACCCGTTCCAACCGTATAATAGACACAGCTATCTAATCCTTTGGCACTTCCCCACGTCGCCTCAGCCAGAGCTGCCGCATTAACATCCGTATCAAAGCCGAAAGGGATATCGAATTGCTCCTGCAAAGCACCCAAAAAGTTATAATTCGACCATCCCGGCTTTGGCGTAGTCGTCACATACCCGTATAAAGGACTCTTCGGATCAATATTGAGCGGGCCAAATGATCCCAGCCCTATAGCCGCGACGCTCTTATCCTGAAAATATTGAATAATCTTCCCTATCGTCTGCTCAGGATCACCCGTTGGAAAGCTGATTCTCTCTTCCACCACACCATGCTCATTGCCGATGCCACATATAATTTTTGTTCCTCCTGCTTCAATAGCTCCTATATACATCATAAGTCCCTCCCCTTTTGTCATTCCTTGATGCTGGTACTAAGATCATGCCAATGCCGATCATAATAGACTGATGCCATCCAGTTTACGATAAACAGAATATATCATAATTCGTATGACTTTAAAAAGATCGTTATGGAGATTCATAAGCTCAGATTTACCCTGTTGAGTACCCTCGATATGCTGGCTATTGGGCACGTAAGTAATCTGCTGATGGTTGAGTATGTGAGGTACTACGAGTACTACGAGGTACTACGACAAACTAAGAATAGCTTGAGCTTAGGAGCTGCCGCTATGAGGCAAAATCACATATGTATGAGGATAATCACCTATAATTGAGACGAATAACGACGAAAATAATCAGATATGAGGTAAACCTCATATCTCAGGAGGCTAGGCTCTTGAAGTATGAGGCTAGCCTCATACTATGCTTTTCGTGCTGCGTCAGCAGGTTATATGTATGAGGATAGCCTCACAGAAGAGTGAGGCTGATGGTGCGCTCGCAAGGATGGACAGGTTAGTTGAGTAAATAGTAAGTGATTGTGTAGGAGGTACAATGAGAAACTTTCCTTTACAGGTGAGTGAACATCATCCGTCTGTCTGGCAATAGATAATATATTGCTACTGTCAGCTAGTAACCAATTGAGAACTCTGGAAACTCAGTAGTTTACGATAAGGTTCGGAGGTCCGGGTTCCGGGTTCCGGGTTCGGGGTTCCGGGTTCGGGGTTCGGGGTTCCGGGTTCCTCCCGTTTCCCTTTCACGGCTTGCCCAAGCAAGCCATTCAAAAGCTTTCGCTTGTTCCTCCAACCGCTTAACAAAGCAGCGATCAATCAAAATAAAAAGGGATGAATCAGAAATCACCTGATCCATCCCTTTGTAAAACTTACTTTTGATAATGCCTCATGGCTCAAAAGACCCTAGCATTATGACTTAGGCGATACCGTACGCTTCACGAACAGAGCTAGAATTAATGCAGCAACGGCAAAGCCAAAGCCGATCATAAATGCATCATGCACACCAGCGACCATTGCTTCAGCCTGTTGGGCAGGCGCAGTCGGGTCAGCTGAATCGGTGAGGAAACGGCGTTGACCCGATGTCATCACACCGATGAATAGAGCAACCCCAATTGCTCCTGCCACTTGCTGCAGCGTATTAAGAATCGCTGTACCATGTGGATAAAAGCGGCTTGGGAGTTGATTCAAGCCATTGGTCTGAGCCGGCATCATAATCATCGAGATCGCAACCATCATACTAATATGCAGCCAGACATACGTCGTCTTCGACGTGTCTATAGATACTTGAGTAAAGAACCACATAATAATAACCAGAAGAGCTGTTCCTGGAATAACAAGCGCCCTTGGCCCAAATTTATCAAACAGCTTGCCTGTAAGCGGTGAGATCAGACCATTCAATAAACTTCCCGGAAGCATAATCAATCCTGATGTAAATACAGACAACAAGAGTGCGCCTTGGAACAGGAATGGAAGCAATGACATCGTAGAGAACAAAGTCATCATCATAATAATGAGCAAGATCGCTGTCAAAGTAAACATCGGATAACGGAAAGCTCGCAGATCCATTAAAGGCTCTTTGACTGACAACTGTCTTAGCACGAATAGCAGAAGCGCTACTCCGCCAACGATGACAGTTCCATATACCTCTGGGCTTGACCAACCGCCATGGCCCTCTCCAGACATACTAAATCCATACACAATGCCGCCAAAACCGATCGTGGACAAAATAAGCGACAATACGTCTACCTTAGGCTTTGTTGGCGTCGATACATTCTTCAAAAATACGAAGGCAAATATAATGGAGAAAACCGCGAATGGCAGAACCATATAGAACAACCAGCGCCATTCGAATGATTCCAGAATAAGTCCAGACAGCGTAGGACCAATCGCTGGAGCGAACATAATAACAAGACCAATACTACCCATTGCCGCTCCACGCTTCTCAGGAGGATACAAAGCAAGAATCGTATTCATAAGAACGGGAAGCATGAGACCTGTTCCTCCTGCTTGCAGCAGACGACCGATCAGAAGAACAGAAAACTCTGGAGCAATACCACATACCAGTGTTCCCAGAGAAAATAGGGTCATAGCCCCCAAAAACATTTGCCTTGTTGTGAACCATTGCACAAGCAATGCAGAGGCCGGGACTAGTACGCCGACTACGAGCATATAGCCCGTTGCCAGCCATTGAAGCGTTGGTGCCGACACTTTAAGCTCAATCATTAATTCAGGAAAGGCGATATTCAATAGCGTTTCATTCAAAATCGAGAAAAATGCCCCGATAATAAGTGATATTAGTATTGGCAGCCTCTTTACATTCCCCAAGTCCGGCGCATCCGGAGCTTTCATAGCACTTGCGGTATTCACAATAATTTCCTCCTCAACTCTACTAGAGGTAATTATAGTACATTATTCATGCCGTTTTCAAATGAATTCCTTGCAAATAAAATTTGTAATTATCATTACAAAACAAAATTACTTTAGTTCTAAAATACTTGTTGAGAAATCCCAAAGATAGATGTATAATCCAATTGAATTACAGATGATACCTCCACTTACTTATTCATTCCTGCGATCCTCAGATTTTACTCCAGCCTAATTTTTTCAACCTGTCTTACTTCCAAACGATTGTACCAACTAGATACGCCGAATTTTCAATCTTCGATTATCAAACTTACTATTGCCGCCAGTTAAAAATCTGAAGCAGAGACTGGTTTCTTAGCTTTGCCCTTTTTTCAACTGCCCTTTGGTATAGGCTCCATATGAGTTTATATATACGCCATCCCTACAAGGAGGAGGATGCCGCCACTGCTGCTCGAGGGCCTTACGCGGCCGCGAGAATTGTACATGCGGGAGGAGTTGATCAACAACCTATACCATAGCTTTAGCAGGATTGCATTGAAAATTAGTTCCACACTAAAAGGAGGAAAATAATTTTGACGTACAATCGTTTATCTAATTCGCTTATGTTAAGGCTGTTGATTGCAAGTGGCGCTCTTCTTCTTATTATTATGGCCTCAATGGTTTTCACTGGAAAAGCCTCAGCGCATGGTTATATTGACTCTCCGCATAGCCGGGCTGACTATTGCGCAAGCGGTGTTAATAAAAACTGCGGGGCTATTATTTATGAACCGCAAAGCTTGGAAGCCCACAAAGGATTCCCGGCCGCAGGTCCGGCAGATGGAAAAATAGCAAGCGCTTCCGGGATTTTCCCTCAATTGGATCAGCAAACCGCAGCTCGCTGGACTAAGGTACCTATTGCAGCTGGATCTACCACATTCCATTGGACAATCGAGGCTAATCATGCCACTACGAGCTGGAAATATTACATCACGAAGCAAAATTGGGACCCTAACCAGCCTATTAGCCGCGATCAACTGGACCTTACGCCCTTCTGCAACGTTAATTACAAAGGCAAGCAGCCTCCTCACTCTTACTCGGATACTTGCACCGTGCCTAGCCGCACTGGTTATCAAGTCATCCTAGCGGTATGGGAAATCGCAGATACAGCTAATGCCTTCTATAACGTCATCGACGTGGATTTCGGCGGCGGAGCTCCTGCTGATACGGTTGCCCCAACTGCACCTGCCAATTTGGCCTTCTCGAACGTAGCTATTACAAGTGCTGCCCTTTCTTGGAGTGCAGCAACGGATAACGTAGCGGTTGCAGGCTACAAAATCTATAACAGCTCCACTTTGGTTGCTACCATTGCTAATGGATCTACCCTGTCTTACAATCTTACAGGCTTAACGGGCAATACTACTTATTCCTATACGGTTAAAGCCTACGATGCTGCAGGCAATCATTCAGCTGCAAGCAATGCCGTTACCTTCACTACACAACCGCAGCCAGTTGATAATACGGCACCGACAGCACCGTCTAACCTTGCCTCCTCGGCTATCACTTCTACGTCTGCCAAGCTGACTTGGAATGCTTCGACCGATAATGTTAGCGTGGCTAGCTATAACATTTATAATGGCACAACACTTGTAGGAACCACGAATGCAGCAACCTTGACTTATACAGTATCAGGGTTGACCGCTAATACTTCGTATACCTTTGCTGTTCGTGCTCTTGATGCAGCAGGCAATGTATCGACAGACAGCACAATAAGTGTCACAACCTCCAGTCCTCCGGCAATCTTACCTTGGACAGTAGGGACAACTTACGCAACGGGCTCTCTTGTCACCTATAACGGGCAAACTTATGAAGCTCGGCAGCCACACACAGCACTGGTTGGCTGGGAGCCAACTAGCGTTCCTGCATTATGGTTGTTAAAGCCGTAAATGCAGCATATCTAGTAAAAAGAGCAGGAGGGGCTAACCAGCCCTCTCTGCTCTTTTTACTATTTCCAGCCGCCGAAGCAATCATTCACTTCATCTATATAGATGAAGCAATTCATCAGTCCAGCTTTTTTAATTAAGTAAATAGCATTTCTTGAATATCGCCCAAGTACATAGGTGAAATTAAAACTGGTATAATTACAGTTATTTTACAATCAAAAGCGATTTTCTATTGACAATTCGTATTAATCCTATATAAATAGATTGTGTATCTTCTTACTCACTGGCCACTAAACAAAAATGGGGGAACAGAACGTTATGATCGAAATCGATAAGGTTAATAAAACGTTTCACCAACGTGACGGCAACCTTTTCCATGCTTTGGACGACGTCACATTCACGATAAAAGAAGGCGAGTTCGTCTCCTTGCTCGGACCATCCGGCTGCGGCAAATCAACAGTTTTGAACTTAATCGCCGGGTTTGACAAAAGCTCCCAAGGAACGATCAAGGTTAATGGCAGCAATGTTAAGGAGCCGGGACCTGACCGTGTCGTTGTATTTCAGGAGCATGGGCTATTCCCATGGCTGACTGTTCTTGAGAATGTCGCTTTTGGCTTGAAGCAGAAGGGCATGTCCAAAAAAGAAAGAACCGCGATTGCGCTGGAGCAAATTCGTGCAGTCCACTTAAGTAAATTCGCGGACCGCTATCCGCATGAGCTCTCAGGTGGAATGAAGCAAAGGGCCGCTATCGCGCGTGCACTTGTGATGGACCCGCAAATTTTATTGATGGATGAGCCTTTTGCTGCACTCGATGAGCAGACGAGACTGGTGCTTCATCAAGAATTAGAAGAAATCTGGATGCGCACAGGCAAGACGGTGCTGTTCATTACCCATAATATCCGCGAGGCGGTTATGCTATCTGATCGCGTATTGGTCATGTCGACAAGGCCGGGCAAGATTAAGAAAGAATTCGTCGTACGAGCCGCAAGACCTCGGGATGGTTCGGATTCCGTGCTGCATCATGTGGAGCGCTCTATTATGGAATGCTTGGCAGACGAGCTAGAGAAAGTCGTAAAGGAGGAAATGGGCGATGACACGTACAGCCTTAAGAAAAACGGTCTTTCTGATCATACTTTTGGTAACATGGGAAGCGGCATATAGACTGATTGGCTGGGAGGAATGGAAGTTCCCTTCCCTATTCCAGACAGCACAATCCTTTTACGATGGATTCGCACATGGGCAGCTGCTTGAAGCGATTGTTAACTCCCTGCGCAGACTGCTTATCGCCTTTGCCCTATCCCTAACGATCGGCATGCTGCTTGGGCTGCTGTTCGCCAAATCGAAGCTGGTCGATGATACGTTAGGCTTCGTAGTCATTGCCTTGCAGACTGTACCCAGTATCGCATGGCTGCCCTTCGCTATTATTTGGTTCGGCTTCAATGACACGTCGGTTATTTTTATAACCACATTAGGAGCGACTTGGACGATGTCGCTCGCTACGCGAACCGGCATAAAAAATATTTCGCCAATCTATATTCGCGCGGCACAGACACTGGGGACAGGAAGCGGCTGGAAGCTGTTCGTCCAAGTGCTAATTCCCGGGGCCTTCCCACATATAATGACGGGGATTCGCGTGGCATGGGCATTCGCTTGGCGCGCACTCGTTGCTGGCGAATTAATCGCCAATGGCGCTGGTCTTGGGCAGTTGCTGCAGGATGGCAGAGGACTCGGCGATACGGCTCTGATGCTGAACGTCGTTATCATTATCGCTGTACTCGGCACCATCTCAGATCACTTCTGCTTCCGCCGTCTGGAAGACAAGCTGCTCATTCGATATGGGCTCGATAACAGTACCAAATAAAAAGTTATTTACAAATGAATTAATTCCGATATAATTAGTTGGTATAATACAAAACTATAAAAAAGCAATGCGGAGAGGGTTGGCGAGAAAATGAAAAAAACAGCGGGTCTTATTCTTTCATTGATTTTCGTTCTACTATTAGCAGCATGCGGTGCTAACGAAGCATCACCGAACAATACTAACAAACAGCCGAGTGCTACAGATGGCGAATCACAAAAACCAGTTACCGTGAAGATTGGCATATTCAAAAATGTCACGCACGCTGCAGGTTATATTGCCTTGGAGAACGGCTATTTCCAAAAAAACTTTGGTGATCATGTGAAGATTGAAGTACAAGCCTTCGATAATGGCTCTGACTTCTCCACAGCTCTGGCAACTGGGCAGATCGACTTCGGTTATACAGGACCTGGACCTTCCACGAACCAATTCCTGAAAAGCAATAACTTCCGCGTTATCTCTGGTGCAGACAACGGCGGCGCAGTTCTTGTAGCAGGTAAAGATTCCGGAGTAAAAACAGTGAAAGACCTAGTCGGCAAGACGATCGCCATTCCGACAAAAGGAAGCACGAATGAAATTTCACTGCGACTGCTGCTTGAGCAGGAAGGCGTAAAGGTTACAACAGATAAGTCCGGTGCACAGATTGTTGCTCGTGCACCATCAGATACACTCGTAGCGCTTCGCCAGAACGAAGTACATGCAACGCTGATTCCTGAGCCTTGGGGCACACAAATCGAGCAAGAGGGCATCGGTAGTGTAATCGTTCCTTGGGATCAAATCCCGCCAAACAACGGTGACTACCCATTAGTTATTCTCGTTGCTAGCGATAAGTTCATCAGCGAGCATAGAGATTTGGCAAAAGCAGCAGTAAAAGCGAATATCGAAGCGATCGACTTCATCGGAGCCAACCCGGATCAAGCTTATGAGCTGATCAACAAGCGTCTAAGCGAGCTTAGCGGCAAAGGACTTGATGTTGAATTGATCAAGGCAGCGCTCTCCCACATGAAATTAACGCCTGACGTTAGCCTCGCTGCAATTGAAGAAATGGCGAAGGTATCCATTGAAGCTGGCTACATTAAAGACATCACTGTAGACACGCTGGATTTGAGCAAATTTGTTGATACTTCCCTGTTAGAAGAAGTACAAAGTGAGAAATAATCATTACCCTGCATAAAAAGAGAGCTCCTCATTCCAATCGGATGAGGAGCTCTCTTTTTTCACGTTCGCTAAAAAGCAATGGCTTCCCTGTCTGTCATTATTTCAATCGAACTTTTCGATTCACAAAGTAAATGCTCAGCAAGATAAACACAAGGCCTATCAATAGTGAGACGGTAAACGGCTCATTCAGGAATATAGTACCCGCCAGAATCGCAACCAATGGAATAAGAAACGTATAGGATGCCACCTTGCTCGCTTCGCCGGAATCGATCAGCTTATAGAAGACTAACCAACCAATCGCAATAACGAATATCGATATGAACAATAAGCAGATTACAAACAGCGGAGACCATTCCACGTCCGACCAGCTCTCCATGCTAGAGCCCAGCACTGTCATAACCACTCCGCCTATTAGTAGTTGATTCGTAACGAGCCAGATTGGATCGACTCTTGGACCATTTTTTTTAACATAAACCGTACCTAATGCCCAGGTAAGTCCAGAGCCTAGAGCGAGCAAGATCCCTGTTACTGAAATATGTCCAGATAAGCCGCCTGCACCGCTTGATATGATGGCAACGCCGGCGAACCCTAGAACAAGCCCTGTAATCTTCAGCCCATTCATCGCTTCTCCCAGCCACAGCCATGAGAAAATCCCTACTAGCACAGGTTGCAGGTATACAATGGCAGAGAACAGCCCGGAAGGCAAGTAATTCAGCCCAATCGTCTGAAGGCTGTAATAGAGAATGACATTGAACAAAGCAGAGAACATATAAATTGGCCATGTATTTCTGAAATTTAACCGATTTAATCTCGGAATCGCCACCATCAGCAGCAGCAAGCCGCCAATCAAGGTCCGTAATCCTGAGAAGAGAACCGGTGGAATATAAGATAGAGCAAATTTAGATAATGGGAAATTAATTCCCCAGACGAGAACCAGAAAAGTAATGAATACAATCGTTTGCTTTTTTGATAACTTATGCATATCCCACAATCTCCTTATGTCTGCTACTGGATGATGAATTCTATTATAAAGGATTAAGACGCAAATAATAGATTTTCCATCAAAAAAAGCCGCCAATCATGTCGAAATCCATGTAGTGGCAGCTTGTTTCTCCTATTAATGGTTATTCCCTTATTCCAAGCGTTCATACAAAAAATCAACAATATGCACAGCTTCCATTTCATCCGTCTTGCCATGCTTGTCGATGCCAAGCTTCATCTGGAGAAGGCAACCGGGATTGCTTGTTAATAAGTAACGTGCATTAGTCCGGTTGGCATGCTCCATCTTATGCTCAAGCAATTGCCCAGCCATCTCAGGCTGAGTCACATTATAAATGCCTGCTGATCCGCAGCAGCGGTCTGGTTCCTGCATCTCTACGAATTTCACACCTGCAATCTGCTTCATTAATTGCCTTGGGGCTGACGCGCTCTTCATCACATTGCGAAGATGGCAGGAGTCTTGATAAGTAATCGTTGTGGACTCGAAGGGATGTCCCATTTCCGTGACGGACGCAGAGAATTGAGGAACTCTGCCTTTCTCTAGAACAAGCTGGCTAATATCGATAACCCGCTTCGCGAACCAGACGGAATCCTCTTGCCATTGTTCATCCTCATGAAGCAAATGATCATATTCCACCAGCAGAGCGCCGCAGCCTCCCGCATTTGAGACAATATAATCTACTCCAGAGGCTTTGAACGCCTCGACATTGGTTCTCGCAAGTTCTCTAGCTTGCTCCATCTCCCCGCTGTGAGCGTGGAGAGCACCGCAGCAAACCTGACTTTCCGGGATGACCACGTCGAAGCCCGCCTCAGACAATAGCTTGACCGTATTTACATTTGTGCCGGCGAACATGACATCCATTATGCATCCTCGGAACAAGGCTACCTTTGCAATCGGCTCTCCCTTAGCTGGATAGAAGCTGCCAAAGCGCTCGATCACTCCTGCAGCTGTTGCTTCGGGCAAAATCCGCTCCATCTCACGCAAATGCGCCGGAAAGAGACGCATAATGCCGGTCCCTCTTGTTAAACGCTGAAGGCCGGATTTCTGATAAAATTGCATAGACCTGCCGAGCCATTGCAACCTGCTCCGATGCGGGAAAACCTCTTCGAAAAACAGCTTGCGGAGACCTTTGACAGGAGCACGATGGCTGGCATGATCCTCGATTGCATCACGCGCCTGCTCGATCAACTGTCCATATTTCACATCAGCAGGACAAGCAGGCTCACAGGCACGACAGCCGAGGCAATGATTCATCTGCTCTTGAAAAGCCTGATCCGGCTCCATCACCCCATCTGCGACAGCCTTCATTAATGCAATTCGTCCGCGCGGCGACTCCGGCTCACCCCTGTTTCCTGAAAGGTAGGACAGGCGGGCAGACAAAAGCCGCAGCGCATACAATTCGTCAATTGATCATAATCCAACTTCTCCAGCAATGTACGTGACAAGGGATTCGTATGCTCGATATCAGGCTTCTTCCGTGCCCTTCAACTCTGAGCGCACCAACCTCACTTTTCTGTGAGGTTATCCTCATCCATTCTAACTGCTCTCCCGGCATTATAACTCTTCTATGAGGCTAAACTCATATCTCAGGAGCCCAGCCTCCTGAGGTATGAACCTCACCTCATACATCCCAGCTTTCCTCACTATTCTCCGTAATTATAGGTGCTTATCCTCATATATTCGTGAGTTTGCCTCATAGCGGCTGATCTTTTCTACTCAACTAACCTTCCCTTCAACTCCGAGCGCACTAACTCATTATCTTAGTTCCTCGTAATCCCGCCTAGTTCCTCACGTAATGCACATCATAACTAAACATCCGTTCAACGCAGCAGAAGGTCCCGCAACAACAAACGGTCAGTTTTCCAACTCACCCGTACATAAGTAACCTATCCTCAACTCCAAGCTTACCAGCTTCTGTGAGGACAGAGCTTCTACTTCCTTACTAGAAGAAGATCAATCTATTACACCATAATCATGGTATAATAAGTAAAATTTAAGATGAAATTCATAACCTAAAGATTAAGGGGATTAGTATTTATGATTCTAGAAGCAGTTATGCTGCAAGTTAAAGCAGACAGGGAGCAAGAATATGAAGAAGCATTCCGTCAGGCCTCTTCTATCATTTCGTCTATGAACGGTTATATTAGCCATGAATTACAGCGTTGTATGGAGGCAAGGGGGAAATATCTTCTGCTCGTTAATTGGGAAACGCTTGAGGACCATACTGTGGGCTTCCGTCAGTCCGAGCAATATCAACAATGGAAAGAACTATTGCATCCATTTTATGATCCTTTCCCGACAGTCGAGCATTTCACTCAGGTAGTACTATCTTAGCTCAAGGAGAACGAACAAATGAATACAATCGAATACAAAGCATTTTATGAAAAGGTTGGAAAAGCAAATGGATGGGATTTCAGTAAATTGAAGTTCGTTTCTGAGGGCGTACAATGGGATTTTTATACGGAGGTTACGCGAGCTTGCAAAAAATCTGATCTATTGCTGGATATCGGGACTGGTGGCGGAGAAGCACTATTACCGATTACGGATTCTGCTTTATTGTTAGTTGGAATCGACCTTTCCTCTGCTATGATCGAGAAAGCACACCACAACTTACAGCAGACGGACAAGACAAATATACGCTTCTTCCAAATGGATGCCATGCAGTTGAATTTCCCTGACGGCTTCTTCAACATTGCCTCCTGTAGGCATTCCAGCTTCTGTGCGCTCGAAGTAGCAAGAGTACTCGCCAAGGACGGCCTTTTCTTAACACAGCAAGTAGGTGAACAGGATAAAGCCAATCTCAAAGCAGCCTTCGGCAGAGGACAAGCATTTGATGTCAAGGAAGATACATTGAAAGACCAGTACATAGCCGAACTGAATAAGGCCGGCTTTACTGATGTTCAGTCTCTGAAATGCAATGCAACCGAATATTATGAAACTGCCGAGGATTTGCTCTTCTTGTTGAAGCATACGCCTATTATTCCCGATTTCGGTCATACGGAGACTGATTTCCACATTCTCCAACAATTCATTGCCGATAATCAAACACCAAAAGGAATACAAACCAATTCTGAACGCTTCATGATTATTGCCCGGAAGTAAAGTAATTAACCTCGTTTATTTTCCGGGAAATGATACTCAACCTATTTGTTCGAGATTAGCTGCTGGGTCTGTTCAGCAAGCCTATAAAAACACTAAGCAGACCCAGCCCCATCAAGATCTTGATCTTCTCTAGCCTGCTTCAGCCATCGCCTCATTCCTATTCCCTTCATACATGACCATCGCACGATACTTCGAATCTTGTTGCATTAGTGAATCATGCGAGCCCATCTCTGCAATTCCTCCTTCATGTAGAACAACGATTACATCACTGTCACGTATCGTCGATAATCGATGGGCAATGACGATGGTTGTTTTATTACTTCGTTCACTCTTGAGGTTTTTCTGAAGAAGGCGTTCCGTTTCCAGATCAAGTGCAGAAGTCGCTTCATCTAGAATTAATAGCTCTGGATTGCGAAGAAGTGCCCTGGCAATGGCAATTCGCTGCCTTTGTCCACCAGACAAAGTAATGCCTCTCTCTCCAATCCGAGTCCCTAAGCCATCTGGCAAAGAAACAACAAACGACTCAATCTGAGCGAGTTGGCATGCTCGCATCAGCTCTTCGTCTGTGAAGCTCTCATTGCCCATTTGCAAATTATTGCGTAATGTATCATGAAATAAATACGGCTCCTGCATCACAATCGCAATTCTTTCTTTCCACTGAGATAAGTGCAATTGATTCAGGGGTGCTCCGTTCACCAGAATGCGGCCTTTAACAGGATCATAAAATCTCGCAAGCAAAGACACTATAGTGGATTTCCCGCAGCCGCTTTCGCCTACGATCGCGACGGTCTGTCCAATAGGAATAGCAAGATTGATTTGCTTCAAGACGTCACGGTCATTGCCTTCATACTGAAAGCTGACTTCCTCAAAGGAAATATAGCTGAGCTCCCCACATAGATCTTCTTCTCCCTCAGCCTGTACGTCAGCCTCTGTAAAATCCCGCAGCCGATCCACATGAGTCAAGTGAGTCCAAATATCATTGCTGACCTCGAATAAAGCTTGCAGCGTACTAAGCAATTGTGTGGAGAACATGTATGCGATGACATAAGTACCGACCGATAGATTGTGCTCCATGACCAGATAACCGCCGAATAATAGAACGAACAGCCGCGCTCCCCATTGCAAGGGCTCTGTAGTAAACATCCTCACATTCAGCAGTTTAACTTCATTCATTACCCGCTGAAAAAAAGCATCGAAAGCGCTGTTATAGCGCTGCTTCTCCCAAGCTCCCTGGTGAAAAGCAATTACCTCTCTTGTAGCCGAGATGCCTTCCTCCAAATACACCCCTATTTTATGCTTGGCATCCCATGACTTTCCTGATGCTTCTTGGGCCACCTTCCCAAATTTCCATCCGAGAAAAATATAGAATAATGCGGTTCCCATACAAATAGCAAGCATCATAGGATGAACCCAGAATAAAAAGCCGGAATAAGCTATTGCGATAATGACCTGCTGCATGAAGGTCCACAGCCGATCAGAGAAAGCAAAAGAAACCAAGTGAATATGCCATTGAAAAAGCCCAAGCACCTCACTCGTTCTTAGCTTCACAAGGCGGGCTACCGGCAGCTTGAACAAATAGTGCATTAACCACTCTGAGAGCTTAAAGCGAATGCCTGTGTAATTTTTCAAAGAAATGAGAGGACTAATAAAGATCAATAAAGAATGAACAACATAACAAATAGCCATTCCTATTAGAATGCTTCGATAATGATCACGATTATTGCCTAATATGACATCGTCAATTAATCGCTGCTGCAGTACAGATCCTATGAATTGAGCGATCATCTGAATGCTGGTTACCCCTATAACGAGAATTAATAAAAGCTTATGCTGCTTAATATGCTTCCACACCCAGCGCAGCTGCTTCATCCTTATTCACCTCCTTATGTTCGCCTGCTACCAATCGAGTGAAAGCTCCGTTCTTGCTCATCAACTCGTCATAAGTGCCCGCTTCAACAATCCGGCCGCCTTCCAAATAAACGATCTTGTCATAATCCATAATCGTCGAGATTCGATGTGCGACAGTTATGGTTGTCGTGTGCCTCATATGGGTACGCAGAGCTGCTGTAACGAGCAGCTCGTTCTCATTGTCTAACGCAGAAGTAGCTTCATCGAGCAGCAATAGCTTAGGCTTCTTGAGGAAGACGCGAGCGAGAGCAATCCTTTGCTTTTGTCCGCCGGATAGAATAACCCCTCGTTCTCCCACCAAGGTGGCATAGCCTTGAGGCAGATGGCTGATGAATTCATGCGCTGAGGCCATCTTAGCTGCTTGGATCACCTCTTCCTCTGTTGCAGAAGGAGCTCCGAATGCAATATTTTCTCTCACTGTATTTCCGAAAAGGTATGTTTCCTGAAACACGACCCCTACAGCTTCCCGCAGCGTCTCGAAGGAAAGCTTCCGTATATCTACACCGTCAATCCGAATTGTGCCGCTTTGTACATCATAGAAGCGCGGAATCAGCTTGAGCAGTGTAGACTTCCCTTCCCCGCTAGGTCCAATAATAGCCACTCTTTCCCCCGCCTGTACTTGCAGCGAGAAGTTGTTAATAACAGCTGTGCCATTCGGATATGCGTAGGTCACATCCTCCAGATCTATTTGGCCCATGATTTCACCTATTTGCTGAGGATGCTCTGGTTCGCTCACCTCGGGCTCAAGCTGCATCAAATCATGCAATCGGGCCATCTGATTAATTAATACTTTAACCTCAGTCAATATCGAAATCATCGCAGACAAATAGAGCATCGCAGGAAAAAAATAAAGCAGAAAAGCAGCTACAGCACCAACCGTCAACTCATTCAGATTCGCAAGCTGTACCCCATATACAATTGCAGCAAGCCCGCCTGCATAATAAAAGAACATTCTTACCGCATTTCTCAAATTCATGAAGCTATATGAACGCAGCAGCATATCATTATGCAGCTTCAATCGGGCTAAGCCCCTTCGCTTATCCCATGCTTCCCCATTATTCGCCTTAAGCTCCAGTTGAGCCGATATCGTCTCATGAAGCTTTTGATTCAAACGGATTCGCTCATCTGCCCAACGCTTCCCGTAGTATGAAATTTTCCTTTCAATTACCGGGCCCACCAAATAATAAAGAATAATGGTTGGAAAAATGACCAAAGTGAGCTTAATGCTTATCGACAGCATCAGAATAATAGAAACAACAGCAAACAAGCTCTTATTAAGCAATCGAGGCAGCAGCCTGCGATACATCCCTTGCAGTGTATCTACCTCTGATTGCATCAGGCTGATGCTCTCTCCCACAGGATGCTGATCAAAATAAGCAAAGCCTAATCTTCTAATCTGATCAAAAATAGTAGATTGTATGTTTCTAGAGATTCGCTCCTGCATCGCCCGCTCTACGCGGTTATTTACAGCTTGCAGCACGACTATTCCGATTAAAAGCACTAGCAGCAACGGGATGAGTTCGAATAATTGCGCAGTACGTCCATTCGGTATAACATGGTCCAGTATGTATTGAATGAATTTGGGAATGATCAGTTCTGCAAGTGCCACTAATGCTCCTAATAGAATCGTAATACAAAAGATCCATTTATAAGGTTCAAGGTAGGAGAGCATCCATACGAGTATGTCACGGCTACTTTTTTTCTCAGTGGCTGCTTCCATCTTGCGAGAAATTACGGTCTTCAAATTTCCATCCCCTTTTACAATAGCAACTATTAATTAGAATATTTATCCAATAGAACCATAGTACTATAGATGTGATTGCAATGGGAATTAAATTGTTGCCCCTAATAAAAAATAACCCGCGATCATGGTCGCGGGCTTTTCGATAATTCTTAAATTAGTATTCTTTTTAATGCATAATCCTCCCTGATTTGATTAAAAATAAGCTTTGTCTTTCCAAACACAACCATTATGGAGGAGTGATCGTTATGCGTGAAGGTTTGATTCCCGCCGTTCTTGGAACTGTGGTAACGGCTTCTGCTGCTTCACTGCTTGGAGGCAAGTATAAACTTGCTGCAACAGGTGTACTCGGGTTTGGGTTAGCCCATGTCCTACTAGGTGCAATTGATCTTGTTGAACATAAGTAATGTGCTTGGAACGATGTAGTGAGGATAAAAACTCTCTGCAAGGCTGTCGAGACGTTCTCGACAGCCTTTTATTATGGTTCGCTGTCTATGTAAGTAAATCCACTATCCTATGAAGCTGTGGATTTACCACTGGCATGCCAAAGCTAATGACGTGCCATAAGATAAGGAGCCAATTCTCTTGCAATAACTTGATGCCCCCGATCATTCGGGTGAATAGGCAGAAAACCGCTTAACGCGTCTTCTATTCTTCCTCTTCGATAGCCGTAGATTAGCTCTGCCTGTTTTCCTTCAAACCATCTATGGGCGGGAGCGATTCTTACATTGTAATGATGGGCAACATCGGCCGTTGAATCATTCAAGCGATCTATCGAGTCTGCTGCCAAAGCGCTATTCGGAAAAGGGTTGTATTGTGTGCAACAAATGATTCTGGCATGGCTTTTGCTTTGTATTTGCTCCAGAATCGCGCGTAAATTTCTTCTGTAGTGGTACAGAACTGGTTTTATAGCCAAGGGCTGCCGATTTTTAAGTGAAAAAAGCGCTGCATTCGCTAAATCCACTCCTCCGATCCATATCGAAACGACATTGGATTGACTAATAATAGAGGACCCTTGCCACAGCACAGCATCTAATAAGTCTTTGCTGCTCCAGCCAGGGCGTGCCACAACATACCCAGTAACTTTACGAGAGCGTGAATTCAAAGCCGATACGGCTAATTGGGGATAAGCTCTTGCCAAAGAGGACGCATTCTCCCCGAACGTTATCGAATCTCCAAGAGCTGTGTAGATCAATCCAACACCCTCCACCCCATCTTTAATCTTGCAACTATAGTATTGCAATCCTGTACCGGAGGTGTGGACATTTATAGCTGGAGCCCCATTATTCTTTCAATACAAGCTGTAGGTTCTCTATAAATGCTGATTAAAAAAATCTAGTACATATTCATTAACGGCAGCTGCTCCTATATTTCCATCCAACTCTCCGGTCATTCCTGTTATTCGCAGGAGACTAGAGAATAGCTGCAAATCGGTGAAATTGTAATGACCCGTCCCTTCAATCATGATTCGATTCCCGCCATGGTAAGCTGCCGCATTCATAACAGCTTCCTCTTCCATAACTTGCTTATTATTATACTCACGCTTCTTGGCCGCCACATATTCCTCTGATTCCAGGAACAAGAAAGGCTTCTTCAATTGCTCTTGATCATGAATCCCAAACAAAGTTCCATCCATATCGACCCCTGCTTTAACTGCTGGCATTCCATATGCGCCCTGATACGCAACAGCACCTCCGAACGAGTGTCCAAGCAGTCCGATGCGATTCAAGTCCAAATCCCCCTTCAATTGGCTAGGGATTCCTCCCTCATTGAGTACCCCTAATTGTTGAATGACGAACGCAATATCCTCCATCCAGACTCTGCCAATCCCGCTGCTCAATTGTTCAAAATCACTTTGGCCAATTTCGGTTCGCATCCCTGTTACCGTACCATCAGGAAACACGGTAGCGGTTGTACTATAGGTATGATCAATAGCAGCCACAACATAGCCATGACTAGCTAGATTCTCCGCTTGAGAAGTATGCAGAATCTTCCCTGTTCCCATGCCATGGCTTAGCACTATTAACGGAAAAGAAGCTGCTGAAGCTATCGGCTCTGCTTCCTCATAGGCATTCGTACGGATATATTTCCAATAGTCCAAAAACAAAGAAGGGATCCCTAACTGAGCAGAGTAAGCCACAGTGACTTTATGGAATACTTCTCTAGCTTGAGGAAATAGGAAATTCGGTCCCTGTGCCGGATCTGAATCAGCAGGGTACCAGAGCTGCACCATGAGTTCCCTCTTGTCAGTACCAATCTCTGTATTCATCTCTTCTCTGTTAAGGTCTGTGAAATGCAAGGTTTGCGTACCGACTGAATAGGCACCCGTTGGCTTCGGCAAATCAAATACAGGCGCATAAGAAGCGATTAATGCCGAGCCCGCAATAAGAAGAACTGCTATGAGGTAGAGACTACCCCTCAATAATCTTTTTAATCGAGTAGCTGTCTGTGCGAAGGAGTAACGCAAGCCTATGAGTACACTCATTAAAAGCGTCAGGGCATAGACGAAGAATAACTGCCATCTATATCCCTCTAAAAACCATTGTGCGATTAGTACAGCAAGGCTTGGCAGCACAACGAGAATTCCTGCTCTCCGGGGCATCTTTCCAGAAAAATACCCATACACCAGCAATACCGTACATGCCAGCAACAGCAAAACTTCAAATGATCTCACTTTAATACTCCCCCTAAATGATTATCTGCCGGCATTACACGCGACAATTCTATCCTAAAGCACGAAGTTTAAAGGAGAAGATGCATTCGTTTAAAACGGGTTTAAATTTGAGGATAAATCTCCAACCGCCTATTTTACAAATAATGATAATATTATATTTACAATAGTGTGTGGCACACAGTATAATATGAGCAGGAGTTGATTACATGAAAGAGATTGACGAGGTCATCAACAGCCTGATGCAGGAGCTCAGGCGCGGAACCATTATCATTGGCGTGTTAAGCCAGCTATCGGAGCCACAATATGGCTATTCCCTTGTAACCGTATTGGAGGAGAAAGGAATTGCTATTGATCCTGGCACCTTGTACCCGTTGCTGCGCAGGCTTGAGAAGCAAGAGCTATTAGAAAGCCAATGGGATACGAATGATACTCGTCCGCGCAAATATTATTTGCTCAGTCCATTTGGCAAGAAAGTGTATGAGCAGTTATGTGTGGAGTGGAGAAAGATGATTGCTAGCGTAGAGGGCTTGATTGAATCTGAAGGAGGCGGCAGTAATGGAGCTGGTCAATAGGTATATTTATGCGGTAACTCATAAATTACCACTGAAGCAACGGGAGGATATTGAGAAGGAACTGCGGAGTTTAATTGAAGACATGGTTGAAGAACGCATGGAGGGCGGACAGCCTGCTGTATCAGCGGTAGAAGGAGTGCTCCAAGAGCTCGGAGATCCGAATAGGCTTGCTGCAAAGTATCAAGGGAATCAGCGATATCTGATCGGCCCGGCTTTATTTAGCTCTTACATCTCGGTGATGAAGATCGTGTTCGTCTCCATTCTGATCGGTATGTCTGTCTTATTCATAATAGACTTTATTCTGGAACCAGCCATGACCGTACACTTCTCAGAGTTCTTCTCTTCTTTGTTCCTAACGATTGTCCAAGGGTTTGCATGGGTGACCGTCGTGTTCGCTTTTATCGAATATGGCAGCCAGCATACGGTTAAGAAAGGCCAGCTTACTAGCAAAAACGATTGGAAGCCATCTCAGTTATCCCCCATTCCAATCCCGCAAGCACAGATCAAGCCGAGCGGTCCAATTGCCGGCATTATATTCGCCATTTTGTTTCTCGTCCTGTTCACCTTCTCCAATCATCTGATTGGCGCTATCTTTATAAACAACGGGCAAAAGGTCGTTCCCTTCTTTAATCTCGACGTACTGCACAGCTATCTTCCACTTATCTGGGCTTGGGCTGCACTTGGAATACTCGGGAATTGCCTGAAGATTATTACAAAAAAATGGACGACAATGATCATTGCCTACCAATTTTTCTTCATTATTGCATCTTTTGTGTTCTCCTTCATCCTCGTTACGAATGCCGGGCTTTGGAATCCGCAATTTCTGAACGAATTGGTCGCCACAGGTATTTTCACCGCTGGAAGCGAAGCTTATGATACCGTATCCGCAATCTGGGACCGTTCAACTGAAAATTTCATCACTTTAGCAGCTCTCATCGCTATTATCGAGCTCATCGTCTTAAGCTGGAAAGCTTATCGCTTGAAGAATGTTGACTAATCTATAGGAATGAAGAATGAATGACAAGCCCAGCCCTTCAATAAAAGCTCGGCTTGTCATTTTTCTTATTGCATGGTCATAATAACTGGACATAAATAGTATTTACATTTATTTCACAGCATGATAAGCTTATTTCGATAATAATCGAAATTATCAACACAGAGAGGACTTACCGACATGGATGCAATCAACACGGACATGAATCAAGCCGTTAAGGTTCATAGAGCACTAGGCGAGCATACTCGCTACAAAATCATCCAGATACTTACGAAGGAAAGTAATCTGTGTCCGGCAGAGCTTGAAACTCGCTTAGAATCTGTAGCTCTATCGACCTTATCCCATCATCTTAAGCAATTAGCTGAATGTGGTCTTCTAGACTCTCAGAAAAAGGGAACCTACATCTACTACAGTTTAAACTTGACTGCTGTTAAAAAATTTGCGCCTTATTTGATTGATTAATTTTTTGTTTATTATTTCGATTAATCTAGAAATATCGAAACAATACATATTGTCCTTGTTTGCATGCATTCCTTTCTCTGTTAATATTTCGATATTTCTAGAAACATAAAATAAAAAGAAAAGAGGTTCATCGTAATGACGAACACATGGAAAATTTATATTCTTGCCCTCATCAGCTTTTTGGTTGGAACATCTGAATATATTATTGCAGGAATTCTCGATAAAATAGCAGACAGCATGGATATCACATTAGTTGCAGCTGGACAGCTTATTACCGTCTTCTCCCTCGTATATGCGCTTGGCACGCCTATTCTCATGGCATTAACGTCTCGATGGGAACGCAAGAGACTACTGCTCTATTCACTGGGATTATTTGTTCTTGCGAATGGGCTGGCTCTTATTCTGCCAGGATTCGGATTATTCATTGGAGCACGGGTTCTGATGGCACTTGGGGCCGGAGTAGTCGTAGTGACTGCTTTGACGGTTGCAGCTAAGATCGCTCCCGCAGGCAAGCAGGCCAGTGCAATTGCAACGGTTGTTATGGGTTTTACAGCCTCGCTGATCGTCGGTGTTCCGCTGGGAAGAATGATTGCTGCCATCTACGATTGGAAGGCCGTCTTCGGGGGAATTGGCGCACTAGGATTATTGGCTATCCTCATTATTGCTGTCGCAATTCCAAAAACTGACGGTGACAAGCCTACTCCTTTACGAGAACAGTTGTCCCTTCTCAAAAAACCTAAAATCTTGATTGCCTTATCCATAAGCTTCTTTTGGTTAGCCGGCTACTCCATTGCTTTTACCTACATCTCCCCTTATCTCTTATCAGTCACTGGAATGAGTGAGCGAGCACTCAGCGCGGCATTGCTCGCATTCGGTATTGCAAGCTTGGCCGGCTCGAAGCTTGCTGGATATAGTGCAGATAAATGGGGCGTTTTCCCTACCCTGCTGTCGGGCATGATGCTGCATGTCCTATCACTTGTCTTATTGTCACTTGCTGCTCATTCTCCAATCGTCGTATTTCCTTTGCTTATTCTATGGTCATTCGCTGCATGGTCATCTGGCCCGACTCAACAATATAATTTGGTGACAATGGCGCCCGAATCAGCTGGCATTATGCTTAGTCTTAATAGCTCCGTCATGCAGCTTGCTATGGCAGCTGGCGCAGGAATCGGAGGAGTTATCGTAAATGTAATATCGCTATCCTCCATTACCTGGATCGGAGCAATCGGCGTAATCATTGCCATTCTACTCGTAATCTTATCCTTGCAATGGTCTCGTGCAAGCTCAACACATCTAGAAGTATCGACCTCCGATAAGTAACAGCTGCAAGCCTACTATTATGCAATGCGAACAGGCATCTTTGCGAACAAAGATGCCTGTGTGTCATTGACTCTGGCTTATCAGCTCCAAAGCTGCTTGGACAAGTTCTGTTTTTGCGGGAGTAAATCCTTTCAATTCATAAAATTGACATGAACCCCCTATCATTTATACCTTAACCGCCATGATGCGAATTCTCGTGTAATCCGCATGCCATACCCCATCGTTATAAAGCTTAGGCTGTGCTTGCTCCATCACCTGTCTATATGCTTCCAAACGCTCTGCTTCCGACAGCCCTCTGAAAAAGTCATCTGCAAAGCTATTCAACCAATGAACTAGACCCCATTCGCCATCTTCAAGTCGTGTAAGCCTATCAAAGTGGATGGCATACGTTACACGGAACCCATGCTCCTCAAGCAAGGAGCTATATTCAGCGATACTGGGGAAAAACCAAGGATTCCTGCTCGCAGCATCTATTCCATAATGATCCGCAAGCGTCGCGGTAATGCTCGCTACAATATGTTCCACATTGCCCCTGCCTCCGAACTCTGCTACGAAGCGTCCACCCGTGCGTAAAGACAGCTGCACAGCTTCGATTACTTTCCCAGCATTTTTCATCCAGTGCAGAGCAGCGTTGGAGAAAACCGCATCAAACTGTTCGTCTGTTCGGAAGGATTCACCATCTTCGACTAGGAAGGGGATATACGGATATTTTAATCTAGCTTTATCAATCATGCTGGCTGCCAGATCCGTACCTGTCACCAATGCTCCGGACTTCGCTATTTCATTAGCGAGATCTCCTGTTCCACAGCCCAAATCAAGTATCCTCTCGCCATGTTGGGGGTTAAGCAGCTCAATGACTCCCTTACCAAACTCGGATACAAAGCCTAATTGATGGTCATATAATTCTGCATTCCATACATTCATTGAACCCATAACTGATCTTCCTTCCTTCAATGGAATTGTGCTTAGATCCATTATGTTCCAAAAAACTTCATAACTGAAATATATAAAGTTTATATACGTTATAGTTTTTACCTATAAAATTTGTAATGAGACCGTAAATTTGAAAAAAGGAAGTGCAAGCGCCGGCCTTATCTGACCGACGCTTGCACTCCGCTCATTTCTTAATGGCTTTCATCTCAGTTCTTTCAGGCACACAGAGCCCTAAAACTTAACTAGAAAAAACACCAGCTCCATAAGGAGCGATCCCAATAAGCTCAATCCTTTAAATATTTTTCAATTCCAATAATCTTATAATAACCGTTATCGCTTCTGCTCGCGTTGTCATTGCGTTGGGAACGAATTTGTTGCCCCCGCGGCCTTGCATGATGCCATTGCCGGTCACCACCGCAACCGCGTCCCTCGCCCACGCAGGAATATTATCGTTGTCAGCGAAGGTCAATTCCTTATTGGTTTCTGCGCTCCATCCATTAACTGCGCGCATAGCCGATTCCAATAAAGCGCTCATCTCGACACGGCTGATTGTGGCGCGCGGTCTGAACGTGCCATCCGCGTATCCCTTTACGATTCCTGCCTCAACGGCAAGCGAAATCGATCCCTTCGCCCAATCGCCAATCTCTACCTTATCCTTGAATAGAAGCCCTGTCTCATCGCCCGTCAGCTTCAACGAACGAACCAGCATGACGACAAACTCTTCCCGGGTAATCGAAGCCTCTGGACGGAAAGTGCCATCGAGATATCCGCTGACAATGCCTTGAGCGACCGCTTGCTTAATTGCTTTTTCCGCCCAATGCCCTTGAACGTCCGTAAACGCAACATGTGGTGCAGGGCCGTCTTCATTCAATCCGAATACGGCGAACTTGGTAAAATGATTAACTTCTACTGTAACTTTATCACCGGATACCGTGCCACCAATCGGAATCCAAACCTTGCTTGCTTCATCATAATAAGCAATGTACGGCAACAGTTTATCCGTCACCTTGCTCGAATCGAACTTGATGGTTATCGTAACCGGCTTCATGAAATTTTCAGAGAAGTTTTTAACAATCTCAAAAACCGGACTGAGCAACAGATCTTTACCCGTGATCAATTTGGATGGGTCGAGTATCTTTTCAATCTGTAGCCGCAGCTCCTCATTGATGGCTCCCGCAGGAACGTACACCTTCACTTCATCCTGAAGATTAGCTGTACCCGTTCCGCTAACCGGAAGGGTGAGTGTGCCATCTTTTTTATCGGGCTCTGGACTTGGTCCAGGCTGGCTTGGCGGTACATATCCGGCTACGGTCACCGTCACCGTATACGTTTGCGTCGTTCCGTCCTGCGCCGTTACCGTATATAACACCGGCGAAGTGAAATCATTTGCCATCATTCCGCTCACCTGCTCTACCCCATTCACTTGCACGGATACCCCCGTACTGATGAATGAGGCAATCAGCTTACTTGCATCTGTGCCGTAAGGAACGACAAGTTGAATGCCTGTTTCGTTAATCGTTCCGGTCACTGCAGGCGACAAGCCCATAAAGGAGAATCCAAGGATTTCCTTCTCGCTGCTTGTGAAAATGGTCACCGTCACCGTATACGTTTGCGTCGTTCCGTCCTGCGCCGTTACCGTATATAACACCGGCGAAGTAAAATCGTTTGCTGTCATCCCACTCACTTGTTCAGTTCCGTTAACCTGTACCGAAGCTCCCGTGGCAGCGAATGTTGCGATCAGCTCACTTGCATCTGTACCGTGCGGAACGACAAGATTAATTTCTGTTCCACTAATCGTTCCTGCCACCGCAGGCGACAGGCCCATAAAGCCAAATTCCGTGATTTCCTTCTTGCTGCTAATAGCTATCGTTACCGTCACCGTATACGTTTGTGTGGTTCCGTCCTGCGCCGTTACCGTATACAGTACCGGCGAAGTGAAATCGTTTGCTGTCATCCCACTCACTTGTTCAGTTCCGTTAACCTGTACCGAAGCTCCCGTGGCGGCGAATGTGGCGATCAGCTCACTTGCAACCGTTCCATGAGGAACGGTTAGGTCGATGTTGGTTCCATTAATCGTTCCAGTCACCGCAGGCGACAGGCCCATGAAGCTGAACGCAACAATTTCCTTAGAGCTGCTTGTCACTATTATCACCGTCACAGTATACGTTTGTGTGGTTCCATCCTGCGCCGTTACCGTATACAGCACTGGCGAGGTAAAATCATTCGCCGTTGTACCGCTTACTTGCTCGATTCCATTGATTTGCACGGAAGCTCCCGTACTCGTAAATGTTGCAATCAACGCACTTGCATCTGTGCTCTCAGGAACAATAAGATCAATGTTAGTTCCGTTAATTGCCCCGGTCACCACAGGCGACAAATCCATGAAGCTGAATGCTGTTATTTCTTTAGCAACATACCCTTTTTCTACGAGTCTGCTTTGCGCATCCGTTAAAGCTGCCAAGGCTGTATCGACTTCCGATTGGGTTGCAAACGGCTTGTTGTTTATGACTTTAGCTTTCGCTACAGCTTGAACGAATAGGTTCCAGCTCTGGGCGGTATAATCCGCTTCTGCTTTCTGCTCTGCATCCGAGATCGCTGCTGCCAAAGCGGTTTTGTCCGCCTCTACAGGCAGCAGGTCTTTGTTCGTTGATATATTCATTTCATAGATAACGGGCTGCACATTACCCCAGGTCAACTTAATTTCAAAAATATGTGCATACACCCGGTTGTAAATGGTATTCAAGCTTTTATCCAAAATTCCGAGATCGACCCATTGGTCTGGACCAATCCTTGCGCTTACGACAGCGTTAGAAATGGCATTTGAACCTTGAACAATGGTGATTACCGCTACATCTGTTTTTTCTGACAAACGATAAGTCAAAGAGCCATCGGTACGATTCGTCATATTCGGTTTAAATCCAGTTGTAAGATTGCCATCCATCAAACGCCCTGGGCCAAATCCTTCTTCTTCAATGGGATCGGCAACAAAGCTAGGATTGTTCTCTGTTTTGACATATTCGCCGCCGTTAATGACGAACTCGTTAATATGAGCAAATCGGGTTAAATAATTTGCTGTGTAGACAATTCGAATATATTTGGCTTCAATCCCACCTATATTGTCATTGCCATAATAATAATTACCTGGGTTGGCTGAATCATGCGTATAGCCGTCCGCAATCATATCGGCGTAATCTTGCTTGCCGCCCGCAAGATTATCTACGCCATCGCCCAAAGTAATGACATCTGTCCAAGTGTGGTTGTCCAGCGACAATTGGACCTTGGCGTCCCGAATATAGTTAATATTATTTTCTTCATTATATACACGCAAACTATTAAAAACTCTTGGCTCGCCCACTGAATAAGTGATGTACTGCCCTCTTCTCTGAAAATCAGCAAAGACAGCTTTCGTATTGAAGTTTTTATCAAACGGAGCTAGCAGCGTGCCTGCGTTTCTTGAATCGCTAGCTGCGTAGGCACCAGAGATTCCCATGTCCGACCCGACAAAGCTTGGTCCGTAAATCTCCTTCGATAGAACAGTAAACTCATTCAGGTCGAAGGTTATGACATCATTCGTGTCGTTCAGCAGCCTTACGAATCGAGCTAGGGTGCCGTCCGTAGGAGTTGTCCATTCGACCTCATTCGCAGAAGCCTGCAGCGTTAATTTATCGCTTGTTGCATCTACCTGCACACGCGCAAGCTCTTTGATTCGCTCTAATTTTACACCCACGTATTCTTGCGGATTCAGTGTAATATTTGTTGTTGCAGCTAAGCTTGTATTTTCTAATGTGTGCTGAGATGCAATTTTTTTATAGTTATTGTTATTTGAATAGGTATAATCGGAAGAAGCCAATTTGGCGGCATCGACCCGAATTTCACTAAACTTGATCCATGCGCTAACATTTTTCAGGTTGGTCAAGCGGACATATCGGGCTTTAATTCCGGTTAGATCCTCTTCAACCTTATCCATGCCTGAAGACTTGCCTGTATATTTTTTGTACAAGGTGTAGTTCACATTATCAGACGAATACTCCAATTGATACTCCGTCCACTTGTCTCCGTTATCTCTGCCGACAGCGAAATAGACCTTCCCTAGATTCGTATCCTTTTGCAAATCTACGCCAATATAATCTCCTACAACAGACGTATCTTTAACCGTGCCTGAAGGATTATACCAGATAAAAGTCGTATCATTGCCATCGAATAGATTGGCTTCGCTTCCTTGGTACACTTTAAAATGCCCCGGTACCATTAACTTGTATTGTGGCGCTCCCGTCTCTGCCTTGATCTCGTTAATCACAATATCTTTAATGCCAAACCAAGTATTCGTACGATCACTAGTCGCAATCAAACGAATCCCTCTTGCTTTCAAGTTCAAGTTTTCTAAAAGCACTTTATTGATATGTCCATATTGGGCCCCGGCAATATCTATCCAGTTTTCTCCGTCAACGGTGTATTGCGCTTTGCTTGCACCAAAAGTATCGGTATTATTGCTGCCTTGGCCTAATTCAAAGCGCACCGTATTAAACGTTAAAGCTTTTTCGTATACGACTCCAATGAATGTCCCTGTCGTAATCGTATTCGGATTCTTAAAAATAACTTCCGTACTCAAATTGTTATCCAATAAATTGTCCAGGCTGCCAGCAGGCGTATCTGTCCGATTCGTAATGACTTTAGCAAAGTTGCTATCGGGGTTCACGCTCGATTGAACCTTAATTGAAACATCATTTAGTAGAACCTTAATAAATGGAACGATATGTTGAACCCCGACTTCAGCATATTCATAGTGATCGATATATCGGAATGGATGCTTCAGTGAAGCATCAAACGAAGCTTGGCCTTCACTATAGTTTTCCCATACAGCAGGGCTGTCTCCAGTTTCATGCGCAATCTCGGCTTTCAATAAGAAAATCGCTGCATTCGCAGTATCTACAGCGCTATCCAGCCAGTAGACAATCTGGTCTCTTGTTCTTGGATTGCCAGGGCTCTTCTTGTAAGTTAATGCCGCATCCCGGATGACTTCAAACTCTGCAATTAAAGCTTGCGCTTGATCAGCAATTTTCGCTTTGCCCAAAGCTCCTGTAAGCGCATTCAACTTTGGAGCGAGCTCAACCGATTCTTCCAATTTGGCCACACGACCGTCCATATTCTGATTGATCATGTGCTTGGACAACTCTCTAAGCGCGTTTGAAGCCGGCGTTTCATTAATGTTCAAATGATCCATATAGGCAAATGAATCCGTCCAGTTTTGCCTTGCCTGATCTACATTGTCCCAAATATTCCATGCATAATCGGCATTCGCAAAAATAGCGGATTTGCTTGCTTCCGATTGCTGCATAGGATTCAACACAATTCCTTCAATGTTGGCAGGGTTAACATTAGGCTGTAAAAATGTTTCATTGCCGCCCATGAGTAAATGTTTTTTGGAGTTGTCCGTGCAAGGCCAGTTAATCCATAAGTAAGGCCCTCTTCCGGCATTGGCAGTAAATTGCTGCGTGAAATTGTTGGAAACCTCGCCCCACACCTTACCGCCGGTTTGAACATTGCTGACAGACTTCGGCAATTGTTTTAACGTCTGGATTTGGGCGCTATCTCCCCAGCCCATATAATCATTCGGACAGAAAATCATGTCTGTCACTAAATCCTTATAGGTTTTTTGCTGCTCAATTAGCCAATCGGTTAAATCCGTCATCAAGGTCACGTAGGTTTGAGCCCCTTGCGGCGGAACTCCCGCGTCATCAGCCAGAATACCAAACTTTCTAACGCCGGCATCCATCAATTGCGTGAACTTCGCTTTAATGACGTTCAAATCAGCTTCATAATTGTCAACTGTATTAAAGCGAATCGCATTATTCATAAAGGGATGAAGGGTGTATACAAATCTCGTTTTGCTGGCATTGCCGGCTTCAGCAAGCTTGGTGATTTTCGCAAGCTCTTCACCCGTATATAATTCTCTCCATTTGCTATTATGCTTAGGATCATCCTTAGGCGCATAAATATAAGAATTCATCTTGAACTCTCCGCCAAATTTCATCAGTTCAACACGATCCTCATTGGACCAAGGCTCTCCATAATACCCCTCAATGAAGCCTCGGCCCTTTACATCCGCGTAGTCCTTAATGGTCAATGCATGAATGGTTCGCTCCTGCAGCTGCTTGAAGATATGCTTGATCGTGGTTACCCCATAAAACGCAGAATCAACATCTTTTCCCAAAACAGCAATGACATTATTACCGATGGATATGATGTTGGCATCCAGCTTATCTAACAGCGCGGCATCTATTAATTGCTGGTCTTCAAAGTACTGGTCTACATATTCGTTCGATTGATAAATACCGACTAAAAAATTGGTTGCACCTGACACGATGGCGTTGGACTCTGTAAATTGAATATTTTTATCCGCCAATATTTCTTCTACTCTTTTTTTCGTATAAGCATCTACCTGCGATTCGTATACGATATTGATCGTATCACTTACTTCGAACTGACCGCCCTGATAGTGAATGTCGTGAGGATTTGGATAGATGGTGTAAGGCTCTACTGCAGCAGCCGCAGCAATTGGACTGATTATTCCAGCTACGCTGCTAAAGAGCATTGCAAAAATGACAACCAGATTGAGTGCAAACTTTTTATTCATAGAGATCCCCCTGTACTTAGTAATGGATTGCTTTTACTTCTCATTCGCTGTCATTTTAGCCCTCGATGATGATCAACGCCTTCATTCTCCCTTCCGGCCGCACTTGTATCCGCTTACATTTCTGAGCAGATAACGGCGTCTTTCCTCATATTTCGCCCCTTTTCCCTACAGGTGCAGCTCATAAACGTGTATCTGCCTGATACCTGCATAACACAAAAAAGGCATCAGTTAAGAAGAAATAATTCTTCATAACTAATGCCCTTGCGGTAACACGTTATGATAATATGAATTTTATAGCTATGATACACGCAGTACCTATAAGACGTCAACAATATTTTCATTAATTTTGGAAATTTTAACTTTTTAGCTCTTTGTTTTTATATATAATACTAAAATGATAACGCATTTGATATTCATTAATTTGTGTTATATTCGCTAATTTCAAAAAGTCTAAATCATAGAAGTGGGATTGCTGCTGCTCTTCAATCTATGAGCAGTTGCTGTTTTTCTAAGGATCGGAGCAGGAGGTCTTCTCCCTTATTCTGTACCGCCTTATTCCCCTGTTGAGAAGCTTGGCATATACCAGCTCGGTATATGGGTTTGAAAACCATTATACCAATGCAGCACCTGTCCAGCTCGCTCCAACATAATATTGACCTGATCCTGCCCGAATGGAATAGCCCAGTGAATTGTGGATAACTGATTACTCGCTATATAGAGCGCCATGACTCTAAGAAACTCATCAGGCACATCGTTATTGAAATAACCATGAATACGGCCCGAAGCAAACACTCCGCTCTGCCATGCACACCATGTAATACGATTAAATTCCTCCCAAGGGTCTCCATAATCCAATCTATTGAAATCTATGATCCCTAATTCATGCGAGCTCGTAACGATCATATTGCCCACATGATAATCGCCATGCTGTAAAGTACAGATGCGCTTATCCAATAGATAACGATTCCGCTCCACAAAGTTGATGATCTGATCTGATCCATGCAGAGGTATCCCGCTTGCCTTATAATTGGCCATATATTTATCAATTTTGAGATTATAATAGTCAGCCCATGACCCCTGATTGCTCGGAGCAGGAATGTCATGAATCGACCTTAAGATTTGTCCTGCTTCAACCCCCAGCCGGTACTGCTCCTCCGTACTTAGTGAAGTGATAACCTCATTCGCATCCTCGCCTTCAATCCATGTCCACAAAGAATAGACAGACTTGCCGCTATTGCTTATTCCGAATGCAATCGGCCTAGCAATTAGAATAGGGCTATTATCAAGCTGGGCTGCCGCTTCAAACTCCCATTTCTTCTTATCATACTGGGAGATATCTGATAATCTAAGCAGCCACTCTCTGCCGTCTTCTGCCTGGATATAATATTTCTTATCCCTTGACCATCCTTTGTTGATTTCCTTCACTATTTTCCAAGTGCCGCTATTAGGTATGTCATTAAAAAAATCATTCACATTATGTCCCTCCCTTGCGTCCCTCTACATCTATTTTCGAATGACTTATCCAAATTTTACTATCCCGCTTACCATATGGCGAATTTCGGTAATCTTATAACCCGTATTCGTTTAAGCACAAATCAACAGCCCTTGACAGAATGTCAAAGGCTGGCGTTTTTATTGCACTTTATTCATTACTCATTCGTAACTCAAGCCGAAGCCTCTCGGATAAGCTTCACTAATCGTTATAGGCAATTTGCCTTTTGGCTTGGCACCGAATATGACTTTAACAGCAGCATCCCAAGATACAGGAATTGGGGTAACGGAATACCAGGTGTCCAGAGCATAGGTTGCCAGATAAGCCGCTACATCTGAATAACCGAGCAGATCACTAGGGTTGCCAAGTGAGATTGCTACAACTGGTTTACCTGTTGCACGAAGCTGATTCACAAGATCAATCTGCCCTTGCGATACCTCTTGATCGGAATGGGTAAAGACGAGAATGCGATCTGCTTTTTGCGCCTGTTCAACCGCTTTCCTAATGCTTTCTTCCGTTGCATCCAGCTTTTCACCAGTCGCTGGCGCTGCCTGATAAGCCATGACCTCACCCTTGCTCACCTTTTTCACGGTTTCAGCAATTTGATTCGCGTACGCCACACTTACAACTAAAGTCGTTTCCTTCGACTCTGCATCAAAAGGCAACGTACTATTCTCGTTCTTAAGTAATGTAATAGAATCCATTGCAATACGCTCAGCTAGCTCCCCATGCTCCTTGCTCCCTACGATTTCTATAGCCTTATCGACTTCGACCTTACGATTCTCGAACAGCTTCATCTTTAGCTTATACGTAAGAATACGCTCTACAGAAGTATCTACACGGCTTCTTTCCAGCTTGCCGTCTTGCAGAGCTTGATAAAGGGAGTTCATTGTATCATATTGGTCAGACGCAGAGCCATTGGCCATGACGATATCTGCACCAGCATTAACAGCCATAACAGCGGCCTCTCCCGCGCCCCAATTTCTTGATATCGCTCCCATAACCATAGCGTCCGTAACGATAATCCCTTTAAAGCCAAGATCTTCGCGCAACAATCCTGTCAGCACCTTTTTGGACAGTGTGGCCGGCAGATCGGGATCAATCGCCTGCACAATAATATGCGAGGTCATAATAGATTCAATGCCTTCATCAATAACAGCCTGGAATGGCGGGAGATGTACTTTCCGCAGCTCCTCTTCGTCATAGTTTACAGTGGACAATGAGTAATGCGTATCGAATGCGGTATCCCCATGCCCTGGAAAATGCTTGGCACTCGCAATGATTTCCTCACTATGATAGCCTTTCACCTCTGCAACAGACATATCACTGACCAGCTTCGTATCTTCACCGAATGAACGAACGCCAATGATCGGATTCAAGGCATTAGAGTTCACATCGGATACAGGAGAAAAGCTCCAATGGAAGCCCATCGCTTTGGCTTCGATTGCTGTAATTTTGGCAGCCTGTTCTGCATAGTCGAGATTTTGTGTAGCCGCTATCGCCATTTGCCTTGGCAATACAGCAGCTTCTCTAGGAACCCTTTGAGCCGCACCATATTCCAAATCACCTGAAATAAACAATGGAATGCCTAATCGAGTCTCCGACGCTAATTGCTGCAATTGATTATTGAGATCCGTCATCTCTTTCACAGTATTGATTCGGCGATTCATAAGCGTGCTTCCCGCGTAGTATTCTTGAATCATCTTCTTGGAGAAGGCATCAGCTGTATAGGTAGGTGTATACATGACTAGCTGGCCGATTTTCTCCTTGTCATTCATTTGTGCGACCAGTGCCTTCGCCCTTTCCTCGATAGAACCCGAATTATTTGGCTTAACGGTTTCGGTTACCGGCTCACTTTGTATAGGCTCACTCTTATTCCCGCTCGTTCCTTTAGAATTCATAATTGGAATGATAACCGCTACTGCAATCACGATTAATAGTGCGAGTAACATGACGACTTTCTTATTCATAATAGCCTCCTAGTTTTTACTGTTCATATTTTACCATAATTTATATTATTAAATAAATGTTATAATATAAGGAAAACGAAAAAACAGGTACGGTTTGGAGACGGATTCCCGTCGTGTCGAACGTTTGAGTTTTAAGCATCCTTGCCCTTGCCCTGAAAAGAGCCCAGCAGTCCAGTTTCATAGCCTCTAACAACAGCCCCAATCCGTGTCTTCACGCCAAGCTTCTGGTTAATAGAGGTCGAATAATACTCAACTGTTCATTGGCTCATAGCGAGCTCATGGGCAATTTCCTTACATTTATGAGTGAGCGCATTCTCATCCACACGGCATGATGGCCTGCACGAACAGCATTCTATGAGGCTAACCTCATCGCTCAAGAGCCTAGCCTCCTGAGGTATGAGGTTAACCTCATATCTCCCCGTTTTTTGCATCCATTTCCATCATTAAGAGCGGGTCTACTCACACTTTTATGATTTTGCCTCACATGCTCTAATGATGAATACGTAACTGCGAGCGATCCATTATTCGAATGCATGTATTCAAGTGTAAATAGCTATGTCTTGTTACAGACTTCAGGATTAGCTTCGTTTCTTGCTCTACTAGTCCGCCAGCCAGCTAGCCTGCTGCGTAACAGCCTTTTCATCAAATAACCGCTTGATTCTGTTAGGTGCAATCTTCGATCTAAATTGTCCTTATCTCAATGAGGATACGATTTGGTCGTGTTTGCCTGCCAATAACTGCTCGATAGGCTAATAAATCTCAACAATCGAGCTTAGTTCGGCTATGCCCTGTGCAATCATTTCATTATCAGAGTGGCAAAGTTTATTTAGCCAGTTGCCATCAAACCAGTTGTCATCAAATAGAATGTGCTGATTGTCAGCCACCAACATATTCATGGTCATATTTTCAATTCGAGCTATATACGATAAGTGCCGCGCAATCGAGTTGTTCGTTTATTCCTATTGTATTGGCTAGCAGATTTCAGGATTGCTACTCCTAATCTCATGTCAACCTTAGCTGGAACCCTCCTATTAATAGTCATCTGAGAAATGAGGTGCTTTCGCTATTTAATGAGGACAATCTCACTTATTTCACTACTTTACTAGCCAAAATCCAAGTTAAGGTAGGTCAGCCTCATTACTCAGGAACCTAGGTTCCCCACTAATGACCTCAGGTTCATAGTTTTACCTTTTCGCCTGACTGAGCCTATTAACTGCGAACTAATATTCCTTATTCCAAGAAATATCTTCCTTATATGCCCAGAAGAACATGGGATGGGAATGCCACAAATAGGCGTATTCCATTCTGCTAGGGAGGAGACAGGAATACCGTACAAAAAAGCGGCTTCCCATTCTGCTTGGAATGGAATGCCGCCTCACCGTTCGCTTCTCAAGTGAAACCAAATATAAATCCTAACTGCTAATCGCCGGCTGCTTAACCGCTGCATCTGCCTTCGCAGCTGGAATTGCCTTGCACACTTCAAGCAATTGAAACTCCCCATGCTGCGCTTGAACCTCGTAACGAAGCTGGTTGCGAGTCAATATTTGCTCGAATTCCTCCAAGCTATGCCAAGTCCACCCAGCAACGCATGCGAGATAGGATACATACACCTCGCTGTGGATGAGGATCAGTTTTTTCGATATACGGAAAAGCTCCTTGAATAATATGCCCGCGATCGGATCGCTGAACATCCGGTAATAATCCGTAACGATCAGCACGTCGAAGTGGCCTGAAGGATAAGGCGTATCAACGCCCAGCATATATACGAATTCTTTATCTACGATTTTGCTTTTGAAGTCTTCGTAAAGATGTTTGTTTTGCAGGAAAGCATGCGTAACCCCGATCTCGTTCAATAAGGCGTAGCTGTCAGCCCCAATAATCGCGGATCGCTGAGTCCCTTCTAAGTAGTCGGAATGAAGGGTATCAATAATAGCCTCAGGGTACAACGGCGTATAATATTTGATGACCATCTGATTGAATTTCGTCATGATTTGGTTATAATGCATATCCGACGAATAAGGGTACAGCTCCGTATCGAACTGGTAATGCTTATAATGCATTTTTTTACGG
Organism: Paenibacillus sp. J22P59; assembly: GCF_059383895.1. Classification (NCBI taxonomy): domain Bacteria; kingdom Bacillati; phylum Bacillota; class Bacilli; order Caryophanales; family Paenibacillaceae; genus Paenibacillus; species Paenibacillus sp. J22P59. The sequence goes on from NZ_JBXENX010000007.1 coordinate 264,867, forward strand.
TTCAAATAGCTCGTCTTGATCTTAAGGTCAATCTTGTCGTCCGCCTCATGAGGAAGATGCAGCACACAAATCTCTTCCGTCGTCAGCATCTGAGCGCCATGCTTGTGCAGATGATAGGAGAAATCTGTATCCTCTGCTCCCCAGCCTTTGAACGACTCATCGAAGCCTCCGGATTTCAGTACGATATCCCGTGAAGCACTAATCGCCCCGCTCCAGCCCATCGTCCAAGGCACGACCATCTTATTCAGATCGCCTCCGACCAGCTCAAAATGCGCCGTGCGCAAATCTTCCCAGCCCGGATGATGCTTCAGACGCTCACATATTTCTTCCAGATTATCTGGAGAAATACCATCAATAACAGACATATCCTCTGTAGCCGGATCGGTGAAAGCGCCCAAAATATAATGATACAGCACCATATTGGTACTATCACCAATGCGGTTCGCTACTCCTTCGATCAAATGGGCTGGAATGACAATTCCGCAATCTAGAAAAACAAGAATTTGCCCCTTGCTCTCGCGAATGCCGGTATTGCGTGCCCGGGAACGACAGGAATGCTTATCCCGAGGTATGAAAATATAGTTCAATAAAGGAATGCGATCCGCATACGAATCGACTACGCTTTTGATCGGTTCAGTGGAGCCGTCATCTATGATAACTACTTCCATCTGAATATCGTCACGATACTTCTGTCCGCTTATAAAGTACAGCGTCTTCTCCAATTGCTCGGGCTTGTTATGCACCGGAATAATGATTGAGATATCCATACTTCTAATCTCCCTCCTAATCGAAAGGGAACAAACCGAGAACCGGGAGCTTCCTCCAAGAAGAGGAAGCCCTTAAGCCCGGCTATTATGCTCCCACAACCACTGCTCGTTCCGGCTTATACGGCATAAGGCCATTTCGACTGCACAGCTCATTAATAAGCGACTGAAGAACAGGCTCCTCCGCAGCTTGCAGCTTTTCAAGACCATTAATAATGGATTCCAAAATTTGAGTGTTCCGTGACCAGAAATATTTCATCAGCATACTGCGCAGCGTGAACGCCTGCTTTTCCAGAGCACGATAATCTTCCAGCAACGTATTGTCTTTACTCAAGCACCCAAGCTCCTGTAGATAGGTAATTCGGGAAACCATCATTTTTTTGTGCTCCCACAAAATATGGACCGGCCTTACATCCAGATTGACTTTATCCTCTATCAGCACTTGGAAGTAGCGCTGCAGCCCCTTATAAATATCAACCCCGTGATAACCATCCGATGGCGTGTAATGGAACCGTAAGCGTTCGGACGTATTCACCGCATGCAGATAATCGCTCAACACATCAACCATCATCTGCAGATCCAGATCGAATTTACCGAGACGCATCCCGAACCGCGAATCTTCATACTGATAGGGAGCTATTTTGCGGCATAGGGTAATTCCCTTTTGCCCCGTATCGGTGTGATACGCTTGTTCAAAATGCTCGAAGGATACTTCTTGGAAAGAAAACTGCCGATTTTTATCAAAAATAGCGATGTTATAGATCCGTCTCTCCAGATCATAGCCATATACCATCAGATCATGGCTGAAATGATGCGTGCCATTGCTTACAGAATTCGGGATATAATACTCATCCACATAGGTGAAGCAATAAAAGTTCTCGTCGATTTGATACTTCAGAAAACGATGGAGGTCAATCCCCATCTCGGACAGCATCGTTTTGTCGGTATGCTGATATTCAAGCCACGGCACATTGCCGAACAGAATCATTAGATTCGGTACGAAATCCAGCCGATATTCTCCTGCCTCGATATAATCCTGAGAGATATGCAGCTGATTATAATGGGTATACATCCACGGCTTGCATTCCTCATAGTTCTGAAGAATGCCAAGCACATAAGCATGACCAAGGAAACCGTACACATCCGGCATCGCGAATGGCAGTTTTTTTGACTCACTGGATATACACGCAGCAGAGAGGTCAATTGCCTCGTTGTCCATCATTTATCTCCTCCCCAGCCTCATGCAGTCATTAGAATGATTCTTTATCCGCGAACATACGCGTGCAGCGATTGCACATCATAAGGTTCGTCGTTTTCAAATATTCACGGAATTTCGTTGCTCTTTCACCCTCCCACATTTCCTGAAAGGAATTCTCGTAGATGTTCCCATATTTATAGTCAGGCAAATCGACGCATGGATACACATCGCCCTGACGGCGAATGACAAGCTCATGCCATGGCGCTACACATTTGGAACGACCGAACACATTCTCGATATCTGTGAAATACTCGTGAATATCAACGAAGTTGGATGTATCTACACCCTCAGATGCCCAGATCTCTTCAAGATCCTTTTTAAGCGCAACTGTGTCGATGTCGATAGACTCTTCCACGAATCCTTGCCAGCCTGGAGACACATCGCAGTCCAGATGCTCTTTCATTTGGGCAGCATACGCCTCGCCGCGCTCCTGACTCGTGAACAGCAGCGGTGCGAAATTGACAGACAAATCACGGCGCTTGAGCCAAGGGTTTTTGGAATCATGCAGAACAACCGTTGCATCACTGAAGCGTTCGCGAAGCGCACCCATGAAATCCTTGATACTATGATAGTTATATTTGGACAATACCATCGTAATGTTGATGAATGGGAACATTTTTTTTCTTCTTCTTTTCTCAGCAATCAGGGCATCTATATTCTCACAGATCGTTTTGAAGCTGCCTTTGCCGCGAATTGAATCATGGAATTCTTCTGGGCCATCAATCGAGATATTCATCCCTACGATGTTTTCCATAATGAATTGAACTTGTTTTTTGATCAGCGAGCCGTTTGTCAGCAAATAAATATTTGCTTTTCTGCTGCGCAGATATTCAACCAGCTCCGTAAAGTTTTTGTACAGCATCGGCTCACCGCCGGTAATGATAACGTTAAGATTCTTATTGACCTCTGTTACTTGACCGAGGAAGCCCTTCAAAACTTCAATATCAAGCTGCTCCCGAATGGCACGTTGGGGCTCCTTCAGCGCCCAGCCGGTATCTCCCCAAATGTGGCAAAAGCTGCAACGATAATTACATAATTCTGAAGGAAACAGCGTGAGCTGCTTGATCTCCGGCTTTAAATTCTGGACATGCTCCACCAATGCGGCTCCACCAAGACTACCAGCTTTCGTTAACATAAATAGAAAACCTCCCTTTTCTCACTATTCGTCGCTTGAGCTTGCGATATATTCCATAATGGCGTTAATGCTTCTGAAATTGCGGAAATCCAAATCCTCGTCCTTCCAAGCAACACCAAATTCCATTTCCGTAGCAATGACGAGCTTAATGAAAGTCATCGAATTAATTCCGAGAACGGACAGATCATCATCTGGACCAAGGCGGTCCAGCTCATCTGGATCATCTACATTTTCCTTCAGTAGGTTAATTACTTTTTCCTTCAGATCTTCCTGCGTATCAATTGACATAATAAATCCTCCTATGCATTGGCTTTTTGCTGAATCTGTTCGAAACTGACGAATAAACAATTCTGGAAATCAGTTTCGTTGCGGACAAGCTCAAGCAGCTTGTCCGCGATCGCTTGAATCGTGTCGGGCTGGTATTTCGGCAAATACATATACCGAACTACGCCTTTTCGAATCGTCTCCCAATCATTGTGCAGCAGCATAAATTGTTTCGTTAGCTCATGCTCCTCGCCGAAAACAGCGCTCAGCCGATACCGTTCAACCTGCTTGGCATTCATAATCTGATTCAATAAATCGACGAGATCATTCACCTGCGGACTAAACGAAGCTTCCAGCGAGCCGATCCGCTCGAACCATTCTGCAAGCTCCTTCAGCGTTCGCAAGCTATCCTCGATGCGGGATCGGCCGCTAAGCTGGCTCTGTGCGAACAGCTTCATGGCAGCAACGCTGTCCCCACTGCTTGCTTCCGCTCGTTCCGAGAGGCTCTCGACGATGTAATGGGTCGGCCGGTATTCCCGCTCCATGAAATGGTCGACGAAGCCCCGGCACGCATTGGTCAGATCGTCATAGCTGATCGTACGGGCTTTGTACGACAAATTTTCCTGACGGTCATGCTCCACGATATGGAATTGCCGGAGTCCCTCATCGAACCCGAATACGAGCAAGGTGTGATCGACATGCCTCTTGTGATACGTATCCTTGCGGAAGGATTCGTAATAGCAGTCCACCCATACGATAACGGGCTTGCCTTGGCTGATGCTGCTCACCAGCTCGCCCACAATATCCTCGTTGTTATAGTAGGTCATCACCCGCAGCCCCAATTGAGCAAACAGCTCATCAATTGGGCGGACGAAGACATACTCAATTCCATATCGTTCCTCGTTTGCTTCCTCCGGACGGCTGAATACAATGAGATCATTCAAGAGGAAGGGCAGAACGCTGCGTCCGAAATGCTGAACGGCCGGGAACAGGGAGTTGTAGAAGCAGTTCCGATAATACAAATCATTGAACGGCTCCATTCGAGGCAGAATAATCGGCTCCGAGTACGGAATTACTTCTCCTTCTAGAGACAGCTCTTCTGCAGCAGCTGTCTCGACTGCCCTTTCCTCGTTCGGACCAAGCTTCGGCCGCTCCTCTTGGAATAGATTCGATGATGGCTCCAGCCTTTCGGCGGCCTCTTTGATCGTCGGATAGCTGAAGAGCTCTTCCGAGCCGAACCGAATGCCCTTTTTCTCCAGCTCCACTTCAAGCCGAATCGCTAAGATCGAGTTGCCGCCAAGCGTAAAGAAGTTATCGTAGACATCAATTTCCTGAATGCCGAGAAGCGTTCCCCATGCTGTCGCCAGCTCTTGCTCCATTCGGGTGTAATCGCCGCCGGCTTTGCCTGTCAATGTAATGTCCGCTTCCAGTTGGGGCTGAGCGTTCAGATAAGGCTCCTCTGATAAGGTCGCCACAGCCCCCACTTCTGGAGGAAGCGGATCGACCCAGCATCTCATTTCCTGAAAAGGATAGGTCGGCAGCCTGGTATTAGGCCGGTTGTTACAGCCGTTCAGCTGCTCCCATTCGACCTCTGCACCAAGGCTATAGAAATAGCCTAGCTGCCTCAGATCCTCAGGCCGTGTAGTCTCCCGCTCCGAGAGACGCGAGATGCATTCGCTCGCGGCTTCACTGTACGTCCGCAGCTCTTCCGTCGTAACATCGCCCTCTCCCCACAATTCCCTGCGGATGCTGGCGATTCGATGCTCCCCATAATAAATGCCTCTTGTCTCATCATTGCGAAGACCTTCATCCAATAGAATCTGGAGCTTGTCCTTCAGCTCATCCAAATCCCCCGCAATAATCGCCAATCTGCAATTGTAATGCCCCCTGCCGATGCCTGCGGTATAGCAGATATCACCGATGCTTGCTTCCTGGTCGGGAAGCCATGCTGCATAGGCTCGCAAGAGCTCCTCCAGCGCCGGCTTGCTCTTGGCAGACAGCGTCAGCAGTTGATCGCCATCCTCCTGCTCGCTCCGGCGGGGACCTATCTTCGGGGCCTCCTCCAGCACAAGATGGCAATTCGTGCCGCTGAAACCAAAAGAGCTAACTCCGCATCTTAGCGGTGAATTCTCCGCTTCCCAGCGCTGTGCGCGGTCATTGACATAGACCGGCGATTGCTCGAACGGGATGTTGCGGTTCGGTCTCGCGAAATGAATCGTTGGCGGAAGCGTGCGATATTTCAGCGCTGCAACCGCTTTGGCAAGCCCGGCGACACCCGCCGCAGCATCCAGATGGCCAACATTGGTCTTCACCGAGCCGAGTGCACAGAACTGATTCTTCGTTGTGTAATTACGGAAAGCTCGTCGAATCCCATCCACTTCGATTGGATCGCCCAGCTTCGTCCCCGTGCCATGCGCCTCCATATACGTGACCGTCTCAGGGTCAATCCCGGCGTCCTTCCAAGCCTGTACGAGCAGCTTCTCCTGTGAGGCTGCGTTCGGGGCAGTCAGGCCAACCGAGGTCCCATCCTGATTCATCGCACTGCCTTTAATTACTGCGTGAATCGGATCACCATCGCGCACAGCCTTTGCCAGCGGCTTGAGCAGAAAAGCCACTGTGCCCTCTCCCCACACCGTACCGTCAGAGTCATCATCGAAGGCATTCGTCTGCCGCATGGAGGATTCAATTCCGATCTCGAACAAGCCTTCTACCGGCATTAAACATACCTTGACTCCTCCTGCGATCGCCATCTCGCACTCGTCATTGCGCAATGCTGTGCATGCTAGATGCACAGCGACCAGCGATGAAGAGCAGGCGGTATCTACCAGCAGCGTCGGTCCTTGCAGATCGAGTAAGTAGGCAATTCTCCCCGCCATAATGGAAGGCGTATTGCCAATGCTGGCAGTCTGAATCTGCGAGGGCATATTCTTGCTAATGTACTGGCCATAGACGGGCCAATCAGCGTATCCAATATAGACGCCCGTCCGTGTGCCATTGATTCTTTTGCCACCGTAGCCAGCATCCTCAATTGCCCTCCATGCGGTCTGCAAAAAGAGCCGCTGGTTCGGGTCCATCAGTGATGCTTCCTTAGGCGACAGGTTGAAAAAGCTGTAATCGAAGCCGTCAACCTCCTGCAGATATCCCCCGTGGCTGTAGCGAATATCATTCGCCTTCAGATGAGTGAATGTTCGAATGAAGCCCTCGGAATCCGCTTGCCTAGCCAATGGGTACGGCCTGATCAGGTCTCTGCGATTCACAATATTATCCCAGTACTGCTCAAGATTGTCCGCTCCCGGCATCTTGAGGGAAAGTCCAATAATGGCGATGTCCTTCGATGGCTTGGGATGCTGGCTCTTGAGTGACCGAAGCAGGTCGAGACCAGTCTCGGCATCAAGCTTTCCTGCTCCAACACTCTCGAATATTGTGCGTATTATGTTATCCATTCGACACCTCCAAAGCCTGGTACAGCTCGACTGCGTCGTCGATCGTCAGCTCGCCCTGCCCAATTCGATCGAACAGGGTCAGAACCTCTTGCCTGAATTCGTCTTCTCCGAAGTCTGTCGGCAGCTCTTCTATTAATGATGCTGCTTGGGAGCTTAGATGCTCGGAGATACGAGCTATCGTTGGATAGGAAAACATATCAGCAACAGTCGTCTGTCTTGGGAACTGCTCATCCAGAAGGGCATGTATCTTCGAGATGAGTATCGAATCCCCCCCTATTTCGAAGAAGTTAGCATGGACGTCCAGTTCTTCATAACCAAGCACTTGCTTCCAAGCCTGTGCCACGATTTGTTCAATCTCACTGTAACCGCCAACTGATTTGCCCTTTAATATAATCGGAACTACGACCGCAGCTTTCCGCGTAAATGCAGGTTTAATGGGTACGCCGTTCCGATTGCTTGGACGGATCGGCGCTGCCATTCGGAATGGCAGCAAATCCCCTAGGGCAAATAAATCTCCGCTTCTATTCCACTCCCCGACGAACACCTGCTTGTCGCCCCGGTTCAGCATTTGATGAAACGCCTCTACCCCTTGATTAGGAGGCAATATTCGGAACATTTCCTTGCTCTCGTCCATGTCGGCGCCTTCTGCTACCCCCGTCTGCTCCCATGCCGGCCAATTCAATACGAGCGTCCGGCATCCTTGGCGGCTTCGGTATGCGGAGTAGGCATCCAGATAAGCATTCCCCGCTGTATAAGGTCCTGAGCCGATTCCGCCAACCAGCGTAATGGCTGAGGAGAACATGACGAAGAAATCCGGATGGTCCTGTCTTGTCAATTGATCCAGCAGCCAAGTCCCTTGCACCTTGGAGGCCGTTATTGCCTTGAACTCCTCCAACGTCAAGCTGCCAAGCAGATTGCCTTCTGCAATCCCCGCAGCATGAACAATGCCAGCTATTCGCCCATACTGCTGACGCAGCCCCTCGATAGATGCAGATAACTGCTCGCTGTTTGACACATCCGTCTGGACAATTACCACTTCGGAGCCTAATTGCTCAATAGCGCGAATAGCTTGGATGCGAGCTGCGGTACGTGATTTGGGCTGCTCCTGAAGCTCGGCATCCCAATCCTCACGCAGCGGTAAGACTGAGCGGCCCAGCAGAGCGAGACGAATGTTCGCTTGCGTCGCCAAATGCTTGGCGATATGAAGCCCAATTCCTCCGATGCCGCCTGTAATCAGATAGATGCCTTCCGAAGTCAGCTCGACTCCTGTGCCTGCTGCCTCCTCTAGAGGAAGGTGTTCAACCTGATCTATATACCGCTCCCCTTGCCGATAAGCAGCAAGATAACCCTCGGCTTGGGCAAGCAGCTCCGCCCATACGATCTCCTCTGCATCCTTCGTCTCATCAAGATCGATGCAGCGCACCCGCAGCTTGGGATTTTCCCAGCCTATAACCTTGCCTAGCCCAACCATCGCATACGATTCCGGCAAAACGCTCACTTGATCCGTAATCACATCATCTGCGAGCAGCGATACGACAGTTAGTTCAACCCGATCATGGAGAGGCTGATTCGCAAGTGCTTTAGCCAAATAAAATAAGCTGAACATGCTGCGATCGAGCCTATTCTCAAGCACTGTGAGAGAATCTGCTTCTGTTTGGCTGCCCAGGGAGCGGAGATGAACAATTCGCTCAATCCTCTCTCCTGCTAGCTCCAGCAATAGCCGAGCATAATCTTCTGCGACATCTCGAATAAGGAAGGAACTCTCATTCTCCTGCTCGTATCGGTCGCCAATACTGACCTCGATTACTTTGCAGGAAGCAGACCTTGCCCGATTCGCCAGATTAACCCCAACCCCCTCCGCATCCTTGAAGATTAACAAAGCAGCGGGTACATGGGCCTCTCTTCTACTCGGCAGCGGCTCCTTTATCCAAACCCGTCGATGGTATAAGCCTTCTCCCTCGAACTGTGTGCGATCAGCAATCGGCTCAGCTTCGGGGAATGACAGCCAGCAGCGGTCCCGATCGAATGCATAGGTCGGCAGGTGAACCCGTCTTCTTTTCTTCCCGGCATATAATCGGTCCCATGCAAGCTGAGCGCCTCGAGCATACACAGCGCCCAGCTCTTGAAGCAATTGCGCATCCTGCCCGCCTGCAGACTGCAGCTTCTTCAAGATTGCTTCAGCCAAGCGATCTTGATCCGCTTCCTGCCCTTGTGGAGCATTCGCTTGCAGTGTCGAGGCGAACCAGCCTTCTCCTGCACAATCGCCTTGCAGCATTCCCATGCGAGCTTGCCTGAGCAGATCCACAGCTTCTCTACTACTTGAGGCAACAAGCCCAAGGCGATGTCGATAATGCCCTCTGCCTACGCCTAATGTATAGCTGACATTTTCTAAAGACAGCTCTTCATTCCGTTCAAAAAAATCAACAAAACTGCCAAGGAGCTCATTCAAAGCCGTATCCGTCTGTGCCGACCATACGAGCAGACTAGGCTTCCCGCTCTCCGTCTCTGCTGCTAAGGCTAAGGCGCCGACATCAGGCGCTTCCTCCAACACGACATGGCAGTTCGTGCCGCTGAGGCCGAAGGAGCTAATGCCGCACCTTCTAACACCTGACTCTTGTTCCCAGCTTGTCAGCCTATCATTGACGTACACCGGTGAATCTGCGAAGTCAATTTGTCTGTTCGGCCTGGCAAAATGCAGCGTCGGATACAGCTTCTTCTCATGAAGCGAGAGCACAGCCTTGACCAAGCCTGTGATTCCAGCAGAATTGTCCAGATGACCAACATTGCTTTTCACAGAAGAAACCGCGCAAAACTGCTTTTTGTCGGTGTATCTGCGGAACGCCCGCTGAATGCCTTCTACTTCAATCGGATCGCCCAGCTTCGTTCCCGTACCATGCGTCTCGATGTAAGCAATCGTCTCAGGGTCAATGCCTGCCTGTTTCCAAGCTTCAACAATCACAGCTTCTTGCGCCTCTGCATTTGGTGCCGTAATGCCCACTGAACTGCCATCTTGGTTCATCGCGCTCGACTTAATGACGGCATAGATCGAATCCCGATCCTCCCGTGCCTTTTCCAGCGGCTTGAGCACAATGGCTACAACACCCTCTCCCGTCCCGGTTCCATCCGAGCTGTCGTCGAAGGTTCTCGCTCGGGACGTCGATGACTCAATGCCGACTTCTACCTCCCGAACAGGTACGAGATGGAGCTGAATGCCACCGGCAAGCGCCATATCGCATTCACCGTTACGAATTGCCTGACACGCTAAATGCACGGCGACGAGTGATGACGAGCAGGTTGTGTCTACCAATAAACTCGGTCCTCTCAGATCCATCAGATAAGATAGACGGCTGGCAATAATGGGACGCACATTCCCTGTCATCGCCAATGACAGGCTCGCTGGTTCGACTTCTTGAATTAATTTCTTATAGTCTGAATCGGAGCCATAGCCTACATAGACACCAGTACGGCTTTCTTTGAGCTTATCGCCGCCGTAGCCTGCATCCTCGACTGCACTCCAAGCTGTTTGAAGGAATAGCCTCTGATTCGGATCTAGCAAGCTTGCTTCCTTGGGCGAGAGCTTGAAGAAGCGATAGTCGAACTTGTCGATCTCGTCCAAATAAGCGGCTTCGCCATACTCAATCTCATGGGGCTCTTTGCCCATCCACTTAAAGTAGCGATCGGTGTCTTGCTTACGGGAAGACGGGATTGGCCTAACACAATCAAGACCTGCTCCGAGATTGCTCGCGAATTGCCGTGGCGTATCTGCTAGAGGGAGCTTCAATGATAAGCCGATAATGGCAATATCTGAATGCGATACCTCCTCAAAGGCGACATCGCCGAACTCCTCCAGTGGAATGCCGGTTAACTTGATCGAACCGAAGTCCATTTTCGCTTCACCTCCGGATGTTATGACATACTAACGCTTCATGCGCTGACATAGTGGGAATACAGCGTCTGGGTACCCGACTTTTCCACAATTTCTTGGAGTCGTTCCCGTTGCTCCGCTTCCGGCACTTTCTTCGTCGCAAGCATTCCTTTGAGCAGTGACAATGCTTCTTCCATCTGCTCCGAGGTCGGCACAGTCTCTGGAGCTGCATCAAGCTGCTCCTGAAGCTGCTGCAGCTTGCGATAAGGCTCAATGAATCCATGCTCGTATTCGATGTTGTCAAAGTTCCGGTTGCGCGTGCATACAGCAGCTGCCAAGCATAAGGTAACCACATTATTGACTGCGTTTTTGCGGCGCTGAGCCTCTATTTCCACTGTGAATTGGTGGCGCACAGCCTCTAGCTCCTCAGCCTTCTCGTACGAATAGCAGGCAATCGACGGAGCATTCGCCTTCATCAGCTGAGTCAGTACGTTTTTGGCTCCTAGCTCGATCGCTGCGGAGACACCCATGCGATAGATGTATTGCATCGATTCCTCCCAACGGACCGGAGCGGTTAATTGGGACGATAAGCTCGGAATAATCTCGCCTACCGAGGCGTAGGGAATCGCCGTAACATTAGAGAGCACCGGGAATCGGAAGCTGCGGAACGAGTAGCCTTGCAGCTCCTGTTCGAATTGAGCCGCTGCCGGCTGCATTAACGGGCTGTGGAATGGCGCACTGACCTGCAGAAACGCCAGCCTTCCACCCTCTGGCTCCAATTGGCGAGCCGCTAATTCCACGGCCTCCCGATGTCCAGAGATGACGATTTGCTGCGGCGAGTTGAAGTTAGAGATCACAACCTTGCACCCTGAATTCGCTGATGCTTCTATGCATGCTGCTTCAATTGCTTCCTTGCGGATGTCAATTGCCGCGCACATTGCACCCGTTCCCTCGGCTGCTGCCTCCTGCATCAATTGGCCTCGCCGCCTCACAATACGCAGGGCATCCGCATACTCCATCGCTCCCGCACAGGTTAATGCCGAGAATTCGCCAAGGCTGTGACCAGCCGCATAAGCAGGCAGCACGCCGATCTCCTCCATATAGACGCGAAAGGCAGCGACGCTTGCAGCAAGTAGAGCAGGCTGTGCATTCTCTGTCCGAGTCAGCTCATCCAAGCTTCCTTCGAACATCAGCTTTCGCAGATCGAATCCTAGCACATCATTCGCTTCCTCGAAGGCGGCCTTGGCGGATGGATAGTGGTCATGCAACGATTTCCCCATTCCAACATACTGGGAGCCTTGTCCCGGAAAAACCAGCGCAAGCTTACTCATTATTCATCCCCTCTCATGTTAGGACGCGGCTATCCGCCAATTGGCGAAGCACGTCGACATAGCCTTTTGCCAGACTATTCACCGCTTCTTTTCGGATGCGCCTGTCATTGAACTTAACCGTAACTGTCAGCTGTTTCGTATCCTCGGAATCCTCCAGAATCAAGGCGATATCATAGATATCTAGGAACGCTGCATCCATCTCCAGCTCATCCTTGCCTACGAACGGCAGTATGGAGGCTTCGTCCTTCGTCGAAGGGATCGCTCCAATATGGCTTAAGGGATAACTAGGCGAATCAGCATTCTTCCCTTCCCTAGTCAGCTGAACGGCACGGAACAACTCCGCGAAGCCATTCATGGCCTTCAAATCTGCTTGAAGCGGTGCCACATGCTCCCTGTCATCCAGCAAGCATTGCAGGACAGCTGTTTTCCGGCCGCTCCATTCTGCAAGCAGATACAAGAGAACACCTGAGAGAACATCGAACCATTCCACCTTATGCTCGGTCCCAATCGATCGAACATGCTCACGCATAGCGGATTGGAGATGGAAGCGTATCGTTCCGATGCCGCTGGCTTGCGGTTGACGGGTGAAAAAGCTGGCTGGAAGCACTTGATAACCGCCCCACACCGACTCATCGTATACAACGTTCCTGCTGTCCACATAACGAGCCAGCCTCGCTATCGTCGGATAAGCAAATAAATCGACTATGCTAATTCCCCAACCATATTCCTTCTCCAGCTTGGCATGCACCTGCATGATCAGAATCGAATTGCCGCCTAGATCGAAGAAATGGTCCTGCAAGCCGACATGCGCAAGCTTTAACACATCCTGCCATACCAAGCGAATGCTCACTTCTGTAACGCTGGCGGCCCGATCGTCTTCCCTCTGGCGTTCCAACGGTTTTGCCACTTGCGCAAGCGCCCGCTTATCGGTCTTGCCATTCGGGGTCCTAGGAATTGCCTCAATGACATAGAACTGAGATGGAATCATATATGCTGGAAGCTTGGCCCCCAAATAATCCCGCAAATCGTCCGAATGAAGGTCGCTGATTGGCTGGATATAAGCTATTAGCGACTTTTGCCCATAAGCATCGTCTATTGCCAATACAACCGCGTCCTCAATGGACTCATGCTTAAGCAGATGGTGCTCAATGTCGCCCGGCTCCACCCGGAACCCGCGAATTTTGATCTGCTCATCCGTCCGCCCAAGGAATTGAATACTGCCGTCCGGAAGCCATTTGCCAATATCGCCTGTCCGATAGAGACGACCGCCCTGCACATAAGGATCGGGGAGGAACTTCTCCGCGGTCAGCTCTGGCTGGTTCAAATAGCCGCGAGCGACACCTGCACCCGCAATGCAGATTTCCCCAGAAATACCGACAGGCATCAGGTGACCGTGAGTGTCCAGCACATACACACGGTAATTCAAGATCGGCTTGCCGATTGGAACGACGGTCAGATCAGCATTCGTACAACGATGATACGTAGCGCAGACCGTTCCTTCCGTAGGACCATATGTGTTATATACAGCCGCACCGCCAAGCAATCGGGAGATGTAATCGGGCTTCAGCACATCACCGCCCCCGATGAAGAGTCGCACCCCTTCGAGCTCTTCTTGCTTGTTCAGCTCATTCAAGAGAAGTGGAGAACAAGATACAATTGTCACTTGCTGCTGACGGATTGTGCTTGTCAGCTTCCCAATATCGAGCACGTCCAGCTTCTGAGCAATTACCAGCCTGCCCCCAGCCAACAGAACCGGATACATCTCTTCGACAAATTGATCGAATGAGCAAGAGGCTTGCTGAAGGAAGGCATCATCCTTGGTCAGGCTGAATTCTTCCTGAAAAGCTTGCGCATAGGCAAGCAGGTTGCCATGCTCCACGACAACGCCCTTCGGACGCCCTGTGGAACCAGATGTATACAAAATGTAAGCAGCATCGTTGCTGCTGTTGCGGTTATCCAGATTGCCGCTATCATAAGAACCGGATAACAGCCAATCTCCAGCAGGGTCCAGCCTCACACCGTCAAAGCCAATTGCCGTTGCAAGCTCTTGCGAAGCCAGTAGTATCTTCGCTCCACTGTCTTGCACCGTCTGAGCGATCCGATCAAGCGCATATTCATGATCAATCGGAACGTACGCGGCGCCCGCTTTAAGCACACCCAGCATAGCCGCGATCAAATGCTCGGACCGTTCCATGACAATCGCAACCGCATTATCCGGCTGCACCTCTGCCTGTCTCAGCTGCACCGCAAGCCGATTCGCCTGTTCATTAAGCTCGCGATAGGTAAGGGTCTTGCCGCCGCTAATCACTGCAATCGCATCGGGCGTTCGCTCCGCCTGTCTCTCAAACAAAGCATGCACGGGCTCTGATTCGATCTGGCTAATCTCCCGATTGAATTGCTGCAAAATAACATTTCGTTCTTCTGGCGTCACGATGTCGATCTCGCCTAGTCGCATATCTGGCTTACTAACAAGCCCGCGTATAATCTGGACGAAATGTCCAGCCATCCGCATTATGGACTCCTGTGAGAAGCGCTTCTTATCATAGGCAAATTCGAGCTCGATTCCATCGAATGTCTGGATGCCGAGCGTTATTCCATAGTGGGTTGTCTCATGCATCTCGAAGCGTTCAATCTTCAGCAGCTCATCCTGCAGCAGCTTCATATCAAGCGGATAATTCTCCAATACGACGATGGAATTGAATAAGGGCTCACGGTTGCCCAGCCCGCTATAGGTTCCGATATCGACCAGCGGGGTATGCTCGTATTCCTCACGGCGTTTCAAGCCTTCGTTCACGGAGCGGATGACTTTGTCCACGGAATCACCCGGACTGCCTAGAACACGGAGCGGGATCGTATTAATGAACAAGCCGACCATTTCTTCAATCCCTATAATCTCGGGTACTCGTCCGGATACCGTTGTGCCGAACACAACATCATTTGCCCCACTATAGCGGCCAAGCAGAATCCCCCATGCGCTATACAGCAGCGCCGCAAGCGTCACCTCTCGGCTCCTCGCACAGCTGCCGATCTCCTCGGCTTCGTCATGCGCCAGCTCTACTTTATAAATGCCGACAGATTTCCCGGCAGGGAGAGCTTCCGGGCTCTCTGGCAAAGACGTACGCTCTGACCAGCCCTCCAGCTCTCGCTCCCAAAATTGCCGCTGCGCGTTTTTATCCTGGCTCTGATGCCATTTGACGAACTGCTTGAATGGCGTTTTTCCTGGCAAATCCGGCAGCGTTCCCTTAGATATTGCCCGGTAAGCCTGCAACAGCTCCTTCAGAATAACGCCGTTGCTCCAGCCATCGAATAAAATATGATGCCATGTCACGATCATCTCGCATTCATTGTCTGCCAGCTTGCAGAGCGCAATACGGAATGGCGCCGTCTCAAGATCGAGATCCGCCTGCCGTTCTTTAGCTCCCACTTCCTTCGCGAGCCTCTCGCGGTCTTCCGTCGAGTGGCCCGTCAAGTCGATTAGCTCGATCGGTGTCTGAGCGTTCTTCAAAACAATCTGTACAGGTCGCTCAAGCTGTTCCCAGCGGTAAACGGTGCGAAGCATTTCATTCCGCCGAATAACCTCTTCCCAAGCCGCAGCCAAACGGTCCAGATTGCACTCGCCCGTCAGCCTGACGGAAAGCTGCTGTGCATAATGCCCTTGCTCCCGACTGCCCACATAATGAAACAGCAGGCCCTCTTGTATGGGCGTCAGTGCCAGCATGTTCTCCACATTCGTTCTATCTAGCCGTCTTTCTTTCATGCTCTCCCATCCTCTCCCCATGATGCGACTACAGCAATCGGGCTAATCTTAAGCTCCAGTCACCGCATAGCCTGCGGATTGTGGATATTCAATCTTGACGATTTGTCCCATATCCATCTTAATCACCTGATCAGCCAAGTCGAAGAACCGATCATCATGCGTAATCGCAATGATGCATTTTCCTCGTTTTTTCAAATCAGGCAGCAGGGTGTTGTAGAAAAAGGCACGGTATTCCGGGTCCTGATCGGCAGCCCACTCGTCAAAAAGACAGAATGGACGGTCTTCCAAATAGCTCATGAGCAGCGCAAGCCGTTTCCGCTGGCCTGTCGAGAGCTTGGTCGTGTTAAGGATACCGTCCTCAATCTGGACCTTATCCTCCAGATGCAGAACGCCAAGGTAATGCTCGATCTCCGCTTGCTTGGCCTCGTGATCAATGCCGTACATTTTCTGGAACAGGTAGAAATCACTGAATATCGCTGAGAAATGTCTGCCGAGCCTTCTCGGATCGGCTTGCTCGCCTCCGAGCAGCACATTGCCTTGATCAGGAACATACAGGCCGGTGAACAGCTTCGCCAAGGTTGATTTGCCGCTGCCGTTACCGCCCGTTATGAACGTAATTTCGCCTTGTCGGAATACACAATTAATAGGTCCAACAGAGAAGCTCTCGCCATCTTGGGTCCGATAATGATATTCCACGGAACGAAGCTCTAAATTCGCCGTAGCCGGCAATACAGCTCCTATCGACTCCGGGCTCTCCTCCTGGATCGCATCCAGCTCAGCGGACAGCTCTTTAATCCGATTCCAGCTGATGCGAATCTGGATGGCATTCGGTATCGTCGCCAATATACCGTGCAAAGGACCGATCATGTACAGCAATATGAACACATAGCTCCTAAGCGTGTTTACTTTCAGCTCACTGAATAGAAGCGGGAATAGAAAGACGACCGCACCGATAACGAAGGTGAACAACAGCTCGCCAATTACGTTGACGTTAGCGAATTGAAGATCTCCTGTAATCCGTTTGTCCCTGTAGGTCGTACAGCTAGCTTCCATATCTTTGCGGAAGCCGCCCCGTTTGCCAGCGTTCAGGCTTAGCTCTTTGAAGCCATTCATGAGATCATTAATGAAACGGAAGAACACGTTCTGGATGTCGCGAGTCTCTCCCCAGATCTTATTGGCCTTAATTCCAGTAACGTAGTGGAGCCCTGTAGCAATTACGATAAAGGCGATTGCTACCAGCACCCCTTGCAGACTGATTGCTCCCATGTACACAAAGCAGCAGATCAGCGTTACCAACCCGGTAGCACCCGAGATGACGACATTCGAGAAGCCGCTAATCGTTTCGGTATCATTATTAAGGGAAGCCTGAATTCTACCATCCTCCAAGCTATCAATGCGCTGATAGGAGGTATTCAGGATTTTCCCAAGCAGCTCCATACGCGTCTGATACACCATGTCGTTGGCGACCTTCACCAGTCTTGTACGAACCAGCTTCTGGCCGATGACGTAGATGGCAATGCCGAAGCTGAAGTAAAGCAGCAGACCGCCCTGGAAATCTTCAATGCCACGGTTCAACGTCTCGTTGACAATGAAAATGATCATCGCATTGCCGAAGCCGCTCGCAATGCTGAGCAGCGTCAGCGCAAACATGGCGCGATCATCCGCTCTCGGGAACAGGTTGGTAAGCACCATATATAATCCGAACAGCAGGATCGTTGCGAACAATGTCAGGACAGCGTATACGAGCGTGTTCGGTGCCCATACGCGGACAAAGTCCCAGTTCAATCCCCAATACAGAATGTCTGGAATACGGTATAGACAGTAGGCTAAACCGACCATGAAGGCAGCAAGCACCGCTATATGGACTACAACCGATAACAGGTTTCCTTGAAAACGGCGTATACCGCGAATCGCCTGTACAATAGCCGAACCCGTCATCCATATTACGAGCAGAACTACTGGAATTGCGACGATCAGAATAACAGAAGCAAGTGTGTCGATGCTCTTGTAGGCATCGCTGATTGGATCAGGAACTTCCTTGCCCACCATAATGTTCATGATGCCTTGGGCAATCGTCCCGGAGTATGGAGAATTCATATTCGCCAACAAGGCAACGCCTAGCCCATCCTGCGGACGGAATACAAAATAACTAGAAAAGTTCGGATTAGCTCCAGCATGTGAAATCTCTCCCGTGCCATCCTGATAGATGCTCCAGCCTGCCCCATAAGAAGAGCCGTCAGAGCCCGGCGGCACCGTTCTATTAGGAAGATGCGACTTCGCAATCAGCGCGGCAAGAGACTGTTCCACCGGCTGGGCACCAAGCTGGATCTTCAGCCACTTCGCCATGTCATTTGCATTAGAAATCACGTACCCGGCAGGCGTATTTCCTCTGTACATCGGCGCATCATATACCGCCGGGCGCATCATCTTAGGCTTGTATCCTTTAGAGAACGAACGCTGTGCCGCCTCATCGCGGAACAGGAAGGTCTCGGACATGCCCAGCGGCTGCAAAATTTGTTCCTTGATATACTGCTCAAAAGAAATGCCTGACAGCTGCTGCACAATCAAGCCCAGCACGTCATAATTGATCGTTGCGTAAAGATACGTTTCGCCGGGCAGGTTGTCCAGCTCTTGCCCGATTAGGGTTCGAGCCGTCTGCTCCAACGCTTCCTCGCCCTCAGCTATCGGAATGCCGCCAATGCTCTTGAAAGGAACGCCTGTCGTATGGTGTAAAAAGTCTCTCAAGGTGACATCAACCGGACGTTTTTCGTAGGTCATAGTAAGCCATGGAAGATACTTCGTAACAGGATCATCCAAGCTCAGCAAGCCTTCCTCCTCCAGCTTCAGCACGGCAAGGCCAGTGAATGCCTTGCTTGTCGATCCCAGCTCGAACAAGGTGTCGGGCTGAACAGGAGTGCTTTTATCGACATCAGCATAGCCGAAGTCCTTCTGGTAGACCGTGTCTTTTCCATCTACGATCACAATGGACATCCCGGGGATGTCTGATTTCTTCCAGCTTTTCTCGATGAATCGCTCAATCTCTGCTTCCTTGCCGCTTAGGCCGGCAGCAGAGCCTATAGCCGGCTGAACCGCCATCATAAGCAGAAAGCAGCTGGCGAATAGCAAAAACCATCGTTTAATACGCATCATCGTACACCTTCTGCTCTTTGAATTTAAACATTTCATCTACCGCATAATCCAAGCCGCCCGTCGCTTCGAAGGTCTGCTGTACCCGCCTGCAATTCTCGTGGTAAGCAGGGTCTGAGACGATAGCCTCAACCGCCTCTTTCAGCACGCTTGCGTCAATTTGCTTATCCCGAATGTACAGGCCAGCTCCCGCTTGCTCCACCATCAACGCTCCCATATACTCATCGAATACTTGCGGGAGTACAACCATTGGGACATGACAGCATATCGACTCATAGATGCTATTGGCGCCGCCGTGAGTAATAAAGACGTCAGCTTGCCCGAGAATGTCAAGCTGTGGCACATAAGGCAGCACGATAAAGTTATCTGGCGCCCCACTCCAATCTACTGCGTTCATTTTGGGTCCGACGGACATCACCACTTGGAACCGGCTGTCGCCAAACGCAGAGAAGCAAGTCTCGTACAACTCACTTAGATCACTTAATATCGTTCCAAAGGCAATATAGACAAGCGGCCTGCCGTCCAGAAGCTCATACGGAAACGTAACTGGCTCCCGTCTTGGGTACAGCGAATACCCCGCAAATAAATGGCTGTCGTCAAAAGCATCCGCATGGATCTGAAAGGATCTGGAGGTGAACACCAGATTAAGCGGCTGCTTGCTGCAAAACACATCGTTAATAATATTGAGCGGCGGCAGGCTATACCGCAGCGCAATCATGCGAGACAGCTTGTCCAGCAGCTTCCGGTAAATATCATGCTTGCCCTTGTTCTTCTCGTACAGCGGATCGCCTTCTGCCCGAAGCACATATTCCATGAAAAACTCGGGATCACGATCCGCCATCTCGTCGATAAAGGGAAAGTTGGCGAAGAAGGCTATGCCCGGTACGCCAAGCTGGTCCGCAAGCCGCTTGCCCCAGAGGCTGAATGCATCGTGGACGATATAATCAGGCCTGAGCTGTGCCACTTCCTCAGATAATGCCTCTGTCAGAATACGGCTCTTGTCCATCAGGAAATCGGCGAATACGAGAAACGTATCAATGCCCGTCCCATCGTGGGTGCCGAATCCGAGCAGCCCTCTATAGCTGCGGAATGAGGCGCCGGTTTGTTCGATTTTGTCCTTGAAGGCGTCACTGCAGTAATAAATAACCTCTTCTCCCCGCTCAATCAGCTTGGCGACCAGGCCAAGTGTCGGGTTAACATGACCATGCAGGTCTACGCCGAAAAATATAACCTTCGACATTACACACCTCCTCTGCTGAATTCGCTTGTCATAGCAGCAAGCTGTCCAGCTCATCCTGCGATAGTTCAATCGTGTCGAAATCAGATGGCGTATATTCTGTCGCATGCTTCCCACAGCAGTGCGCAATGATGCTCCTTAGTTGATCCATGAATGCCCCGACAAGCTTAGCCGCTGTCTGGTCATGAAACCTATTGCCGCTGTAAGTGACAGCCAGCTTAAACCTCTTATTAACGATCATCGCGTTAAAGTCCATTTGAGAAGTCATAGGGTTGAGTCGCCCCGATTCTAATCCACTGTCTCCCTCATCTAAAGAGAACCAGTCATTGTGGAAGTCGCTATCGAAATCGCCCATGAAATTAAATCGGATCAGCTTAGGTGCAGCAAAATCTTGGGATTCCAGAGATCGCAGTTGAAGCAGCCCGAAGCCGATACCGTTGTTAGGCACTTCGCGAAGCTGTTCCTTCACCCGCTTGATCCAGCTTGGAAGCTCGCCTGGCGTGCGGATCAGCTTCACAGGATACAGAGAAGTAAACCATCCCGCTGTACGGGACAGATCAATCGGATCGCCGAGCTGCTCACGGCCATGCCCTTCCAGTTCAATCCCTACTTGATCCAGCGAAAAGAACTTGAACAGTGTCTGGCCCAGTGCTGCGAGCAGCAAATCCATCGCTTTCGTTCCATAGGCAGAATGAGCATCAAGCATTAGGCCGCTTGTCTCCGATTCCGTCAAATAGCTAAAGATCGTTCGCGCACTGTCAATATCATCCTCGCCTCTCTCCTCATCAACCGGAATCGGGCTAAGGCCGTCCACTACAGACTTCCAATAGCGATACTCTGCTTCCGTCAGGCTAGCCTGATGCAAATACTCAGCCCATGCTTGTAGAGATGCAGTCTTGCTTGGCAGCTCGACTGTATCACCTGCCCGAAGACGCTCAAGACCTTGAGCGATATCCTCCAGCAATATTCGCCATGTCACACCGTCAACGACCAAATGATGCGCAGTCAGCAATAGCTTCTTGCCGCTTCTGCCGAGATCTAATATACACGCTTTAATCAATGCTCCCTGCTGCAGATCAAAGGATGCTTTCAGCGCTTCGCCGAGCTCAGCTATACGAATAGCCTGCTCTTCCTCCGATATGGCCGAGAGTTGATGAGCATGCACCGCGACTGCTTGTTCTGGCTCATTGTTGTAGAATAATTCTCCTGTCACAGCATCGACATTCATCCGAAGCGCATCATGATGCTCGATTAGCTTCGCAAGAATAAGCTCAATCTGGCTTGCTTCAACCTCTTGCTTGAGGCTAAGCAGAACGGATTGATGATAATGCTCCGGCTGCTTGAAGCGGTGTCCAAAAAACCACGAGCTGATCGGCCATGGTCGAATGCTTCCCTCAGCCCGATGCTGGGGATATAAATCATCTTCTTTCAGGGGCTCCATCTGACGTGCCATATCTTCAAGGATTGCATGCGATAAAATATCTTTGACCTTGATGGCATACCCTTCTCGGTTGAGCCTGGAAGATGCTTGAATCGCCTTGATCGAATCGCCGCCAAGGTGATAGAAGTTGTCCCGAATGCTGATCTGCTCGATTTGCAGCAAATCGCCAAGAACGCGAAGAAGACTTCTCTCCGCTTCATTCCGTCCTTCTTCGAAGCCGGCTTCTCGTGCTGTGGCCTTCTCTGGTTCGGGAAGCAGCTGGCGGTTCACCTTCCCATTGACGCTAAGCGGTATTTCATCTATTGCCACAAAATAAGCTGGAACCATATAAGCTGGCAGCCTTTCCGAGGCAAACCGTCTTAACTCCGAGGTTAGCGACCCGTCCTTAACCACCACATACGCGCATAAATACTTGCTCTCATCCGCATGCTCGCGGTCGATGACTACCGCAGCCTGTACATCATCGTGCTGCTGCAGAACCTTCTCGATCTCTCCCGTCTCAATCCGATGTCCGCGAATTTTGACTTGGTGATCTGTCCGTCCAGCATATTCGATTATGCCGCTGGCTAGCCGCTTCGCTAGGTCCCCTGTTCTGTACATCCGTTTGCCGGAGACAAATGGATTATCTATAAACCGTTCATTCGTCAGATCATCTCTGTTCCGATAGCCTCTGGCAATGCCGTCTCCCGAAATATACATCTCGCCGAGGGTTCCATCGGGTACCGGATTTCTATTCGGATCAAGCAGGTAGATCATCACGTTATGTGCAGGAACACCGATAGGCACCGACGCCCGCGTATCCGCTGCCGGATCATACCGGTGAATCATGCAGCCGACCACCGTCTCGGTCGGACCATACTCATTAAAGACGTCAACTTTCCCTCCCCAGCTCTCAAGTATATTGCGTGCCAAGCTTGTTTTTAGATCTTCACCTCCAACGATAAACCGCTTGACTAAGGAAGAGCGGTTATCCATATTTTGCAACAAGGATAGATGTGCCGGAGTCAGCTTAATAACTGTAGCCCGGTTGTCTCGTAAAATGCGATATAGGATGAATTCATCTCCATTATCCCGATAGACAAGTATTTTGCCTCCGCAGATCAGTGGAGTGAAGATAGAAGTCACGGTTAGATCGAATGCCAGGGATGAATATAGCGGGAATGCTTCCTCCTCGCCCTTGACATACATAAGCTGCGCCCACCAAATATAGTTGGTCAGCCCCTGATGCTCGATCATTGTTCCCTTCGGCATGCCTGTAGACCCGGACGTATAAATCATGTATGCCAGATCATTCAGTTCATTGGAAGCGGCAGGATTGGAAGTATTGGAATCGTAAATAGCAGGATCCGTTAGGCTCAGCCATTCCCCGGCAAATGCAAACGGAGAGGATTCACTGACATTCGACAGCACCAGCTTCGTTCCGGAATCGTCCAGCATATAACGAATTCGTTCTTCGGGATACGCGGGATCGATCGGCATATAGGCGCCTCCCGCTTTTAGTACAGCCAAGATGCCGATAACGGTCTCGATCGAGTGATGCGCCCATAAGCCAACAATCGAATCCTTGGTCACTCCGCTTTGAATCAATCGCCAAGCCAAGCGATTGGCTGTCTCGTTAAGCTCTCGGTAAGTGAATTGACTGCATTCATGCTCAATTGCAAGAAGATCCGGCGTCCTCTGTGCCTGTTCTTCGAACAGACATTGAACCGTTTTGCTGCGCGGATATTCCGTCTGGGTATTGTTATAATCAAGAAGCTGACGGTCTCTTTCCTCCTCCGTTAGGAGGGAGAGGCTGCCAATGCTGGCCTCAGGATCGTCTAGCATCTGCTCGATTAATAGAAGCAAGCAGCTTGCCATTTCATTGATTGTCTCAGAGGAATAAGCATCCACTCTATAATCCAGATCAAGCGTCAACGCGCCTGAATCGGACCAATCCTTGATCACCCATTGCAGCTCATAGGCTTGATGACCGTTATAAAATTCGGTGTTCTCAACAGATGCGCCATTCATGCTGGTCAGAAGCTTCGTATTGTAATAATTGACACAGGCATGGAACAGTTGGTCATATTCTTTTTTCTTAAGATCCAGATCCCTTACTAACAGATCATAAGGGTACCGTTGGTTGAAATAGCTTTCCATCAGCTGCTTCTGCAGAATCGTCAGCGTCTCTTCAATCGTTGCGTTAGCATCAACTGCAAACCGGAAAGGCATCGTGCTGGTGAACATGCCGAACATTGCTTTTTCTTTTTTGCCGGAACGGTTCAAGACCGGGGTGCCGACAACAAGATCATTCTGGTTCGTCGTTTTATAGATATAGGCAAAGTAGACGAATACAAAAAAAGTATTCAACGACACCTTGCGGCGTTCCGCCAATTCCCGAATTCGCCAGGAAAGCTGTGGGTCCAGCTCGACCGTCGTTCGTCTTCCTGCAATATGATTCGATTCGGTGACCGCCAGCCCTTCTGGAAGAGTTCGGAACTTCTCCGCCCAATAGAGCTTGTTCTTATTGAAGCGCTCTGATTGAAGATAGGCTTGCTCCTCAGTCAAATAATCGAGATAGGAAGGCGTCTGCTGGCCATCATCGGCCTCTTCCGCATTTGCTAGCTTCGTGTAGCACTCTGCGATTTGCTTCGTGAGAATCTGGATGGACCACCCGTCGCACACAATATGATGACACTTGATCAAATAACCTTTATCCTGATCGCTAAGCTGAAAAAAAGCAAAATAGTATAAAGGGGCTTGCTCAAGCGCAAAGGACTTTCCCGCTTCCCGGTCCACCCACTCTTGGAATGCCGCTTCGGGATCAAGCTCCGTTGTGAAATCAAAGAAATCAAAGGGCTGCTGCTCGTATTCACTTACATATTGCCGAGCTTCTCCGTCGGCCTCGGTGAGTTGGATTCTTATTCCTTCATGCTTGCGGATGAACTGCTGAATCGCTTTCTGGAGCAGCTGGAAGTCGACGTCACCTTTGATACGGACGGGACCACCGATATTCGCCAAAGGCGTGTGGGGAAAAATTTTCTCAAGATACCAGATTCTTTTCTGGGGATGGGTCAAAGGATAAACATCCTCACAGCTCGTATGAACAGAGGAAGGATTGAACATGCGTATTACCTCCATGATAACGCGTAATTGAACGTACATGCGGGTTGGATTCATGATGAAGCGAAGAAACGCTCGGCGGGCGAGGCTCTTCGTCTTGTAGGTAGACGCAAGATGTGGAATGGCTAGGCTGTCCGCTTGGAATGACCTAACCTCATAAGGCGGGAATTCGACTTCTCATCAGTCGAAAGTTGACGTTAAAAGTAGAATTGATAGATTTCTTGTAAAGTTAGCAATAATGTAACAGAGTCACTCTCATAGAGTCAATACAAGTAATTTATGGAATTTGTAATCCTATTTATTGAGTACGAATATTACTTTACCAATAAACATTAACTTCTTTTTTTCATGTTATTTCGACAATTTTCTCCGTTTCCAAGTTAGTCTGTCAGTCCATTGTTTTTCCTTAAATAGTTAAATTAACAGGACTTATTAGGTCTAATTACCTTGTTTTCATATTAAACGGGTTCTATTTTTGAATTTTTTTTGAATTCCTCGCAACTTTTTTACATCTAATACAAATATGTAAAAAAATGTATTACTCGTCTATTACTCTATTACATTGCTTCCGCTCATTTCTCTCTGCCTCCAATCATATAATGGTGTAAATGGCCTAGGAGGCGCTAAGAAAATGGGTAATATTTCAATAGCAATCCATAAAGAAATCCAGCAACTGACAGCAATTCTCATTAAGCAGCAGCATTCGGACGGCGCTTGGCGTTTTTGTTTTGAGAGCGGTACGACCATAGATGCTTACCTTATTATTCTTCTCCGAAGCTTGAACGCTCCAAGTGAGGACCTGATTCGCCAGTTGCATGAGCGTATTCTGGCAGAGCAGCAGCCCGACGGCTCATGGAGCTGGTATCGGGATGAAGAGGGGAATTTATCGGCTTCCGTTGAAGCCTATTACGCCCTGCTCTATTCGGGGTACAGCAAACAGGCAGATGAACCGATTCAGCGAGCCAAGCACTTTATTCAATCCAAAGGCGGTCTCGGGAAAGTAACCAGTCTCCTTACTAAAGCGATCCTTGCCGCCACCGGGCGAAGAAAATGGCCTGTCTCCATCTCCTCCATTCCATTAGAGATCGTGCTGCTCCCTGCTTCCCTGCCCTTTTCCTTTTTCGAATTTTCCGGCTATTCGCGAGTCCATCTTGCCCCCATGCTGATCATGGCTGATCGGAATTTCTCTATTCAGACTCCCCATACTCCTGACCTAGATGAGCTTCATATCACTAGAACGGATACCGAGAAGCCACCAGCGAGGGGATTCCATGAAATGCTGGGCAGCATACAGTCCGGAATGAACACGCTTATTGGCACTCCCCATGCGATCCATGAGGCTGCCCGGGCTAAGGCCGAGCAATTCATGCTGGAGAGAATCGAATCGGACGGAACATTGTACAGCTATGCCAGCAGCACTATTCTAATGATTCTAGCCTTGCTTGCTCTTGGCTACGATAAGCAGCATCCGCTGATTACTCAAGCGATTCAAGGACTAATGGCGATGCGATGCCACACGGGCCGCAATGTAACGATTCAAAATTCACCCTCTACGGTATGGGATACCGCTCTGCTTGCTTACAGCCTGCAAGAGTCCGGCATTGCCAGCCACCATCGAGTCATTCGTAACGCTGCTGCTTATTTGCTTAAGAAGCAGCATGATAGCGCAGCAGATTGGAGCTTCCATAACCCGAATGTTTTACCTGGCGGATGGGGATTCTCTGAGTCCAATACGCTTAATCCTGATGTGGATGATACGACTGCAGCTTTGCGAGCTATCAAAAATCTGTCCCTGCATGAACCCGCCTATCGGGAATCATGGAACCGCGGACTTCATTGGGTGCTGTCTATGCAAAATAAAGATGGCGGATGGCCGGCTTTTGAGAAAAATACAAACAAAGAGATGCTCACTTGGCTCGCCATAGATGGGGCCAAATCGGCTGCCATTGATCCTTCGGAGGCTGACCTGACTGGACGTACCTTAGAGTATCTCGGCAATTTTGCCAGACTGGACACTCGACATGCCTTCATGGAGCGGGGAACGAACTGGCTGATCAACCACCAAGAGAAGGATGGATCGTGGTACGGGAGATGGGGTATCTGTTATATCTATGGCACATGGGCAGCGTTGACTGGCCTCCGGGCTGCTGCTGTTCCATCCAGCCACGAGACAATAAGCAAAGGCGCCAAATGGCTGTTAAGCATCCAGAATACCGATGGAGGATGGGGAGAATCTTGTAATAGCGATCGGCTCCTCCACTATGTGCCTTTGGGAGTAAGCACGCCTTCCCAGACCGCATGGGCATTAGATGCGCTCATCGCTGTTCATGCACAGCCCACCGCTGCCATGATTAAAGGAGTCCATCGACTTATCGCTTTCTCGCGCGAAGATGCTTGGCCGACTGCTTATCCTACAGGCGCTGGCCTTCCCGGCTATTTCTATACGCATTACCACAGCTACCGTTATATTTGGCCCTTGCTTGCTCTGAGTCACTTCCGCAAAAAGTATGGAGAAGCCTTGCATTAACTTCGTATTTTAATTCCTGCACTGTGAGGAAGTTAACATCTTCCCTTCATGCATTTATGTTATATATGAGAGGTAGAAACGAACGGAGTCTAAGTAGTTATACGACAGCAAAGAGATTGCCTCGGTTCTCTATTCGAAGGTTAGTACGATGCGTTTGGAGGTTCCGGTCGAACGAGCCGCCAACGATTAGTCACTAGCCTTACAGGAGGTCAAGCCCTTGAAAGAAAAACAATTGAATAGTTCCAATGAAGAAATCGCGCGGAATGATACTCAAAAACCCGGAATACTGGATGATATACTGCTCTGTAAGCGGAAGATCGAGCGAGTTGCGGATTACCAGTTTAGGACAATGACGACGAGTCAGTCTCTAAGTATAACAGCCGCTGCGCTTGTATTTATTTTTTTGATAGGCAGAAATACACGGCAATACAACCGCTGACAGCTGGATAAGGCTGATCGGCTGAAAATTGTTTTTTTTGCGTATGAAGTAAGGGTACGAGATCATTTCTACTGAGGCATTCATCTGCTTAAGTGAGGAGAGTTCCGTTTTACTGTATGGGTGAATATCCTGCATCATCCTACACATACGGAGGTACGATGATGATTCCGAGATACCCTTATTACGGACAGGAAACCAAGTGCAAGGAGGTGCCGATTACTTTTTCTCCCCAGCATCAGGATGTACAGCCTGGCCTGGAGTATAAAATGGTGCCGCTCCCAATCTCCGACAACCCTGCTTATAAGGGAAGCGGGAAGCTTACGGGCAAGGTGGCCATTATTACTGGAGGAGACAGCGGAATAGGTCGGGCCGTTGCCATTGGATTCGCCAAAGAGGGCGCGGATGTCGCGATTGCATACTTATATGAACGTCGAGATGCCGAGGATACTAGGCAAATGGTTGAGCAATATGGCCGCCGTTGTCTGCTTATCGAAGGCGACCTGCGCCACCCTGATTTCTCGACTGAGGTCGTCCGGCAAACCTTGGAATGTTTTGGTGCCATCCATATTCTAGTCCTCAATCAAGCTGTGCAATTTCCTCAGAAGAGCATTATGGATATTTCCAATGAACAGTTGGAGGATACGTATCGTACAAATATCTTCCCTCATTTTTATATGACCAAGGCTGCACTCCCCTATCTTTGTCCCGGCAGTTCCATCATCAGCACAGCATCCGTAACCGCCTATGCAGGAGCGCCGCTTCTGGTTGATTATTCCTCAACAAAGGGAGCCATCGTATCCTTCACCCGCTCTTTGTCGCTTCAATTAGTTGATTGCGGAATACGCGTGAACGCCGTAGCCCCAGGTCCCATATGGACACCGCTGATCGTCTCCAGCTACTCAGCCGAATATGTGAAGCACTTTGGTCTAGAGACACCGATGAAACGAGCAGGCCAACCCTTTGAGCTCGCCCCAACCTATATTTATTTGGCTTCTGATGATTCCTCATTCGTTACCGGGCAGGTCCTGCATGTCAATGGGGGCGTGATGACGGAGACTTGAGCCCTCCTCTCGCTCATGCTCTAAACGGTGCGGTGCAGATATCAACTCGGCAGACCAGTTACTCCGCTAACGAGTACTCAATCTGCGAGCGCGGCAATAGCCTCACTCTTTTGTGAGGCTATACTCATTCATATGAGCTGCTTCCCTGACACGACAAGCATTCTATGAGGCTAGCCTCATAGCTCAGGAGCCTAGCTTCCTGAGGAATGTGCTTTACCTCATACATTCCAAATTCCTTCACCATTCGCCACGATTATAGCTGTTTGGCCTCATACTTATGTGATTTCGCCTCATGGTGTTTGTATTCTCCCTTACTCAAAATTCATACGGTTCGTCAAGAGCAGCATCGCGCACCTAAGTAACTTCTGATTAACTAGTTGCATACCTCATACTTATCAGCTAGACAAGACATTTACTCCACTAACGAGCCTTCAACTGTGAGTACGACAATAGCCTCACTCTTCTATGAGGCTACTCTCATCCGAACAAACTGCTCCCTTCACGTCAACCCTTCTTATGAGGCTCTTTTCCACGGGCTCATACCTAAGTAACCAACCTATTAGGCAATCTCCATAACTCTACATATATCTTGCTATGTATCCCAATATTTTGTCATTTATAAGCCATAATAGACACAAAACATTCGCGAAGTGACTCCCGTTCATTATCTTTCAGCGCTAGGTGATCATGCTATACTAAGCATACTAGCTATATCCAACACGTTTATATAGGAGATGTTCTTTTTGGAAAATCAGCAATGGATCGCACCTGCATACTACAATCTCACTTCCGAAATGGAACAGCATCCTGCCAATAAGGTTGCGCTCAAATGGTTGAATGAACAGGGTAATATTAAAGAAATCACTTATGGAGAGCTTCGTAAGCAAGCTAATCAACTTGCCGGAGGCTTAGCTAAGCTTGGTCTTCACCAAGGGGATCGCGTACTTGTAATGGTCCCGAGAAGCATTATTACTTATGTGATTTATCTCGCTTGCCTTAAGCTGGGATTGGCCGTTATTCCTTCTTCCGAAATGCTGCGGGCTAAGGATTTGTCCTATCGCCTCCAGCATTCCGAAGCAAGAGCCGTTATTACTTGGTCTGAGGGTACGACTGAAATTGATAAAATTAAAGAAGAATTGCCTGCTCTGAACTACCGTCTTGCTGTTGCCGGAGAGGCTGACAAGCTTGGTCCCAATTGGCTGAATCTCGAAGAGCTAATGCTCAATCAGCCTGATACCTTTACAGCAGTAGACAGCCGCAGTGAAGATATTGCGATTCTCGCCTATACCTCCGGCACAACCGGCAATCCGAAGGCTGTTGTCCATAGCCATGGCTGGGCGTATGCCCATTTAAGAATTACCTCCTCCTTATGGATGGATATTCGCGAATCGGATACGGTATGGGCAACAGCAGCACCCGGCTGGCAAAAGTGGATCTGGAGTCCTTTCTTGACGGTACTCGGCAATGGTGCCACAGGATTCGTCTACAACGGATCGTTTAAGCCGGAACGATACTTACAGCTGCTGCAAGATCATGGCATTCAGGTATTATGCTGTACGCCAACGGAATACCGCTTAATGGCCAAGACAGAAGGATTGGAGCAATACGACTTATCAAGCTTGCGCTGTGCTGTATCCGCTGGCGAGCCTTTGAATCAAGAGGTTATTACCACCTTCCAAAGACATTTCGACATTACTATTCGGGATGGCTATGGACAGACAGAGAGTACGTTGATCATTGGTACACTCAAGGATACTCCTATTCGGACAGGCTCTATGGGCAAGTCCATTGCACCTGGCATTGTCGAGGTTATTGATGAGGAGGGTAACCCGCTTCCAGCAGGCGTAGTAGGAGATATTGCTGTGCATCTCAGCATGCCGGCATTGTTCAAGACCTATTATAAGGACCCTGACCGTAAAGAAAACAATTCGCACGGCAATTATTTCTTAACAGGTGATCGGGCACGCAAGGATGAAGAAGGTTACTTTTGGTTCGAGGGTCGCGGGGATGACATTATCATCAGTTCAGGCTACACAATCGGTCCCTTTGAAGTTGAAGATGCGCTTATGAAGCATGCCTCTGTCAAAGAATGTGCGGTCGTCGCCAGCCCCGATGAGATTCGCGGGCATGTTGTGAAGGCCTTTATCGTGCTGAAGGAAGGCGCTCAAGCTTCTCCAGAGCTTATTAAGGAGCTGCAATCCCATGTGAAAGAATGGACAGCCCCATACAAATATCCACGAAAAATCGAATTCGTCGAGGATCTCCCTAAGACCTCCTCCGGCAAAATCCGAAGAATCGAACTGCGGGAGCAAGAGAATCGGACGGTTCAGAAGTAAGATATTATGGCGGGTCTGTCGATAATTCTGTAAAAGTAATATAAGTATTGGGCTTCGTCTTTCTATACTTGCAAGACAACCTGACACAATAGAAAAGCTTCCTTTCGAGAATGCTCGAAAGGAAGCTTTTCTATTGTGATTATAAGGAAATGCACGCCTAGCTCTTATATGGCGCGCTTCTATTCGTGCCTGACCAGACCAGTTCAATCTAACGTTCCCTTTGATTCTTTATGTACTGTACTCACAAGCGATAACCTCGTACTCTTAACGGAACGGTGTTCCTCTATTTCATCCTATTCTACTGCCACGAAGAGAATAGCACTCAACTAGGCTATTTCTGAATAATAACGGATTGCAAATCCGTTTTTATTCCCAATATTGGTATAAACAGCAGAATAACGGAACCTCGTTCCGCAAAGCTGTCGAGAAAACTGCTCCCTCCACTATATTCAAACCACGCACCCACGTAGGGTGCGACCGTGGAGATGATCACTCGCACGGATGCAGATTATATTTCAATCCACGCACCCACGTAGGGTGCGACTATTTTGGCATGATGGTTAGAACATTAGCGACAAATTTCAATCCACGCACCCACGTAGGGTGCGACAATAGGATCGATGTTGCGTTGCGCGAGGTCATAATTTCAATCCACGCACCCACGTAGGGTGCGACCAGAATAATCCACTTCGATACATTGATCCTACAGATTTCAATCCACGCACCCACGTAGGGTGCGACGCAGGGGCAAAAGTGCTGGGGAAGCTGGCAGGAACTATTTCAATCCACGCACCCACGTAGGGTGCGACAGCGGTTTTTCGTCAAAACGGGCTTGAAAGCCCGCTTTTCCAATCAAAAACACGCTTAATTTAACGATTAGCAAAGTTAGATTACACATTATTGTTAAAATAAACAACAAAACAGGGCAAAACTTGGTGCGAATGTCCCCGGGAATTCATGTGCGCTTCACATTCGCACTATAAAATTAAAGGCCCTTCCATATCCATAGATTCTTTTACACCGACATGTTCAACCTTGCCTTTATAGTTATTGCCCAGCTTATAGAACCGCAGGCTATCCTGCTCTTCATCAATAATCGCCATAAGCTTTAATCTCAATACAGCAAATTGAGTGGCATCTACTACACATTCAAACACCGAGTTCTGAACACGCTGCCCATAATTTTGGCAGACTTTCGAAACCTCACGTAGCCTTCTCTGCCCTCCGCTGCTAGTCGTTCTTACGTCGTATGTAATAACAACGAGCATACCTTTGCACCTACTTCCATAAGAACGGAGGATACTCATCCAAGTCATTACGCAAATAACGCGCCAGCAACAAGGCCTGTACATGAGGAACTAGTCCCCATGCTATCTTCTCGCCTAAATAGGGATGTGTAATCTTTTCTTGCTTTTTATTGTGCCATGCCGCTAAAATTTTCTTTCTAACTTCATCCGTCATAATGACAGCGCCATTTTCCTTTTTCAGAAAATCTCCGCCATTAACTACTTTCTTATTAATTAATGACAACACAAACTTATCTGCAAAGACCCCCCGTAATTCTTCCATCACGTCCAGCGCAAGTGAGATCCGTCCTGGCCGATCCCGGTGCAGGAACCCAACATACGCATCCAGTCCGACTGTCTCTAATGCAGCTGCGGTATCATTAGCTAGCAACGTGTACGTAAAGGACAGCAAAGCATTCACATTATCTAGCGGTGGTCTTCGTGAACGGGAATGAAAATAAAAATCCTCTTTTTGCTGTAAGATCATCTGATTGAACAGCTTGTTATAGCAGAGGGCCGCTTGCCCCTCTAAGCCTCTTAATCTTTCCAGATCCTCGCATTGCCTTACTTCAAGAATAATAGAAGACAACTGCTGAGAAATTTGCTTGAACTGGGCGACATCTACACGCAACGGATAATCCCTGGTCATTCTTTCAATTATCCATTTATTATTGTAAATTTTACCTATTATAAAATTTCGCGCAATGGTTGCAGACAAGAGGGTATCATCCGATACCCTATATTGCTTCTTCCTTAACACAACATTACCTTTGCTTTTTCCAATTACTCTAGCAATGAATCTACCATTCATCGTTAAGAATACTAATGATATATTTCTCTCTGCACAATAACCCATTAGCGCTGGACTTGCTCCTGTATATCCAAAGGATACCACCGACTCTAAGTTATGGAGCGGCATTCTTCCCAATTTCTCCTGTTCTCTCAGCAACACAATATTATCGCCATCCAAGGATAAATAGACATCTGGTTGGGTTACGTATAAGGTATTAAGAAGTTTTTTCATTCATTAATTTTCCCTTCTACATAACTTTTTACTGATCGTTTATTCATCATTTCAGGCAAACAAATATGTTGAAGAGAGCAGCTCTGGCAAAATGGTCCTGTTGGAACTTTAGGTGTATAACTACGCTTATAATAGTCTTGCATCTCAGTGACAATCGCTTTTACTTTTCTCTTGCTGTCATCGGTTAACGGTACCTCGACTCTATGCTTGATCTCGTTATAAAACAGATAGCCTACATGGATCTTACACAGCAGCATTTCTTCCAGACATATCGCTTGTGCTGTTAACTGCAATACATCAGCATCATTCACCTTAGGCTTGCCACGTTTGTATTCCACCGGGTAAGCCATGTACTTACCTTCAGCCTCATTGATTTCAACACCGTTGTCATCCTTAATAAACTCAACCACATCGCAGATGCCTGTAATTTGAAGCTCATTAGACTTAATCGGCATGGCCCGAACAATGAGCTTATCTCCACGCTTCTCCCTCAGAAATGGCTTATCCGCATTCCGATGAAGGTGCTGCCCTTCAACGGTTAGAACATTTTCTTCCCATTGCTGCTCAATATGAATGAATGCCCACTGGCGTTTGCAAAATTGAAAATGCTGAATACCAGACAACATCAAATAATTGTCGTCTTCATTATAGTCCATCTATAATCTCGACTTTTAAGTGGTCTAATTCATTCAGGGTCACCGTATAATGCTCGAAGCATCTAGGCTCTTCTACATTTGCACTAACAGTTAATGACCGATGGACCTTCGCAGATGAATACTGGCCTAATTTGGAGCTGTGCTCCCACCAGAATACCTTATGTACCTCCATACTTCCATCCGGCCTTGCAGCAGAGGCATCATTCTCGAATAATGTTACTAACGCCTGCTTGATTTTGTCAGCATCCACATTCGTAAATCCGGTTTTTTCAGATAGTTGTGTATTAATACTTCCTTTTAGAACATACACACCATAATCGACGCGATGCTTCATTCCCATCGTATCTGAGCCTCTTTCCTTTCCGGGCTCAGAATTAACGCTTTTCGTAATTTGCATACTTGTAATATCGACAGGAACAACACTCGTAGCAGTATGAATAGACACTGGTCCTCTTACCCCGACGGAGACACCTGCTTCTTTACCTGCACTCTTGAATGCAAATACTTGACCGAAGCTGCGAACATCAAGCCATTCCTGACAAGCAATTCGAGCAAAATCATCACTTGAACCAGCTTTAGCCTTTAGAATCTTCTCAAGCTCCGCATTCGCATCCGCACGCTCTCTTAAACTATTGAAGGAATCTGACTTACGGTCATTAGATTGAACAAATATAGGTTCGCCCATATCCTGCAGACGGTTTCTTATCTTTCTTTTGATCGCTACGTCCGAAATTTCGCCATGGCCATCATAGTTTTGTCTCGGGCGATTCCCATTCAACGGGTCACCGTTAGGATTAGCATTGGTTACAGATAATACAACAGCAAAGTCGATTTTATGGTCTAATATCGTCATTCTTATCTCTCCTTTTAATTAGATGCTTCTGCTTCCACTGCATCATCTATTTTTTCTTTCTTTTGATATAGCTCATGTCTTTGACTATAAAAGCCCAGCAAATACTTGCCGGATAATGGCCTATTATTAAACTTATCAACAGGAATACTAGAGGCTACTTCATCAATAATTCGCGATAAATAAGATGCTTTTGTGCCCATTCGCGCTTGGTAAGGCTGTAGGCACTCTTGGATTGTATGCCATGTTCGGGCAGGATGCTTAGAGAATGCATTCATATAGCGAATTGCATTGCTCGAACGAGTCTCGTCACCTAATGCACGTCTTTCCAGAACATCTGCCACCG
Organism: Paenibacillus sp. J22P59; assembly: GCF_059383895.1. Lineage (NCBI taxonomy): Bacteria > Bacillati > Bacillota > Bacilli > Caryophanales > Paenibacillaceae > Paenibacillus > Paenibacillus sp. J22P59. The sequence goes on from NZ_JBXENX010000007.1 coordinate 300,136, forward strand.
CTAATAAGCGACCAAATAAATAATCACGATCTTCATTAGTTGTATCTAATACCATGGAATATCCCTCCTGCTTATTAATCAAAGCGCATGTAATGCTAAGTGTTTTTTCCCACTCCCACTTTTCCATTGAGACAGGGTTCGAAGCACGATGAAAAGAGCTATTCACAATATCTTGGGGGATATTTCTCCCGTCTACAATACAAGGAAGCATCCGCTCCGTCAGCCCTTTGACCAGCTTTTCATTCGCTCTAGGCCCGTATGCGGCAAATGCAATGTCCTTCGTCGCTGGCGCCCCAAAAAATTGCACAAATTCACCCTGCTCGTCCTTGCGATAACGATGAAGCCATGCGCAGGTAGAGTGCCACTCTGCAAGCTTGTCCAAATATAGCTCTTTATTCATATTCCGGTAATACAGCACTGCTAGACGCCCAGTTGTTGCGGAATCCAGCACCATTACATTAACGTGAGCGGAAGAGGAAAGCTTGTTCTTATATCCATCCAATGCCTTATATACTTCAGTTGCATACTCTTGATTCGTGTAAGATTTCAGTTCTTTTTCTGTAAGGGATACAGGATAGAAGGAGAAGGTATCCTCTGTAGGAATAATGATGTCAAGATCATCATTGCCCCATACGAGAAATACGCGCTGGTCGATCATTTTCCCTTGGCGGTTAATAAGCCACTTTAAGGCATTATGTGCTTTTTGGGACACCTCGTAGCTAATGCTAGCGACTTCATTACTTTGGCTGAAACGTCCCCGAAAGGTGAAACCGCTAGTGTCATTGGCAGATATAAGCTTCGCTTTGTCGGCCGCATTTCTTATTTTATTCGCATGCTTGTCGGTGCTTGGGAGATTCTCCCCCGTGACATAACAAATATCCTCGCTCCCCAGCATTCCTCTATAAAATTGAATGAAAGAATCATACATCTCTTGATCCTTCCATATTGGGCGCAATTCTTTTTTAGGTGAATACACGTTGAACCTGATGAAGACACTCTCCTGCTCACCAGCAATGACCGAGAATATTTGAGGCTTCTCTCCATACTCAGACTCAAGCTTCTTATCCCATTTATTCAGTAGCTTGTTACGGGCATCTACAATCAGCTTATGATCTTCCACTAGATCTTTAATCAATTGTCTCTTGCTTAAATACGTATAAATGCTTTTTACTTTAGAAGTAGCATACGGAGAATCAGCCCACTCTTTTAATTGCTCAATATAGTAGGTGAAGGGCTCTTCTTTTTTTATTTGCCCGCCATAAGCGACAAAATCTCCCGCCACATAACTCAATTTATCATGAAGGGGGTATGGAGCTATGACGGACCCAGCACGGCTTGAAGACTTTTCTGTACAAGGTATCAACGTACTCGCATCACTTTTATCAATGATTTCCGCGGAATGAAAATCTCCACTCTCCGTGATCGTTACTTCAATATGGGCATTTTGTGTTGTGTGTGAGACGGGCAGAAGGGTATACTCACGATCATTATATTTCTTCTCAATGACTCCAACACGACCGAGATTAGCTTCATAGGTCTCATATAAATTTAATAACCAGCTCATTAATTCCCCCCCTCTGCTAATTGCGCGAACAGGCTATCGGCGGATTCGACATTCGTATGATCGAATAGCTTCGGCTTCATATCGGTAATCTTGCGAATCTGCTGGCATTCCTCTGGCTTAATAAACTGAATAACACCATTCCTCATCACTGGACTCCATAAGCGAACCTCCATTTGATCCCTGCCGGTCTCATCCGGATAATTAATGCCATGTACCATATTTCCTAGATGAATATCTCCATAGTCGTCATAGAATCCCTCCCCTTCATCGAACACGCAGGGCTCCACATAGCCTTGGCACTCTCTGGCACCGAGAAAAATATCTCTTCGTCCCCCAGCGTGAAGGGATCGTTTGAATATATTATGATGTTTATTTTCATTGCGATCATAGGCCATGTCTGGGCGATTCATGTTGAAATTAAAATGACATCGTACCCGATAGCGCACATCTTTTAAATACGTATAATTTGCAAGCGTATTGCCGCCTCCATAGTCCATTGGACGAATGCCTTTCGATTCCATCCGTATCGCATTCATAACTCGGACTTCATCGACAATCATCAAGAGCGTTGGCTTCCAATAAATCGATTCTACTATTCCTTTCAACGCTTGATAGGTAGGAACCTGATAGGTCAGCTTTTCCCCTCCCATCTTGGTCAACGGGTCTGTGAATAGGGCATAATCTCCGTAGACTTCAAATTCAACTGCGTTTCTCATGTCATCAACTCCTTTATGTCAATCTTTTTCGAAGATAGGTTTTAAAATAGGCTCAGGCCAACTTCACTGTCATTCTCGATATTCACGCCAAACTCCTCATCATAGGCTGCTTCTTTTAACACGAAAACCTTCCCATCCAGACAGCTTTCCAATCCGCCATTTTTATCTAGCTGCTGCAATTCATTGCGACGTAAATTAATCGTATATTGCTGTGCCTTACGCAGTAATTGTGTAAGGTCGTTGATCGTCTGATCGCTAATCAATTCTGCGATAATGTCCTTGCCCTCATCATTTGCGTTCCCATAAGGAACAATAACAGAGGTCGTATGATCTTCAATGACTTGAAAATGCTCCGCTGCTGTTCTATAGCTATTGACCAGAAATAGTGGTGGCCTATCTTGAAAGTTGCTGCAATACGCCTGATAATATGTATCTTCATCTTGCTTCCCGCCTATCAATAAACCCGTCATTTCCTTCTTTAGCTTCGGTATAAAATAATTCAAGCTCGATTCGAATTGCTTATATAACTCACTGAAATATCTTTTCATCGCTTGTACAGACAGCAGATTGCCGCCATGCTCCGTCTGATCTCGCTTAAGATCCAAAAGAATTCTTCTAGCTATCTGCTTCCCAGCCTTAATTTCTTGCAGATGATTCAGATTTTCTTCTTCGTGGTCAATAACGTAGACTTGCTGCAGCTCCCTCTCTCCATGTCGATTGCATCGTCCTGCTGCCTGAGCAATGGAATCCAAACCAGCCAAAGAACGAATGACACATTCAAAACTTACATCAACACCAGCCTCTATTAGCTGTGTGCTGATGCATACGATTTTATTGCCTGCCTGGAGATGCTCTCTTATTTCTTCCAAAATACAATTCCGGTGTGCTGCGCACATAGCTGTACTGAGATGATAGATAGGAATATCCCTATCTGCCATCATCAACTGTCGATATAATGCTTTCACAACTGATTTGGTGTTTAATATAACTAATACACTCTGGACCTTTTCCAGCTTCGTCGTAATAAAATCTGCCAGCTTGTCATTATTAAACCCTTCACCCGTTGCCTTATCAATCATCTCGACTCGTTGGAACGCTTCAATTACATGATCAAGATTATGTATGATCTCCGCCTCTGATTCGAGCTGTAGCTTATGTGCAACAATATCCAATTCAGGCTGTGTCGCCGTACATAGTAAGATGCTGGAACGGCCATATGCTTTCAAAAAATTCACTGCATGATTAAATAAAGATACGCATGGGATAGGAACCTTCTGTACTTCATCAAAAATAATAATCGACTCCGTTAAATTGTGAAGCCTTCGAATATTTCTGCTGCCTTTTGCATAAAACACATTGAGAAATTGCACCATTGTCGTGAATATAATGGGCGAATCCCAGTTGTCCTTGGCTAGCTTTAATTTCTGCTGCACATTGATTAGACCATCTTGATTCTCATCGTCATCATTCCTATCCTCAACGACATTCGAATGATGCTCCAGAATATTCGCATCATCAAGCAATATTTGGCGTACCTGAGCCGCATTCTGCTCAATAATGGTTGTATAAGGAACGACATAAATAATATGCTTCTTCTTATAGCGAATAGCGTGCTTTAAAGCATAGCGCAGGCTTGCTAATGTTTTGCCCCCTCCAGTGGGGATGGACAATTTATAAATATTAGATGGCTTCTCGGCGAATTGCTCGCATTGTTCGGACATCTCTCTTCGCAGAACGTTGATTGGTGATTTCGCATGATGATGCTCTTCAAAGGAATTAAGCTTCGTCATGAGTCTCGCGTAATACGCTTCGAACAATTCTTGATGATTTAATACAGCCTCATATCTCTGATTCTCTTCGAATAATCTTGTGTTCGTACGATCAGCATCTATTAGAGCGCTGAATATAAATTTCGTTAGAAACATTAGCTTGTTCTCTATGGTTATCGAAGACTCTTTGCCTAAATAATTGTTCAATTCAACCGCGGCTTTATCTACATAATGGTGAAACTCCTGTTCATCCATAACCTGCTCGAAAAAACGCTGTGCTGTCCATTCGAATTCATCCAATTTCCTATCGACGCGTTGTAAGTATTTAGATTCCAAATCCGGATTCAGAAAGTCATGCAGATAGGAATGATGAGAGATGATTGCATTGCCTACAATTTCAGCTAAGATTGCTTTGAAGAGTTCGCCTTTCCCCGTATGGAAAAGATCAAATAACAATTTCCCCCCTGCGCTGGAATGATCTACACTCCCTCTTTTCGGCGGGGAGTCAGGGTTTGCTACTGCTTCTACTATGTAATCATGGAATTCCTGACTAAATTTGCCCATATCATGAAGCAGACCTGCAAGCCCCGCTATATGCTTGACCCCAATCTTATCCCCATACATCTCAGCCAGATCCCTTACCTCTAATAAATGCTCTTCGACAGTCTGAATCTTCCCGTCACTCTCACGGATATGAGCAATGGAATCCACATCATTCCTCCTCTATTGTCGTTGTTAAATACCAAAGGACTGTAGGCCTATTAAAAAATACAAAGTATTAGATTCACTTCCACTATCCACCAGGATAAGCTAACATTCTATTAAATATATCACAACATATGTAAAAATTGGAACAAAAAATAGTCCTTGTATAATTCCAAGGACCTACAGGGTATATTGGGTGAATTTGAACAATTTAATGGGGATAAAAATATACTCTGATAAAATACGAATACAGAGCGAAAAGAGGCGCGATCTTCCAATCCGCGCACCCATACAGGGTGCGACGTGACGGCTAATATCGAAGAGGCTGCGGTCTTTAAAATTTCAATCCACGCACCCATACAGGGTGCGACTTTATTCATCGTTTATTTGCAGGGCGATTAGAGAATTTCAATCCACGCACCCATACAGGGTGCGACATGTCAGGAAAATCTTATCGGGAATTATTAGTTATTTCAATCCACGCACCCATACAGGGTGCGACATCACAATTAAACAAACTCCTCCCTGATATTGCATTTCAATCCACGCACCCATACAGGGTGCGACAGGGTTCCCGCCATGTTGGCCACTGCGACTATTATTTCAATCCACGCACCCATACAGGGTGCGACCCCGTGAAATCGAGCCATATGAAAGGTCTTGGATAATTTCAATCCACGCACCCATACAGGGTGCGACTACAGCAAAGTCAAGGCGTTGGGTTCAGCATAAATATTTCAATCCACGCACCCATACAGGGTGCGACAAGATACCGTTGTGGACTAAAAAAGTTAAGGATGAATTTCAATCCACGCACCCATACAGGGTGCGACATGAGCAGCAGACTACAAATCTTTAGCCGCAATCATTTCAATCCACGCACCCATACAGGGTGCGACAAAATTGATGGTCATTACATCTTAATCGAGGACATTTCAATCCACGCACCCATACAGGGTGCGACGTGCGCTGCAGTCTCAGGGTAGCGGTCAGCGGGATTTCAATCCACGCACCCATACAGGGTGCGACGATGCAAAGCTTAAGGGCGATGCTGCAGGCATGAAGATTTCAATCCACGCACCCATACAGGGTGCGACCAGTTTTTAGCGTTGCGCCATGCATTTGAACAAAATTTCAATCCACGCACCCATACAGGGTGCGACGGTTGGCGAAGCACTTTCAGATCCTAATGTGATATTTCAATCCACGCACCCATACAGGGTGCGACGAGTATGAACAGCCATCAATCACAGCTTTTATGATTTCAATCCACGCACCCATACAGGGTGCGACGAGTATGAACAGCCATCAATCACAGCTTTTATGATTTCAATCCACGCACCCATACAGGGTGCGACCAATCAGCATATCTGTATGCCTGGCTAAAGTGTCATTTCAATCCACGCACCCATACAGGGTGCGACGGTCGCATGGAGCCTTTTAGCATCATTGACGAGCATTTCAATCCACGCACCCATACAGGGTGCGACATAGAGGAGGTTTTTAGAATGTCTGACAAATTGAGAATTTCAATCCACGCACCCATACAGGGTGCGACTAGAGACTGGGACGCCTTGCCCATAGGAGGGTTTAATTTCAATCCACGCACCCATACAGGGTGCGACAAGCCTTATTTTACTCTATCTCAGTTGTATAGATTTCAATCCACGCACCCATACAGGGTGCGACAGCGCCTAGTAAAAACCCTTGCCCCGCAAGGGTTTTGGAGCTCAAAAGTGCGAATCATCAAAATATGGTGCATTTAACTTCTATTTTTATGTTTAAAATCACGCAATCGCTTGTCCTGCCAGGGGTGCGAATACCCCAGGGATTTCATGTGAGCTTAGGGTTCGCACCTCATTCTTTACTTTTAAGTGAAATACGATTAAACATAGACACATAGGCCTGATGAGGAAACAAAAGTGGATTATTTATCAGCATCAATAATTGATTTAACTGAAATGTCAAAGTAAGCAAGGATATCTCATTGCCACCACTTTCATTTTCCCACACTTTCAAATCGTTCAGGCTCATCGTTTCTAGCTTTGGATTACTCTTTGCCTGAGGAACAGGAATCGAACTATCGTTATGATTCAATTCTTTAACCCAATAAGCTATCGTGTCCGTTCGATCGGTTTCAGCATTCTGCTTCATAATCATTTCTACTTTCAAGCGCTCACTCTGGGGTGCCATAACAATATCAAAAGGCTGTTTAAATGGCAAAGAAATATTACCAGCCATGTGACATAATATCCGAATAGGACGGGTAGAAGTTTGTGATATTCCAAACGGCCTATCCTTTTTATCACATCCTTCTTTCTTTTCATCTATATCGGTTGGACTTTGTAAACTGGACAACCATCTTCCATCAGCATCTTTATAGGGCAGATCACTACAAGCAATACCCGTGGCAATCCGGCTTATTCCAGTAAAGGACGTTTTCAATTTCGTAATGCTTTCAGCCCAAGCCTGTACACCTGGCACAGTTGTACTTTTACATTGTACAACCACAGCTACTGCCTCGATCGGTATATATTTCATCTGCCCATTCTTAAAAATATAAGGGGTATACTGTTCATCAAAGATTGCCAAATCTACTTCGTCAGAAATATTGCCAAAAGAATCTATAATAAATACAGAACGGGCTACAGTAAATTTATGCGGCACAATCTGATCGAAGATAGATTTCCAGACATCTTCTCGATAGCCGCCTGTAGTCATCGGATGCTGTGCGCTCATGTTAAGCTGTTCAACTATGGACTTTTCCCAATGAACATAATTTTTTTTGATTTTAGCAATAGCCGAGTTATCCTTAACCGAAGAATCACTACTCACCCTATCTCCCCCTTGAAAAAACCATATCCACTGCTTGTTTTGCCACCCAACCCTTCCTTTTCCAGCATAGTCTTAACAATTCGCACCGCAATCGGCAACCATTCTTCCGCTTCAGGAACGTCTGGATCAGCAATAAGCTTGAATGTAAAATGGCCTTTCACAGCCAAAAAATGAACAGGAATCGGTGAATCATCATCTCGCGGAGCATAATCCGGAAGCACATCCTCTGGGATCATAGCATCATTAGGCTGCAGCCCCTGATAATTCCTGTGATGCGGTGTCAACACATCTAGACACAAAGCCTTCTCGACGCTCTTCGGATCGAGCCAGGCATCCTCATATTGAATGATCGCCGACTGCTCAGTAGAACCAAACAGCATCGTATAGTAATCCTGTCCTTCCCGAAATCTTATATCCTGCGCTCCTAATACACGGTGGCAGTAATGAGCAACCGCGCCTTTAATCATAGTTCCGGGCAAATAAGGAAAGCCGTATACGGGATGCAAGGTTAGATGCGTCTCAAGCACGGAGGCTTGTCCTTGCCCAGTTATCAGAGAAGATTCACATTCTTTTGTGAAAATCCCGGTCAGCTCTACTGATTTTCCATCCGATGTGCCAGACTGCCTACCTTCTGGCGCTCCGAATCGACCTTCATATCGCCGGAGGTACCACGCCCTCCATTCTTTGTCCTTCCAGCTTTCCGTATAACCCGTTATCAATCCTTTATAAAACGTTCCACGCGCGTCCTGTCCCTTTGAGATAATACCGGATAAGCCAGATAAAGCATCTGTCTCTCCAATAGATTTCGTCATATACAGATAAGCGTTCACATCGCATCACCATCCTGCTCCTCAGCTGCCTCCACTTGTAGAATAGCCTCCGCATATCGCTTGAACCAGACCGAGGCAGTCAGCGCTTGACGGGACAAGAGCCGATAGCGGTTCCCATCGCAGGAATGATGATTTAATTCCACACTTAATTCCGTATCCTTTACTTCCAGCGCTTGCTTCATATAGCGCAAGTAGCGAGCGTATGCTTGTGCTCTTGCGGATTCTCCTTTTTTTGAAGCACCAGCCTCATAAAAAATAACAGTCAAACGCAGCCCGTTCAATCGAACCATAGCCGGGAACTGATGACATAGCGTCCCGAAGATTACAGCTTCTGCGGTATTCACAACAAGACCCTCGGTCATACCGCTATAAGCCGCTTGAGCGTACCGCTGCTCGCCAGAAATCATCATTCCCCCTCCTCCCCAGATAGTAAATAACGCACCCGACCTTTGCCGACACTAATATTAGCACCAATCTGAAGCGCTATGTCCTTGTGCAAGCTATCCAGCACAGCACGAGGAGTCAGCTTCATTTTTGGTGCATATACATGATCACACCAAGCAAGACCGTACAAAATAGCTTCAGAAGGAATATATTCTTCATACCAAAGCGCGCCGTTCTCCACTATCTTAGTCTCTTGCTTCATTCGAATACGTGGAGTAACCTCGCAGCACATCGTCACAAAGTAATGAAAAGCTTCATCTGAGACTACAACAAAACGCTTGGACCAGCTTGTACGATCTATTTCCATTCCCTTGCCGGGAAAAAGCTGCTGGGCACACCATTCTATCCAAGTCGTTAAGGTACTTAGGTTCGATACAGCTTGAAACTGAAACTCATCCAGCCAAACCTCACCATTATTATGTTCATTAGCTGTTTGGGTTGACTCCGTACTCTTGGTTGGAATAAGTTTGCTGCCAGGATAAATGAAGGCGTCTTGAGCATTGCTACTCAGTAATTCTTCCAACTGCGCAATTCCTGGATTGGGCATAGAAATATTAGCCGCTTCGCTGTCCCGGGCGAGACGACGCAATGCCAATGGACAGGTAACATAGGCGAAGACACCATGTAAGCTTGCTACCGGAAAGGCCAGCACTCTACTGTCTGTAAATACGAGTGCTCCAGCGTTGCCTTCATTCGACTCCTCCGTATTGTCAGAACTTAATTTGTCCTCACCCCGTCCGAACACGGCATCGACCCATGGTCCTGTGATGTCGGGTACCTCTTTTTCAGCTTTCCGCTTGTAGTACCGACGTTGTACACCTTTCATACTGCTGCCCGGTATATAAGGCCATTCCGTCGTACGCTCGCGTATTATCGGCAAGTCAATATCACCGACTCCCTGCCCAGCGCCTACATGCACTGGCGAAAGACAGTGGACGAAATACATTTTTCCATTCTCACTCATTGATGATCTCCCCCTTGGTTTCAATCCCCCATATAGCTAATCCAAACCCGTCCTCTCGGTCCAGAGGACCTTTGCGCCGTCTTGTGTCCGATACCGAAGCAAGCCAATGCTCAGCAAGAACTCCCGCATCTCCCTCAACTAATTCAAAGAAGTAGACACTGCCTGCCGGGACCATCCTCCGAACTGGCTTCTCTCTGCCTTCCTCTGATGTCCGGCTGTAGCTCCATCCTGACACAGGCAGCCAATGATCGACACAAGCCCACTTCAGTTTGAGTCGAAGTCTTGTCCCGGCAAACACGGGCATATTCCAGCATTCATATAAATGTTCGTTTGTATGTAAATCAGCATCAACCCAACGAGGTCTCCATCCCTTCAAGAAATAAGCAGGCGTTGCAAGCGTCATACGTATCAAGCTGCCTGGCTTAGCAACTTGCAACGCACGCGCGATAGGCTCTGGACAGCTCCACGGGGAAGGTCGGTCTTGTGGCCAGTCGATTGTCTCAAAATGTGACAGCCGACGCTTGCCTCCCATACTATGAAGCGCCTTCAAACGCTTAATAGATTCGTCTCCTTCGACTTTCACATCTGCAATTAGAGACACACCCTGCTTAAATCTTAACGCTTCCGTCGAGAACAGCTTTCCCTCTTCTGTCCTGCCCGTTAGAGCATCGGTCGCATTGTGTATTCGCATCTCTCGTTCATAAGGGAGCAGGAAAGGAGAATCAGCTGGCGCAGCCTCAAGCTTATGGCTCCGGGTATTGCGCCACTCCTTCCATTCATTTAACACGCAGCTCCACTCTTCATCTGAGACACCGCCGACCAACTCTTTATACAGCCAATCCTCGCGTACAAAAGAGGGGCTTCCGGCATATGGTTTGCCATAGTAATCTAGTACAGGGGGCAACAAATCCATTCGTTGATTGCCCTCAATCGTCACCCCAAAATACCCTTCGTCAGAACGTAATGGGACTGGACGTAATCTATGAATCTTCAGAATGTCCTCTTCCTCGTAAATAATTAGATCAGCAGGCATCGGAAAATACAGATTTCCCTGCCATTCCAGCAATGGACCAGCTATTAGCAGCTGTTTCATTAAGCCGGCTCGATCCTCATTCGACAAGCTTGTCCGATCCTTATACAACATAGCTCGAATCGTTCCAGCCAACATGCCGGGAGATACATCCTGCATGCTATGAGCCATTGACCCCGGCGAAGCATCGAAGGGACGACCATCACGGGTCATAATCGGATCAACAGGTTCAATACGCAGCAACATCTGAACCAACCTCCGTTTTTTTCAGTGTAATTGCCAACATGACCTGCTCTGCTAAGCAGTCTAATGGAATCAATGCCCGTCCGTTGTGGCTCCGAATAACCGAGGCCATCCAATGGCTTAACGTTAACCCCTTTTCAATCGTCATAGGACACTCATCAAGCTTCTTTTTCCTGAGCAGTCTATGGACTTCCTTAATCAACAGCTCTTTATATTGCAAATCCATCTCTTGGCTTCCGAGCTTACCGCTAGTAATCGTCATTAACGGAAATCCAACCCGCTGGTACCTGCGATGTAATTGTCTCAAATCATGGGCGAGTTGGACCGAAATTAATCCCTCCTGATACAGCCTTCCTAACTCACTCAGGCTTTGTGCCGGATTCTCCTCCCAAGGCAAGCTAACCTGTAGCTGATTCCCTCCAGCACGCTTCTGCACATGCACGAATAAGCGGTCTCTATGAATTTTAGCCTGACGTTCCGCCGTTTGAGCCATTCGCCGAACTTCTCCAAGCGGCTCCAGCATATGAGCAATAACCAGTCCCGCTGACAGGGTGGGTTGCTCGGACGCTTTCGTGTAATTCCCCGGCCCTTCCTGAATAATCTCCGTGAAACGTAATCGGAGCCTATCCACAGCCTTCACGCAAGAATGCAAAGGGAGCAGCGCCATGCAATCATCCCCGCCGCCATAAATGAACTCTCCAGCATGCTCCTCAATAATTACGCGGGATTCAGCCGCAAAATGGGACAAGCACTCCGTCCATTCCCTATGCACATCGGGAGCTGCGACCTGTCTTAATTGATCTCCAATTCGGTCCCCGTCACAAAGGAGAAAAGCGTAATAAGGTGAAGGTGTAAGCTTGTGCTTACTGGACCACGCGTTAATCAGGTGACGCAAATGGGCCGCTAATTCTTTTTTCTTCTCCTCATTGAGAACCTCACTCTTCTGTCCTCTGTTTGTCTGAATGGCGTATTCATCAACAAAATCCTTCATCTGATGCGGGTAGAATAGCCTTGAATCGAATTCCTCTGCCCTTGTGGCCTGGGTGATCTTATAAGGAAGTTTCAGGTGAGGAGCACAGGCTTCAAGCAATGATTTGTATAGCTCCGCTGCCTTTTTTTCTAGTTCCAGATCCTCTTTCAGTCGGTCGCGGAAAGGTCTGAATGCTAGATCGCAAACGGAAGCAAAAGAAATTTTCGCCCCAGAAGGATGCAGCTCCCCTACAATTCGATTGCTCAGTCTCTTGACCAGGGAAATCGCATCTAATGCTTCTTTTTCTCTAATGCCGAAATGAGCATAACCCAGATGACGGCTCTCCAGCAGGACCGATTCTCGACCTGGATTCAACGATGACTTCTTGTCCCCATACATATGAGAAGGCTCATTTTGTCGAAAATCTCGAAGCGTCTTGCGTCCAGCGAGCAATTGGTTCACTCTATTCAGAGTTTCTCTATAAGAGGTTTCATCCGTCATACGGGACCAAGCAGCGTGGAATTCCACAAAATCTTTTACCTGTCGCTTCCACATTTCTGTATTAATGCTTCCTTTGGCTTCTAAGAGCTCTTGCGCTTTCCGTGTATATAGTTGCCATGTATCCAAAACCGCTTCACGTATCTCTTGCACGAAAGCAGCTGGATTTTTGCGGCTAGTCAATCCTATGATTTTATTAGCCACTGGAAGCTTAAAGTTATGCTCGATTGGCTGATTAGTGTTCTCATCGTCAGAGAGAAAGGGCATAATCAGTTCCCCATTCCCTCGAAATCGTTCCGCTGCAGCGCGGCTTAGCTCGGAGAGCAAATATGATCCAAACCATAGATCACGTGTCTTGCGCGCCTGCATTATGAAATCCTGCACAGGCCCAATCGAAATAACAATCAGCGTTTGATGGGATTCCAGTGTTTGTTCATTTTTTGTTGTATGCTCGCTTGAGCCGAATGCGTTGTCCAATTCCTCACCTCCTCGCTTTGTAGAAAACCTGCTATGGCGTCAGGACCACTGTCTCTTAGAGGATAGCGGGCGCTTATGTACTGCTTGGGATAGATATGTTCAGTGGTTATTTTCAGTAACTTTAATTTTTCTTCAAATTTATATATTTCAACATTAAGATTTTTCTTTTTTCCTTTTCTATTTATATTTCTAAATCGCTTCTCTTCTCTCACATGGCGCAACTGCAAAAACTTTAACGGCGGTTGAACTAACCTTATAAAGATTCCAAAAGCTTGATCGGTACCTATCGACAGCGGTTTGAGAATTAATGGCGATGCAAGCCTGTCCTTGCCTGTAGGAGTCAGCTCCGTCTTAAGCGGTTCCTCCCCCTCATCATTACGATATCGCTCCAACTGAGCATCATCCACTTGTTCATTAAACTTGAATGTAATCGGAAGACCGAATTGCGCCCGCGGAAATGCAATTATTCCCTTAGCTTTGGGGTCTATGGAATAAAGCGTTCCATGCCTAATATCGGCCCAGTTCGTAGCTTTTCGTATCACATCCGGCTCAGGCCAATGACTGCGTGTAGACTTTGTTATTTCTTTTCCACCTATGATACTTTTTCGAGTATTTCTTCTTTGCCGGAATTCGGAATAAGCTAATATTGTTTCTTTCCATACATCTGTGGTAGATTTCGGTTCGTTCTGAACCGTAAAGCAGTCCTTACGACCCGCCAATATCGCTAGAATTGGCCAATCCCTGAGAAATTCACTGCTACATTGGGTACGCAGCTCATACTTTTCAACTTTAGTATTAATCCATTCAAGAAGTTTAACAGAAGTATTGTATTCTTTTTCAGGTGAAAAGCACTCACTGTGCAAACTGCCAAACCCCCGTCTTGTACGGGCACCAATTCCACCGAAATTGATCCATGCCCATAAAGCAGCCTCTACCTCGATTTTAACGTCTTCTGCACTCATCCACACATGCAGAGCTTTCTTCTCGGAAAGATATTCCACGGAATCTGAATAATTAATGTGCAATACAAATGAACGGCCACGCTGTTTTTCAGCCATAGCAAGAACCTTATCATCAAATGGAAATGCAATATAACGTGAAACAGGACGAGCTTTTCCTTCTCTTCTATTAGAAGATGTGGCAGACAGAGCAGATGAGACTGCTACTTTCAATTTGCATGGACTCGGCAATGATGTATCGCCGAATATTAGACGTTCTCTCGCCTTTAATTCACGGGCATTCTTGTACGCTGCCCCGCGTGTTGCCCGCCACCAAAAACGTAAATGTCCCCGAATAGAAGGAACACGGATCTCCCCATCCTCAAGCCGTTCCAGAGAGGGGCCTCCAAGAATAGCATCGGTCACTATTGTAATTGGGTATTGTCTGCAAAATTCTGTTTCCGTTTTTCCCAGCAGCTTCTCCACATCTTGCAGATTCGGAGCATTAATCCTCACGTCATTACCCTCCTTCATTCTACATAATATCCAAATACTCCCTACAAACTAGTTATACCATTCTTTAGACCTATGCTAAAGCCTTTTTTAATAGATCAAAAGACAGATAAGAGATTCATTCAAGAAAAAGATGCTATTCAACACCAAGAAATGAGTATTAGGAAACAAGAAGAGGAGCCTGATTTCAGGCCCCTCTTCTTGGGTTCTCTAGCTAGACACCAACTATAAAGGATGTAGAAGTCACGATTACGATTTTCTATCGCTTCGATTCCATGTTATTTGGACTATAGTTCGTCAATTGCTTGAACAACTAGCACCAAAGCCTTAATCCTTCTTTCTAAAAGCGTTCTTTGTGGACTTCCAAGCTTCGACTTAATATAACTGCTCTCAACGGAGGGGGTTAGACCCACAAGAACATTACGAGCTCCTACTATATCTTCATGTGTGTAGCGATGAGGTTTTTGATTCCATACATTCTCCAAAACAGCTAAACCAATGTCAACAGCATGAAGTCGTTTCTTTACCAAGGTAGTATTTGCGCCGCTTTGAGTCATCTGCAACAAGGCGTTCTCGAGTTTTTTAATTGTAGATTGCAATGATTTTAAAGATTCAAACTTGTCAGCATCAGATACATTTTCCATAGTTACTATCCCTTCCTCGCTTATGAATTGATATATTGATTCCTGTCTCTAACCAGAAATTTTAGAGTTGCTTGAACCCTTTGACCTTGTCCTTTGTTCACCGAAGGGTCGAATTCCTTAGACACAGTAACACACATTTATAGCTACGTGAATATGGGTACGGGTTCCTTTGTAAATGGCATAGCCGTGTATGGTTGAATCTATTCTCTGAAGGCAGTGAAGTGGCTGGAAAAGCTAGCTGTTCTGGGGAATGGTGGGAAATGGGATAGCTTTAATTTTTGCACGGAAGAAAACAGAGATGTTCTTTAATCAGGCTTGGAGCCGAGCAGATACGCGCTGCTTTTCCTACGAAGCCGCTTGCACTTCTACCATGATGATGGTACGAGAGCAGAAGCAAATGCAGTGCGACTCGACCGGGACAGGACGCTCTGTTCGTTATCATCATTTTCAATTCACGCACTCACAAGAGTGCGACTCTATATTATTAGGCGGTCATTGGAAGATGTACAATTTCAATCCACGACTCACATAGAGTGCGACTTGCTAGAGAACTATGTTCTTAATGGATCGCTCATTTCAATCCACGCACTCACATAGAGTGCGACCTGATCGTACTATTGAGCGTACTAAGACTTGGATATTTCAATCCACGCACTCGCATAGAGTGCGACAAACTACGAGTTCCGGACGGATAGCATTGATTATGATTTCAATCCACGCACTCACATAGAGTGCGACGCGGCTACGAACCGAATGTCAGCGCCAAATGACAATTTCAATCCACGCACTCACATAGAGTGCGACGTATTGCGTGAAGCAAAAATGCCGTCCGTTTTGATCATTTCAATCCACGCACTCACATAGAGTGCGACTTTTGAAAATCAAACAAAGCGTTGGATTTTTGCAATTTCAATCCACGCACTCACATAGAGTGCGACGTCAGTCGTGATCGAAGCAATAATGCTCTGGAAAATTTCAATCCACGCACTCACATAGAGTGCGACATATAAAATCTTATGAGTACGAAAGGAAGATAAAATTTCAATCCACGCACTCACATAGAGTGCGACAGCAAATCATTTAGCACAGGAAATGGATATGGATATTTCAATCCACGCACTCACATAGAGTGCGACGTTGGAGGGTTCATATAACAAATTCAAAAGAAAGATTTCAATCCACGCACTCACATAGAGTGCGACGCGGGATATGCGACCGAAGGCCGTTCTGTTTTATATTTCAATCCACGCACTCACATAGAGTGCGACGTCGATAGATTCGACAACGATGAAGAGGTGACGGTAATTTCAATCCACGCACTCACATAGAGTGCGACTATTTGCAGCATATCCTGATCTTTCAGTCCCTAGTATTTCAATCCACGCACTCACATAGAGTGCGACGAGGGCTTACCAAGCTAACTATTGGACTACCGAATGAAATTTCAATCCACGCACTCACATAGAGTGCGACAGCGATTTTCAGCCAAAAAGGCTTGAAAATGAGTTAAATCCAATCAATAAAACGCTTATTTCTTTAATTCGAGACCAAAACTATGCATCTCACTAAAAAAACCTGCCGAATAGGCGCCCAAATTCGGTGCGAATCCCCCGGGGATTTCATGTGTGCTTCCCATTCGCACCATAAATCTCGCCCTATAAATCCTTCCATCCATCCCGCAATTTTCACCAGTCCCACTCTAAATCAACTTATGCTTGTACCATTTCTCGCCTTTGAAGCGCCATGCGAAAATAAATCCGCGAATGCCCCATTCGGCTACCATTGCCAGCCATACGCCCATAATGCCGAATTGCAGAGTGATTCCCAGAACATAACCGAGCAAGATGCGGAACAGCCACATCGACAGCAAAGAGGCGATAGACGTGAAGCTCGAATCTCCAGCCGCTCGCAAGGCGGCGGGCATAATAAAGCTGTATGACCATAAGAAAGGCTGCGCGATCGCTATCACTAGCAGAAGGCCAAATATGGTAGGAACGATCTCTTCCGGCGGCGAGAATAAACTCACAATGAACGGAAACAACGGCAATATAATAACGGCCGCGACTATAAAGAATACCGTCGAAAGCCCGATGAATGACTTAATGAACTTCCGGGCATCCGGAATATTTTTTCGTCCAATACATTGCCCGACAATCGTTACAATCGAAATGCTGAGCGCATTACCGCCAATCTGGAACAGCATCGCAATAGAGCCGCCAATCGCATTCACGGTCATCGCCAGCGTCCCTAGTTGCACAATGAACGTCTGCGTCAATAGCTTTCCGCCATTGAAGAACATCTGCTCCGCAGCGAACGGAAGCCCGATGAACATAATTTTTTTGAAAATAGAAAAATCAAAGTGCAGCGCATTCTTAATCTTAAAGCGCAGCGTCTGGTTATATTTCAGCAAATAGGTTAGCGATGCTGCCATACCCAATATTCTTGCTAGAATCATAGAGATGACTAGCCCGATAATTCCCATATCAAACACCGTAATTAAGACGATATTTAAAGCTAAGTAAGTTAAATTCATGATCAAAGATAAGCCCAAGCAAGCCTTTGTCTCCGCAACCCCTCTAAGCACTCCGCTGACCGCTTGGAAGATGGCAATAAAGGGATAGGAAATACAGCTGCCGATTAGAAAAATCTTCGCATTGTTGAATACCTCAGCCTCAGCATTACCAAACAGCACATTTAGGGTAGAGGTATGGAATATAATGACTAGCGCACTGATCAATATAGACAACAAAGCAACTACAGAGATTGCTTGCGTAGCGGCTCTGGATACCATCTCCTGATTCCCGCTGCCTTTATACTGCGCCACAATAACGGTTCCGCCTGTAGCTACAGCCACGAATACGTTAATCAAGAACATATTCAATGAATCGACCATACTGACCGCACTGACGGCGGCAACCCCAGAGGAGCTGATCATCGCCGTATTGAGCAAACTCATCAGTACGATAAACGCCTGATCTACAAATATCGGAATAATAATCGCAATAATTTGCTTGTAATCAATTGAGCTTCCTGTAAAATACTTATTCAATAATAAAACGGTTCGTTGTTGTACACTCTGTCTTATTCTATGCACCGCGTCATCACTTCTTTGGTTGTATTGTGTCAAGAGTCTTAGCTGATCGTCTACTATTCCAACTTACAATAGCTCTATTACGATAAAAGTACCGTTTCCGAGTACAATTTGTTATACGTCTACCCTAGCTTACCATCCTATTGCTTTTTAAGTAAGCTTCTTTTGGCTCTCGCTACAATTCGTTTCGTTTCCTTCGTATCTGAAATATCCAACCACCGATCACAAATTTCCAGTACCCACTCCAAATTAGTTTTGCTAGCATCATTCAGCCAATTGCCTACGGAGTCCTGAACATATTTCGCCGGATCAGATTTCACCGCTTCTAGAAGTGAAGCTGCCATAGCAGGATTCTCCTTCAACTGCGGAATATGCTTCGCCCATACGCCTTGCGGACGTGTCGATTCAATGGCAAATCTTCTAATATTCTCATCTTTATCCACTACCCAATCCTTCAAGCAATCAAGCGACTTCACTACTTCCTTAGAGATCGATTCCCGTAGAGCCATCCACGCTATCTCCCGAACGCCAAAATGGGAATCTGCCGCAAAACGGCGAATGGCCATCAATCTTTGCTCCAAATCCAATCGTTCATCTACCCCAATCACATAAGCAGCCCAGCAGCGCACACTATCCGATAGATGAGTCGCCAATTCATTGTAGATTCGGCTGCCATCCTCTTCCGATCTTCGATCCATTAGCTGAAGCCACTCTTTAGTGATAGCAGGTATGATTCTCATAATCCTTTTTTCATCCAGCTCATTCAGCCTTTGAATTATTGGATCGCACTCTTCCTTCAAGTCAAGCTCCACAAGGATTGCTTGCACAAGAACCAGATGATCGACAGCCAGCCATTCCGTCAGATTAACGGTTTGCAGCTTCCCCTTCTCCAGCATTTCAACCACTTCATTCGGAATCTCACTTACCTTTCGAGCCCCTTTTCGCTGTAGCATCGTTCCATTATCCATAAATATCTCTTCCCCTCTTTTGAGCAAACTACTTCTACTATACTTCGTTTGTTCGAAGGAGGATGTAAGGTGGCTTACAGCTTTGTAAGAAGCTTTTCTCGATTGATCCAAATCGTTTTGAAACCTGTCTTTATGACCTCTTCTTTGACAAGCTCTTGCAGGGCGACCGTAACCCCTTCTCTCGTTGCTCCAACTAAATTGGCAATCTCCTGATGGGAAAGAGGAAGATTAATTTTGTGATACCTATCTTTACCCGCAAGTCCATACTGATCATACAGCTTCATCAGCACATGCAAAATTTTATCATGAAGACTTCCCACCGCGAGATTATGCGTTAATTGGCTTATGCCATTGATTCGATCACTCAATACTTTTAATAAGCTCATCATAAAGCGAGGGCGTTTCACCACAAAATCCTCAAACCTCAACCTATCCATCAAGCAAATATCGCTTTCTTCGATGGTTTCAATATAATGCTCTCTTGTGCCAAAAGATAGGATATCCATTTCGCCGAATACATTTCCTTCATTAAGAATATCGGAAGTAAACTGCTTCCCCTCCGCATTCAGCTTGTATAGACGAACCTTCCCTCTTTTCACAAAATAAAGCCCTTCGGCAAAAGTGGCTGGTGTCTGGATAAATGTGCTTTTCGGAAGTGTAGTTATTGAAGTTAGTTCATCCATCTCGATCAGATCTTCCATGGATAAGGAGTGAAGCAGATTAAATTGTGATAAATACTGTACGTTATCCATTTGTCCTCCTCTTGCCTAAAGCTGTTGAGAATGAAGAAAGCCAATGACCTGAATGGGCCAGAGGCTTTCTTGCGATTTATTTATTTTCTAAATCATCTGGATAAGAGATTGTTTTGAATACTTCGCCTGTGCTCTCATCTTCAACATGAATCTTAACGTTTATTTTATCTGCTTTTACACCGCTGAAGGATTGATAGAACATCCCTTGAAGTCCAAGGCCTAAGCTCACGAAGCCATCAAAACTGCCCTCGTAGGCTGCCTTATCCACACTTAGTGTAAATTCCGAATAGGTATCATTGCTGGATACATCTTTGATTGATTTGTAATCTCCTGAGGTTTTCAATTCATTGATATAATTAACAACTGTATCTTCCATTTTGTCCATCATTTTTTTATGGACTGCTTTCGGCATTTTATAAGTAACAGACCCATCTGCGTTCTTTGTAACGTCGCTTACTCCCTCTTCTTTCGCCGACGCAATGACCTGTTCAATATCCTGCCCCTCGAACATAGATGCAGGCAATGTAATCTCTACGCTCAAAAGATTCTTTTCGACTTCAATCGGCTTTGCCGTATTGGATGCCTCTTCATTAGGCTCGGAAGTTACTTCGGTATTTGCTGGTGTGTTGGTTTCTTTATTGCTTGCTGGCTCATTTGACCCACAAGCGGATGTGATAACCAATAAGAAAATAACAGAACCTATGAGAACTAATTTGATGCGCACTATAAAACCTCCTAATATTATGTAATTTCAGTCTACTATATAGTGCCGATTTTACCTAATAGATTATTAAAGGTGTGTTTCTTGCATCGAGGGGGAAATGGTTCTAATCACTGGTGTAGCTAGTTAGCTCACACATATATAGAGTGCGACTGATGCGCTTGGAGATCCATCTGCACCGTATCCTTATTTCAATCCACGCACTCGTACAGAGTGCGACCTACTTATGGAGAGCTCAAAGCCCTCGCAGCGAATTTCAATCCAGGCACTCATACAGAGTGCGACTCCGATGGAGCTTGGGTATTACAACATAGAGGGATTTCAATCCACGCACTCATACAGAGTGCGACGAGAACCAGTCATACTATCACCCTTAACAATCAAAATTTCAATCCACGCACTCATACAGAGTGCGACCGTTGGGAGCCAGCTCAGCCAATTCAAGGGCAATATTTCAATCCACGCACTCATACAGAGTGCGACGTTCGTACAGTGAAAGAATGTCCGAAGAAAAGCATTTCAATCCACGCACTCATACAGAGTGCGACACGTACCAGCCAAATGCCTACTGTAGCACCTAAATTTCAATCCACGCACTCATACAGAGTGCGACAGATCGGGAAGGAGTGGACGTCGTGGACGAAAATATTTCAATCCACGCACTCATACAGAGTGCGACCCTATGGAGAATTTACAAGGAGCAGCCTTCTCAATATTTCAATCCACGCACTCATACAGAGTGCGACAAATTCGAAACTACAGGCTGAACGAAATAGTCATCATTTCAATCCACGCACTCATACAGAGTGCGACGCGTCTACTTGATCATCATTTTTGCCATTAGGATTTCAATCCACGCACTCATACAGAGTGCGACGGTTTTCCCCTTGTCAATAGCTACACTTAATGCTATTTCAATCCACGCACTCATACAGAGTGCGACATCATCGTATTTACCTAGATAGAGAGCTGCTGAATTTCAATCCACGCACTCATACAGAGTGCGACCGAAGTTAGGGCAGTGGATAGGTGAACATTCTTATTTCAATCCACGCACTCATACAGAGTGCGACTACCTGCACCAGTAATGGCGCAGATCGCCCTATGGATTTCAATCCACGCACTCATACAGAGTGCGACTTGTTAAATTTTGACTCGTACTAAAATTATTAAATTTCAATCCACGCACTCATACAGAGTGCGACCGTTGCAAGTGCAGCGGAACCATGGCCTTTCCCAATTTCAATCCACGCACTCATACAGAGTGCGACTGCAGGGGTTCATGAATACGGTAGCGCTAAGATGCATTTCAATCCACGCACTCATACAGAGTGCGACGTGCACGGATAGCTATTGTAGATGATCCAGTGAAATTTCAATCCACGCACTCATACAGAGTGCGACGGCGGCAATGGAGTTAAAGCTAAATATCATGCAAATTTCAATCCACGCACTCATACAGAGTGCGACCAGATATATTAGTGCTATGTGCAGAGAGCTTGAATTTCAATCCACGCACTCATACAGAGTGCGACTTGGTCATTTTGGGCTGAAACTAGGCTGTATAAAATTTCAATCCACGCACTCATACAGAGTGCGACATGGAATTTATCTTCAATACGTATGAAGCTCGGTATTTCAATCCACGCACTCATACAGAGTGCGACGGTGCGAAGGATGCACCACATGCAGCAGGCGAGTGAATTTCAATCCACGCACTCATACAGAGTGCGACGCAAAGCATGGGTTGCAGCTGATGAATCCCGTATATTTCAATCCACGCACTCATACAGAGTGCGACGAGGATGCGCCATGGTTAACGGATTACGAGGATATTTCAATCCACGCACTCATACAGAGTGCGACAGCGGCCCGAAAAAGGCCTTGCCCTGCAAGGGCTGAGAGGCCAAAAAGTGCGACTCTCTAACAACAAGGATAATTTCAAGGTTTAACTTCGTATCTAAATGGCTGAAACCCTTGTCCAGCAAAGAGGTGCGAATCCCCTAGGGATTTCATGTGAGCTTAGGGTTCGCACTTCGTTTCTTCCACCATGCGATCTAAACTATGTTTTCACCTGATATCATTCACCCAGTTATTTCCTTAACGATAGTTATATCATTCTTTTGTTCGATAATAAACTCTTTTTTCTCTATGCTAATAGTAAGCTTCTGTACCCTATCTCCGATACTTCCATCTTATTTGCCCCACCTGCAATTAAGTATCGGATCTGATAGATCTGTTTTATATATAAAAATTACAGTAAAAGCCAAACCCTCTCTTTTTCGAGCAAAAAATTTATATCCCAACTCATATTCATCAATTATTTTCCACTCTTAGTATGATACTATGTTAATAGATTTCATTACTACAGAATGGGGTGTACTTTGTGACGATGAATCATAGCCAGCTTGAAGAAGGATATTTTGGTGAATTTGGGGGCAGCTTCATTCCTCCCGAACTGAAAGAAGTAATGGATTATTTAAGTGAACAATTTAATAAATATAAGGATGAACCCGAGTTTAATGAAGAGCTTCGTTATTATTTGCGCGAATACGTTGGTCGGGAGAATCCGTTGACCTTTGCTAAGCAGATAACAGAAGCTTGGGGCGGCGCTAAAGTTTATTTGAAGCGTGAAGACCTCAATCATACTGGCGCGCACAAAATCAATAACGTTGTCGGTCAAATCCTCCTCGCCAAAAGAATGGGCGCCAAGCGCATTATCGCCGAGACTGGAGCAGGTCAGCATGGTGTTGCTACTGCTACCGTATGTGCGATGTTCAATATGGAGTGCATCATTTATATGGGTGCCGAGGATACGAAGCGCCAAGCATTGAACGTATTCCGCATGGAGCTGCTAGGTGCTACAGTCGTACCCGTACATAAAGGCCAAGGCCGCTTGAAGGATGCGGTAGACGAGGCTTTGAATGATCTGGTCCTGAACTATAAAAACACGTTCTATCTGCTTGGTTCCGCAGTAGGCCCTCATCCGTTCCCGAGCATGGTGAAGCACTTCCAATCTATTATTAGTGAAGAGTCCAAGCGTCAGATTATGGAGAAAGAAGGTCGCCTGCCTGATGCTGTTATTGCTTGCATAGGCGGAGGAAGCAATGCAATTGGAGCGTTCGCGCACTATTTGGACGAGCCTTCTGTTCGTTTGATCGGGGTAGAGCCGGATCAAGCTCCTACTTTAACGGAAGGCGTTCCAAGTGTCCTCCATGGCTTCAAATGCTTGGTCCTGCTTGATGAAGAAGGCAACCCAAAGCCAACTTACTCCATCGCAGCAGGTCTAGACTACCCAGGGGTTGGACCAGAACATAGTAACCTCAAGGTTATTGGACGTGCAGAATACGTAGCAATTAGCAACGAAGAAGTATTGGCGGCGTTCCAAGAATTATCCCGTACAGAGGGAATTATCCCCGCACTCGAAAGCGCACATGCGGTCGCTTA
Source organism: Paenibacillus sp. J22P59 (assembly GCF_059383895.1). Taxonomy (NCBI): domain Bacteria; kingdom Bacillati; phylum Bacillota; class Bacilli; order Caryophanales; family Paenibacillaceae; genus Paenibacillus; species Paenibacillus sp. J22P59. The sequence continues at coordinate 324,255 of NZ_JBXENX010000007.1, forward strand.
TGCGAAGAAGCTTGCTCCCACAATGAGCAAGGATCAAATTATTATTATTAATCTGTCCGGACGCGGCGACAAGGACGTTGAGCAAGTGTTCCATATGCTTAAAGCCTAGAAACAGCTATACACCAGCAGCTATCACAATCTATTGTGGTAGCTGCTTTTATTTAGGAGAAGGATTCAAATAGGAACTAATACTTGTTCATGGCAATGGCCTTTTATGACCGCCACTCGTGTCCGAGCTGCCCCGACCTTCCTTTCTTTATCAGCTTTCCAGCCATGTGCGCATCCCGTCCATCGTTTATCTCTCGATTTATGTTCATTGATCTAGTAAACTGACATACACCATTGCCTTATTGCTAACAGCTTTCAGATAATAGCCACTACGTCCCAAATCTTCACACACAAAAAGAGCTGCACAAATTGGTTTTGTGCAGCTCTCCATACTGTTATTTTCTCTATTACTGTTGCTCACGCTCGAACGTACGAATCATTTGCTCCATAACCTGATCGGGTGATTGGTCAATCAGCCAAGTCTGGCCAAACATTTGGAAAATTTTAATGGTTGGGAAATCTCCCCAGAAACCAACAAACTCATCATTTAATTGTACTTTGTCCGACACATGGCGATTCATTTCCTCCAGGTAGTCCTCAAGAATCGCTTTCGCTTTCGGATGGCTGAGCCAATCGTTTAACAGGCTAAACTTATGGAAGGTAATCTCTTCGCTTCCGAAATCGCAATATATTCTTTCTCGAATGCGGATATCCCTTGAAGAGCTCCCGATTGCGAACTGGAAATACCCCGTTTCGGCGACCCATTTGTTATATTTCGTATTATAGTAAGCAAGATCCCTCTCCTCAAGAACGAAGCTGATCTCCTTCTTCTCACCAGGCTCAAGCTCAAGCTTGACGAATGCCTTCAATTCTTTCTCAGGCCGAACCCATTTGCAGTCCTCGTCATGCACATACAGCTGTACGACTTCTTTGCCAGGCAGCCCTCCTGTATTCTCAATACTGAACGTAACAGTCACTTTATCGCCATGCTGCACAGCCTTCAGATTAGAATAGCCGAAGGACGTGTATGACAAACCGTGTCCGAATGGAAATTGCGGAACAATCTCCTTCTTGTCGTAATAGCGGTATCCAACGAACAGCCCCTCCCGATAGAACAGCTTCCCGTTCTCACCGCGTATCCGCATATGCGACGGGTTATCGGACAGCTTGACCGGGAACGTCTCTGACAATTTGCCTGACGGATTTACCTTTCCGAACAAAATGTCGGCGATCGCTTTGCCGCTGCCTTGTCCCGTCAGCCAAGAGTGGAGAATGCCTGGCACATGCTGTGCCCATGGACGCATCGCGAGCGCTGTGCCGCTGCTTGTTACAACAATGCATTTGGGTTGAACCGCCGAGATGGCTTCAATGAGCTTCAGTTGATGCAAAGGCAGATCAATGCCTTCCAAATCATGCATTTCTGACTCCGCATACTCCGGCTGCCCGACGAACAAGATCGCCATGTCTGCCTTCGCTGCCAGTTCAACGCTTTCTTGAATAAGCTGTTCATTCACGCTGTCATCTTGCGGATAACCGTCCGCATAAGACAGAGAGATCGAACCAGCCGCATTCTCTTGCATCTCTTCCCATGGAATATCTATGCGTGTAGGTGTCACCTTGGCGCTGCCGGCGCCTTGGATTCTCGGCTGCTTAGCGAATTTGCCGATAATCGCCACCGAGGATACCTTCTCCGAATTAATCGGAAGAATCTGATTGTCGTTTTTAAGCAGTACAATGCTTTCCGCCGCCGCTTTCCTTGCAAGCTCATGATAATCGACAGCTGGCTTCTCCTGCTCGTTGCTTGTTTCTGTTGTTTTGCGCACCAATTCGATAATGCGTCTGACGGTCTTATCTAGCTGTGCCTCAGTCAACGTACCCGCTTGCACGGCTTCGATGATCGCTTTCGTATTGTAATGCGCTGGTCCCGGCATTTCCAAATCAAGGCCTGCTTTAAGACCTCTTACGCGGTCGTTTACAGCCGTCCAATCAGACAGCACAACCCCTTCATATCCCCATTCCTCGCGTAAAATATCATTCAGCAAGTGCTCATTTTCGCTAGCATAGGAGCCATTCAAAAGATTATAAGAGCACATGATCGTCCACGGATTCGATTTTTTGACAATTCGTTCAAAAGCGCTCAAATAAATTTCGCGCAGCGTCCGTTCATCTACCTCAGAGCTGGTTACCATTTTCTCGTACTCTTGATTGTTGCAAGCAAAGTGCTTAACCGATGCACCGACGCCTTGGCTCTGCAAGCCGTTCACGAAGGCTACTCCAAGCTCGCCCGACAGGCAAGGGTCCTCGGAATAATATTCGAAGTTGCGGCCGCCGAGCGGGGTGCGCTTCATATTGATTCCAGGTCCAAGAAGAAGCTCAACGCCCATCTGTTTGCCTTCCTGACCAAGGGCAACACCAACCTCATGCAGCAGCTCTATATTCCATGACGAGCCGATTGCCGAGCCCGTCGGGTAGCAAGTTGCTGGTATATTCTCGCCAGTAATGCCGATCTCTTCGTCACTATTCGTTTTGCGTATGCCATTTGTACCGTCATACATATGGATGGCCGGGATTCCAATACGGTCATTCCCTTTTGTCATCCACATATTCAGACCTGCGCACAGCGCGGCTTTTTCCTCTATTGTCATGGCTTTCAGTACATTTTCTGTTGATTGCTTCACAGTGTACTCCTCCTCATCCAAACCTATTTATCCTTCATTCAGGCTGGTATCTTGTTGTTCTTTCTTTAGCTCTTGCATGTCATAAATTTTGAAGAATGGAAACCAAACGACGAAAATAATGATCAGGACAACCGCGAGCAATATGAGCCCTTTAAAGCCGGTCAAAAGATACGTGGATAAGCCAAGAGGCGTGTACCATAGCTGGAATACCTTGCTCGGGATATCAACAAGGCCGAGATCGAGCACTATATAGACGATAATTGGCGTTATTATGCCGTTGATCCACATTGGAACCATTAAGATCGGATTGAAAGCAACTGGAGCGCCATAAATGACGGGCTCGTTAATATTGAATAGGGAAGGCACAATCGTCGCCTTGCCAATGGAACTCAGCCTTTTGGATTTGGCGAATAGGAACCAGATAACAAGCGGCAGTGTCGCGCCAAGCCCGCCTACTCCTACCCATCCGGAGAAAAAGGTCTCGAACGTATTAATATTAGCAGGCTCCAGGCCCTGTGCGACCAATGCAGCATTCTCCTCGATCGCAGGAATCCAGATCGAATATAAGATCGGAGTTAATACCCATGGGCTGACGCCGAAGGAATAAAGAACAACACCGATAAAGTTAAATAATACGAATCCTAATAAGCTTTGGCTAATGATGTTAAGCGGCTCGAACACGCTGACAATCAGCGCGAAAATATCGAAGTGAAGCTGATAGATAAGCACCCAGCCGAATGTTAGAATAAGTGCAATCGGAACGAGAAAATCAAACCAGTCTACAATAAACTCTGGCAAGTTTGTATCCTTCTTAAACCAGGAGAAACGGTTGAACGCATTTATCACGACCGCTACGGTAATCCCTACTAGCAGTGCTGTAATCATGCCCGACGGTCCGAATCGCTCCAATATAAACTGTACGGTACCGTCATCCCCGAATGTCGGCTTCAGCAGCATGAGGAACAACGATAAGCCTGTCGCCCCTGCGATCAGCTTAATTTTGTGGCGTTCCTTCTTCTGCATAACCATATATGGCGTCAGAAAAGCGATGAAAATGCCCAGTAGACCAAAGCTGAACGTCGTGATCGGCGTCAAATCGGGCAGGCCCGGAATAAAATCCTTCAAAATCGATATAAGCGTAATCAATGAACCAATAAAAATCATCGGCAGCGTCACCATTATCGCTTCTTGAATCGAGTCCACCCATACATTTTTAGTGAATGCTTCAAGACGAGGTGCGAATTTATCTGCCATCCACTTCATAAAACGATCCATTGTCATCCCCCCATAATCTTTGTTCGACGTTATTGCTTACTCAGTATAAAACCATTTGATAACGCTTTCTTGTTGTTATTTGTCACGTATAGGTATGTTTCTTGCCGAAACATTTTCCCCTCAATAACTTTGCTATATCCGACATTATATATACAGCAAAAAACACCCTTACAAAAAAATAGAAAGGGTGTTTGCTTACGACCACGCTCAGTCGCTTCTATTCAATATTGTCTAGTAAGCGTAATCAGCCTAATTCCGTGAGGCGGAAGAATGCATGTCACTTCATAGCCTTCCGCCTCCGTTATAAGCTCCGTCTTCATTTCAGGGCCGCTTTTGCCCTGCAAGTAGAGGAGCTCCTCATTCGTTGGATGGATGGGCGCTCCCAATCGAATCCACTCATCAAATACCGAACCATGCTCACGATCAAGCTGATAGCTTGTCATTTTATAGCTGTTATTCAAGCCTTCCAGCTTCAAATGAAAGGCTTTGTCACCCTTCTCTTCAAAAATGGTATAGCGGCTCTTGTCCGTCAATCCTGATCGGTCACCGCTTGCGAACAGCTCATCCACATGCGCATAATGATACATTAATACTTGGAAGCTTCCGTCCTTTCGATTCGTTACGATATAACCGTCTCCACGGGCGACAATCTTATCTCCCAGCTTGGCCAGCAGTTCAAAGGCATAATAGCTTGGCTTCTTCAGCCCGTTCTGACTGATTAGACCGAACCCGCCATAGAATAGCGAGGGTGGAACCTGGCTTTCTTCGAAAACATCGGTGAAGGACCAAAAGGCGATCGAGGTCATCGTGCCTAACGTTTGAAGAGCTTGATGGATGACGAATGCTGCCATAAACATCGTATCATGCATCAGGTTGCGATCATAAATAGAGAAATTCCATTCCGTCATATGGAGCTCAAGATCCGGTGCAGCATCCGCACCGATTTGATCTCTTAACCGCTTAACGCTGTCCAGATAAAAGGATGGCGGCATGATTCTCGTTAGCTTATCCGTCTCGTCCTTATGATGCGGATATTCCGAATACACATGAAATGAAAAAAAGTCGATCGGTATATGACCATTGCGGCAATAAGCCATAAAGTCCTCCGCCCAGCTGTCATTCCACAGCGATCCATAACCGAGCGCAGGCCCGCCCACCTTCAAATCGGCAGCTACCGACTTAATCATGCATACGGTTGACTTGTAAAAATCAAAATACTCCTGCTTCGTTCCCGCCCAACAAACGCCAGCTAGATCGGGCTCATTCCAAACCTCGAAATACCACTTCTTCACTTCATCATACCCGTAACGATTCAAACAATGACGAACAAACTCACGGACGAGCTTGTCCCACTTGCTCTGAATAGCCGGAGGAGCAATATTGCCCCTCCACCAAAAAATCGTTTCGTTTGAACGGCGCAGCAGCGTCGGCATAAAGCCCAGTTCTACGAATGGGCGGATGCCGGCTTGCAGCAAGAAATCATATAGCTTGTCTACATACGACCAGTTATAGATTGGTTCTCCGTCATCCGATTCGCTGTAGACCATCATCTCATCATTAAATATGCCGTGGAAGCGGATATACTTGAAGCCAAGACTGCGTTGCAGCTCCAGAAACTGCTCCTGCCAATCGGATCTAAGCCCTTCTACAGCTCTGCCGGCAGTCGTTACCTTATTCCAATGCGGTTCATACATCGAGCCCGGATCATTAGCGCTTATATGTATAGCAATGCGATTAGGAACCATCTGCCTTGCTTCCCATTCATTCGTTCGGTCCTCGTTGCGTCCCAAATAACGATATAAAGATTCCATAGCTTGTATAGTGTCGGTTTCATAATAATCACTGCTTGACGATTCATCGTAGGTAAGCGGTTTTCTCGTCGATGAAGATCTCGCCTCGGTTGCCAATGATTCACGGAATGCGCTTGGCGTGCAATCATACTTTTCTTTGAAATATTTGTTGAATAGCTTCACATTCGCGAAGCCGCAATCATGCGCAATTTGTGTCATGCTTTTGCTGGACTCCATCAGCTCGATTACCGCCTTCTCCAAGCGGACCGAGGTTAAATATTTTTGGAACGGGATACCGATTTTATCAGAGAAGAAATGAGAGAAATAATGCAGGCTCAGATGCTCTTGATCGGCAATCGTTTGCAGCGTTATTTTCTGGCTATAATGACGATCGACGAACTGCAGCACGCGATTCAGCCGTTTATAATCATAAGCCTTGCCTTCCTCCTGCGAGGCTTCGTTAAGGCCTTCTGAGAAATAGCGAAGCAAATGGCCTGCCAGCAGGTGCAGCAAGCCTTTTGAATAATTACGGCAGCCAGGAGCTTTCTTGCTTGCTTCCCATGCCATCTCCGCCAAATAACGTCGAACCCTGTCATAACGATCGCGGTTATCAGGCATCTGCTGCAAGGAATTGCAATCAATGAAGGCATGATCGTCCACGAGCTCAGGGCTGAATTGCAAAGTCAGCAGCACGTTGTCTTGATTGGTACGCTCGATTTTGTGGACGGACATGCTGTTTACGACAATAATATCGTCTTGATGCAGGATGTATTGGCGCTGATCCAAATAGATGATGACTGCACCCTGCAGCACATATATAATTTCAACTTCTTTATGCCAATGAAAATGAACATGCGCAACACTGTTCACGAACAGTCGTATCGGCAGATCATCCTGATGCTCAATAAACTCATAAAGGTAACGCATTGCAAGCTCCCCTTTCCCTTCCTATTATGTATTCATTACGCACAAAAATACAAACAACAGGAACGTTCTTCTCTACTTGTGCGAAACATTTTTTAGCAATTTTATACATTTCACAATCCCATCAATGATATATTATTAGTGTGATTAATTAGGAAGCTATTACTGGCAAACAAGGAGGATTGTATGGAATACTTAAGAGATTACGCTATGTATACTTCTATATTCGGCATGTTCAGCTTTTGCTGGTTCGGCTGGGCACAAGAAAATCCCAGACCAGCCTGGCGCAAATACATTGGCATCGCTTCTGGCATTGCCCTATTACTATGCTTGTTCGGTGTTTACTTAAGCGTGAAGAATTGGAACGCACCATCCGCTTTATCCGACGTGACCTCTTTCCGCAATTATTTGATTTTTGTATACGCCGAAATCATTTTAGCAGGTGCGGGTGCTTTTGTACTCATCAGAAAAAAAAGCAAGGATTATATCGCTCCTTGGATCGCCTTCGTTGTAGGCATACATTTTATTGGCTTGAAAAATGTCTTTGATGATGCCAGCTTGTATCTGCTCGCGGCCTTACTCGTTGGCGTCTCCGTTCTGTCACTACCCTTATCCAAAAAACTCGGCGTAGCGAGCAGCGCTATTACAGGCATCGGTGCCGGTACAGTACTATTTGCCTTTGCTGTTCTAGGATTAATACGATTTTTCTAAATATCGGAGGAATGAAAAATGACTGAGCTCAATACCTTATTTCGCCAAAGAATAGGTCTCCCTGCTGACGAAGTTATTACCTTCCACAGCCTGTCGGCCATTCTGGAGGCAACAGCAACCACTATCCCATTTGAGAATTTAAGCATCATCAATCATCATACAAGCGATATCTCCAGAGAAAACATAGTGAATAAAATACTCATAAACAACGAAGGCGGCCTTTGTTATGAATTGAACTCGATCTTCTATTTGTTCTTGATTGACAATGGTTTTCATGCATCGGTCGCAACCGCAGTCGTCTATGATTCTGCTGCTCAAGAGTATCGCACGCTTGGCAGAACTCATGTAACCATTCTCCTTTATCATGAAGAGCAGACGTATTTAATAGATACAGGCTTTGGAGGGAACCTCCCTCTAGCCCCTGTTCCTTTGACTGGGGAAGCCTTAGCATCCATTAATGGAGAGTTTCGGATTAGACAGGAAGAGAGTGAGCATGGGAATTATGTGCTGGAGATGAAATTGAAGCATAAGGATACGGACTGGAGAATAGGCTATGCCTTCGATTCCAAGCAGACTCTAATCGACATAGCAGAATTCAATAGCATCCAGCAGATTATTGCCGAGCACCCGGAATCTTCATTCAACAAGACGCCTCTAGTTACCCGTCTGACACCTCACGGTAATATAACTTTAACGAACACTTCATTTACGCAATGGGATGATGGGATTAATACAAAAGAGACGATAGACAGTGAAAGGTATAAAGAATTGCTGCAACATTATTTTGGCCTGTAATACGCCTATAACAATTACGGCCTAGTTCTTTATTGTTGAATACTTCATTTTATCAAACACCAATAAATCTTTTGCATTTCTCCACCCAATGGGTTACTATTTTTATATCGACAAATTTGCAGGTCTATATAAGGAGGTTCACACGCTATGTGCCCCCGTACCAAAGAACAAAATGAGCTCATACGCATACAGCGAAGAGAACAGATCTTGGACGTCGCTGCGCGCTCCTACTTCCGCACGGGCGGCAGCTTTGATATTCGCGACGTCGCCCGCGAGGCAGGGCTTGGTTATGGCACAGTATACCATTATTACCCCAGCCGGCATTTATTAATAGAAGATGTGTTAGAAAGCGGCTTCGAGCGATGCGAGCAAGTTATCGCAGAATGGGCGGACAGCAGCAGCCTCCCGGATGACTCGCAGTTGTTGGCGTATTGTAAAGCACTGCTCCGGCTGTGGCAGTCTGACGCCCGTGCATATCTCGTCTACAAAATGGCGGCAGAACATTATGCAGGCTTGCCTGAAAAGGATCAACACCACGCCAAAAAACAATTTATGGAACGGCTGTATGTCCCACTCCAATCGATCGCCCAGTGCGAAGACGACAGCGTCGACCATATGCTTGCCGTGCTGGTCGGTTGCTGTGGGCTGCACTACTATGCGGGCAATTCGGACCTGAACATCGATCGAATTGCCCGACTCGCTATGCAAGCTATTACGAAGGAGTCCTGATACGAACATGGTCATTTTAAAAAGCAAACATGAAATTGAGGCGATCCGCAAGGCATGCCAAGTGGTAGCTGAATGCCATCGTACAATCGCCCCGCTTATCAAACCAGGTATTACGACCAACGAAATTGATCGCATATTCGAGGACATCATGTTGAAGCACGGGGCAAAGCCATACCAAAAAGGCTATAAAGGCTATCAATATGCAACCTGTGCCTCCCCCAACGATGTGATCGCACATGGCTTCCCTAGCAATAAGCCACTCAAGGAAGGCGATATCGTAACGATCGACACGGTCGCTGAGGTCGATGGCTGGCTCGGCGATTCGGCTTGGAGCTATGCGGTCGGGCAGATCTCGCCGATGGCCGAGAAGTTGATGCGTGTTACGAAGGAATGTCTTGATCTGGGCATCCAGCAGGCGCAGCCCGGCAATCGACTCGGCGACGTGACGAGTGCGATTCAGCGGCATGCGGAATCACACGGTTTCGGCGTCGTGCGTGACCTTCTCGCCCATGGCATCGGCCGCGATCTGCATGAGGAGCCGAATTATATGCATGTCGGCAAGCCTGGCAAAGGTCTCCGTATCAAGGAAGGTATGGTATTCACGATTGAGCCCATGATTACCGAAGGCACGTACTTCATGAAAATTGATTCGGACGGCTGGACCGCTCGGACGTTGGATAACAAGCTCGCCGCCCAATACGAGCATACAATCGCCATCACGGCTGAAGGTCCACAAATTTTGACCGCGCAATAGAAAAAAAAGGATAGAGATTTCAGATAACATCTGAATCTCTATCCTTTTTAATTCCTATTGTTTGTTGGCATGGAACAGGCAGCTATGACTTGCCTATAGCCGAATCTTGCTCATGCTCACGAACGTCCGCAAGCAATTTGGCGAGCCATTCAAGCTCTAGCTTAATTTGATTATAAGCATGATCATAAATCAAATAAGCCGTTTCCTCTGTACTCTTTTTCTCGCTGTTCACAATATCTTCCGCATGCTTCAAGCGCTCCCGCTGCTTCTGAATAATTTCCTCGACGAGAAACCCCACCTTGCTCTGATCCGCATATCTAATGAAGCAAGTGGTGGCATAAATCCCTCGAATAGTTGTGAAATTTTTCAGGCTGGAATAAATCTCCTGCTCGAGCGCTTCACGCCCAAGCTGTGTAATCCCGTAAGTGGTTTTGCTCGGACGATTCACATCCCGTGTAACTTCGAGCTTCTCAATATACTGCTTCTTCCGCAGCACCTCAAAATTATAGTACAGGCTCCCATCATTGAAATGTGGGATATCCCCCATATTCCGGCTCAACAGCATCTTCTTAATATCATACGGATGATGGTTCCCGCTAGATAATATGCCCAATATCGCGATATGAAGTGTCAACCAAATGCCCCCTCTGTTAAGGGTAGTAGCCTGCTGATTCCTAAGGCTCAGCAGACTCTTAGGCTAGTGTACATGAAAAAGGAGAAAGAATCACGCTTGAACCGGATGAGAATCGCCCACTACAGCTTTTTTCTTCGATTTGAAATGATGGGTAATGGCTCCGATTAGTATGCTTGCTACCGCAATCACAACTAATCCCAAAACATACTTGCCTGTTTTGCCGCCGCCGAAGAGAATATTGAAATCCGCTTGGGAAGAATAGAACATAATCGAAATATAGCTAAGTGGCTTGAAGAAGCCTGGCATCATGGACTGTGCCAATACAGCACCGCTGCTAATGGTTTGCGAAAGCAGGATTGGCAGGTTGACCAACATGCCGCTTTGTCCGAATAAGAACGAGAATATAGCCGTAAACTCAATAGCAGTAAGCAGCTCCAGTGCATGCAGCATCCACATTTGCGCGAACGTTCCAGCGCCAAATCCGCCTTGAATGCTGAAATAGATAGCTAGTCCAATAAGCGGAGCGATCAAGGAAGTAATAACCGTGACACCTTGATAGTAGAAGAATGCTTTCCACTTGCCGATCTTGTTCTTGTAGCCGTTCACTACACCAACCAAAATCATGGAGAAGATCATCGCACCAACATAAGATACCATGGAGATGAACATCGGTGCCATTTGGTTATGCATACCCGGCGGCAGCTCATTGGTCGATACGATATTCGATACCAATCTTGTAGGCAAGCCTTCCGCTAATTGCTTTGCTTGATCATCAGGGATCTTCAAGCCTTTAAGAACACCTTCCGCGTTCTGTACGGCCAGTTGTTGATTAAGGGCTGTCGTAATTTGTGTAACCACCGAGCTCATTGAGCTGGTTACCATCGCCGGATTAGATTGATTGATCATGAAATCCAAGGAAACCGGCTTGTCCTGCTGAGATAGCTGTTCACTAAAGTCCTGCGGAATATGCACGATCATATGAATGTCGCGATCTTCCAATTGCTGCTCGGCATCTTGAAGCGAAATATCTGTTAAGAGCTTGAATGGAAGCTGCTCCTTCAAGCCATCTGCAATTTCCTCTCCATACTGCGTATCCTCATTAACAATGGCTACTGACATTTTCGCGATATTTTTCGGCACTGAGGAGTAACCATACATAAAGAGTCCGAGAAACATTACCTGATAAAAAACAACCATAAATATTCCGCCCATTACGGCTTTGTTCCTCAAGAAGGCGAGAAATGGCTTCATCTTGCATCATCCTATCTGATTATATTATTTGCATTTACCTTCAAACCAAATACTCTAATTAAAGTAATGCAGTGAGAAATTATAGACTTGTTTGAGGGTGATGTCAAATAAAAGATCAGCCACAGTCGTACAGCAGTTTTTTCCATAAAAATCTGAGTATAAAAAAAAGAACACGCCTCATTGGGCGTGCTCGATTAAACCTGTCCTTTTATTTATTCAATTTAAAGGTCGATACCATTTCCTGCAGCTCTGCAGCCATATGGCTTAATGAATCCGAGGAAGAAGAAATTTCCTCCATGGAACGGCATTGCTCTGCTGTAGTCTCGGAAATCATCGTTAATTCTTGTAACGAAGCTCTAGATATATCTACGATTTCATTCATAGACGCCAACACTTCCTCCGAGCCTGCAGATAATTGCTGCGTGGAAGCAGAAATTTCATCAATCTGATTAGATACCCCGGTTACTGCCTGAATGATAGACTCAAACACCTCTCCTACCTGCTCGATCTTAAGAACACTTCTACGAGCCTCCTCCGTCCCTTCCGATATTGATCTGGAAGCTAACGAAGTCGATCGTTGTATATCTGACAATATTCCTGCAATCGATCCAGTAGCCGCAGTCGTCTGTTCAGCCAGCTTCTTGACTTCTCCTGCCACAACAGCAAAGCCTCTGCCATGCTCGCCTGCACGAGCAGCCTCAATCGCAGCATTCAAGGAAAGCAAATTCGTTTGTGTCGCGATTTCCGAAATGTAGCTGACAATCTGATTGATCTCAGCTGATCTGGATTCCAATGCTTGAATCATGGAAGCTGAGTTCTGTACTGCATGACTGACATTTGTAATTTGTTGAACCGCCTCTTGAACAACGTCATCGCCTTTTGTCACTTGCCCGTACACATGCTGAGCACTCTCATTTACGATGCTTGAAGACTCCGCGATTCTCTGAATGCCTATAGCCATTTCTTCCATTGCATTAGCAGATTGCTCCGACCCTTCGAATTGCTCTTGCGCTCCTTTTGTAATCCGATTGACCGAATTAGACGTGTGCTCAGAAGCACGAACAGAGTTTAGAGATATAGCCGTTAATTGTTCTGAGGAAGCTGCTGTATGCTGAATAGCATCTTCTAGTTTATGGAGTGTGAGAGAGAACGAATTCAACATAACATTGATATTATGCTTCAGCTGCTGCAATTCGTCCCTTCCTTTTACTTCAAGGCGATCTGTCAGGTCTCCTCCAGCCACCCTCTTCATAAGATTGGTCATCATGTAGATTGGCCGAACGATAAAGCCTGATAGGATATAGGATAATAAAGCGACTACCAGCGCGCATATGACAATAACGATGTAGCCTGTTCTTTTTGATTGCTCAACACTGCTCATTAAATCCGCTTTATCCCCGGAGACAACAACCTGCCATCCGGTTAAACCAACCTCCGCATAGGATGCTAGCTTAGTAATGTTATCCTGATCTTTATAGTAGGTGTTCCCCTGTGTCTTTGCCAGAATTTCATCTGTAAATACACCAATAGCTGCTTCGCTCTCAAACTCCTTGAAGCTCTTTCCTATTCTCTCTTCCGATTGATGGGCAAGATAGTTCCCGTCCTTTGAAAGGAGAAACGCCGAGCTGCTTTCGCTCATTTTGTTTTTATTTAGCTTCTCCAATATATTGCCGGGAGTTACGATCGCCTGAATTAGACCACGGAATTCACCACTATCCGCGAGAATGGGAATATCGATAATAATAATATTGTCCCCGGTGCTGCCATCAGGCAAAATGTCAGAGACTCCTACACTCTTCCCTTCCTTAATCTTCTTGAAATTATCGTAATTCGAAATATCCAGTTTTTCGAAATCCTCGTTTATCGATAACCCCGATTCTGGCGAATAGGAAAAAGATAGAACATCAGGGCTCATTGCTTTCATTAGCTTAAGATGCTCGACAATTACATTTGGATCATTTTGCAGGAAATCCGTTTTATATACACTAACCATATTTTTTATCGATTCGACTTTTGTATTGAGAAATTCATTTAGCTCCTCCGCATTCACGGAAGCAATAATCATTTGCTGCTCTTTGAGTTCCTTTTCCACAATACCGGAGAATAAATGGGTGGAGACCCAAGCAACCAATACAACGGGTATAACGGTAAGCAACAGCAGAAAAACAATAAATTTAACCTTTAAAGAATTCGACCCCTTTTTCAGCATCCCTAACCAAGAATTCATAAGCTGTGCACTCCTCTGTGTTGTATAATTCTTTCGTGCTAGATTGCTCAGAATTAATTCGACATGACTTGACAAATACCTCTATTAAACGGAGAAATTGCCACTCTAATCAAATCAGCCGCATCCATTGTTATGGACGCGGCTGATAAGCGAAATTCTCAAATTTCTACAAAGGATCATTAGCAGTGCCCGTCAGGCGTTCGCGAGTGTCTGTCTCATTGCCTGCCAAACGTTTGGTAAAGGTTCTTCTCCAGCTTTCCGACAGCTCCTCTACCTCCAATATCCGCCTCATATCGTCCATTCGATCCTTGTCGACATGCATAATTTGATTGGCAAAAGCTATCGTAATCGCAAGGGGATGAGAGGAGACCTGCAGCAGTCTGTCTGTCGGCGAGACCTTTCCTTCCTTTAATACGCGAAAATAAAAACCAGTGTACCCTGTCTCTTGTACCTTTAACGGCATCGCAGGCTCATCATATCGAACGGATAGCTTATAGCATGGCTGTCGCGGCTGAGTGATCTGTACGATCGCGTCCCCCAGCTCGAATACATCCCCGATACATCCCTCCGTTTCGAGAAATCCTCGAACGGTGAGATTCTCGCCGAATGCTCCGAATGCCAGCTCCCTCTGCAGCTCTGCCTCCCAGTATGGATAATGCTCATAAGCATAGACGCATACTGCCTTATCCTTTCCGCCATGATGAGCAAGATCCGCCTGCCCATCCCCTTCGAAGCCTTCCCAGCCCAAAAACAAAGCATCCTGCACAGATGACTTGAATATGCCTGTACTTATTTCTTTGTTTTTATAGTGGATTTGCCGAGGCTTGCTAATATTGAGCGACAAAAGCTCGCCATTGATCATTTGAATTTCCCCCTGTTCCATTCTAATGTTTAACTCCGCCGAGCCAAGTTTAAGTATAGAGTGCAATGTGACTTGCTAACTCGGAGGAGGTTGAAAGATTTATGTTCAAGCGTATGGATGAAATTATGATTGAAATCCCGGATGTGGAGAAACCGGATGCGAATGCAGCAGCCGCTATCCAAGAGCTGCTCGGCGGAAAGTTCGGAGAAATGTCGACGTTGAATAATTATCTGTATCAGTCCTTTAACTTCCGATCCAAAGAGAAGCTTAAGCCTTTCTACGATTTGGTTATGAGCATCACGGCTGAGGAGCTTGGCCATGTCGAGCTTGTCTCGCATGCGATTAACAAATGCCTGAGAGGCTCAACAGAATATAAAGAACCGGATGCCACTCCGCTCGGATCGGTCAAAGACGCACGCTTTTCCTACCCTTTCCTCGCTGGTGCGCAAGGAGCTATGCCATTCGACTCGATGGGAAACCCATGGACCGGCGCCAATGTGTTCAACAGCGGCAACCTGGTCGAGGATCTGCTGCATAACTTTTTCCTGGAATGCGGAGCCCGAACTCATAAGATGAAGGTGTACGAAATGACCGATCATCCGGCAGCTCGCGCAGTCGTAGGCTTCTTGCTCGTTCGGGGCGGCGTCCACGTCGTTGCCTATGCCAAAGCACTGGAAATCGCCACGGGTGTGAATGTAACTAAGCTAATTCCGATCCCGTCCTTGAACAACAAAGCCTTTAACGAAGCTAGAAAATATGAAGAAAAAGGTGTTCATACGAAGCTCTATACATGGAGTGACAAGGACTTCAATGCGATCGACCAAATCTGGAAGGGAACGCATCCTGAGGATGGCCTCCCGCTGGAAGTTATTCAAGGCTATCCTGAAGGAGTACCGATCCTTGAAGCTCCTGCCCTCGAAGAGGAGTTTGCGCCAGGCATCTCCGCCGAAGACTTTAAAGCGATTGCCAAGCGCCTGAAAAAAGCAGGAAATATCTCGGAATAACGGTTCGCTGCCCTTGTATCTCTTTTTAACAAGATGACTCTTCATTCCTACCGAATGGATGGTCATCTTTTTGCGTTAATCGTATTATACAGGTAAAAAACGGATCTGAACATTGCATACAATTGTCGATTAATAGGCATATTTCACATGATTAAGCGATCAGGAAGAGGTGTACAATAGAATTTGTTTTGGGCTTATAGCTTGCCTTAATAGAGAGAGGCTGCGAATAAAAGGCTTCCCGATTTTTCAGTTAGGAGAGGATTAACTCATGGCACAGAGAAGCAAACAAGATGTTCTCGCGTATCTGGCACGGGCCGAGGTCGCCGCAGTAGGCACTTCGAATATGGGCTTGCCCCGTCAGAGAATGATGCATTTTGCCGTAGATGACCAATTTAATTTTTATTTAACAAGCACTAAGGGAGATCCGAAGGTCATTCAATGGGTCAACATACCCGAGACCGCTATTCTGATCCATCAGGGCCCGACTTTTATGGAGATGGAAGAGTGTGAGATTATTGGCAGAGCCGAGGTTCTGAAGGATGATAAGGAGCGGCAAAAGGCAATTGATTTGCTCGTATCCCGCTCCCCGATCGTAGGGCAATTCCATCAAATTAACGCGCTCGACCGCTTGGAATTTATTCGGGTCAAGCCCTTCATGGTGAAGTATCGCTATGTACCCGAAATTCTTCAGGGTGAGCCGCCTACGGTATTTGACTTCGAGCATAATCGCGACACCGTTAGCATATGGGATGATGTGAAGGCCAAAGCACGGGCCTGGAAAGAAGCGGTTCGTCCGCTATCGCTTACTGCCTCCTTAGTTCCTATTCTTCTTGGAGGAGCGCTTGCTCTATCCTACACAGACCAGTTCAATATGCTGCATTTTGTGCTTACTCTGCTTGGTGCCATTATGATTCAAGCGGGGACTAATATGATCAATGATTGGAAGGATGCCGATAGAGACAATGAGAATCGAACAGGCATACGCCCTTTCACTGGCGGCTCCCGCATGATTCAGCTTGGCCTTATATCACGAGCGGACATGGGCTTTTTCGGGCTAATTCTGTCTATAAGTGCTGCTCTGATAGGAATCTATCTGATCTTTGTCAGCGGTCTTGGTCTTATTCCGCTTATCCTATATGGCATTATGGCGGGCTTCTTCTATACGGGCGGAAAAGGCAAGCTGTCCTTCATTAATATGGCGACTGGTGTAGCCGAGGTCCTCATTGCTACAACCTACGGCGTGTTTATGACGATGGGTGCTTATTATGTACAGACCGGTACTTTCTCCTTGCAGTCCTTACTGATTTCTCTGCCTGTCGCTTTGTTCATCAGCAACGTCTTGTTAATTAATCAGTTCCCGGATGCAGAGTCCGATGCGAGCTCTGACAAGAACACTTTGGTCGTACGGCTAGGCAAGCGAAAAGCAAAAAATGTGCTTATTGCCTGCTTTATCATTGGTTATGCTATCATTGCTCTGCTTCCGATCATCGGCTACGCACCTTATACCTTCTACTTCTCTTTCCTGTCCATTCCGTTCGCAGCGCAAGCGATCCGTTATGTACAGCAAAATTACGAAAAGAATGCTGTAGACCTTATTCCGAGCAATGCTCATACGGCCATTAACCATCTGTTCAACGGCTTGCTGCTCGTGTTTGCTTTTCTGCTGAATCAAGTTGCGCTCGCCATCCCTATCGTCTACTTAATAGCTTCCTTTATTCTCGTATTCTGGGTATGGCGTTACATTGAACGGCAAAGAAAAACGATGAATGACTTTAGATTGGCCTTCAAAAAATAAGCTGCGCACTAGACCGCTTGAGGCGAATACTCTGGCTGCTAGTTCTCAACTATTCGCCATGCGTAAGCAAAAGACAAGAATGAAAATGATTTGGCCTGTGTGCATATCCCGGGCTATCAAAAAGCTTCAAATCCACCCATTAAGTGGATTTGAAGCTTTTTTTAATCCTATCTCGGTGAAGCTTGCATACTGGAAAATGATACTCAGAACATTTTTTACCGATGGATCAGCTCAAGTGCTTAGTGCGTCTCTAATGCTTGGTGCGTCTCTAATGCTTAGTGCGTCTCTAATGCTTGGTGCGTCTCTAATGCTTGGTGCGTCTCTAATGAGGCATTTTCACTATTTAATGAGGATATTTACTCTAAAAGGATTACTTTACAGGCTTGAACGAGGATTAGCGCCACTAAGATTACTGGTCGAGAAGCTTGGTTTCCCACTAGTGAACCCAGCTTCACTGTCTCATTATTCTGCCGGTATATAGTGTGGAACAAAGTAAAATGATTCACCAATTAGCGAAACCTGTTCATTCACGAAACAAAATAGCTTCAACATTCTACGCCTTGCAGCAGCTGCTTGCCGCGCATATATCTTAAATTCCTATAGACTTTTCCCCCGTAACTCCAGTAAGAAAATATTTCCTTGCGTCTTTTTGGCCTTCTCGTGCATCTAACCTTTGTAAACTTCGAAGAGCACAATAACCATGGTTAAACCAAAATATAAGGCATAAAGCCACAAGGAGATTTTTCTAATGAAAAAAACAATTCTAATCAGCACTGTCGCAGCATCCGTAATCGCTGGAGCTACTATCATCGGGTTGATGACAACATCAGTTCTGGATCACAAGACGGTACAAGCTAGAGAAATCATCAAGCAGGACAATCAGCAGCAAAAAATGAACGACTCCTTCCGCAACATCTCAATTGCGAAGCAAAGCTTAACTTTTGAGTTGAAGGGTGAAGCAAGCGTTTATGAGGGGACCTACAATTACGCGATCAAGCAAGGCGATACCGTAATTCTGACCGACTTCGGAACCGCTTCAGTGGGTGGACCAGAATGGGGCACGATCAAGCAGAAAATTACGGTACCGTTAAATAAACTGTCAAGCGGCAAGCCGCTTACTTTGGAGCTCTATGAAATTAATATGGAGAACGGCGAGCAAGTTCATACCATCCAGATGCCTCTGTCGCTCGGCACCGCTAACAAAAACGATGAGAATGAAGTATTCCGTAGCTTAACAATCGCTCCAGTTTCATTCGAATATTCCTTGAAGGGCGAAGCGAGAATGCATGAAGGAACCTATAATTATGCGGTGAAGCAAGGCAATCATATCCTTGCCACTGGCTTTGGCACAGCCTCCATCGGGGCGCCGGACTGGGGTCAACTAAAAGATACAATAACAGTTCCAACCCACAAGCTGTCAGGTGACCAGCCGCTTACATTGGAGTTGTTCTCGATAGATCAAGAAAGCGGTAAAGAAATCAATAAAAAGACGATCAAGCTCGTTTAGAAGACTTTGCGGCGTGGTCAAACGCCGTTTTCTTTTTCCCTATGCACTGCCGCTTCACTTGTTGTAAATAGCTGTATGGTTGGAACACGTTGGGAGAGCCTATAGGCAGTACTACTATTATTCATAAGAAGGAGGACATGCGCTAACGTGAATGAACTCGAACTGGTGAAGAAAGCGATCGCAGGAGATGATGCCAGCTTCACCAGCCTAATCGCTAGTCGGCAGGAACGGCTGTACCGAATCGCTTACACCTATGTCCGGAATAAGGATGATGCGCTCGAAATTGTGCAGGAAGCGGTCTATCGTGCTTTCATTTCCCTTCATAAGATCCGGGAGCCGCAGTACTTTACGACATGGCTGACCACAATAGTCGTCAATTATGCGCTTGAATATATTCGTAAAGCGAAAAAAACAGTTTATATCGACAGCGATTATGAGGCTGGATATGTTCCTGAGCGCACCGAGGAGCATCTCGATTTATATCAGGCATTAGACAGTTTGGACCCGAAGTCACGGACGGTTATCGTCCTGCGCTATTTGGAGGACCTGCCCATAAAAGAAGTAGCCGACATTCTGTGCATGCCGTTAAGCAGCGTAAAGTCGACCATCTATCGAGCTTTGGCAAAGCTGAACATTGATCTAAAGGAGGGTAAAGACGATGACTAAGCGTATAGAGTCCTATAAAAAAGACTATGAAGATATCGATATCCCCGATGAGCTTTCTACCATAATCGGAGCGGCTATCCACAGAGGCTCAGTCGAGCGCAAACGCAATCAACAAATCCGATCGAGGCGTTGGGTGAAGCGTGTAGGAGCTAGCGCGGCAGCCCTGTTCGTCTTATTCACGGTGAGCATTAATACGATGCCAGCTCTAGCGAGCAGCTTGGAGCAATTGCCGGGGCTCGGTACCTTAGTGCGCACCTTGCAATTCAACAAAGGCAGCGCAGGCGGCGGCGCCATTACAGATAATACGAATATCAATGTCATATCCCTGCACAAAAAAGGGGATTCCGAACAAATCGTGATTCATTTCCAGCAAGATAATGAGGCTCAGCAAATAACGAACTCGTTCCATGCAACCTATAGTGAATATCCGAATACGATGAGCTTTGCCATTGGCGGCGTAAGAAGATTCTCAGCGGAGAAGGATCTGGCTACACTTAAGCAAAGCGGTCTGATTGAGGATGCTTATGAAATCATTACATTAGACGATTCACTCGTTCGGTTTAATGTAACGTTCAAGAGCAACGTTGCTTACGAGGTAAAAGAATATAAAGAACCTGCGCAGATTGTTCTTACAATTAAGCCGAACACAACCGCAGCGAACCAGCCGCCTGTCTATTCTGTGCGAACAGCATCCTCTGCTTATGGAGAATCCCAAGGCATGTTCGAGGAAATGCTGTTCGATGTGGAAGGGCTACGTGTCTTGAAGGATCAAGCGGGAACCTATTTCGTAGAGGCTGGCTACTTCCAGACGGAGGCTGACGCTAAGGCAAAAATAAATGAGCTCCAGCAAACACACGGCATCTCCAAAGATTCCTTATATATCGAACGTAGAGAAGCCCTGCAAATTCCGAAGGCTATTACTGCCAGTGTAGAGTAAAGCTGCCGAATGTGGTCCCCTTATAAAAAGGGAAGTTTGTTGAGTGACTGGTTGAGATTGTTGCCTAGTAATGTCCTGTAGTTTGTTGTATAGGCATTGTTAGGCTTCTTCTCTGCTTCTTAGAATGCGAAAAAATCCACCTCATAAAATATAGAGGCGGATTTTTATCGCTTTCGAGCCTATCATTGGCTGGAATAATTCTATGCTTTCATTTTTTTGCGGCTGTACTTCAAGAGCACCCTATCTACCAGGCATGCTGCCACAATTCCAACACTGTACCTGACTAAATCCACAACAACGAAGCCTCTTCCTAACACTAGTGAACCAAAAAACGTATTCCTTATTTCGTTAATCCAATCTGCTTGGTATAACTGGCTAAACTCGATGCCGAAGCAGAAAATGAAGCTGATTGCTACGGCCCAGCTTATTTTCCAATTGATCCATAGACAGCGAACGCCAAAATAAATCATGCTCGCCCACAGAGCATCTCCAAAATGATCCGCTACAAATACAGGCAGCTCTTTAGAAAATGCCCTTGAACCAAAACCGAGGATGATAGCAATGAGGACTGCAATGAGGTATGTAAGTCGGGTCACTATCATAGTCTCCTCGCTTGAATATGTACCTGCTGATGGTATCCACACACTCATACAAAGTGCGACTAGCACTCGGGGCAGCTGCAAAAACGTATGACCACGGATTTCAATCCACGCACTCATACAGAGTGCGACACAGTCAACGGAGGCACGTCGAACGTACTCATTTCGATTTCAATCCACGCACTCATACAGAGTGCGACTAGATCGGTAGCAATGTCGCGTTCTTCTATTGATATTTCAATCCACGCACTCATACAGAGTGCGACCATGTGCGCCTGGTTTTTAAAAGATATAGCCAGGCATTTCAATCCACGCACTCATACAGAGTGCGACGGTGACGGGGATCATCGGAGACATGTTTTTTCGCAATTTCAATCCACGCACTCATACAGAGTGCGACGAGTTGCAGCCGAAGTTTGTTCTGGTCCCGAAATTCATTTCAATCCACGCACTCATACAGAGTGCGACCGGCTATTTTGTGTATGTAGATGGGCAACGGGTATTTCAATCCACGCACTCATACAGAGTGCGACTGAGTCTGGGCGTTATTTTTCTTCCAGAAAATGATTTCAATCCACGCACTCATACAGAGTGCGACCGAAATACCAGGCACAAGCTATCAGGATGCAAATGTATTTCAATCCACGCACTCATACAGAGTGCGACTTCGACCGAAAATAATACGCGAACAATCTAAAGTAATTTCAATCCACGCACTCATACAGAGTGCGACAGATGGCGACCTTGAATATATGCCGCAATACAAAATTTCAATCCACGCACTCATACAGAGTGCGACCACAGCATGGTCAGCGGTTTTCCGCTGCCAAAAACAATTTCAATCCACGCACTCATACAGAGTGCGACTTTGCGATTAGATACTCAGGAGTAATCTCTTCAGCATTTCAATCCACGCACTCATACAGAGTGCGACTAAATTGGTCAAGAAGATCGTAGCCACCAAAAGTATTTCAATCCACGCACTCATACAGAGTGCGACCTATGATCTGGCATGTAAAAATGATTTTGGTATATTTCAATCCACGCACTCATACAGAGTGCGACTGCGCCCCAAAAGAAGCCTTGTCCCACAAGGGATCATGGGGCTAAAAGTGCGAATCGTCCAAACAAGCCCATTCTCAGAGTCAACTTCGGAATCTGATTCATTAAATAACAGGCCCAGCAAAGGGTGCGAATCCCCCTGTGATTTCATGTGAGCTTGGGGTTCGCACTTCACGAATGATTCTCTTATTTATTCATACTATCATAAATCCCCTTATTCTCCCAGACTCGTCGCAATTCTGCCTATAGCTCATTCATGACACATATTTCATAATGATTCAGACAAGCTATGGGGCGGTAAGGAAAGGAGCCTCCTTTATGAACAAGCTGTATGAGCAAGCGTCGAATTCCATTCCAAGTCATCTGACTTTGTCCATTATAGCTGCCCGGCTTCTTCTTCTTACATTTATTATGACAAAACATATCAACAACCTGAACCAATATATTTTACAAAAAAATGACCTCATCCTCCACTTGACTGTGGATTTTAAGGTCATTTTTGGGCTGGTCCCATCCAGAGGGAACACTTTTAGATTAGCGTCGTCAACACTGCGACTATTTTTTCTGTGAAACCTCCACAATCCAATCAGCCAGCTCCTGATTCTGAGCGAGGAGAGCGATAGGATCCCGATACCAAGAACGTGCTTCATTCCAAAGAAAGATTCGACCTTCACGGACTGCCTTCAGCGAACCCCATATAGGGTCTTTTTGCAGCTCCTCCAGTGAAGATTCAGTGGTCAGAACGATGTAATCTCCCGCATATTCCGGCAGCTTCTCCAAAGAAGTTTCTGAATAAGTCGCCTCCATTACTTTGCTCGGAATCGCATCAGGGGCATGGAGACCCAGCACCTGATAAATATTCCTTCCCCCGCGGCCTGATTTGGAGCCGAATACGAATACCTGTCCGTCATATTCCTGGAATACAGAGAACGTGGCCTCTTCGGGAAATTTCCCTTCAATTTTGGCTTTAGCCGCAGCTGCCTGCTCATCATATTGGCTCAGCCATTCAACCGCTTCTGCCTCTTTTCCCAACACTTCGCCAAAGTAGGTCATCTCTTCATGCACACTCGTGAACGCATTAGATGCCATAGATACCGTTGGCGCAATCTGACTATACTTCTCATAAATCTCCGGTTTCGTCGTATGTGTAATTATAAGATCCGGTTCCATAGCCAGCAGCTTCTCAAAAGATTCGCCGATATCCTCAACCCCGTCCAATTGCCCCTCCAGATAAGGACTGCTTAACAACACGCTATTAGACCCAATCGGATCTATACCCAAAGCGATAACAGTACCCAGATAGTCTACAGACGCAACTCGCTGTGGATTAAGCGGAACCTTCACATCGCCAAAGTGAGTAGATACTGTTTTGGTTTCTCCCTGAGCAGGATCAATAGAACCATTAGTTGACGTATTGCCTGTTCCGTTCTCTTTACCTGTTGCATTATTCGTGGCTGGAGCATTATTACCCGCTGTGCAGGCGCTGAGCATAATAGTGAAACAGAGCCATAACGTCGCTAACATAACCGATTTGGAGCCTTTGTTCATTGATAATTCCCCTTCACCTTTATATTGATAATGATTTTCATTATTAATATAAATATAGTTTTGAGAGGAAGAATTAACAATGGAGTTTTTGAACGCCTTTTTTGCAGGATTAGAACCTTGTTCGATTAAGAGCAGATTTTTGCTTCTAAATTTACCTGGAGCGACCCCCGCATACTTCTTGAACATGCGATTGAAATAAAACAGATCCGGGTATCCGACATGACGTGCAATTTCCTGCAAAGTGGCCTCTGTTGTGAGCAGTAAGCTCTTTGCTTTCTCGATTCGCAATCGAATCACATATTCAATTGGACTGATTCCAGTCTGCTCCTTGAATTTGCGTGACAAATACTGCGGGCTATAATTGAGCATAACAGACAAAGACTCTATTGATTTCGGCTCTCGATAATGTTCAGATAAAAAACGAAGCACTTGCTCTGCCACACTGTTCCGGCTAGGCTCCTCTGAGCTATGCTCCATCTGCTGCAACAGTTTATGAACGAATTGATAAAAAACGCCCCTAACCTGCAGCTTATTCAGCTCCTGAGCCTCATTCCAATCCCGCTGCATGCATTGTGTGAATTCTAACAGCTCTAGAGCGTCATGAGGTACGAAGCCGTACGGCTGCTCGAACGGATTATCTCTTTGCATAAGTAATTGAAAATCATAAAGTCCGTTTTGCGGTATTACAGCCTTATATAGAATTAGATAATATTCCATTATCGTCTCCGCTTCTATTTCCAGAGAAGCTCCTTTTCCTCCATGCAAAATATAAAACCTATCCGCATAATGAACTTCCCCGTCAAGCCATAACTGCCCTCTTCCGCGAACCATATAGACAAAGCTGCTAGCCGGCAAGGTATACCTTTGCAGGCGCTCGCCCGGCTCCAGCACGTTATACCTGACATCAAGCACTTTACTATTAGCCTGATTCCATAATTGAATAGGATCATCGTGGTTCATCTTCATTGCTCCAATCCTCTCTGTTCTTATTCGTCTCAACAACTTGCTCTTCGTAATAGACCGTATCAAAAAAAGGAAGGAACCTAGCCATAGGCAGGATCCTTCCTTTAAATGCTATGCTAGACTGTATCAAGCAGACTTGCCACTCTCATCACTCTTCTTCAGCAACTAAGCCAAGCTCTTGATTTTTCTTCTTAAATCTTTCGTTATGGGAAGAGACATAAGCCATCGTCGGAGCTTCTGGTTCCATATACAGCTTCGCGCTATTGAGTGCCAGCACGCTGTCCGTGAATGTCCCGGCGATTAGTCCGACTTTGCTGCCATAATCTACGAAATCACCTGCTCCGAAAATCCCGGGAATATTCGTCGCCATTCGCTGTTCTACATTCGCGTTCCATTCTCCCATATCGATACCCCATTCACGAATCGGCCCGAAGTCGCTCTTCATTCCGTGATTCACGATAACGGCATCCACATCAAGGCGAATGCGCTCCTCGGTATCCACATGGGCAATCGTTACCTGTTCGATACTTTTTCCGTCACTGCTATGCAAGGCTTCCACCGCATACGGCGTACGCACATCTACAGAGGACTCCTTCATCTTGGTTACATTCCGCTCATGTCCCCCGAAGCGGTCGCGCCGATGTACAACTGTAACACTCGCAGCAATCGACTCCAGTTCATTCGCCCAATCTACTGCCGAATCGCCGCCTCCGGAGATGAGTACCCGTTTCCCACGGAATACTTCCAGCTCCTGCACGGTATAGTACAGATTGGATACCTCATAGCGATCCGCACCTTCAATCTCCAGCTTCGCCATCTTCCGAATGCCATAGCCGATCGTTAGGATAACAGTCCGCGTATGATGCCGCTCACCGCTAGCAGAGGTTAGAATAATCGTTCCATCAGGCTGCCGCTCGAAACCAGTAATTTGCTGGCCCAATACAAAGGTAGGCTCAAAGGTATCAGCTTGCTCAATTAATTGCGCAATTAATTTCTCACAGCGGATAGGCGTTACGCCCCCCACGTCCCAAATGATTTTCTCCGGATAGGTAAGCAGTCTTCCGCCAAGCTGCTCCTGCGCTTCAATCAGCTTCGTCTTTAATTCACGCATCCCGCTATAAAAAGCCGCATATAATCCGGCAGGACCACCGCCAATAATCGTTACGTCAAAAAGCTCCAATTGTTCGTTCATCGTATGCCTCCGCATTCCTATTTTGTGGTGTGCTGCTTAATTAAGCTCCGAACTGAGCCTTATGCAAGCGACTGTATGCCCCTTGGGCTGCAATCAGCTCCTCATGCCTTCCCTGCTCGACAATTCCCTGCTCGGCAACAACGATAATGCGATCCGCATTCTTAATCGTCGCCAATCGGTGGGCGATTACAAGTGTGGTACGTCCCTTCGAAAGCTCGGACAGTGCTAATTGAATAGCCGCTTCCGTCTCTGTATCCAATGCCGATGTCGCTTCATCCAGAATAAGAATAGGTGGATTTTTCAAGAACATCCTTGCAATGGACAAGCGCTGCTTCTGCCCTCCTGACAGCTTGACGCCGCGTTCTCCAACGAATGTATCGAGTCCATCTGGCTGTGACAGAATTAATTCTTCTAGCTGAGCTCTTCGCGCCGCTTCCCAAATATCAGCTTCGGAGGCGTACAGCTTGCCATAGGCGATATTCTCTCGAATGGTTCCATCGAACAAGAATACATCCTGCTGCACAATGCCGATATGTGAACGCAATGATTCCAGCGTGACCTTGCGTATATCGACGCCATCAATGGTGATCGAGCCCTGATCCGCATCGTAGAAACGAGGCAGCAGCGAGCATAGCGTCGTCTTGCCGGCGCCTGATGGGCCAACGAGTGCAACTGTTTCTCCCGCCTTAATCGACAAGTTCACCCCGGCAAGCACCTTCTCTTTGTTCTCATAACCGAAGGTTACCCCGCTGAAGCGAATAGCTCCATCGACCTGTGTAATCGGCTTCGCATCCGGCGCATCATCTACATCCGGCTCTGTTTCCAACAGCTCCAAGTACCGTTTAAACCCGGCAATTCCTTTTGGATAAGTCTCGATTATTGAATTGATTTGTTTAATAGGACCAAGAAATACACCAGATAACATCACAAAAGCGATAAATTCGCCATAAGTCATCTGACCCTCGATGACGAACCAGGTCCCGCATACGAGTACGAATAAAGACACGCATTTCATCAAAATAAAGCTCAGTGACGAGTTCCAAGCCATAATCCGGTATGTAATCAGCTTGGTCATGAGAAAACGTTTGTTGTTCTCAGCGAACTTTGCGATTTCATGCTTCTCATTAGCGAAAGCTTGAACGACACGAATGCCGCTAACGTTATTTTCGACCCGCGCATTGTAATCAGCTATGTCTCTGAACATACGATCGAAGGCAACTGACATCTTGCGGCTGAAGTACAACGACAAATAAATCATTAAAGGCACGATGATGAAGGTTAATACGGCAAGCTGCCAGTTGATGCTAAGCATAATGCCAAACGCTCCAGTAAGCGTCATGATTGCGATGAATAAATCCTCCGGACCATGGTGAGCAATTTCCCCGATGTCCATCAAATCATTCGTCATGCGAGATACGAGATGACCCGTCTTATTGTTATCAAAGAAACGGAAGGACAGCTTCTGTACCCGATCGAACAGCTTTTTGCGCATATCGGATTCAATGCTGATGCCCAGCTTATGTCCCCAATAAGTCACCACGTAATGTAGTGCTGCACTGACCACATAAATGCCAAGCAATACGAGGCAAGAATAGAGAATCCACTTCCAGTTACCGCTTGGAAGCAACTGGTCTACCACCTTATTCACAGCAAGAGGAAAGACCAGCTCAAGCAAAGCGGCAAATATAGCACAAGTAAAATCAATAATAAATAGCGTTTTATACGGACGATAATAAGCAAAAAAACGACGTAGCATGAAACTCCTCCTTCAAACAAATCCAATATCTATTAACTGCTGCTCAAGTTTATTGATATTGATTATCATTAACGATTGAGCAAGTATAAATGAAAGCAGCAGTAATAACAATGGATTTTTTGAACCTTTTTCCAGACAAAATGTACAATTGCGCTCTCATAGAAAAGAAATTGGAAAGGGGTGATCAAATCACATTTCTTCTTCCGAGCGTTGCACTGTCCTCCTCTATAGCTAGTTGATATGGCAAGCAGAGTGGTATTCCCGTACGGGGATCAGCCACAATATCGGCCTCGATATTAAATACTTTTCGCAGCACTTTCCTCGTCATCACCTGAGTCGGCGTCCCTTCACTGATTACCGTCCCTGATTTAATCGCCACAATATGCTGGGCATACCGGGATGCATGATTCAAATCGTGCACGACCATAATGATTGTGCGCCCTTCTTCTTCGTTCAGCTTATGCAGCAGCTGCAGCACTTCGAGCTGATGCGCCATATCGAGAAAGGTTGTCGGTTCATCCAAGAATAGAATGTCCGTCTGCTGTGCCAGCGCCATCGCGATCCAAGCCCTTTGGCGTTGTCCCCCAGAGAGCTGGTCGACAGGCCGATCGCAGAATTCAGTCATCGACGTAACTTCTATCGCCCATTGAACGATCGCTTTATCCTCCGAGGTCATCGATCCAAAGCCTTTTTGATGGGGAAAACGGCCATAGCTCACTAGCTCAGATACCGTCAGGCCGTCGGGAGCAGTCGGATTTTGCGGCAAAATTGCCATTTGCTTGGCAACCTGCTTGGTCGATTGCGAATGGATGGACTGCCCGTCGAGCAGTACCCCGCCTGATTTGGGCTTCATGAGCCGTGCCATCGTCTTTAAGATCGTCGACTTGCCCGAGCCATTGGCTCCTACAAGAGCTGTTATTTTCCCTGTAGGGATGGTCAAATTCAAGTCGTTCACGATCGCTACTTCCCCATATCCGATAGTCAGCTGATTCGTATTCAGACGTTCCTTCGTCATTTTCATTTCAATCACCCTATCCTTCTTTTATTTTCAGTCCGTCTTTATTATTTGCTCTTAGCAAGCAGGTAGAGGAAATACGGCGCACCGATGACCGCCACTACAATACCGGTCGGAATTTCGGAGGGCTGCAGAATCCAGCGGCCAAGCGTATCCGCTATAATAACTAGCAGCGCTCCTGCCATCGCGGCAGTCGGAAGCAGCAGTTGATGCTTCGAGCCGACCAGACGCCGAGCCAAATGTGGCCCAATCAAACCGACAAAGCCGATACCACCGCTCACGGCAACCGAAGATGCCGCTAATGCGACCGCAGCAGCAAGCAGCTTCAATTGCTCCTTCGACACCGCCGCGCCTAGTCCAGTTGCCATATCTTCTCCGAGATTGAGTACGTTCAAGACCTGCGCTTTATGGAACACATAAGGCAGCAATATAACAATCCACGGCAATAACGAGAGAACGAACTCCCAGTTCGTTCCCCAGATGCTGCCTGCCAGCCATGTCGCCACGAACTGGTATTTATCCGGGTCCAGCTTCAAGGTCATCACAATCATCGCTGCACTTATGCCTGCTGCAACCGCGATTCCTGTCAACAGCAAGCGTGTTGGGGAGATGCCCTGATGACGCTTATAGGCAAGTGAATAAATTAGCGCTGCGGTTAGTCCTGCACCAACCAGAGCCAGCAGAGGAAGCAGATAGACAGGGGCGGCAGCTGTACTCGGGTAAAAGGAGATAAACAGCATAACCATTAAGCCTGCCCCGGCATTAATGCCGAGTATGCCTGGATCAGCCAGCGCATTGCGCGATATCCCCTGCATTACACAGCCCGATACAGCTAGTCCTGCCCCAATTAGAACAGAGATTACGATCCGCGGCAGGCGGAAATCGAATAGAATCAGATTCTCCTTAGCCGTTCCCGACCCAAACAATGTTCGTAAAACGTCCATAGGGGAAAGCCGGATATGTCCGGTATTCATGCTAATTAGAAAAGCAATAACGATAAGAGCGCCAAAAATGGACAGCACGAGAATGCCGCGCTTTCGCTTCCTTTGTTCGTTCATCGTAAGCGATACGTTAGCCACTTATAGCTCCCTCCTTTCCTTGCGTGCCAGATAGAGGAAAAAGGGCACTCCAATGAGCGCAATTAGTGCTCCTAGCGGCGTTTCATAAGGTGGATTAATCATTCTTGCGCCAAGATCAGCGAATACGACAAGCAAGCTTCCGAGTACCGCAGAGCAAGGAATGATCCAGCGATAATCGACCCCAACCAGCTTGCGTGTCAGATGGGGAATAATGAGCCCTACAAAACCGACGGAACCAACGACAGATACTGCCGCACCTGCCAGTACGAGCACGATCACTACACCTGCCAGCTTAACCAAATGCGTGCGTTGCCCGAGTCCGCGGGCGATATCTTCCCCTAAGCTCAGCATAGTGATCGAACGGGACAAAGCAATCGCTCCCAAGATAGCGGCTCCAATCCATGGAAACATAATTTTCAGCTGGAACCACTTGGTCCCTGCTACACCGCCGGCATACCAGAACGCCAAGTCCTGTCCAATCCGAAAGTACAGCGCAACGCCTTCACTTAGCGCACTGAGCAAAGCGCTTAGTGCTGCGCCCGCCAAAACCAAACGGACAGGCGTCAGACCGCCCTTGGCAAGCGCGCCGATGCCATAGACAAGCCCCGCTCCAATGCCGGCCCCCAAGAAGGAATACATAATCAGATATATAAACGGCAAACCAGGAAAAAAAGCAAAGCATAGCGCCAATACGAATCCCGCTCCTGCATTCAATCCGAGCAGACCCGAGTCTGCCATTGGATTACGGGTCATACCCTGCATAATTGCACCGGCTACAGCGAAGCAAGCGCCGACCATCGCCCCGCCGAGCACCCGAGGCAAGCGCAGCTCTTGAATAATTTGATGCTGGGTCAGATCTGGATTAAAGTTGAAGATGGCTTCCCACACGACAAGCAATCGAATATCGGCAGCACCGAATGATACGGATAAACCGATGCCCAGCACCAATGCTGCCAGCCCTCCTGTCAATATAGCGGTCGCCGCCCATGGACGGCTGTGGAACTTAGGAGCGGCTGCTGATCGCCGCTTCTGTTTTTTAGAAATAGACTCTACTAGTTGACTCATATATTCCACCTCTGTGATAGTCTTCGTCTTATGAAATAGGCATTCGAATTCGGGTAATGACTATATCCTCCTTTTTCACATAACAAACTAATTCTACTGCTGCCCGTAGCTGGATAAACTTGTCCTTTATATTAATGATAATGATTATCACTGTCAACAATAAAAATTTTTCTTATATTTTTCAGGTGAGTTAGAAGTTGAATATTCTGGAGGCATAGACTATAATTCATACTGAGAATGATTATCAATATTATAGTCTATGGGAGCCTCAATTGATGAAAACGAAACGTATACGACAGGCAGCTGGAACAACTGAGCTTACCTACTACTTACCTGTACAAATACATCATTTGCATGATGAGATGCTCTTTACTGGAGAAGTAGAAGTTCATCGCGACTTTCCCTTCCTGCTCGTTATTACAAGCGGTACCGTCCGGCTTCGAATCGATGGACTCGAGCAGACCGTCCACGGCTGCTCGGTTCTATGCTGTGATAAGGGATCCGAGCTCCGACTGCTGGAGACGCAATCTCTCAGAGCAGTCCTTATCGAATACCGCTGCATCGCACTGAATCATTCAGCATCACAAACACTGCTAGACAATCCAATGCCACAGCCCTGCTCACATCGTGTCAAGCTGCTCGTTATGGAGCTTGGCGAAGCGTGGCGGTTACGCTTTGATCGTCCTTTTCAAGCACATCGGCTATTTCTTGAGCTTATTGAGCAGATTCAGCTCGAAATCTCGGAAGCCGCTAACCAAGGGAGTGACTGGCTGAAAAATGTGTTGGAGCATATCCACCTGTACTACCGAGACGAATTAACACGCGAACATCTGGCAGCACTAGGCGGTATTAGCCCGGAACACTTCTCTCGTTCCTTCCATAAGCATATAGGCTGTACGTTCAACACTTACATGAACACTCTTCGCATCCGTGATGTCCAACTGCGGCTATTAACTGGTCCTGCTAATAATTTGCATGATCTGGCGCAACAGGTTGGCTACAAGGACGGCTATTATCTAAGCCGCAAATTCAAGCAAATCGTAGGCACAGCGCCGATGATATTCCTTAGCAAGCCCAAACGTATTGTGTCGACAAATTATAACTATACTGCGATGCTGCTGGCTTTGGGGGTTCCTCCGATCTTGGGCGCTTATTCAGCATGGGTGCAAACGAGGCAATCAGGCCTTCCCAATGACCA
This sequence comes from Paenibacillus sp. J22P59, assembly GCF_059383895.1. Lineage (NCBI taxonomy): Bacteria > Bacillati > Bacillota > Bacilli > Caryophanales > Paenibacillaceae > Paenibacillus > Paenibacillus sp. J22P59. The sequence continues at coordinate 356,319 of NZ_JBXENX010000007.1, forward strand.
AGGAAGAGAGCTTAGGTGGGGAGGATCGCGGGACACTTATACAAAGCTGAAAGCTCTCCAGCCAGATGTGATTATCGGCTATGAGCTGTTATCGGAGGATATGAAGCTTAGGAGCCTTGCTCCCGTAGTTGCGCTGCCATTCATGAAGCTTACCTGGCGCGAGCAATTCCGCCATATCGCAGCAATTGTGGACAAGCAACAGCAGGCTGAGAAGCTGCTTGTCCGATATAGCCAGCAAGTTGAACTTGCGAATAGTCGGCTGGATGAGGCTCTTGGAGCTAGAGGAAGCCTGATTATCTGGGAAATCCATCATGATACAGCTTATGCCTTCGGCAATTGCTACGGTCGGGGCGGGCATATTCTCTATGAGGATCTTAGCTTCCATATGCCTGAGCAATTGATCAGGAAAGGCATACGTGCGCAGGGTTATATCGAAGTTCCTTTGAGTCAGATTGTTCAATATTCTGCGGATTATATTGTGATAACGGATGTATCCTACAATCCTCAGGTAGAGCAATTATTGCGTTCGCCAGAATGGCTGGCACTTGATGCTGTTAAGCAAGGGCGGCTCATCATCCTCAACCATCCCGATCTTTTCTACGGCTTTGATCCCTTATCGACCATTCAACAGTTGGAGCTGCTGGTCAGCAGCCTCACATCATAAAATGCCATCCTTCCATATCACTTAGTGACATGGCATTTCATTATCAATGGGATTAATGTTAGTAAATGATGATGATTATCATTATTAATAACATGAAAACAGAGAGGAATAACACACATGAAACAAAGAAATTGGAATATTCCCTATTATGGGATTGCTGTACTCTTGCTCGTACTCCTTTTGGCCGCTTGTAGTAAAAATAATGAAGAGCTAGTATCACCTTCACCTACGGCTGCGGTCACCACAGATCCGACTGCTGCCCCTGAGGAAACAACTGTACCATCAGACTCAGCGACAAAAATAGTAACAACCAAGCACGGAGATATTGAAGTGCCTGTCAAACCGCTGCGAATTGTCACGGATGATTATTTGGGTTCTTTGATTGCACTTGGGGTCAAGCCTATTGGGACACCTGGCCTGCATTTGAAAAATCTATATTTTTCCGCTGCGCTTGCAGGGGTTGAGGATATAGGCGACTACGGCAATAGCTCGATGGAGAAAATTATTGAGCTGCAGCCGGATCTCATCATCACTGCAGAGGATGATGAGACCAAATATAAGATGATGTCCAAAGCCGCTCCAACCATTTCGGTTCCTTATGGGGAGTTGAAGAACGCGAAAGAAGAATTAGAATACTTCGGCAAATTGCTTGGCCGGGAACAAGAAGCGGCAGATTGGCTCGCACAATACGATGAAAGAATCGCCAAAGCGAAAGCCAAGGTCGATCTGGCCATTCCTGCAGATGCAACCTTCACTATTTTCGAAGATACCGAGAAGTCGGTATATGTCTATGGAGATAATTTTGGCCGGGGAGGACAGCCTGTTTATCAAGCGCTTGGACGTAAGCCTCCCTCTGGCATCGCCGAGGAAATCATGGAAAAGCAGTATAAAGAGCTATCTATGGAAACCTTGGGAAAATACGCGGGTGATTACATTATTCTAACCTCTAACAAGCGAACGCTTGAAGATTTCAAGAAAGATCCTATTTGGAACACACTTGAAGCGGTTAAAAACGATCGTATGTATGTGTGGAAGGAAGAGCGCTCCTGGTACTACGACCCGATAGCTGTACTCTCTCAGACAGAGGAACTGGCAGCATGGCTTGCAGGAGAAAAATAGGAAGTTTGTAACGCAACGTTTAATAAAAAGATAAGGGGCTGTCCCAAAAGTCATGAAGATGATTTTTGGGACAGCCCTTTTCCTTCACAGGTATTTTTATAGGTAGAAGCGCTTAAGGCCCCTAAGGCTCTTATGGCTCTTACCGCTCTTACGGTTCCTAAACCTCTGAGCCCTATCCCTTTCGCTACAGATGGCTCGTATGAAGAGCTTACCCTATTCTATGAATCATTGTTCGCAAAAACAAGCTCCATCTGGGGGCATATCGGAGATAGCGCCAGCTATATTCCGTAGTCGAAAACCGAGCTTCTCCACTAAAGAACATAGCTTCACTAATGCTCCTTTTTACCTGTCTGACCAGTGAGATAGAGCAAATGGATTCATTAATTTGCACATGACATTCCTTTTCTAGCTTGGGAATCTGGCTTTTGGGCCAGCCCTTTCTTTTTTTCAGGGGGGCGATTGGAACATTTGCAAGAACCTGACGCCACTTTTCATGTGAATGAAAGAAGATCACATGCGTAATGATCACCTTAAGCCTAGCTACAATATGCCGATCGAAACGGAAAATCCGTTCATTACCGGCTGCGGCTGGGAAGAAAATTATGCTCACTTGGGAAGCCAACAGCTGGAAGCTTTAGTGAAGTTCAACACGTATTACAAGGAAGAATCCGAAAAAACGACAGTAAGATATAACAAGCAAGACAACTGGCAGCACAGCGAAGCCAAAGATACATGCTAGAGCCGGAGATCACATTGTAGTCTCACTGGATTTGCAGCTTCTATTTCGTTCTATTATTTAACTACTCTTGAGATTGAGTTCTTATTTCAATACGTATGCACGCATGTCATTTTTTAGTAAGATCCATACTTAATGCCCATAATTTCTCGGCATTTTGACTGTCCAATGCATATTGAGGATAGCTTTTTGAACCGAAAATATTTTTCAATTGGGCAAAGCCTTGCTCACTTGCAGACGGCTGAACTATCCCACACTTATGGTTGATTAACTGGCCTGTAACCTTGCTAAATTCTTCTGAGGTGCAAATATAGTAATAATTATCAGCCATGCCTGAAGGCAATGGATTAGTTAAATTTTGCGCCTGTGCCAAGACCCTCCACCACGGGCTTAGCTTCTCGATCGTTTCTTTGGATAGCTTCACACGATTGATTTGAAGGGCATTGACTTTAATCCCCCGGCTTCTATATTCCTCGGCTAGCTTGAAGGTTAGAATCAGCAGTGCCATTTTGGAATCACCGTACATTTTGTAGGCGCTATAACGTCTCGTATTCCTAAACTCGCCACGCAAGTTATCGAAGTCTATTTTTCGTTTCGGATCAAAGAAGTTTTTGATATTCGTCGTGCATGCATTTAAAATTCTCGGATCTTGCGATCGCTCCAGATGTTCCGCTAATAAATTAGTCAGCAGGAAAGGACCGAATGTATTCGTAGCAAACGATAATTCGATTTGCTCGGGACTAAGCTTATATTCCTGTTCGCCATGGCTTAGGTAAGCCGCGTTATGTATGAGAATATCCAGACGTGGATATTTGGCTGTGAAAACAGCAGAAAATGTGCGGATGGAATGAAAGGAAGACATATCAAGCTCCATGAGATTCACATTAATATTACGTGAGACTGCTATTATTTCTTGCTGGACTAATTCGCTGATCTTCATATTCCGGCAAGCCATAATGACATAATAGCCTTCGTTCGCAAACTTTAGCGCTGCCGCTTTTCCAATTCCCGAATTTGCTCCTGTAATTATAACGATTTTGTCCATCATAGGGAACTTGAACCCTCCTGCCTGCAAATAAGGGAACGATCTGCGAGATCGCTCCCTATAGCTTGATTATTGCTTCTGTATATAATCCATTAATCTGGAAATGATTGTAGCCATCTCTGCTCTTGTTATCTTGTCATTAGGCTTAAAACTGCCATCCGGGTAACCTTGAAGAATTCCTATATCCAGCGCCCTTTGAACACCCTCCTCTGCCCAATTTGGAATACTGGAGGCATCCGAAAAAGATGATGTTTGTTTCGTATCAACAGAATCTGAAGTGGCAAGAACTCGGCCAAGTATCGTAGCTATTTGTGCTCGTGTCATCGCTTGCGTACCATTAAATCCTTCATTGCTTCCTTTCATGACTCCATCCTGTAAGACTACCGCCACGAATTTCCGAGCCCATTCAGGAACGGACTTGAGCTCTTCATTAATCCCCACAGTGCTTTCATTTATTGAATCAGTATCTAAGTGCAGTACTTTAGCGAATACAACAGCCATTTCATAGCGAGTCGTTTCGTCATCAGGTTTGAACGTATTATCATTAAAACCATTAAGAATGCCTAAACTCATCATCTTCAGAATATCCTTATTCGCCCAGTTAGAAACTATGTCAGCAGGTTGAACCAACTCTGACTTTTCCATCACTGAAACCCAGCTCCCTGTAGGGACTTCAGCGATTAATGTTTTTCCGTTTATTTCCGTGGGAAGAGCTATCCATGTCTTATAGAGATCGTCGTAGTAATAGATCATTGTACGACTTGTAATTGTACTGTCTACTGAAAACTGGACGTTCCCATCTTTTGTCGACATGGTCGGTTGAATGATTACCATTATATTTTTATCCTGCGCCACTGACGGTGGCTTTGATGTATTCTGTTCTCCATTGTCAGGGTTAATTATAGGAGCACTGCCCCCGTTGGAGTTGATGTTAATTGTCGTGAAATCCCATGTCGTCGTATCCCAAATACCGCTGTAAACATTGCCCGCCTCATCGCTTATTGCCCCTGATGTTACCTGCACATAATACGAAGTATTCTCTTCCAG
>NZ_JBXENX010000008.1:0-351592 GCF_059383895.1 Paenibacillus sp. J22P59
CGTGACCGTTGCTCCTAGCACTGCATCTAAGGTTCCTCCAGTGATCGTTGCACCGGAAAGAGCTAACGTTCCTCCTGAAATCGCAACTGTTCCGCTCGAGATTGCTACGGTTCCTCCAGTGATTGTTGCTCCTAGTACACTCGTGATTGTTCCTGCCGTTATCGTGGCACCAGACACTGCACTTAACGTTCCTGCTGTTATCGTTGCTCCCAGTAACGCGTTCAATGTTCCTGCCGTGACCGTTGCTCCTAGCACTGCATCTAAGGTTCCTCCAGTGATCGTTGCACCGGAAAGAGCTAACGTTCCTCCTGAAATCGCAACTGTTCCGCTCGAGATTGCTACGGTTCCTCCAGTGATTGTTGCTCCTAGTACACTCGTGATTGTTCCTGCTGTTATCGTAGCACCAGACACCGCACTTAACGTTCCTGCTGTGATCGTTGCTCCCAATAACGCATTTAACGTCCCTGCCGTGACCGTAGCTCCTAGCACTGCATCTAAGGTTCCTCCAGTAATCGTTGCACCGGAAAGAGCTAACGTTCCTCCTGAAATCGCAACTGTTCCGCTCGAGATTGCTACGGTGCCTCCAGTGATTGTCGCTCCAAGTACACTCGTTATTGTACCTGCTGTTATTGTCGCTCCCGATACTGCACTCAACGTTCCTGCTGTTATCGTCGCTCCTGACACCGCGCTCAATGTTCCCGCTGTTATCGTTGCTCCCGTTACCGCACTCAACGTTCCCGCTGTGATTGTCGCCCCTGTTACCGCATTAAGTGTTCCTCCAGTAATCGTCACACCTGCTACCGATACTGTACCGCCTGAGATCGCGACTGTACCGCTCGAAATCGCCACGGTGCCTCCAGTGATTGTCGCTCCCAATACACTCGTTATTGTCCCTGCTGTAATGGTCGCTCCCGACACTGCGCTCAATGTTCCCGCTGTAATCGTGGCGCCAGACACCGCACTTAACGTTCCTGCTGTAATGGTCGCCCCCGAAACTGCACTCAACGTCCCCGCTGTGATCGTCGCTCCTGACACCGCACTAATCGTTCCTGCTGTAATGGTTACGCCAAGCAGGCTGCTAATTGTTCCATCTAGGATAACGTTCACTAAACGGCCGGCGGTATCCGTTGCTAGTGCTCTTGCTGTTGCCGTATTGTCACTACCGAATACTAGCGTACGCAGATTATCCGGATTTGGGTTAAAAGTAGAAAAGTTGGGCATTACCATCACCTTCTTCTTATCACATTTTTCTGACGACCCCGAACGATTGGAATTCTAAGCCTGCTGAGCTTGAAAATATACATCAAGCGTCGTTGGCTGCTCCGGCTGCTGTGACCGAATCAGCAATCTCGTATAATGCATAAACCTCGATGGAGTAATGACCTGAGTACTTCCCTTCTCAATTACCCCTTCCAAATCAACCGAGTAATCTCTCCCGTTCGGTCCAATTTGGAGTTGTACGAGCGCAGGGTTCTCCCCCCGGTTCACAACTGCGTAAGAATATACCGATTTCTCAGAGGTATCCTGTTTAGGCAGCGGAACGAATTGATTAGAAGTAACCAGATTGTCTAGCGTCACGGTAGTGAACAATCTAGAACGTGCTGGTGGTTTTCTCCTGCAGTCGGCTCCCGCTGGTCTTCGCTTGCATCCGGCTACTCTATGTTTAGTTGTGCGTTTTCTCCTCCTGCGTCTATAACACCGGCAGCATATAGAACTGGTCGACTTTCTGCAGGTTCCCGCCGTGTTTCCCATATGCCTCTTCTCCTCAATGTCCATGCTTCAATACTGTATGAATGCTATCAACAATGAGAAGCGGCTCATGCCGCAAGCACAAATGACTTATCTTTATTTCGCCGCTTCATCTCCCCATACGGATAATTAAGAAGATTCATATAATACAAGCAATGAAGCGATGATAAGAGGTGAAGTAATGACTAATAATTCGGTTTTTAACAATCTAGCCAATCCGCTGAATATATTGATTAACAACTCCTATGTCTCTCCTGCCACCATTACTCCCCCCGAGGGAAATGCTGCCAGCCAAGGGCGTTTATTCATTATTACATCTGCCAGCACTGCTGTAGCCGGCGGCTCCAATCTCCTGATACAGATTACGAATCCTAACCTCAGTGGGAGATCCTTGTATATTTCTCGGATATCAGGTGGAATCACCGCAGCTGCTACTATCAACCTCTATTCTGGAGGCACCGTAACGGGAGGCACTACACCGACGCCATTCAATAGCCAATTCGGCAATACCACTACCAGCGTAGCTTCAGCACGTGTAGCAACAGGAGCTGTGACTGGCACACCCACTCTATTCACCACTGCGCTCCTAGCAGCAGGCATGTTCTCTCTTGTATACACAGGAGGAATTATCGTTCCGCCTAACCGTGCGATTACCATTTTAGTAGGACCTGGCGCCATTACGGCGGCAGCCAATATTGAGTGGTGGGAGGTCTAATGCCTAACTACTCGATATTCAATCGGCCGAATGCACCTCTTTCAACGGTATCCAAGAACTCCATAACAGCACGTGGAACAACTGAACCCGCCTCTTCAAAAGCTTCTTTCTCAGCAGGCCGATTGTTCTCTGTCTATGCTTCGAATAGCGTCTCGTTAGGCTTACTTGGAGGAACGGTCAACATTTCTATTCAAATTGCCAACCCGATAGGCAGTGGAAGAACGCTATATTTTTCTCAAATAACGGGCTACACGAATATTGCATTAAGCTTATTATCCGGCTTCTCAGGTCAGCTTACGGTGCTAAGGGGAGCCACAGTCGCTTCACCGTCTGCACTCATCCCCAGTAATTTAAACCTGAGCAGTACAGTGACGAGTGTTACGACTTCAGCTTCTTCGATCTTTGCTCCAACAGGAGGCACCGTTTATTCTGTATATCCCCTTATGCCGGGCCCTTGCGAATTAGATTTCAATGGCAGCCTAATCGTTCCTCCAGGTCAAACGCTTACCATTAATACTCAGGGCTCACTAACTCTTCTTGGACTGATGGGTACAGGAGCAGCTGCTACTTGGTACGAAACCTAATCAAAAATGATCACAGCAAAAAGCCCTCCCCAGCCTGATCAGGCTGGGGAGGGCTTCACGTTATGTTCGACTTACAATAGCTTTTCAATATCACCAGTCATAGCAAGAGGCTCTACCGTAGACTCAAAGCGTTTGACTACATTACCGTTGCGGTCGATCAGAAACTTTGTGAAATTCCACTTCACATCATTTCCCTCTAGAAATTGCGGCAGCTTCTCGCTTAAGAACGCATTGAGCATTTTGCCGCTTGGCTCCGAGGTGTCGAATCCCTGGAACGGTGCCTCTTCACTTAAGTAAGCAAACAAGGGATGAGCGCTTTCTCCCCTTACATCCGACTTGGCGAATAAAGGGAATGTAACGCCATAGTTCATTTGACAAAAGCTCTGGACATCCGAATTCGTGCCCGGCTCCTGTTCACCAAATTGGTTGCTCGGAAATCCTAGAATCTCCACGCCCTGATCTTTATATTGCTCATATACCTTCTGCAGGTCGGAGTATTGTGCGGTAAATCCGCATTTGCTCGCCGTGTTAACCACGACCAATACTTTCCCTTTATATTGATCCAGGCTCACGCTATCTCCTTGAATCGTTTCTACGTCATATTGATATACAGACATCTCAATCCGCCTCCATTGAATAAAGTTTATAACAATTAAATTGCATACAATTTATATAATAGAGAATAGCATAATTGCACTCACAAAGTCAAACCAAACATTGGCTCCAGCTCGCTGTGAGAATTAGCTATTCTTATATTTAGGAGGATTCCAACCTATTCAGTCTTACATAATCACTCACCATGGCCAGGCGCCAAGGAATGATCATCCCAAATGCTAATAGATAGAAAATCGCTCCCGTCTGCGGAATGGACATATACTGCTCCACAACGCTATGAAGGGAGAAGCGGATAACAAACAAAATAATCATGATCAAGATGAACGCTTTTGAGCGGCGGACATAAATTTCTGACTCTACGCGCTCTAATCGAGTGGTAACAACAAGAGGAAACGCGAAGATAAGCACTCCTGTTCCGAAGGCAGCCAAGCCCCACCCCCAAGGAATGTGCGTGATCGAAAAAGCAAACATAATAAAGCCCGTCGCCATGCCAAGCGGCGGTATAATAATTTTGCGCAGCGATGTTGGCTGTTTGCCAGCTCGTACACGCAATATGATCAGCATCAGACCGGCAAAAGCCGAGAATATAATTGAACCGATCTGTAGGAACTCTGTGGATAGCCGCACAGCATACCAACTCCATTCTCTCCTGAAAACTACCTTTTGAACAGTCGCTTTTATCGTACTGCATATTTTTAGTCACTGCAAATAAAAGTAGGAAAATGAGCGGCAGCGATTCAGACTTGACACTTATAATTATTGGCAATACACTACAATGGTTAGTCGGCAAACTAATTGATTAGGAGTTGATTCCCTATGCCTACCCGCAATGGGCCTGACCATGTAATGCGAACCATCAGACATTTGATGCGCATGCACCAGCAGCAGCTGCATGCGCTTTTGCATGAATATGAGATTTATCCCGGTCAACCGCCGCTTATGTTCGCCTTACATCGGGGTCCGGGCAGAAGCCAGAACGAGCTTGCCCAAGAGCTCGACATCAAAGCAGCTACATTGACAGTTATGCTTAACCGAATGGAGAAGAACGGTATGGTTCGGCGTGAGACCGATCAGCGGGACCAACGTATTTACCGTATTTTTTTAACAGAGAAAGGTCAGGTCGTATTAGCAGAAATTCGCGAGACGCTGCAGATGTTAGAAGATCGAGCATTACATGGATTTGCCGAGGAGGAACGCCTCCTTCTGAAAGAACTGCTCGCTAGAGTAGGAAGCAATCTGAAGCAGCATAACCAGACCGATACAAAATCTTGAGGTGTTATGATCATGTTGAAATTATTTCATTATTTGAAGCCGCATTGGGTCGCCGTCCTGCTTGCCCCTCTGCTTATGTTATTAGAAGTATCTATGGATTTACTCCAGCCAGCACTGATGGCTAGTATTGTAGACAACGGCATCGCGAGGCGTGATCTCGCTCATATCCAGACGAATGGCTTGTTCATGCTCGGCGCTGCTATTATCGGTCTCATCGGAGGTGTAGGCTGTACGGTATTCTCCTCCATCGCGGCCCAGAGATTCGGAGCCGATCTTCGGGGTGACCTGTTCCGCAAGGTACAGACCTTCTCCTTCCGTAATCTGGATGAGCTCAAGACAGGCTCCATTATTACCAGACTAACCAGTGATATCGTGCAATTACAGACGCTTGTGATGATGCTGCTGCGCATATTCGTGCGTGCTCCTCTGCTTGTCATCGGAAGCATTATTATGGCTGTTCTAATCAGCCCTAAGCTTGCCCTTATTCTAGCTATCGTTATTCCTTTGCTATTCGCAGTCATGTATATCCTTATTCGTGCCACGCTGCCGTTGTTCTCTGGGATGCAGAAGAAGCTCGACAGAGTGAATTCGGTATTGCAGGAGAACTTCGCGGGCATTCGAGTATCCAAAGCGTTCGTGCGAGCTGGCTATGAGAATAAACGATTCGGTGAGGCCAACGAAGATTATACAGGGACCGCTATCAAGGCAATGCGGCTTGTCGCACTGAATATGCCGATTCTCACCTTCATCTTGAATGTCACTATCGCAGCTGTGCTATGGTATGGCGGACTGGATACACAGAACAGCTCTCTTCCTGTAGGAGATCTGGTTGCCTTCATTAACTATGTCACGCAAGTGATGTTCTCGTTGTCTATGGTCGGCATGATGCTCGTTCGTTTCTCAACCGCCAAGGTGTCCGCAGAGCGCATTAATGAAGTAATGAACACCGATTCAGAGATTCTGAGCGCGAAGTACGCATCCAAGCATACCTATCAGAATGGGGAAATTACCTTCGAGCATGTATCCTTCTCCTACTCAGGCAGCAAATCCGACGCGGTCCTTCATGATATTAGCTTTACAGCAAGAGCTGGGCAGACCATTGCTCTTCTCGGCGCTACGGGAGCAGGCAAATCTACATTAGTCAACCTGATTCCTCGGCTCTATGAAGCGACGGAAGGACGTATCTTACTCGATGGGATGGATATTCGCAATATTAAAGTAGATGAGCTGCGAAGCTATATCGGCATTGTGCTGCAAGAATCTATTCTGTTCAGCGGATCAATCCGTGACAATATTCGCTTCGGCAAGCCTGATGCCACAGATGCAGAGGTAAGGGCCGCCGCCGAAGCCGCCCAAGCGCATGGCTTCATTATGGAGATGCCTGACGGCTATGATACTCTGCTTGGACAAAGGGGAGTGAACCTGTCCGGTGGGCAGAAGCAGCGTATTTCGATTGCAAGAGCCTTACTGCTGCAGCCCTCGATTCTCATTCTGGATGATAGCACAAGTGCCATTGACATCGGGACGGAATCTCGCATCCAAGCAGCATTACAGCGGCTTATGCTGGGACGAACCCGTTTTCTGATTGCCCAGCGCATCACCTCCGTAATGGATGCCGACCACATTCTCGTTCTAGATGAAGGCCGACTCATCGCTCAAGGCACACACCAAGAGCTGATGCGCAGCTGCGAGCTGTATCAAGACATCTACCGTTCACAAGCTGGAGAGGAGGCGCCTATCTATGGCTAACCTTGTGAAACAATCCCGAACGAATGAGCATTCGCCGCGCGATATGCCTAATCTCGGCATGAGGCCTCCACTTGGACAATCCACATCTAAGGCAAAGCCGAAAAACACGATAGAGACATTACGGCGCATCTGGCAGTACTTAGGCCGCTATCGCTTAGAATTAATCGGTGTTTCCCTTGCTACGCTTGGCGCTACCATACTGTCCTTAATCGCTCCATATCTGATCGGGCATGCGATTGATGGTTATATTTTGCCTGGCAATTACTCAGGTCTGCTGAAGCTTTGTATCGGCTTGCTTGCCGCCTATGCAGGAACAGCAGCCTTCACTTGGCTGCAGCAGCATTTGGTGGTTAGGGCCTCTCAGCATACCGTAAGAGATATGCGAGGCGATCTATTCGCCCGTCTCCAGAAGCTCCCGCTAAGGTTCTTCGATAGCAAGACACACGGAGAGTTGATGAGCCGGGCGACGAATGATATCGAGAATGTATCAAGCACCCTAAGTCAGAGTGTCACTCAGCTGCTATCCAGCCTTATTATGCTGATCGGCTCACTTGCTATCATGCTGTGGCTGAATGTATGGCTGACCTTGCTGAGCATGGTGACCATTCCGCTGGTTATGCTGTTCACCAAGACTGTAGCACGCTATACCCGTCGCTTCTTTTCCAGCCAGCAGCAAAGTTTGGGAGAATTGAATGGCTTTATCGAGGAGACAGTATCCGGTCAAAAGGTTGTACAGGTATACCGCAGTGAAGAGCGTGCAGCCGAGCAGTTCGACACGATTAATAAAAAATTAACAAGCGTAGGCATCAAAGCACAAATCTATTCCGGTACCATTGGACCCTTCATGAACGTGTTCAATAACATGAGCTTCGCCCTTATTGCGGCTGTAGGTGGTTGGATGGCTTTTCGCGATTGGACTTCGGTTGGCGTCATCGTAAGCTTTATGAATTATTCAAAGCAATTCCAACGCCCATTGAATGAGCTGGCGAATCAATTCAATCTGTTGCAATCAGCTGTTGCTGGCGCAGAACGCGTATTCGAGATGATGGATACGGATTCCGAATATATTGAAGATGGCAAGCAGCAGCTCGATGAAGTACGAGGAGAGGTGCGCTTCGAGCATGTATCGTTCGAGTACAAAGAAAATGTTCCTGTATTAAGAGATGTCTCACTCACAGCGATGCCCGGCCAGATGATTGCATTGGTCGGACCAACTGGAGCCGGCAAGACAACGATAATTAACCTGCTGACGAGATTCTATGAGATTAACAGCGGCTCCATCACGATAGACGGCATTGATATCCGGGCACTAGACAAGGACAGCCTGCGCCGCAAGCTCGGCATCGTGCTTCAGGATGCTTACGTCTTCTCCGATACGATACGTGAGAATATTCGCTACGGCAGGCTCGATGCCACTGACGCGCAGATTGAGGAGGCAGCACGACTGGCTAATGCCCACAGCTTCATCATGAAGCTCCCGGAAGGCTATGATACCAAGCTTGCTCCAAGCGGCAGCAATCTCAGTCAAGGTCAGCGACAACTGCTCACTATAGCTCGTGCCGTTCTCGCCGATCCTGCTATTCTTATTCTAGATGAAGCAACCAGCAGCATCGACACGCGAACAGAAATGCATATTCAAACGGCCATGCGCGGACTGATGGCTGGACGCACCAGCTTCGTAATTGCTCATCGGCTAAGTACGATACGTGAGGCTGATCAAATTCTAGTCGTAGGTGAAGGCGGCATTATGGAGCGCGGTACTCATGAAGAGCTTCTCGTGCAGCAAGGCTTCTACTTCAATCTATATATGAGCCAATTCCAACGAAGCAGCTAGCTTGCAGCCGGGCTGCAAAAAGGGAGTTAACGTCAATATGACGTTAACTCCCTTTTGTTGCTATACACCTTTAGCCTTGAGGAACGTATTTGCGAATATCTACCTCGAGCCCTTGAGAAAGCCTAGTTCCAAGCTCTACATTGGCACGGAAGAAGTTGCATACCGCACGCAATTGAATATCAGCATTCGTCTGGGACAGATCATTCACAAGGTTTTTCACCAAATTGTCCTGCTCTGGCTTCGAAAGGGATAAGTACCGCTCCCCAGCTTGTGTAAAATCATCTGTCTTGTCAATACGCTGGCGTCCTGCATGGCCTTGAAGGGGAGAATAGCTATCCTGATAAGCTGCATCCTCTCTCGGGCTGTCAGAGTCACTATTCGGCTCATAATTCACCGACGAAGGATCCGCCTTCATCGTCATTGCTCCATCACGCTGATGATTGCGCACCGGCGCATAAGGGCAATTCACCGGGATATTCAAATAATTGGCCCCAAGACGATAGCGTTGAGTATCGGGGTAGGAGAACAGCCGTCCTTGAAGCAGCTTATCCTCAGAAGGCTCAATGCCCGGAACGAGTGCGCTTGGCGAGAACGCAGACTGCTCCACTTCTGCAAAATAATTTTGCGGATTGCGATTCAGCGTCATCGTGCCCACCTTGTTCAGGGGATACATATCCTCAGGCCACATTTTTGTCGGGTCCAGCACATCAAAGGCATACCGATCCACATGCTCCACCGGCAGCAATTGCACATACAGCTCCCATTCTGGATGGTTGCCCGCTTCGATAGCATCGAATAAGTCGCGCGTTGCATGATTGAAGTCTTTGCCCTGCATCTCACTAGATTCTTCCGCTGTGAAATTTCGTACGCCCTGCTTCGTTCTCCAGTGGTACTTCACATAAGTGACTTTCCCTTCCGCATTGATCCACTTGAAGGCGTGGACGCCGAAGCCATCCATCTCACGATAAGAGGCTGGCGTTCCATGATCGGAGAATAGCCAGGTCATCATATGTGTAGATTCAGGCGACAGCGTCATGAAGTCCCAATAACGTCCAGGCTCCTGCACATTCGTCTGCGGAGAAGGCTTCAAGGAATGGACCATATCTGGAAACTTGATCGCATCGCGAATAAAGAATACCGGCAAGTGATTGCCTACGATATCTAGATTTCCTTCCTCTGTATAGAACTTAACAGCGAATCCGCGTGGATCGCGGGCAGTCTCCGGTGAACCCGTTCCGTGAATGACTGTAGAGAATCTTACGAACACATCTGTCTCATGCCCAGCATCCTGCAAGAAATGAGCTTTCGTGTACGCCTTCATGCTTTTCTCTAAGGTGAATACGCCATGAGCGCCAGCACCACGAGCATGTACGACGCGCTCTGGAATCCGTTCCCGGTCAAAATGAGCGATTTTCTCCAATAAATGATAATCCTCTATAAGGGTTGGTCCTCTTTGCCCCGCCGTGCGTGAGTTCTGATTATCTCCTACAATCGTTCCCTGATTGGTTGTTAAATGATTGCTCATGTCTATATCCCTCCAAAATCATCATTATTTATATTTAGACTTGATCTAAGTATTAAATATAATTATATCGACAGGCCTATCTGCTGTCATGAAGATCAGATGAATGTAGGATGAAGATTGTATGAGCTGGGTTCTCTTGCTATTCCTTTATGTCCTCTGCCAAGCGATAACCTGCTCCACGAACAGTTACGATATATTTCGGAGCGACCGCACTATCCTTCAGCTTCTTGCGCAGCGTCTTGATATGAACATCAACAACGTTGCTGCCTCCTAGAAATTGACTTCCCCATACGGAATCAAACAGCGCTTCCCTAGAAAGAACGGCTCCATCTGATGTAACGAACTGAAGGAGCAGCTCATATTCGGTCTTAGTCAGATCGATTCGTTCTTGGCCGCGATAGAGCGTCATTCTTTTAAGGTCAATCGTTAGATCCTTGAAGGTATATGCTGATTCCACCATCTGGTCTCTGCCAGTGCCTGCATGCTGCTCCAAGATCGCATTTATTCTTCCGAGTGCCTCCTGAACGTCGGCAGGCCAGACAAGCAGCTCCGTACCTTCTGGAAGTGAATGGATCGCTACATTCGCTTCATCAACGATGAGATACAAGATAGGCACCTGATTCAAATGCTCAGTCTGCAATAGCGCCGTATGAAAAGCCTCCACCGCATTCGGGTTAAGCTGAGGATGAGGCATCGCGTCATATAGGATTAGCTCTGGCTGCAGGCTGCTGACGAAGCCCTTGTTCAAGTCGTGCAGAGTGAATAGATCGAAGCATTCAGCCGTTAATAGGCGCAGCAAGCTGTGCAGACGTTCCGGGAAGGGACTTACAACCATCACCCGTTTGGTCAAGGAACAGGCAGCTCCGCTATTCAACAGCAGCTCCTCCTCCTTCAAATCCCCGCCAACAGGAGCACCAGCCTGCTGGTTATTCTTATTGAAGGTTATTGGCTGGCGCATAATTCACATACCCCCTCTAGTACGACATGAGCCTGAAGCTCTACAAACCTCGTTTCCATACCAACTTTATTTACCCATTCTTTCGGTACCTCTGTCAGCACTTCCCCGACTTTCCCACATTTCTTGCATACAATATGCTGATGATCCTCCGTTCTTGCATCATAGCGGCTTATTGCTTCACCCAGCTTCAATTCTCTGATCATTCCTGCATCGGTCAAATATCGAAGGGAGTTATATACGGTACCATAAGCGAAGCTGTGTCCGCTATCGCGAAGGCGTTCCATAACATCCGCCGCTGTCGGATGATCATGGGATTGCTGGATAACATCCAGTATCGCCTTTCGCTGTATAGTTAAATTTATTTTTGTCATAGCTTATTCATTCCTTTTACTTATTTAATTTAGACTAAGTATAAATCTAAATGAGCACCTCAGTCAAATTATGAATATTTTTTAATTATCAGAATATTTACAATATTAAAATAATAGTGTATGATGAACTTACTTCAAAACGAAAGGGGATAGTCCATTGCAGCAGGCTAGCGAAGCATGTCCCCCACTTTAGTGGAAAGGAGCAGTTCACGATTCATCGGGCATGTGGGAATCCATTGAAGGTTGAAGGCAAAGAAGAAGGTAACAAGAAGAATGAAGAAGAAGAAGAAAAATAAGCAGAAGAATAGCGAGTACTTATCGACATTCGTTTGGAATGGAGCGTTAGATTAAATTGAATAATGGCTTCTCAGAAAGGTAAAGGGATTCCGGTTATCATAGATAAGCGGAATCCCTTTTGTTATGCGCATTTATCATTATAGAATAGGTGATAGCAATCGGCATACTGATTCTTTGAATCGATTGAACAGCGGTCTACGACTAAATTTATCCGGTATGACCATCGCACAATCCTTTAAGTCTTCCTCGAAGATATGCTGCAATTCCTCTGAAGTGGCGCTGTCATAGATAAACGCATTCATCTCAAAGTTCAGCTTAAAGCTGCGAATATCAATATTGGCTGTTCCGACCGATGCAACTTGCCCGTCAACAACAAGCGTTTTTGCATGCATGAATCCTTTGTTATACAAGTAGACCTTAACTCCACCCGCCAGCAGCTCACTGAAGTAGGACTGCGTTGCCCAGTAGACGAAGAAATGGTCTTTCTTGCTTGGGAGCATCACTTTCACATCCACTCCTGAGAGAGCCGCGATCTTCAAGGCCGTCATCAAGCTTTCATCTGGAACGAAATACGGGGTTTGCAGACAAATGCTTTTTTTGGCCGCGTAGATCATTTTGATATAAGCATGCTTGATCTGCTGATATTCCGTGTCGGGTCCACTGGCTACCACCTGCATGCCAATCGTTCCTCCACTCGAGAATTTCTGTGGAAAATAATGCTCATTCAGCTCAATCATACCGGAGCAAGCCAAATTCCAGTCCATTAGAAATTGCGCCTGAATCTGCTGAATAGCTCCCCCTTGAATACGAAGATGCGTATCCCGCCAATTACCGAAATATTTATCCCTGCCCAAATATTCATCGCCAATATTGAATCCTCCGATGTACCCGGTATGACCATCTATAATAACGAGCTTCCGATGGTTCCGATAATTCAGCTTGAGATTCAAATAAGGGATTCGCGAAGGGAAGAAGGCTGCCGTTTGCCCTCCTGCTGCTTTTAAGCCTTGGAAAAAACGCTTGGGAAGTCCCTTGCTCCCGATGTGGTCATACAAAAATCTTACTTCCACGCCCTGCTCTGCCTTTTCCGTCAACGCATTCACAAGCCTCTTGCCCAGCTCATCATCACGCACAATGTAGTAGACAAGATGAATATGATGCTCGGCAGACCGGATATCCTCGATTAGCGCATCAAACTTGCGATTGCCGTCCGTGAAGATTTGGATACCGTTATTTTGCGTATACAAAGCAAAGCTGCTCATCAGATTCATATACATCATATCGGTGTATCCATTAGTGGCAGGATCGTTGAAGGCTAAGCTTCGCTCCACTAATTGCTGCTTCTGCCCCTCAATTGTATCCTCGATAATACGCTGGCTGTAGCCAAGCAGCTTATTGAGCTTACGCTTACGCAGACGCTGACCAAATATGAGATAAAGAATGAACCCGAAGAATGGAATAAAATAAAGGACCATTAGCCAAGCCCATGTTGAGCTTGCATTCCTCCGTTCAAGGAAGATAACCGTTACCGCTAACAGTATGTTGAGGATGGTGAAAAACGAGTAGATGTCCTGCACAATATTCATAAAAAGCGGGCTCCTTGAGGTTCAAGTAATTACATGACGAATTCGCTATGGAATCCAATTTTATATACAATAGTAATCAAATCATACTCTAAGAACGAAGGATGTTCAAACAGAATGATTATTTATCAATATGCATAATGGACTAAGGCGGAATGGAGGAACAACAATGGATCTACGCAAGCTTCGGCTGGATGAGCCAACGCTCAGTACCTTTAGTGAGGAACGTGATGAATATGAGCGCGATTATGCCAGGCTCATTCAATCTCCTGTGTTCAGACGGCTCCAAGGCAAATCTCAGGTATTTGGCGCGGGGTCAGGCGACTACTATCGAACCCGCTTAACCCATTCGCTGGAGGTCTCGCAAATTGCTAGAGAGATTGCACGTCGATTGAACAAGCAATATACTTTTCTTTCCCTCAGAGAACACCCCGGATTAATACTCGATCGCGCTGTTGTCGAGATTGCTTCTCTCGCACATGACCTAGGCCATCCTCCGTTTGGCCATAAGGGAGAAGAGGTCCTGAATCAGCTGTTAATGGATGAGCACGGTCTCGCCTACGAGGGCAATGCCCAGAATTTCCGTATTCTTATGTTTCTAGAAAAAAGAGCAGGCAGCGGCAGCGGGCTTGATCTGACAGCGGCTGTATTGCTTGCTATTAATAAATATCCTTATTCCCTTGATGAGCCCGGGCGCCTGAAAGGCCTGTATAAATCAGAATGGCAGGAAATCAATCATCTTCGAGACATGTGGCAAATGCCCGTAGGCTGCTCTACGCTGGAAGCCCAGCTCATGGATTTATGCGATGATATCGCTTATTCGACCCATGATATTGAAGACGGTATTCGCGCAGGCAAGATTCAAATGAATCGAACTTTCTTTGAAGACAAACGTCTCATTCACAATCTTGTACAAGAAATAGTAGAAGATCAGGGAAACATGGAGGTAGGCTGGGATCAGGTAGATATTCCGGCTATGGTCGAGAAGGTGCTGGCCTCTTATTTACAGCAATGGGAAGAGCTGTATGCCTTATACGGCAATGAAACATCACGTACTCGCAGAGAGATGAAGGCAAGATGGGTCAGCGTATTTGCCGGCAAGGTAGGAATCATTGATGTACCCTCCAAAGGATGGAAAGCCGTAACCTTTGTCAATGAAGGCGAGCAGGATCTGGAGATGCTCCGTACGATGGAGATATTAAAGAAGCTTGCTTGGGTAACGCTGATTAAAGACTTCCGCGTACAGCGGCTGCAGCGCCGCAATGAGATTATGATCCGCCGTCTATGGGACAGCTTCAAGGTGCCTGAGCACGGACGTCTCATCCTTCCGCCAGATTGGGTCGCTAGCTATGAGGAGCATGGGCATAACTGGAGCTGGCCGAGATTTATTGCTGATTATATATCAGGAATGACGGATGCCTATGCCGAGAAAGTCTATGCAGAGCTGTATGCTGGCAAATCAGGCTCTATCTATGAAATGGATTGAAGCCGCAGGTATAAAGAAGCAGGGGCTTTGTCTATCCTAGAGCTGAGGAGGTGAATCTCTATGGCTAAGGATGTACTTTGTGAAGTGAACTCATGTAAATTCTGGGCTGCAGGCAATCATTGCGGCGCTTCGTCCATCTATGTGGTGAGCAACCGCGGTAAGCAAGCCAGCAACTCGGAGGAAACCGACTGCAAAACCTTCGAATCAAAGATCTAAGAACAGCAAGCGGCATAATGCCTTCTTCTGCCATGAGATTATTCTGCATTGCATTCAGAAGGCATCCTGCCGCTGCTGTACTAGCTACTAATTAGTTACTGGCGTTGCATTATAATACTCCTCAAGCGTACTATTTGCATCCGCGATTTTCTGTGCCAATTCCTTGCCTACATAACGGATATGCCACGGCTCGTATTTATAGCCGGTTATATCTTGCTTTCCTTCTGGATAACGGATAATAAAGCCGTATTCCGCTGCATGCTTGTCCAGCCAGATCGCTTCGTCTGTTCCGCCGAAGCAGCTTTCCGCCGCACATTTGCCAGTGCTTCCCGAAACGTCAATAGACAGCCCTGTCTGGTGCTCGCTTGTACCTGGATAAGCGCTATATGTTTTGGCTTTCTCCAGTCCATCCTTTTTCACGTAACGATTAAACAAGGTAGTCTGTGTAGCCTTGGAGCGATAAGCAGATACGCCTGCCAAATGGATGTTGTCTTCTTTGGCTCCAGCGAACAATTCCTCTAATGCGCCTGCTGCTTCCTTGCGCATTTTTCGTTTGTCGATTTTTTCGCTGAATATAAATGGAACATCTGGATATACTAGATCAGCGGGCTCATAGCCATC
The DNA here is from genome assembly GCF_059383895.1 of Paenibacillus sp. J22P59. Classification (NCBI taxonomy): domain Bacteria; kingdom Bacillati; phylum Bacillota; class Bacilli; order Caryophanales; family Paenibacillaceae; genus Paenibacillus; species Paenibacillus sp. J22P59. Next base: position 15,576 of record NZ_JBXENX010000008.1, read on the forward strand.
CGGCAGCTTATTTTGCTTGTTCACTAATGCCGTAACACTATCCGGCTCAGCTACTGTAGCCATATCTCCATTAGGGGACGGCTTAGGTGTTGCCTTTGGCGGCTTAGGTGTTGCTGTTGGCTCAGTCGTTGGCGCTACCGTTTCTTCCGGCTCTGAATCCGTGGGAGACGGCTCATCGGAAGGTGTAGGGGATACTGCTGGAGTTGGAGTCGGTTCAACTGCTCCTCCTATATTCGCCTCTTCCCCAGGTGGAAGAGCGCTAGAATTATCATATTGCACTAATAGAAACCCCGCTATTGCAACCACACACACTGCTGCAAATAATAGACCTGTTCTTTTGCGTTTTTTCCTCTGTCTGTTCTGCTGATTACCTAAATTCCGTTGATATTGTACGCTCATGATAGGCTCCTTACTGTCCTTTTATAGTAGGAATAGCTGCATATTATAGTAAAGCTGACTAGTAGACTTTATCTACTATAAAGGAATAGACGTGAAGAAGCATTAAAAGTAGTGCTGAATGTCAGATAGTAATTTCTGAGAAATTTCTAATTTGAATGCATTTCCTAGATTTATCCTTATTTTCCCGCTATTACCCTTCTGTATTGGTGAGCAAGGTGCCTTTTGCCTTTTGACATTGCCCTATGAAAGAGGGCATAATGGGTATTAAATAATCGTAAATTTAGAGTACTAGACAATGCGGGCTGATGATTGGGGAACAGCCTGTTTTTGTTGTGAAAGGTAGGCGGTATCGTGTCAGCTTTAACCACAAAACGGCTTTTCAGCGCTAGACCCATTCTTGTTTTTTCTATAATCGTTCTACTCAAGAGCTTTTTGACTTGGATGGTTGTGTTTGGCAGTCCTTCGTGGACAACGTTGCTCAAAGAAGTTCCTTTTGCACTCATCGTATTCTGTTTAATAGAGTTCTTTGCTACCAAGAGAAAGCTGGTCTATTATTTAACGGCCAACTTGCTCATGACGGCCATCCTGTTCGCCGTGCTTATGTATTATAAGTATTATGGTGTAATCGTCACTTATCTGGCATTGCAGCAGGTGAATCAGGTTACCGCTGTAAGCAATAGCGTATTCTCTTTAATGGACCCTTATTATTTGTTAGTCTTTATTGATATTATCGTTATGGGTTATTTTCTGGCCCGTCGCAAGAAAGGGCAGGAATGGAAGACTGCCAGCCAGAAACGCATGAATCGCACCTTTCTTACAACGCTCTTAGGTATTTCAATGGCGCTGTGCCTATTCAACATTATGCCGAATCGCGCTAGCATGAACGAAATTGTGAAGGCAGAGCAGATGGGTATCCTCAATTACGAGGCATACACGATCTTCTCCAATAAGAAGCAAGAGCTTGTTGATCCAACAGAAATTACGCAAGCCAAGATCGACCAGCTGAAAGGAATTCAGAAGTCCGAGACTCCTGAGCTGTGGCAAGCTGCCAAAGGCAAGAACCTGATTATTATCCAGATGGAATCTTTCCAGAACTTCCTTGTTAACCTGAAGATAGACGGGAAGGAAATTACTCCTAATATAAACAAGCTTGCTAACAGCAATTATTACTTCAATCATTTCTATCAAGGAGTAGGCCAAGGCAACACCTCCGATGCGGAATTTATCGTGAATACTTCCTACCACATTCCGTCACATGGTGCTGCGACTCAGGCCTACGCCGGCAAAGAGCTATCCAGCATTCCTAAGATGCTGAAGAAGCAAGGCTATGAATCAGCCACCTTCCATACGAATGTCGTAGAGTTCTGGAATCGCGGCGAGATGTACAAGGCACTTGGCTTTGATCATTACTATGATAAAGCTTATTTCGGAGAGGAAGATACGATCTTCTTCGGTGCTTCTGATGAAATGCTCTATAAGAAAACAGCAGATGAGCTAGAGATTATGGATAAGAAAGATAATCCGTTCTATGCACAGGTTATCTCGATGACAGCTCATCATCCATTCACGATCCCTGCTTCGAAGTATAAGATGGAGCTGCCTGAGCGATATGAGAACACCTTTGTAGGTGATTATATCAGAGCTCAGAACTATGCCGATTATGCACTAGGTCAATTCATCGAGGATTTGAAGCAGCGGGGAATTTGGGATAACAGCGTTATTATGCTGTATGGCGATCATCTTGGTCTGCCTATCTATTCCTTGGACCGCGATGACAAAGAGCTCATGAAAGAAATTTACGGCCGTGAATATAGCTACACCGATATGATTAATATTCCGCTCGTTATCGCGTCTAACAACATTACAGAGCCGAAAGTATTCAATCATGTGGGCGGACAGGTCGATGTTCTCCCTACAGCGGCCAATCTTCTTGGTGTATCGCTCGACGATCAGATTCACTTCGGCCAAGATTTATTGAATAATAAAGCTTACAATTTGCTTCCACAGCGTTATTATTTGCCGACTGGCTCCTTTGTAAGCAGCCAAGAGCTATTCTTATCCGGCAGCGGCTATGAGGATGGAACCCATCATCCGCTTGCAGGCAATGGCTCAGAGCAATCTGGTGAAGCAACAAAAGACGAGTATGACCGCGCACTAGAGCTGTTGAAGCTATCCGACAGCTATGTCAGCCAGCTTCCTGATCGGGAGCCTGTACAAAAGTAATTTTATAAGGTACCAATAAAGCCTCCAATTCCACTGCAACAGTGGGATTGGAGGCTTTTAATATTGTCTTACTCCTCACTAAATGACATAGGAAGAATCAGGCTCAAATAACCGACTTATTAGCTCGTATTCCTCAAAGCTTAGCTTCCAAGATACAGTATCTGCAATCTCCTTAAGCTGAGCCCTTGTGTTGGCAGCTACGACCACGCTAGTAACTGCTCGGTTATATAGGAGCCAATTAATCGCTAGCTGGCTGAGGGGCCTCCCTAGCTTCTTCGCTATGCTTGCCAACAATTCCACCTTATCAGTATCTTTCTTAAAGGGATGCTCCTTGTATATTGAATCAGCTTGAGTAAATGCATCTGTCAGTAGTCCCTGGGCTAGAGGACTGCTTGCTACAAACCCGATGCTGCCTCGTTCCGTATAAGGAAGCTCCGCATATTCCACTTGGCGTTGGAACAAATTATAAGGGGACTGCAGCGATACAATTGGAGCTATAGATTGAGCAGCGACCAATTGATAAACGGGGAAATTGCTCACACCAATACTGCGGATTTTGCCAGCCAATACTAGACCATTCAACGTATCCAAAGATTCTTCGATCCGCAGGCTTTCTCTCGCACCAGAAGGCTGTAATTGATATAAATCAATATAATCCGTGCCCAGTCTGAGCAAGCTATCCTCCACTTCTCGAATCAGATCTGCTCTAGAGGAAGCCTTAGATCGCTCTGCCCGCTCATGGCTTGCCGATTTGGTCGCTATAATGACTTGATCCCGAATGGGCTTCAAGGCTCTTCCAATCACCTTATCAAGACCATCTGAGCTCTTACTGGAGGAAATATCAAAAAAATTAATGCCTAGCCCAATAGCATAATCTATTGCTTGAATAACCTCATTCTCCGCAGCACCGCTCCATCCTACTTCTCCTGCATCCCCAAGCCCGAAGGTAATGATCGACGGAAATAGCTCACTATTGCCGAGTCTTCTTTTTTCCACAGCACATCTCCAATCCGAAGCTTATATATCTTATTATTCCAACCTGAATACTATGAACTAATATTATTATAAGTTGACCGTCTCTAATGTCAACACTATTATGTAGCTATAGTTATACAAGCATGGCTTGGATTATATTGAAGCTGTGTAATAAGGAGGAATATGCCCATGCAAAATAAACGAGTAGACCATGTAGGCGTCATGGTCAAAGACATCGAAGCGACCATCCGTTTCTATACGACTATCGTCGGTCTGGAGCTAAAAGGCAGGATGCAGCATTCCAACGGTATCATGGAACTGGCTTTTCTCGGCTTCGGACATTCAGATGAGACAGAAATCGAACTTATTCAGGGATATAATGACCAGCTTCCCACAGAAGGGAAAGTCCATCACTTCGCCATTCATGTGCCTGATGTCGAAGCCGAATTCGCCAGACTGAAGCTTACAGAGGCTGTGTTCATTGATCAAGACATTACGACACTGCCGAACGGCCATCGTTACTTCTTTATTCAAGGTCCAGAAGGGGAATGGATCGAGTTTTTTCAGCGTTAGAAGGATATTATTTCAATCAAATCTCTGGATCTGCATATGTTAAATTAACCACTTATAGAATTACCCTAATTGTTTCAAATTCGAAAGTTTTATTTTCAATTAGAATAAAGACTACCTATTTTTATCCACCTCAAATACTAGCTATATTCATTATCAGAAGAGCAAACTATCAGCACTTTAAAGTCAAATTAAAAACCACATGCAAGTACATACTTGCATGTGGTAAAATTCATTTTTTTGCTTATTAAATCTGAATTCATTTTAAAAATGGCCAGCTAACACGGAAGGTATAACGAGAGCATCGTGAATCAAATCTTCAACTGTAAATTTTAGAAACAAACCAATTAAACTAAAAGCCAAAATAACGACTCCGACCATCAATACATTATCTATCTGTACCATATCTTTTCGTGAAATGAAAATTTCAATAAAAAAATAGAGTTGCGATCAATCAATACCTCCTCCAAGAACTTCAAAAAAACTCAATGTAATAACCACAGCGTTTCTCTTCTCTTTCAACACATCTCAATAATTCATTGAGAGTTTCTTTTTGATTACCCAATTGTTGATTTAATGCATCTACAACATCTTCCCAAGTTCGGTTTTTTTGTAAGTATTCAATAATATCTACCCTACAATTACTAGGTAAAAAAATGGCTGGCCCAAATCTTTTTGAAAAACGACTCAAATCTTGGCGTATTCGATTTTGCAACAGCTCATCTTCTAAGAGCGTATGCCATTTGATTAAGATTTCAAACATAAAAAAATGACTTCCTAATTTTATCTGAAAACCACTTACATTTTGAAATTCGAGCTGACCATGAATATTAACACGCTCCGCAGAAAAATTATCCTCTTTATAGTACGTCCATTCCCATGTTTCTATTTCATTTCGCGTATCAAACATAATTTCAGTAAGTTTTTTACAAGCAAACATCAAATTAGATCCCTGATTCTGAAAAATTGCTGTAAATGTTGCTCCCATAAAAAGAACCTCCTACTCATTAGGTACTTAACAAAAGTCCCGTATTTCCTATATGATAAATGTATATCCCATTTTAGCTCAAATTTAAGCAGCGGCAGAACACTTAGCTAATGTTATTTATCAAGTTGCTGGTATTGTTTTTTTATTGATGTACAAAAATTTAATGTTACTGAATTGAAAGCATATGAAATTATTATTTTCGTAGGGTTTAGTAAAGCTAAAATCAAGGGAATGGAGTGTCTAATTATTCTGAAGTGCAACTTACTCACTGCCTTAAACTTGTTTCTGACGAATTAGAAATGGAAACATGTTTGACTCTGCAAACTGTTAAATATCCTACAACAATAATTGAGAAAGGAATCCCGAATATAAGTGAATTAGATACTATTTCAGATAAAATAGAACTTGAACTACCGAGGTTTATAAGTTGCTGTCTCATTCCATAAAAGTGAATAAATATGGATAGAATCAAACTAAATACATAAATAATTAAAGGTCTTTTTTTCATTCCTAACCTATGTAAAATATCCAATGCTATTAGTAGTAATTCAAGACCAAATAGTAAAGACATTTGATTGTATATGGCTTTACTTTCATCAACAACGCTACTAGGAATCTCCCAGGCACCTGATTCTATTTGCAATATTGACAATAATCTAAATGAAAGTATTAATAATAAAAATATGGGTATATATCTCACTTTCAAAAAAAAGCCATACATACATATATCCACTCCAATATGCTTATATTTAGCTACTCCAAGTTTGTGATTTGTTTTGTTCAAGCGCATCTAATATCTTTGTAAATCATCCTTTTTTATAATTAATTGATTTTAAACCAATATAATACTATATGTAAAAAGAAAATGGAATGATACTGGATCAATTCAATAACTATACTTTAGACCAATTAAAAAAGCCAAGCAGGTAAATAACCTGTTTGGCTTTTTATTAATAAATTTAATAACGTAACTGTATATCAGATAGTTCAACTATTTAGTACAGTCTCTTGATTACTACAAATTAATTCGAGAATCCAAGTGCACGCAGCATTCTCATAGCTACAACTGTCGCTTGCGCTTTTGTAGTATTGGACTTCGGATCAAGCTTAGTTGCAGAAACACCTGTAAGAATTTCAGAATCAACCATAATAGCTACAGCAGATTGTGCATAGGCTGCGACTTTGTTCTGATCTTTGAACGGAGCTAACACTTCATAGTTAGCTTGCTTCGTGCTGCCTGCATATTTCATAGCATTAGCAATGACAACGGCCATATCTTGACGAGTAATCAAGCCCTTCGGATCGAATGTCGTTGCCGTCTTCCCTTGAATAATGCCAATCTCCGTCGCTGCAATGATGTCTTGTGCGAATTTTGTTTCGCTGTTCACATCATTGAATGCAGAGCTCGCTGACGAAGGCGTTACGCCTAGCGCTTTGACAATGATAGATACGAACTCGGCACGAGTGATTTTATCATTCGCTCCAAACACATTTTCGTTGATACCCGATACGAGAAGCTTGCTAGCTGCAGCCTCTACATCTGCTTTGGCCCAAGCTGCAGTCACATCTGTAAATGTAGCATTGGATTCAATAAGCGTATAGATGCTATTGCCGGATCTTTTCAGTGTAACCGTTACGGTACCATCTGTATTGGTCGTGAATACAGTCGGTACAGGGTGATATTCACCTGTTGCTGGATCAAACACGACACCTGCTGCTTTGCTCTGATCAAAATCAACTTTACCAAGCTTGAAAATACGGCTGATATAAGTACCATTAAACTCGGTTACTTCTTTCCAGACATTATCCGTACCTTTTACTTCGATTTTGAACTCTGTAGGAGCAAGAAGAGTTTTGATACCCTTATTCTTGATTTGATCCAGTACGCTCTGAGCAGGCGCCTGAATAATAAATCTGAACTCTACCGCATCTGATGCCTGATTTAGTGCCGCGATTGGAACCAGATACTCAATTTTGTTCAATACAACAGATACTGTAGCTCCAGCACCTTTCTCAGTAATTGCTTTAATCACCGCCGGAGACAACACGAGCTCTACATTGTTATCTGTACCCTCAACGATGATTTGAATGTTATTGGAGGTTGATTGCTTAATTGCTTCAACCGCCTTTTCTGTGTTCACCTTAGCAGTAACTTTGTTGTCTGCTTTCGTCACTTCTGCCTTAACCGTATTATTCGTTACTGGGTTGGTAGGTCCTGTAACAGTACCAGAGCCTGTACCTCCACCTGTAGTTCCACCTACACCCAGTAGTGTGGTGGATTCTTTCAGAGCCTTACTCATTGCAGATACTCTCTCAATGTGAGCTCCGTCTTTTTCAACAGCGATAATCTCAATGACATTTGCAGTACTAGAAGCCAGTCCTTCTATTTTGAATCTTGTATCTGCCGTATAAGTTTTCCATACCTTATTAACAAATACATCGTATCCTGTCGCGCCTTCAACTGCATCCCATCCTACGAAGATACTGCTGCCATCTTTGCTGATGGTAGCTACATTTTGTGGAGCAGCAAGCGCATTATTATTAACTACACCATTAGTAGGCAGGTTTTGGGCTAACACAGTAGACAACGTATAGTTACGGTCTCCACTGATATCCCAGCTCATAGCACCTGCAAGGTCCATTGATCTTACGTAAGAGGACTTATACAGGGTAGATTCTTGGTCATCATAAGCAATAAAGGTACCCGTCTTAGCGTTATAGAGATACGGGGCTTTTACCGTCTCATTCCAATAACGAACGTAATCCGGATTTGTTAGATAATTGTTTTCAATGTCAAAAAACTCAAACGTACCATTTACAAACGTTCCGAATAAACCAAAAGAAGTACAAGGTGCGTATTGGCCGGTCGGTTGGCAACCGCTCCACCCATTACCATAGAAAGGGATGCCCAAAACTAATTTGTAATTAGGTACGCCAGCATTCAAATGGGATTGAACGCCCCCATTCACATTATTTCGGTTTCTGTTAGCTGAAGGGCTAGCAGGGTCTGCATACAATGGAGCATTGTGATAACCTGCTGTATTCCAGCTTCCGCTGTAGTCATAGGTCATGATATTTATGAAGTCGAGATACTGAACAGAATTAGCATAGTCAGCATTTACTGTAAAAGCATCACCTTGTGAGGAAGCAATAGTTAACAGATAATACTTGCCATCCTTAACACTTGCGCTATCAAGCGCTTCACGTACCGTTTGCATCATAAGCGTATAGTTTTGCTTATCTTCTGGTCTTCTGGAGTTTGTTTCCTCACCACCAGATACAGGATATTCCCAGTCAATATCAATACCATCCAAGTTGTAATGGCGCAAGAACGTTACAATAGAGTCAGCGAAAGTTCTGCGAGTGACCTCATTCGCTGCCATATTGGAGAAGTTTCTGGACCATGACCAGCCCCCAACAGAGACAAGCAACTTCAAATGAGGATTGTCCGCCTTAATTGCACTGAGTGCGGCTAAGTTTTCCTCATCTTTCTCGATATCTCCAATAACCATCTCTCCGTCATAGACGTAACGGTTCTGTAGTGGCAAATCTTCATTCTCGCAATTCACGCCTGTCGTACCTGTCTTCTTCCAACATAAATCCGTGAACGAATAGTTGATATGAGTTACTTTACTAACATCAATATCCGTTGGTTGGAAGTCACGTTGAGCATACACAGACCAAGCTGTAAAATAAGTTACAATATTATAATTGCTTCCCGGAACTGCAGTAACCGACTCACTCTGTGTTGACTGCCATAGCTTGTTTTTAGAAACGACTGTGAAGGAATAGCTATCGCCTTCAACTAGTCCTGATGCAATATAACGATTAGAGGTGCTTGTACCTATCTTCTTTCCATTGCTGAAAATTTCATAAGAGGTTGCTCCTGGTGTAGGTGCCCAACCCAGAGATACCGTTGTCCGAGTAGCAGTTACGACTGAAAGACCTTGAGGAGCTTGAAGCTCACCCCACTTGAAGCCAACACCACTTCTACTGGATGGTTTACCGAACTCATCTTGTGCCGCTATCTGAAAGTATACGGATCCTACAACTGTTGGATTAGTCACAGGAATTTTAATTTCTGATATATCTGCACCTAATCCATAGTACGTAGGAGTCAATCCTGTAACATTTAAATCCTGCCATGCTGTCCCTGGGCTGACAGTCCACTTTAACGTAATTTCGTTTTCCGTAATATCAGAAACTCTGAAATTATGTGGAGCTGCTATCGGAGCAGTCTCATAAGCATTCGGATCTGGAGCAGTCGTTGTTACGGTCAGAACCTCACTGAATAATGCCGTTTTGAGAGGATCACGGTTAGCAATACGAACGCTAATATTATATTCAGTCTCTGGTGTTAGACCTTGAATCAAGAAAGGCCCTGCACCATTACCCCAAATAAGTGGAGTATTATTTACTTTAATATCGTATCCTGGGTTCCAATGATCGGGATAACCATCAACAGGGTCCCATTGCACTTTAATTTTTGTATCTGACACTTCTATAAGTCGCAAGTTCTGAGGAGCAGCAATCTCATTAGCAGCTAATAGCGATACAGGTGCGGGTGGAGCCTCTTCCGTTACTGGTTCTACCGTTTGATTTGTTGCAAGATCTTCTATTCCCGTCTCTGCTGCTAATACAACTGGACCGTTAGAGAAGCCAGCAATACTGAGTACAAGAGCAAGGCTTAGCATTATAGCAAGCATGCTTGTATATTTCTTTTTAATAAACTTATACAATTGATTCACCTCGGATAATTTAATATAGTAAGTGTAAATGGATATATGTGGAATGAAGCTCTAAGATGATTAAGGTTACTATCGTAAACCAGTTGTGACAGTTATGAAGTAGGGAATTCGGAGGAGCACACTCGCATCTATTAATAGGGCGAATGTAGCAATAAACGAATGCACCTATTCATGTAAGCGATTACGAAATACTATTTGATTTCATCCATCACCTCATCTAGTAAATTCGAACTACTATAAATCTCCAATTGATATACATTCGATGACATATATGAAAATTCCTTTAATTTTCTTTACTTTTTTTAGAATTCTTTAAAAATAAGTAAAAAGACCTATAACATACTAATAATCAAGCACTCCTAACATTACATTTTTGCAGAATACCTCCTATAAAGGATTATCACCAATTAGATTTGCACAACAAAAAAGGCTGGCGGTGACCATTACTGGTTCTCGCCAACCCGTTATATCTCGTTTAACCTATCCCTGCTTCACCGCATCAAGCACCTCATTCACATGCCCTTCGACAGTCACTTCACGCCATTCGCGAATCAATACGCCCTCCTCGTCGATTAGGAAGGTCGAACGCTCAATGCCCATGAATTCCTTGCCGCCCCAGCTGCGCAGCTTCCACACGCCGAACTGCTGCGAGACACGATGAGTCGTATCCGAGAGCAATGGGAATGGCAGCTCATACTTAGCAATAAACTCATCATGGGAAGCCAGATCATCCGGGCTAATTCCGATTACTTCAGCATTATGGGTCTGGAATTGTCCATTAAAGTCCCGAAACTCACAGGATTCCGTTGTACAGCCTGGCGTCATATCCTTCGGATAGAAGTAGATAACGACCTTCTTGCCCTTGTAATCGTGCAGTGATATCTCTTTGCCTGTAGAAGATGGCAGCGTAAAGTCAGCTACCTGCTGCCCCACTTGTACTTTCGTATTCGTTGTCATTGTGATCCTCTCCTTTTCAACAATCGTATACTATTTCATTTCCGTTAGTCGGTTATCCTTCCATCTTATCCTGCTTTGCTACAAATTCATAGAAGACCGATTGATCCATGACATAAGAACGAATCGCCTCTTTGGAATCGAGCAGTGAATAGGCAAGCGTCAGCTTCATCAGAGCAGCCTCTACAGACATATTCTCTATAAAGGTTACACCGGCCTCAATCAGCTTAATTGACGAGTCATACAGCGCTGCTGTGCTATCCTTCAAGGGACATAAGTAGAGGTCAACACCCTGCTGCTCGCAATAACGGGCAAACTGCAGCAGCGAATAGCTGCCTGGCGCATCGGCACTCGCTGTACCCGAATGGTACAGGTCATGAACAACCGCCTTCGGGCGATTCTTCCCAAAGTCGAAATAGGAATAATCGATTCCCGAGAACGGCTTAATATAGAGCAGACCCGATTTGATCCCGGGGGAGTCAGCCGTGCAATCCCACAGGCTCTTGCCTACTGCCCGTTGCCTCAGCTCTGATAACGTAGGGTTGAATGAATGGTCAATACGTTCCAGTCTTCTGCCTTGCATTACACCATATGGCAGTTCGTAAGGACTATCGAATTGATCGGTGAACGACAGGGCCTGTGTCATGCGCGTCCCCAAATAGACCAACTGTTCTCCCTTATCATTGCGATAGACGACAAAAATGCCCGGAAGTGCATCCTCAATAATAAAATCAATAGCTGCTGCAAAGTTATCCAGGCCGTTAGCTCTTGGATCGTCAATCGGATAATTGCTTGCAACCAGTACAAGCGGAATCGTCGTATCACAGCATGCGAAGGCTAGCATCGCAGCTGAGAAAGCAAGTGTATCCGATCCATGCGTAACAATAATACCTGCATATTCTGCAGTATCTACGGCACGCAGTGCTTCAATCAGCTTGTTCCAATCCTCAGGTACCAGGTTTTCACTTAATATATTTAACGGCTGTATCGTATCGAGATGAACCTCACGCTTCTTTGAACTAGCTTCATACGCCTCGATCAAATGATAGGAGCCCACTTCGCTGACGGAAATAGCCCCTCCCTTTCTCACGCTTCCGATAGTTCCACCTGTGAACACAATAAGCAGTTTTTTCATACTCAACTTCCCTTTCTCTCGCGGTTCATATGGTCCCGCCACTGATGTCGTTGTCTCAATCCTACCCGTTTGCTTTACCTATCATACTCAGACCCAGATAAAAGTACAACCAAATATCCACTAAGTGCTGCCTAATAAAAAAAGCCGTTCCCGCAATCTTTCGATTGTCAGAAACGGCCCTCTATTTACGCTGTAATTATTCCAGACCAGCTGATACTTCTTTTACCATTTCTTCAACGGAAACAAGTCCGCCGCCAGACAGGTACCAGAAATCAGGATCAAGATAAATGATGTGGCCTTCTTTGTAGGCATTCGTGTTTTTTACCAGATCATTCTCTACAAGAGCTTTCGTGCCAGACTCTTCGCCTGCAGCTGCTAGAGCTTTATCACGGTCAACAACGAATAGGTAATCCGGGTTTTTCTCAGCTACATATTCGAAGGAAACGGATTGTCCGTGTGTGGACACTTCAATTTTCTCATCCGCTTGCTTGAAGCCGAATACGTCATGGATAACGCCAAAGCGTGAGCCTGCGCCGTAAGCGCTAATTGAGCCTTCGTTAGCCAGAATGATCAGAGCATTCTTGCCGGAAGCTGTAACTTTATCGTTCAATGCTTTAATTTCATCTTTGACCTTCGTAAGCTCAGTATCAACCTCAGCTTCTTTGCCGAAGATTTGACCAAGAACCTTGGAGTTCTCTTCATAAGAAGCCATATATTTCGCAGCATCTACGCCAAGGTAGATCGTTGGACCAAGCTTAGTCAACTCATCATAAGCATCTGATTGACGGCCAGAGATGATGATCAGGTCCGGTTTAATCGCACTGATTTTCTCGAAATCCGGTTCTTTCAGGCTGCCTACGTTTTGGTATTTCTTATCTTCGAATTTCTGCAGGTAGCTAGGAATGTTCGCTTGTGGAACACCTGTCACTTCTACACCCAATTTATCTAGGGAATCAAGAATACCAAAGTCGAATACAACGACTTTCTCAGGGTTTTTCTTAACTACTGTCTCGCCTTTAAGATGCTTGATTGTCAGTTCTGCTGAGTCAGCTGGAGCTTGAGTAGCTTGGCCATCCGGCGATGCGACAGGCACGCTGCCATTCGTACCGTTATTTGAGTTTTTCGCGCCGCAAGCAGACACGACCATCACTAACATAATTGTAAGCAGTAGTACACTAATAGACTTTTTCACTTTCCATTCTCCTCTTCATTGTTGTTTTATTTGGTCTATCTCTAAACACCCAGTAGGATTGCTGCACCACCTACACCTTATCCGGCATTCCCCCTTCAAATAATGAACCCAATTGATTATGAGAAGTAGACACAAATCCGATTGCCATTGATCTGCTCAATCTGAATATCCATATCATAAATATCCTTCAGAACCGGAGTAGTTATAATCTCATCAACCGTGCCTTCTCTCACTACCTTGCCGTCCTTAAGAGCGACAATGTGGTCGGAATAACAGGAAGCGAAGTTGATATCATGAATAACGAGAATAACCGTCTTGCCCAGCTCTTCAACCAATCTGCGAAGCACCTTCATGATCTGAACCGAGTGCTTCATATCCAAGTTATTAAGCGGTTCATCAAGCAAAATGTATTCCGTGTTCTGCGCAATAACCATGGCAATATACGCCCGTTGATTCTGCCCCCCGCTGAGCTGATCAAGGTACTTATGCTGCATGCTCTCAAGATCCATATAAGCAATCGCTTCATCCACGAACTTCCAGTCCTCAGCGGTCAGCTTTCCTTGTGAGTAAGGGAAGCGCCCGAAGCTCACGAGCTCTCTTACAGTCAATCTAATCGTAATGTTGTTCGATTGCTTGAGAATAGATATCTTTTTGGCAAGATCGCCATTTTTCCATTGGCCAAGCTCCTTGCCTTCAATCAGTACCTCTCCCGTTTCTTTGGCAATGAGGCGGCTGATCATCGACAGAATCGTGCTTTTACCGGCGCCATTAGGGCCGATGAATGACGTAAGCTTGCCTTTCTCTACCTTCAAGGAGACCTGTTCGACGACCGGCTTGCCGCCATATTTCTTCGATAGTTGCTTGACTTCTACCATGACTTATTCTCCTTCAACAGCAGATACAGAAAGTAAACCCCGCCGATAAAATTGATAATGACACTAAGACTTGTGGAAAAGGTGAATACTCGCTCCACGATGAGCTGACCGCCAACGAGCGCTACGATACTAATAAGCATCGATCCGCTGATCAGAATGCGGTGGCGATACGTTCCGAACAGCTGGTGCGCGACATTCGCCACAAGCAAGCCTAGGAATGTAATCGGTCCAACGAGAGCAGTCGAGATCGCAATAAGCAAGGCCGATATAACCAGCAACCGCTTGACGACATAGTCGTAGGGAATGCCGAGATTGACAGCATGCTCTTTGCCAAGCGACAGCACGTCCAAATATTTCATCAGTCGCCAGCTGTACGCCGCAATCACAGCGATACAAATCACGGCGAAGAGAAGCAGATCCGTATTCACATTATTGAAGCTGGCGAACATCTTATCCTGAACGCTCATGAATTCATTCGGATCAATAAGCACCTGCATGAAGGTAGACATGCTGCCGAACAGCGTCCCCATAACTAATCCTACTAATAGCAGAAAGTAGAGGTTACGTCCTTCCCGCTTGAACATCACACGGTACAGCAGCGCAACGAAGAACATCATGATAACAATAGAGATGGCAAAGTTTAATTGTTTGTTCGCCACTGTCACACTCAATGATCCAAATGCAAAGACAACAAACGTCTGAATCAGCATATAGAGTGAATCGAGGCCAATAATGCTCGGCGTCAGAATTCGGTTATTCGTAATGGTCTGGAAGATCATTGTAGCGAATGCAATCGCACCGCCTGTTAAGATAATAGCCAGAATCTTATTAACCCTTCGCGGGAAAACGTAGTCCCAGCTGCCAATCATATTTGCGAATAGAAATACGGCGATCAATCCCAGTGCTGTAAGAGCTAGAGCACCTAGCTTCCACTTATGCGTCATGTGCCTTTCTCCTCATCAGTAAGTAAAGAAAAATACCGCTGCCGATAACGCCTACCGTCAGGCCAATCGGAATTTCATAAGGATAGATGATAATCCGGCCTAGAATATCGCAGGCCAAGATAAAAGCGGCGCCCAGCAATGCGGTATGAGAAAGGCTTTTCTTCAAATTATCCCCTTGATAAATCGTAACTATATTCGGAATGACAAGCCCAAGGAACGGAATCATGCCGACCGTCAGAATAACGATGACAGATATGAGCGCAACAATGACTAAGCCAATGTTCACTACACGTTTATGATTAAGTCCCAGATTAGTGGCGAATTCTTCCCCCATGCCCGCAATCGTGAACTTGTTCGCATACAAGTAAGCGATAACGACTAACGGAATGCTTATGTACAGCATTTCATAGCGACCGCTAATGATCGTGGAAAAGTCTCCTTGCAGCCAAGCTGTAATATTCTGAATCAAATTATTCTTATAAGCGAAAAAGGTCGTAATCGAGCTGATAATACTGCCGAACATCAGCCCAACGAGCGGAATGAAGATGGCATCCTTGTATTTGATCTTGTCCAGGATCTTCATGAATATGAAGGTGCCTGCCAACGCGAATGCAAAGGCGATTAGCATTTTCTCAAGCGTGCTTGCTGAAGTGAATACCATCAGAGCCACGAGAATGCCTAGTCTTGCTGAATCGTCCGTACCAGCAGTCGTCGGCGAGACGAACTTATTCCGGCTTAGCTGCTGCATGATTAGGCCGCAGATGCTAAGGCTGACTCCTGCCACCAATATACTGACTAGGCGTGGAATTCGGCTGACGAACATAAGCTGAAGCTGCTTGTCGGTCATGTTGAACACATCGAGCGGCGAGAGCTTGCCTGCACCAATAAACAAAGATATAAGCGATAAAATAATTACAGCTATAAATAGATATCTTTTTTTCATAGTTGTCCCTTTAACATTAATAATCATTCTCAATGAGTACTATAAAAGAACCACTCCCTTTGGGGAATGGACTTTCCTTCATATCGCTTGGATTTTCCTATATTATATGCAATAGTGCCTAATTGTACAAATTAGCTGTCCTTATCAGCCTTGATAGCTGGCTAGCTGATCAACCATTTCATCAATAAGGCTCTCATAGACAGCTCCACTATAATGAAGACTGTCAGGATGGCGTATGAACATGCATCTCTTCACTGGACGATCCTTCATCAGCCTGCGCCATCTGTACTCCAATTCATCGCACTCGGATTGAGGCGTCGAGGCATGAACGAACAGAATGATATTCTCGCAGCCTAATGCCGCAATCTCTTGCAGGGATGCCGCGTCTTTGAAGGCAAAGCTCTGCACAGCTAGCGGAGGGGCTATCTTCAATTCCTTATAGAACACATCATTTATCTTGTTCATCTGTACACCGTATATACGGAAGCGATGCCTCTTATATTGAACAAGCAGAGTCGGCTCACTGCCAAGCACGCTTTTCACATGGGTCCTGGCATTCTCAACCTTCTGATCATAACTGGACATCCAGCGCTCTGCCACCGTTGTCAGCCCTAGCAATGCACTAATATCGAGCAGACGGCTTCTCCACGAATAGCCCTTCCAGTGGAGCATCGTGACCGGTGCAATGTCTGACAATGCTGCATGAAGCTCGGGGTCGACAGGACCTACCATTATCATCTCTGGACGCGCAGCCGTCAATTGCCTCAAGACAATCTCTTTGTTCTCCTGCCATCCTCGTTCAAAAGAAAGCTGCGGAGCAAGGCCAAGCACAGCGAAATCACCAAGGAACACTGGGGAAAGGCTCGCAATCTGCTTATTAGCACAGGATACATACTCCGTTGGCGTCATCCCCATCTGTTTTTTAAATAATCGGCTGAAGTAGTACTCATCGGAGTAGCCTACAGCATGAGCGGCCTCTATTACTGTCGTAGAAGCATTGGCAAGCAATCGTAATGAAGCGTCCAAACGAATTTTCGTTATATACTTAAGCGGACTAAGACCTGTATGCCGGCGAAAGGCTTGATAGAACCGGCTTGGGCTAAAGCCTGATGACCGAGCAAGCTCCTCAATATCAATAGTTCCCATATACTGAGTAAGCATGAATTGCTTCGAATGCTTCACATATTCAATGAGATCGCTCGCTTCCCTTGGCTTGTTCAAGGATAGGACATAGCCGGAAACGATCGCGTACAAATGGGATTGCAATTGAAAGAACGATGCCTCTTCTTCAACACCTATATCATATAAGAAATCAGGCAGCCATCCTTTTGCTTGTGGCAATCTGAACGTATGAAGATGAGCCCGCTCAGCCATCTGAACGAAGCTTGCAGCTCCTTCCTCATCTATGTCGAAGCAAATGACCACAACATCAACGGTTTGTTCGGAGAGGTTCCTTAATGTACAGATATGATTGGCAGGGATGAAGAATAACTCATCGCTATGCGCTGACCCGGAGACGGCATGGACCTCCCCTTGCAATACCACTTTTACCTGATGATTCATAATGAAGGCGAATGCAGGGCTCGCTTGCTCGATAGCTGCCATGCTATTGCCTGTTAGTTTATATTCCTCGGTACCTACATAAGTTAAAGCTGTCCTTCTATTCTGTTCGGGAGTCTGATTCATACATACTCTGTCCTTCCCGGCTCTTAGTCTCTCATTGACAGGCTACCTATAACTATAACGGATCATACCTTCCCTGTGACGCAAAAGCAATTCATAGCGCTTTTCGCAGCTGCAATGAAACCGAGCTCTTTGATTTTTATTGATTACCTGCCTAAATATCTATATATTTATTCCTATCGGAATTATATACCAGCCGGAGGAGGCTGCAACGCATGACGAAATCACAGCATCAGACCGACGGGAACTATCGCCAGCTTTCTTGGGCTATGTTCAAGACCGGAATATTAGGTTACGGAGGCGGACCGTCCGTCATTCCCCTCGTTCGATATGAAGCTGTCACTCATTACCGCTGGATTGACGATGATGAATTTGCTGAAATATTGGCGCTCGCCAATGCATTGCCCGGACCAATCATCCCTAAGATGGCCGCTTATCTTGGCTATCGCCAGAAAGGCTGGCCCGGTGCAGCCGTGTCTGTGCTTGCCCATATTATGCCCTCCGCAATTGCCATGATTGCACTGCTGTCCATCATGCAGTCCTTAAGCGGATCTGCTGTTGTTCAAGGAATGATTGCGGCGGTCATTCCCGTCATCGCCGTCATGCTTGGCGTCATGGCTTACGAGTTCGCCAATCGCACGGTCAAAGGGCTTGGCAAGCTTCTGGGATTCGCTTCATTCGCGATTGCCTTCCTGCTGCTGCAGATCATCGACCTGCAGGATGCAGCGGTCATTATGCTGTTTCTAGCCTATGGCACGTTTCATTTCAAGGCAAGGGACTGGTACAACAATCGAAAAACGAAGCGCCTTGCTTCTAAATCAACGAATGAGGAGTCGCCACCATCATGACCGAATGGCTAGAGCTTATTATCGGATTCTTCCTTGCCAACGTATTAGGCTATGGAGGCGGACCTGCCTCTATCCCGCTCATGTACAATGAGATTGTTACCCGTTACAATTGGACGACCGATGAGGAGTTTTCCAATATACTTGCTCTCGGCAATGCGCTTCCCGGGCCCATCGCGACCAAGATCGCTGCTTTTGTCGGCTATGACGTGTATGGGTGGCCCGGTATGCTGCTTGCATTAGCTGCAACGGTTATCCCCTCGGCAATTGCGCTGATCCTGCTGCTGAAGGTGCTGCATAAGCATCGCCAATCACCGATTGTGAAGGGGATGACCCTGCTGGTTCAGCCTGTAGTAGCCATAATGATGGTTATCCTCACTTGGCAAATGGCGCGGACTTCGGTTGAATCATCCGGCATGTGGCAGTTCCTCGGGATTGCAGGAATCGCGTACTGGCTGATGGAACGACGGAAGCTTCACCCAGCCATCGTGATTTGCATGGCCTTCGTGTATGGAGGTGTGGTCCTCTCTCGCACCATCGTATAGACTACCTAATCCGAAAAAAAAGATCTCTCGCCAATGAAAATAGCGAAGAGATCTTTTTTTCATTTAGACAGAAGTATCACGCGGATAGGTGCGTACTGACTGATTCGTCTCCTGTTCTTGCTCAGCACTCATGAAAGGCCAATAGTTCGCTTTACCGAATATCCGGACCATAACCGGAATGAACAATGGCAGCATAACTAAGGCATACAAGAATAGCCCGCACAAGACGATTGTGGCAATCTGCAGCAGCGACATCACGCCAGATGGCAGCATCGCAGCGAACGTACCGCCAAGAATGAGTGCCGCAGACATAATAACTGTCCCCATATTTTTCATTGCTTCCAATATAGCTTCTGTTGGAGACAAGTGACGGTATTCTTTGAAACGGTCCATTAAGAAAATGCTATAGTCGATTCCCAGCGCCACCAGCATAACGAAGCCGAAGAATGGAACCGCCCAGCTAATGCCGGATAGACCTAATATTCGTACGAAAATAACTTCCGTAATAGCCATTGAAGTATAGAAGGTCACCAGCAGTGACGCAATCATATACAACGGCATAATGATAGAGCGGAATAACAAGATCAGGATGATGGAAATGCCAATCAGCATTAGAATAACCGTGCGCGAATAATCCGCATTAGATATATTGCTCAAGTCATTATTCATGCTGGACACGCCATCGACGGCATACACCGCCTCGGAATAAGCTGTGCCCTGCACACCCCTTGCCACTGCTGCCTCCAGCTCATCAATCTTCGACATCGTCTCCATTTCATACGGATTACCGCTGAAGATCACATCGAATTTCGCGGTTTTGCGGTCTTCAGACAAATACACATCAAGTGCTTGCTGGAACTCCTCGCCCGCTGCGGCTTCTTCTGGAATAAACCAACCTGTCATCTGTTTATTGGAAGAAGAAGATAATTCATTCAAATAGCCTTTAGCCGATACAAGACCATCGCTGACCTGTGTCAGCCCTTCGACGCTTGAATCCAGCCCGCTTGTCAGCTCACTAAGCTGTCCATTCAGGTCAGCAAAGCCTGATTTCAAATCCTTTTGTCCAATAACCAACTGATCTAATCCTGCTGTAACACCCGGCAGCTTCGAGACAATCTGTCCCTGACCAGTCGCAGCCTGTGCAAGGCCCGCTTGCAGCTCTTCAATGCCTGACACTAATTGCGCAAGACCTTCTGCAAGGGCGGACTGACCTCCCGCTGCTTGCGCTAGACCTGTATTCGCCTTCTTCAAGCCCTCTGCTGCCCCGCCGAGCTTCGTATTAAGCTGATTCAATTGCTCACTGATTCCTGTTGCACCTTGCTGAAGCTTGGCTACAGAGCTGAGCGCTTGCTGATACGCCGCATCTTCCTTGAGCTCCGGATAGCTATTCTCCAAGCTGCTAAGGCCTTGGCCCAGCCCTGACAGACCTTCTGCAAGCTTCGTCTGTTCAACAGCAATCGCCGTATAGCCATCCGCTAACTGACCAATGCCTCCGCCTAGCTGCTCATATCCTGTCAGCATCTCTTTGCTTGCAGCAGCAAGCTGATCGGCACTCGTCTTCGCCTGCTCCAGACCAGCGAGCAATTCCTTTGCTCCTGCTGAGCCATCCAAGAGGCCGCGCTCAATCTGCTTAAGACCTGTGGTTAACTGGCTTACGCCCGTCTTCAGCTCAGTCGTTCCGTCCACCAATTGACCGACGCCGTCCACCGCTTCATTCAGCTTAGGCGCATTCGCATTCAGTGCATTGCTCGCCTCAGATAGACCTGTACCGATCTGGCCAAGTCCGTCTCCGCTCTTGCCAAGTCCATCCTCTAGCGTTCCGACCTGATCAGATACGAGAAAATCATCCAGCGCTTCGCCTGTCGGGCGAGTCGCACTGCGCACCGTCTTCACGCCCTCTACCTTCTGAAGCTCTCTGCTTACTTGCTCTAGAGCGGCAAGACCCTCCGTCGTATCCATCGGAACCTCGGATTTCACTACTACTGTCGAAGGCAGCGTTTCACCCGGGCCGAAGTTGTCTGCAATAATATTGAAGCCTTTAACCGAATCATACTTATCTCCAATCTCATCTAATGAGTTAAAAGAGATCGAGCCTTTATACGCAGTTAAGAATGGAACGATTAATACAGCAAGGATAACAAGAGCCCAGATGGGGCGCTTCAGGGAGAATCGGCCGACGCTCCCCCACAGTCGGCTTGGCTTATGCTCAAGCGATCCTTTTGCCGGCCAGAATAGTTTCTTGCCTAGGACGGCCATGAAGAACGGCACGATTGTGAATAAGGCAATCAGCAGAATAGCGATCCCGATCGCTACCGCAACTGCGGAACGATACAGAACAAAGGTCGAGAAGCCGATAGCTGCGAAGCCAACAAGCACCGCAAGACCGGAGAACAGCACCGTTCTTCCTGCCGTACGGTAAGTTGCCACGATAGATGCAGCAATATCGCCATCATGATGCGTTAACTCTTCTTTGAACCTGCTAATTAACAAAATACAATAATCCGTTCCTATTCCGAACAACACGGCGACGAGAAAAATTTGCGTGAAGCTCGATAGTGGGAAATCCATATATTTAACTAAAAAGGCAACGACCGATTGCGATACCAAGTAGGTAAAGCCCACCGTCAGAAGCGGCACAATCGGCGCGACTGCGGAACGGAAAACAATGAATAATATGACCAGAATGAAGCCTACTGTAATGAACTCGGTCTTTTTGAGCCCTTCCTCCGAGCTCTTCATGACATCCTCCGAAATAACCCAATTGCCTGTAAAATAATGATCGACCTTCACATCATTGACTGCTGCGTATAAGCTGTCACGCACCTCAGACAATTCAGCCCCTGTTAGATCTACATTTACAAGCGCGAGCACCGTAGATCCATCCTTGGACACCATCTGCTCTTTGAGCTCAGCCGTATCGAAATGCGTGGTAACAGAGCTGATGCGAAGCTCATCCGCACGGTCCTTCAGCTTATTAATGCCGCTTTGTACTTCTGTTAGCTCGGACTGCGACAATCCGCCTTCCTTATGGAAGACAAGCACCGTCGCGGCGTCGCTTCCGCCAGAATCCTTCGCTCCAATCTCCTTCACCAGATCGGATGCCATCGTTGAGGAATAACCGTCCGGCACCGAAATCTGTCCTTTGTCCCGAACGAGCTCCTGCATATTGGGTGCGCTCAGCATCAAACCAATGGTCGCTACCAGCCATATAATCAGAATAACCCATCTTAGCTTCAAGATTGCCTTCATTTTGTCTCTAGCTCCTCTCCGTCTCCATAGATTGCGCCATTGCCTTCGCGAGCTTCTCAAAGGTCTCTATAAAGGCCATAGCTTCTTCCTCATCGAACTGATTCATGAACGTCGCGATCAGCTCCTTAATGCTGTCCTCTATATGATCAGTAATGCGCATGCCTTCCTCCGTGAGGGTAAGCAACGTTACTCTGCGATCATGCTCATCGGCTTGCCGCACAATCAGCTGCTTATCGAATAGCCGTTGAATAATCGCGGTAATGGAGCTTTTGCCCACGCAAAAAGTATCGGCAAGCTCTGAGGTTGTACTCACGCCGCTCTCCCGCAGACAGAGCAGAGTTGAAAATTGATCAACAGTCAGACCATCGGGCATCCGTTCTCTGATCATTGCGTTCAAACGTCGATTAACTGTGAAATATGCCCCTTTATAACGGGAAATAATCTGTCCGAGCATCTCGTTGTCTATCGTCATTTCTCAGTAAACCTCCTCTTCCAATCCGCAGATCAGATAGTTCATGTATGGAATAGTTCTATAGTAGAACTATATCAGAAGGAAACTAATGGAGTCAACGAGCAAGCTGTGCAATTGCCCAAGTTCACTTGTCTCCGGCTGCCGCTCCTATAATGAAGTGTGAAGGGCATTCTTAACACTATTACTGGAGGCTGAGAATATGTACGATATTATTATCACTGCCGGACCAGCATTAGATAAAACAAGCCTGCCCGTGCAGCCGATAGCAGCTATGCGGGCAGGCTTCCTCTGCTTGAACCCTTCATTCCTTTACAAATCATTAGAAAAGTATAAGCATGAATGCTTGTTAAGCGAATAGATTTCTAACACCAAATGCGAACTTATCTAATATTTTACTGTTACATTAAGTAAATAGACAGCATGAATTTACTAACCACACCTAACAGGATGAGGGGTTTTATTATGTTCAAATTGAAAAACAAGAGCCTGGTGCTCACGAGTTCCATCGTGCTTGCTTTTTTCTTCGCCATTATTATCGGGGTGACCCAATGGATTTCCTATAACGCCCAGAATCAAGCCAGCTGGGACGAAATGGAGCGCACGGCGCGCGCGCATAGTGTTCAGGCCCAGTCTCTGGAGAACATAGTGACTGATGTTCGCAAAGAAATGGGGACGGGCAAGGGTGATCCTGCTGCCAATCTTAACATTCTAAAAACACAGCTTGATGCAATGGCTAGCCCCGAAATGATTACAAACACGTACATGTACCTGCCTGATATCATAGAGAAAGACGGAGTGTCTTATCTCACTATCCTTCAAGGCAACTCCACCCTGATAAATGCCGGATTAGTACATAACTCCCTTTATCCATTATCCCCTGAGCTTTTAAAAGCCCAAAAAGATGTAATGGAAACTGGCTTCTCCCAGGTCGATCTTTATACAGATGACCTTGGCACATGGCTGGCATACTGGGCGCCTATTATTGGCGAAGATGGATCAGTAGTCGCAATATATGGATTAGACTTTGATTATGACCAGGTACAAACCAAGCTGGCTATCATGCTGTGGAAAAGTATTGGTCTGTCACTGTTATTAACAACGATTGCTATTCTAATTGTTGTAGCCTTGGTTCGGATAGCGCTCAAGCCGCTGAAGCAGCTCGCTCAAGTATCGGCCTTGGCTGCACAGGGCGATCTAACGATTACCGTTCCTGTTACGAATCAGAATGAGATTGGTCAAGTCGCTTCTGCCTTTAACGAAATGATGGTCAATCTCCGGCATCTCGCCCATAATATCAGCTCAACCTCAACGGAGGTGGCAAGCTCCTCCTCCAGCATGCAGGACAGCGCCGAGCAGACCGCCCAAGCCACACAGGAGGTCGCCTCAGCCATTCAGGAAGTCGCTGAAGGAGCCAATACGCAGCTTCAGAGCTTCCAGGAATGCCAACGTGCGATGAATGAGATGACCATCGGCATTCAGCGGATCGCTGAATCCTCGTCATCGGTATCGGAGATGGCTGCGGATACGGCTGAGCTGGCTGCTGCTGGCGAAGTTGTCATCGAACGGACGGTTGCCCAAATGCAGACGATTGAGACTAGCGTTACGGATACCGTCGTCACGCTGCGGGAACTTGAGCAGATGAGCAAGCAAATTACAAGTATTCTCGGCATGATTGGTGATGTAGCCAATCAGACGAATCTGCTTGCGCTGAATGCTTCTATTGAAGCTGCAAGAGCAGGAGAGCATGGCAAGGGCTTTGCTGTCGTAGCGCATGAAATTCGTAAGCTGGCCGAACGCTCCAAGGAATCGTCCGAGCAAATAGGCAGCATATTGAATGGCGTCAGCAGCCGTACCGGCAATGCAGTACGCTCCATGCAACAGGCTGTTGAGGGCGTTCGGGAGGGTTCAAGCGTATCCCTGCAAGCAGGCGAGTCCTTCCGCTCTATCGTAGAGGCCATCCGCCAAGTATCGGGTCAGGTGCAAGAGGTGTCTGCCGCCTCGCAGCAAATGTCCGCAGGAAGCGAAGAAATCGCAGCTTCCCTGGATGAGCTGGAGAACATTGCAGTATCATCCTCTAACCAAGCACAACGGGTTGCCGCAGCTTCTGAGGAGCAGCTCGCTTCTATGCAAGAGGTAGCCAGCGCTTCCATCCAGCTTCGCAGCCTCTCCACCAACTTGAAAGAAACTATTAGTACATTCAAGACGGAATAAGCAAACATTTAGATTAGTTGAAACATAAAAGGCTGGTACAGGATAAACGATCCTGTACCAGCCTTTTTCTTATATTAGGACGCCGTAACTGCCGCCCCTTGCTGAAGCTGATACATGGCAAAATATTTGCCGCGATGCTCCATTAACTGCTCATGGTTGCCTCGTTCAACGATAACTCCGCGATCCAATACCAGGATCTGGTCTGCTTGCCGAATCGTGGATAGCCTGTGTGCAATAACAAACGTCGTACGTCCCTTTTTCAACACGTCTAGCGCTTGCTGAATAACAGCCTCCGTCTCCGTATCAATGCTTGCGGTTGCTTCATCCAGAATCAGGATAGCTGGATCATAGGCAAGTGCGCGGGCGAAGGAGATCAGCTGCCGCTGCCCTGCGGATAGCGTGCTGCCCTTCTCAATAACAGGAGCATCCATGCCGCCAGGCAATTGTGCGAACATGTCGTAAGCTCCTACATCTCGAAGCGCCTGCTCCACCTGCTCTCGGCTTATTGCTGGATTATCCAGACTTATGTTCGAAGCGATCGTGCCCGTGAACAGGAACGGGTCCTGCAGCACAATTCCCATATGCTGGCGCAAGTGCTGCATCGGAATATCCCGTACATCCTGGCCATCCACCGTAATTCTTCCTTGATCGGTATCATAGAAGCGGAACAGCAGGTTCAGAATCGAGCTTTTGCCTGAGCCTGTGTGTCCCACAAGAGCAACCGTCTCGCCTTGGCGAGCACCGAATGTAATGTGCTTAAGCACCAGTTCATTCTTCTTATAAGCGAACGATACATCCTCGAATTTCACTTCGCCTTTATAGCGCTCCATGCTGCCCGTCTCCACCGGCACTCCTTCCTGATCCATAAGCATGAATACACGCTCAGCGGATACCCGGGCCGTCTCCAGATTGGACAGTTGATTGACTACGCCGACAATCGGCTGGAACATCCGGTTCATCAGCTCAACGAAGGCATAGAGAACACCGACACCGATCGTCGCACCGAGCCAGTCGCCCCAGAAGAACCAGATTACAATTAAGAACATCACATTCCGAATAACATTGACCAGATTGTGAGAAGTAATGGAATTCAGGCTAAGCAGCTTGCTCTGGTACGTAAAATAATGCTCATTCAATTCATCGAATTCCTTCATTGTCTCTTGTTGACGACGGAAAGCTTGAATAATCGGCATTCCTTGAATGGATTCGTTGATCATGCCGTTAATCTCGCTCAGCTTCGCACGAATGACCCGATTATAGCGAGCGGCGAAGCGCCGATACAGCTTGATCCAGATGAGAAGAATCGGAATCAGCGGCAGTGCGAATACGGCCAATCTTGCATCCAGTACAAACAATGCGCCATAGATCGCCGTCATGTAGACGATAGCGGAGAAAAAGTTCGCCAGAACGGCTACATACAGCTCTCGAATTGCTTCTGTGTCATTGGTCACGCGTGATACCACCTGACCAGCGGCAAGCGTATCGAAATACCCGACAGGAAGTCGCTGCGTATGGGCGAACACATCATTTCTCATTTTTTGAACAATCTTATTCGCGGAAGTTAACAGCAGCAGCCTCTGCCCATAAGTAAACACCGCTCCAAGCAGCAATAAGCCAAAATAAATCGCTGCAAGCTTCATCATGCTTGGAACTTCCGGCTTATAGAATTCATACAGCTCTTTTGCCGTAATGCGGGTAACCGGGAAGCTCGCGCTTTCACCGCTATCCTTGTGAAGGATCGTCATGTAGCCATCCGTCACCGTCCGTTTGCCCTCCGTCATAGGGAGAGTGCCCTCTAGCCAATAATAGCTGCGTCCTGCCTGAAGCACCCTTACTTCCTGGCCCTTCGTCTCAGCAGAAGCAAAGTGATCCTCTCGTTTATACCATTTCCCTTTATAATTGACCGCATAAGCTTCTTGCTGTCTTACCTCATGCCATTTCTTCTCGATACCGAGAATATTCTGATCAATCATTTGCTTGGCGATGAACGGACCTGCCAGCTCCGCGCATACCGCCAGCATGAGCAGCAGAAGAGCTCCTGCGATCGGTTTCTTATAAAGCATGGCGTATTGAAACAATCGTTTTCCCGTCAGACCCATTGTCTCTGGCGCCTCCAATTCCAATTACATTTGAAATACAAATTAAGATTCTATTAATGACTCCAATTGCTGCCGCTCATATTGCTCTTTATACCAACCCTCTTGCTGAAGCAATTGAGCATGTGTTCCTTCTTGTACAATACGTCCTTCGTCGAGAACGATAATATGGTCTGCATGCTGCACCGCCGACAGGCGATGCGTAGTAATGAGCGTCGTCTTGCCTGCGCGCTCCGTTCGGATACCTTCAATGATCTCCGCTTCCGTACGTCCATCGACTGCTGACAGCGCATCATCCAGCATTAGAATTTCGGGATTCGCAATCAGCGCTCTAGCTATGCTCACCCGCTGCTTCTGACCGCCTGATAGAGCGACGCCCTTCTCACCGACCATCGTTTCCAGCCCATCAGGCAGGAACTTAATATCCTTGGCGAAGGAAGCTCTAGCGAGTGCACGCTGCAGATCCTCTTCTGTACCTTGCGACTTCATTCCGAACAAAATATTGTCACGGATCGTTTTGGAGAACAAAATAGGCTGCTGCGGCACATAACCAATCCACCCCAGAAGCTCCTCCATCTTCAGCTTACCCAGCTCTTCATCCGAGATTGTAATATCCCCGATGCCAAGCGGGTACTCACGCAGCAGCTGCTTCAGCAAGGTAGTCTTGCCGCTGCCGGTCCGTCCGACAATTCCCAGCGTCTGCCCTTTGTGGAGCGTGAAGGACACCGCACTCAGGTTATCTGTCGCGGATGATGGATAACGGAAGGTTACCTCATCGAATTTCACTGTCTCAGGGCTTGATACAGGAACCGAATTCTCAGCCTCCGTTACATCCTGCTTGTAGCCAAGCGTCTCTTCTACCCGGTCTAAAGACGCGTTCCCCCGCTGCATAATGTTGATGAGCTCGCCAATTGCGAACATCGGCCAGATCAGCATCCCGAGGTAGACGTTGAAGGAGACCAGCTCCCCTAGTGTGATTTCGCTTCGGAATACTAAGAAACCCCCATAGCATAGCCCAATTAGGTAGCTAAGACCGACTAATATTTTCATGGTCGGTTCGAATAAAGCATCTATTTTGGCTACCTCAATATTTCTGCTGAATACTTCGCCCGTTTTCTTCCTGAATTGCTCTTGGCTGGCCTCTTCCTGTACGAATGCTCTAATAACGCGAACACCCGATACGGATTCCAGCACCTGATCATTCAGCTCGCCAAAAGCAACCTGCGACTCCATAAACCTCGCATGCATTTTTTTACCGAAGTAGGTCATTGCCAATGCCATTAAAGGCAGAGGAAGCAAAGCAGCCAACGTCAGCTTCCAGCTGATCAGCACCGCCATCATGAACAGAATCGTCAGCATGAAGAGCGTCGAATCAATCAGGGTCAGAATGCCAAAGCCTGCCGTGGTAGCTACCGCGTTCAAATCATTCGTCGAGCGTGCCATCAAGTCACCTGTGCGATTCCGCTCATAAAAAGTCGGCGTCATACGCAAAAAGTGTCTCATTAGTCTCGAACGCATTAATCGCTCCAGCACGAACGCCCCGCCGAATAATTGATAATGCCACACATAAGAAATCAAATAACCAACAACAATGACAGCAGCCCAACCAAATACAACCCGGTAGAACTGTTCCGTATTCAATATCCCTTGGTTAATGCCGTCGATCGTATAACCGATCAGCCAAGGCGGAATCACATCAAGCACCCCTGCCACAATCAGCAGTATGCCTGCAACCGTATATCTCTTCCAATTCATTGCAAAAAACCATCGAAGCTTCTTAAGTACGATAAACATAATCCTTGTCTGACACCTCCCATATCCATCCGAACTACCATTTCCCATACTGTAACAAACAAAGAAGAAGGAAGCGCATCGTCAAGTACAATGCGCTTCCTTCTTTCAAGCGAGCCGGCACGAATGCCGCAGCTCGATATAAAAGAGGCGCATGATTACGATTCACGTAACCATGCGCCTCTGATTGTATGGGATAACCCTTTTAATCAAAGAGAAATGACGCTCGGATGGATTACGTTCATTAGATTAGTATGCATAGTCCAATTAGCCATATGATTCACTGGTGTTGTATTCATGAGACGCAATCCTCCTCTCTTGTAATAAATTCTATTTGTCACTTTACCACTGGGATATAAAGGGTGTCAATAGTTAATCTCAGAATTTATAAACTTTTCCACTCTATCTCACGTCAAATGATACAGGACTTTAATTAGAGTTGTTCTCACCTAAAGGGAATGGAAAAGCCTACTGGATTATGACCATCCTTATTTCTAAAGAGGGAAATTTGGCTATTACAGTTGGGAATGGTGCAGCTGTTGAGATCAACATTTTTCATTTAATCCCCTAAATATAACTACGACTGCCCGGGCAGGTTGAGAGAGCCTGCCCGGGCAGTCGTAGTTTAATTGCACCTATTTCCGTGGAATCGGAAGCAGGCTCTCGCTTAGCCGGCGCCTCTGATTTGGCTTCTCAACCTCGCGGAACGATTCATCCAATACTTCAAGCTCCCCGCGATAGCCTAAGGCAATTACAGCGTGAAGCACAATAGACTCCGGAACCTCCAATGCTTCACGGGCAAGAGCCTGATCGAAGCCGCCCACAGCTCTTGTAGACAGGCCAAGCAATCTAGCCTGCAGCGCTAAGGTTGCCCATGCAGCGCCAGCATCAAACGCATGAGCGCCGTTCACATCTCCATTATCCTTAATCTTAACGGAAGCCAGCAGCAGCAGAATCGGCGCTTTGACCGTCCATAGCTGGTTCCTTGGCTTAATAAAGGTTTGGAAAAGCGCATGCTCTTCCTTCGAGGAGGCGACATAAAATCGCCATGGCTGCTCATTGCTGGAGGACGGCGCCCACCGGGCTGCTTCCAGAACCGTATTCAGAGTATCCTTGCTTACAGGACGATCCGCATACGAGCGTGGGGACCAGCGATTCACGATCAGGGGATGTACCGGATGATCCGGTTGCCTTGAAGCTGCTGCCTCATTCGTATAGCCTGACTCTGACGGCTCTGCCGTTGCATGATCGGTATTGCTCATTATGACCAGCTCCTCTATTCATTATTATTGATTTGACAGCTGCACCTTTACATCAGAAACACCAGCAGCCCGCAGCGAGTGTGTCGGCAATATCCGGTCGATAAAAGCGGTTTGGTCGATGGCTGCCAGCTTGGTTCTGCCTGGTCCCCAGCCTATCGTTCTTCTCCAACTGCCCAGCACATCCTGCTCAATGAGCTCTTGCTCATTCACTTCCACCTTTATGTCCGCGAACGGGGATACGTATAACGCGTCTACAGGACAATAGGCTTCGCATATGAAGCAGGTTTGGCAATCCTCTTGCCGCTTAATAACGGGGATGCCCTCCACTGTCTTATCAAATACATTAGTCGGGCACACCTTCACGCATAAATTGCATTGGATGCAGCGGTCTTCGCTAACGAGTTCTATCATCCGGCCTGCACCTCCGCAATAGCAGATTCACTTTCATGCCTGAGTTCTGCCTGGCAAGGCGGAGCAGTCTCTGGACGAACCTCAATTTCATCAAGTCCATATACCAGCAGCCTGTATTGCTGATTCGGGTCCGTGCCCGGATACTCAGCCAGCAGATGCAGCCCCTGCCCACGCGATTCCTTGCGCGCTAAGGCTGCTGTATAGATCCAGCGGGCCGTTGCAGCCATCGCAGCTGCCTCACGTGCGCGAATCCGTTCCTGCAGTGTCTTCGGCTCTTGCCCATTGACCTGTCCCCACAACAGATTCAAGCGCTCCAAGGAGGAAGTTAAACCGGCTTCCGTACGGAAGTAATTAATCTCAAGCGGAAAAATTTCATTTTGTATCGCCTTTATTAAGGCTCCTGTATCTACAGAGGAGCTTCCCTTATCCTCGTCTTTCGCCTTCAAGCCATAACGCCCGCTCGGGTGCAGCTCCCGCTGACTCGCCTTCTTCTCTTGCGATAAAGCATAAGCAGCTGCGCCTTTTCCCGCCCACGTACCGGAGCAAATAGCCCATGAGGCATTGAATGCGCCGCCTCCAGAGGCTGCGCCAGTAATCCGTTCTCGCGTAGCGGCATCGCCTGCGGCATACAGCCCTCTTACCGTACTGGCACAATCATCAGACACAATCCGAATGCCGCCTGTACCCCGTACCGTCCCTTCATAACGAAGCGTCAGAGGGAAGCGCTCTGTGAAAACATCAATTCCTGCGCGATCATAAGGCAAGAAAAAAATCGTATGCGATTGCCGAAGAATTGCCTGCTTCTCCGGCGTATCGGCTTTATTCATCATTGCATATACAGGTCCCTTAAGCAGCTCCGTCGCAAGGAAATCACCATCGCGTCGATCAACGATCTCATTGCCATCCTTATCATAGAAGGTTGCCCAGCCGAGCAAGCGAGACCGCGTATTGGTGCTATGAGCAGGCGAGGGCGCAAAGCGCCGTGAGAATTCCATTCCCGACAGCTCTGCTCCCAGCTCAGAGGCCATCAGATAGCCGTCGCCCGTTAATACATTGCAGCCTAATCCCTTGCTGAGAAAAGCGCAGCCTCCTGTTGCAATAACGACGGCGTTCGCCCGCACCTCCCACTCCCGCCCGTCTTGTCTGGCAATGCCGCGCGCTCCGCCGACACCATTCTCATCAGCCAGCAGCTCAAGAGCAGGTGAGTGGTCCAGGACACGGACGCCGGCCCTCTTCACTATTTTCCGCATTAGCCCCATGTATTCAGGACCTTGCAAGTGATCCCGCATCGGCACGCCATCCTCATCACGGACGAACGGATAGCCCCACTTCTCTACAAGCTCCAGGTTCTCGTAGACTTGATCCAGCACCCGATGAATCCATTCCTCCTCCGCCAAATAACCTCCTGACTTCATTCGTGCTTGAACTGCTGCTTCTCTCAGTTCTTGATCAGGAGGCAAATAGAGCAGATTCGTTCCGCCAGGCGCAGTAGCGCCGCTTGAGCCCAAGTAGCCTTTGTCCACCAGCACAACCTTAGCTCCTTGCGATGCCGCGCTCCAAGCCGCCCAAGCGCCCGCCGGACCTCCACCGATAACCAATACATCCGCCTCAAGCTGTAAATTTTCCTGCTTACTCATCCGTTGCCTCACATCCTTATGTTCGTCCAACCGGCACAAAAAAAGAGATGTACATTCGCTTAGTCGCAAATTGTACATCTCCATTCGTATGGTCGATGTCAAGAATTATAATAATTCCCATTCGTTTAGTATGAAATTAATTCGTATATTACCATCCTTACCCTTTTCCGTCAATAGACTTTGCCCTACTGGTCGAACAGCTGACCGTCTACGCCTGTCAAACTTACATGCTATACGCGGCTTTGCTGCTGAAGCTTGTTCCCGCCACCTCTGACAAGAACCACATAGCATAGCACAGCCAGCGTATTCACTACCGCTATAACGATTCCCATCGGCAGTGCCGTTCCACTTCCTCCGATGCCTACTAATGGTGCCATGCAGCCGCCGAAGACAAAAGACATCAGGCCGATAAGCGCCGAAGCACTGCCTGCGGATTTGCCTTGATTCTGCATCGCTAGTGAGAAGCTCGCGGTCTGAACAACCCCAACACTTGATACGATCAGAAATAAAGGAATCAACACGCCATACAGTCCCCCATCGAGCAGGACCATCGCTAGCAGCAGAATGCCTCCTCCTGAAGCCATCCCAAGCCCTACATGCAGCAGTCTCGTCACACTTACGCGCCCGGCAAGCCTGCCTGCTATTTGGCTGGCAATAATTATGCCTATGCCATTAATAGCGAACAGCAGCCCATACACCTGAGGAGAGACACCATACAAGTCTTGCAGCACAAATGGTGAGCCTGATATATAAGCAAACATTCCTGCTACAACTAAGCCCTGTGCAAGTGCATAACCCATAAATAAACGATCGCTTAACAGCTCCCGGAACGTTCTCAGCGTATTGCCGATCCCGCCCGCCGAACGATTCTGATCCCGAAGCGTCTCCCGGAGCCCGAATAGAACCGCGATCAGCATCAAGGCTCCGATCACAGCAAGCACGATGAATACCCCGCGCCAAGAGGTCCACTTCAGAATTTGTCCCCCGGCTATCGGGGCAGCTATTGGAGCTACACCGTTCACCAGCATTAGCAGGGAGAAGAACTTCGTCATCTCTGCACCTTCATACATATCTCTAACGATGGCCCGGGAAATAACAATTCCCGCTGCCCCGCCGACCCCTTGCACGAAGCGAAGCAGAACGAAGGTCTCGATCGAAGGTGCTGCAACACATAGAATGGAAGCCAGAATATAGATAACAAGACCAATCAATAGCGGCTTTCTTCTTCCTTGAACATCGCTAAGTGGACCAATTAGCAGCTGTCCAAAGGAAATACCCAGCAGACAGGCCGTCAAGCTAAGCTGCGACATCGAGGTACCCGCCCCGAAGTCTCCTGCCAGCTCAGGCAGAGCCGGCAGGTACATATCAATAGATAGTGGCGCAAAGGCAGCTAAAGACCCCAGCAGAACCGCCATCCACAGTCTGAATAGGGAGCCGGTATTGTGTGAACCGGCCAATGGTTGAGCCGTATTTTTCATGATGAACACTCCATACTCTATAATTTCAATTGCTTCGCGATAACTGCACTCATTGTAGGGACAACGTTCCTATCTGTCAATGGACTTTTCTGGCCAATGAACCTGATAGTGCTGCCATTCCTCCGGCAACAGCCGTTCATATTGCGGCTGCAAATACCGATCGTCAATGAGGACGAGAGTGCCGCGATCCTGCTCCGAACGAATTAGCCTGCCTCCTGCCTGAAGCACTTTATTCATGCCCGGATAGACGTAAGCATAGAGATAACCGCTGCCGCTCGTCTCATCGAAATAGGCCTTGATCAGATTGCGTTCTGCACCTAGCTGCGGGAGTCCTACGCCAATCACCACGACCCCCGTTAAGCGATCACCCACCAGGTCAATCCCTTCGGAAAATATGCCTCCCATCACGGCGAATCCGATAAGCGTGTGCTCGTTATCCGCGCGAAAAGCCTCCATAAAGCGGCCCCTTTCCTCCTCCCCCATCTCTGTTCGTTGCAGAAGTGTTTGGGCAGAGCCCGCTTCATCCATCTGGATGTAGGACTCATAGATAGCATTCATATAAGCGTAGGAGGGGAAAAAGACCAAATAATTGCCCGGACGCTCAGCTGCTATACGGTGCAAGAGAGTGGCAATCTGCTCCTTGGAGCGCTCCCGATCATGAAATCGCGTAGACAAGGGCTCCACAAAAATGTCCAGCTGCTCTTGGCTGAAGGGTGACGGAACAGACAACGTATAATCCTCCTTTTCTGCACCAAGCATGTCCATATAGTAGGACGCAGGAGACAGTGTAGCAGAGAAATAGATGCGCGAACGATAGCTTTTGCCTGCCTGACTGAGCAAATGGGACGGATCAAGACAGAACAGCTTGATTCGCACCTCTCCGCCCCGTCCTAGCTCTACATAAGTCCGATAGCGCTCATCATACAGCTTTGCCGCCCGCATGAAGCCCTGCACAGCATAATAGACTTCGAGGAGCATCGCTTCGCTGGACTCAGGTAGCGCCTGCTGTCCGCCAGCGAGCAAACCCTTCGCGTACTGTACGAATGCCTCCAGCAGACTGATAAGCTCTTCGGGCAGGTGCGGCAGCGTGAACTCCTTCTCTTCTCCGCTTGTTTTGCGCAAGGCGATGAAATAATCATTCACTGCCTTCGCCTTGGCATAGCCTTCCGGGGCAACATTCTTCAATTCTCTATACAGAATGAGGAAGGCTGACTTGAACAGCTCTCCGGAGAACATTTCTCTCCCACGGTCGACCAAGTTATGCGCCTCATCAATCAATAATACCGTCTGCTTCTTTTGTTCGCCGGACTGGCGCTTTAATGATATCCGTGGATCATAAATATAGTTGTAATCGCAAATGACCGCATCCGAAGCATAAGCGGCATCAAGTGAGAATTCAAACGGACAGATGCGATGCTTGCGAGCATAGCGCTCGATAACCTCTCGAGGCATCAGCGTCTCATTGCCGAGCATATCCAGCAAGGCGCCATTGAGCCGATCATAATAGCCGTCCGCATATTCGCAATAGCGCTTATCACAGCGTATTTCCTCTTGAAAGCATATGCTTGCTTTGGCCGTTAAAGTTAAGGTGTGCATTCGCAGCCCCTTGCTGCTCATGCGCTCAAACGCTTCCTCAGCAGCCTTTCTTGTGGTCGTTCGTGCTGTCAAATAAAACAGCTGCTGCGCAAAACCATTCGCTATCGCCTTCACCGCTGGAAAAGTCGTGGATATCGTCTTCCCGATACCCGTCGGAGCCTTGGTGAATAAATTCATTCCCTCTTCGATTGTCCGATAGACGGCCCCAGCCAGCTTCTTTTGCCCGGCACGATAACCATCGAACGGAAATTCCAATTGCTTTATGCTGGCATCAAGGTCCAGTTTATGCTTATATAACAGTTCCGCGTATGGAACGTATTGATCAATAATTTGCAGAAACTCACGCTCCAGCTCAGGGAATGGGAGTTCTCTGACGAACTGGCGCCTCTGCATGGACGCAACGTCGACATAAGTAAGCTGTACGCGCATACTCGCCTCTCCGTGCTCCTTGGCGTACATATAGGCATAGCAGGCTGCCTGTGCCCAATGGACAGGAAAAAGATCCTCAGCAAGCAGGGATAGATCAAGCGAAGTCGATTTGATCTCATCTATCATCATTATTCCATCTTCACCCCGCAGCAATCCGTCACAGCGGCCGTCAATAACGAATAGGCTGCCCTTGTGGAGCAGCTGGATAGATAAGTAAACTTCCTTCTGATCCTGTTCCCCGTAAAGCTTTTGTATATTTTGATGAGCCCGCGTCCCATCCTGCATCGCGTCGGCCGTACGGAAGCCGGACTCAATGCTGCCTTTGCGGAATACATATTCAACTAGCGGCCTGACCGCAATATTCACCGTATTCACCAGCTCATCTCCCTGTACGGTTAATCTTCTGTCATTATACCACACATATGTTCGCCTTCTATAGCAAGAAGAGAGCTTCGATGACGGTTGATCATATAAGGCACTGCTGATAATAACATGTAAAAAGGGTACCCTTGTGGGTACCCTCATTAGGACTCAACCGTTATTCGGTTGCAGCTACAGTCTGCTTCATCTTGAGATTGTCATTCGTATTGACCAGCAACGGTAGCATCTTTTCGCCGCTCACCATCGGAGAGTTGCACAGGAGACAAGTTGGCGCTTGTTCAAACGAGAAGTTTGCGCGCATCCAACCATTACAGTCATCGCTTTCGCAAGACCATATTTTTGTACTAACCTCCGGAATGTCCTCTTGGAACTTTTTTCGACTATAAATCGCAAACGCCTCCCTTTTAGGACTCCCCTTCAATTATACCCTATCTCGACACCTTATCGTTTCATTATAGCAAATTTCCCATGCTTTATTTCAAAAAAACTGTTTTGCTTCTCGAAAGAAGCAAATGGTGGTACACCCTATAGTCAAGTATATGGTAATAACGGAAAAAATATTAATCATCTGTCCCCTAAATTGAAAAAATCCATATTTGCCCTACAGCTTATACCCAAATTGCTGCGGAATATAGGCAATGCTGGAGCTTGCTGTGAAATTTAGCTGTTGCAGAGCTTTCTCATATTTAACGGAGCTTCCCTCGACATAAAACCATATTTTCTGGGTAGGCTGGCTATCATCGAAATTCTGAAACAGAAATACGTTCAGTTCATTCCTCCAGTTGAGCAGCTCCTGAACCTGAGAATCGAGTGGCATCTGCACCGTGAACAGCCACTGATCGCCATCCTGCTCCGTCTTATAAGTAAGCGTCTGCTTGGCGGTATCCACGAAGGTCCGCCCTCCTACTGCATGTTTGATCAATAAGGTCTCATTCATAGCCTTTTCACCTCCTAAGGATTGTACCTATCGGAACCCGCAGCCAAATGCTGGTTTACGGCAAATCAATGAATAGCACAAAAGCAGGCTCATCCGTCGTCTCTAATAAAAACTCAGGCTCAAATTCAGCACGCACCGTATCTCTGGGCTCCATATTAAAGCTGTTGAATCTCACTCTTCCCTCAAGGAGCATAGCGAACACACGGCGGCCCACAGGCTGATGATGATACAGCCTTTTTCCTTTTTCCAGCCTGCCCAAATAAAGCGTTACATCTTGATGTATGCGTACAGTCCCATTCGCTCCATCTGGCGTAATGATCGGGAGCAGCTTATTCGTTAAGGCTGCTTCATCATACTGCCCTGCCTCATAAGAGGGGGCAAGGCCTCGTTCGCTTGGCATGAACCATAGCTGGAGGAAGCTGCCTCCCTCAGACTCGGAATCG
Organism: Paenibacillus sp. J22P59; assembly: GCF_059383895.1. Classification (NCBI taxonomy): domain Bacteria; kingdom Bacillati; phylum Bacillota; class Bacilli; order Caryophanales; family Paenibacillaceae; genus Paenibacillus; species Paenibacillus sp. J22P59. The sequence continues at coordinate 52,988 of NZ_JBXENX010000008.1, forward strand.
TTGTATTCCGCATGAATAATCCCGGTGCCTGCTGTCATCCTCTGTACTTCTCCGGCCGAGGTGACTGCCACATTGCCCAGATTGTCTTCATGCTTCAGTCTTCCGGAGAGAGGAATCGTTACAATCTCCATATCACTGTGAGGATGGGCCCCGAAGCCGCGTCCCCCTGCAATAACGTCATCATTTAGTACGCGCATGACACCGAAGCTGGTATTGTCAGGATCAAAGTAATCGCCGAAGGAAAAACTTCGCGCACTTTGCAGCCATCCCAAATCAACAGTGTTCCGTTCGCTTGCCGGATAGAGTTTAATCATTTGAAAAGTTCTCCTTTGTATTCAAATGGTACTCGCTTCTTGCCTGCCGATTTTCTCGCTTCCCTCTATTGTAACATACTGTGGGGGTGTACATGCTACACTCCGTATATTTTGGTAAACAAATAGGCAAACGGGGTAATCTATACTCATAGCACAGGGAGGGATGCCGCAATGGAACAGGACAGCTTGAACAAGAAGTCAGATAAACTAGAGGATCTAGTTACGGAAAAGGATATTGACCCCGCATTCGGCTTGTTTACGGAAGAACCGAGTGCAGATCATCTCAAAGACACAGCCGATCAGCTGCAGCAGAAATATCCCCGCAATCATCGGCTGCGCTTGCCATCCGAAGAGGTGCAGGAACATAGTGTATAGTGAAAAAAAAGACGTTCAACCCTCAGGTTGAACGCCTTTCTATGTTGTGATTGTTTATTTGGCCTCTAGAGCAGCTTGAGGCTCCGCTGTTGGAACGGGATATATACGCTTAGCAAGCATCGTTTGAATAATCATGAACGAGCCTCCGACGACCCAATACAACGGTACAGCGGCTGGTGCAGTAAAAGAAAATAATCCCATCATAATCGGGGATATCAAACCAAAGAGGGCCATTTGTTTTTTCTGTGCCGGATCTGTGCCGATCTGGGATACTTTAAACTGGATGTAATAAATAGCTGCTGCCAGAAAAGGAAGAATCGTATCCGGTACACCGAGCTGGAACCACAGAAAAGAATGCTCGGCAAGCTCCGGTGTCATTTTGATCGCATAATACAAGCCTGTAAGGATAGGCAACTGCACAATCATCGGCAAGCAGCCAATCGCGAGCGGATTGAATTGATGCTGTCCGTAGAGCTCCATCGTTTCCTTCTGAAGCTTCGCTTGGGATTCCGGTGTCTTGTCCTTGTACTTTTCCTTCAGCTTATTCAGCTCCGGCTGCATGACGCTCATCTTCTGCTTCATAACCTGCTGGCTCTTATGCTGCCTCAGCATAAGCGGTAAGAGGACTAACCGGACAAGCAAAGTCATCGCGACAATGCCAAGACCATAGCTTCCGCCCAGAAACGAAGCAAAATGCTGAATTAAATAAGAAAACGGGAACACCACATAATGATTGAAAAAACCTGGCGTACTGGAATCTACTGTACCGTTTGGCGCTCCGCAGCCGCTAATGATGACCATCATGGCGAACATTGCGATTATCGCTGCCCACCTATATTGTTTTAGAAAAAGGAATGCCCTGCTATGCTCCATAAAAATCCTCCTCGTTTGTTTGTCTGGTGCTGATGATGCACAAACGAGGAAGAGCAATCCGTCAAATCTCCATCAGGCGATTCTTTTCGTTTTATTCGTCTTACGAGCCAGTGTTGAATCTGTTCACATTCTCTTACCGCGACCAGCAAAGATCGGTGCGGCACATCAATCACCTGGACAACAGGCCAGCTGGCAGTATCATCAGTGGACTGATAGACAAAGTAAGCCGCATACGCAAAGGTACAAATGATACTCATCGAGAATAGATAAGGGATCAGATCATGGAGCTCAAGCAACGCATTCACCTCCTTCTTATTCTTAATTTGCAATTAATAAAAGATGCTGTATACGATACGGCCTTCTATAGGCAAACGTTTCATATACCCGCCTCAGGTCTAGCCTTTATCCCACCTATAGACGGTTTTTCACGATAACCGTTCAAGCTACAATAGGCTAGGCTTATATTATACTAGGAGGGTTACCGTTTTGTATATCATAGGACTTACGATTACACGTGGTTGTTTATTCCTACTGATCCTTCTATGCTGGATCGCAGGAAACAAAGCTTCCACACTTCTATACAGCAAGTCAGAAGAAAAGCTGCATCACAATGTACGTCGGGTATCTTCATGGGCAACCTACATCTCTATCCCCGCAATCGGCGTAATTGTCGGGATGCTCACGGCGACGGTCACGAGCGCTACTGTAACTGAGCAAGATGGACTGTTGTTTATTTTTCTGATTCTTATTCCTTTGCTTATGATCTGGTTGTCGGCAATGCCCAGATTACGCAAGCTCACGCGATCAACTGGTCGCCAGTCGGTCAATCCATTGGATGTCCGTTCGCTAAGCCGCTCTACTCAGCCAGGCTTAATCGTGCCATTCCATTTGTCAGCGATGAGCGCTTTGATTGCCTTATCCTTTTCTCTAAACCTATCCATGCCTGTAACTATATCTACTACTGGACTGCCTATCGTGCTGCTTCTTATCCTTACTTTCGGTCTATGGATGTCTCATTTAAGCCGCAGCTCCTTAGCTACGCTTCCAGACGCAATAATTAAGGATAACTATAAGGGCAGGCTATTCCGCCAACTCCTTATTGTCATTGTTACTGCACTGATCGGCGCCATTCCCTTCTATACAGTCATCCAGAATTTCTAGCGTTCTGCTATGGAGAACAAGCTGCTAAGATGCCTCACTTTTATTGAAGATACATATTAGCGGGGCTGGCCTAGCAGTTGGCTCCTCAATGAGGAAATAACCGAATGAGAAAAATAGGATTGAATTCATGAAAAACGCAGTCTAGGACAATGTTAGTCCGTAGGCTGTGTTTTTTATATATAAGGACTTCCCCTATTGGGCGGCGCCCCCGTCCCTAACTCCAGCTTCGCGTAGCTCCTCACTAACTGATTCAACGCACTTAAGTGGGAGGGTACAGAACGACAACATGATAAACCTACCATTTGTAGCTGGCTGCAAACCTTTCAGTTGTTAAACAGCAGATACAGGAGTTATGGTGCTGGTGCTGGTCGTGTTGCTGGTGGTGCTACTGGCACTGTTGCTAGTGATAATGGTACTGATAGTGTTGGTGGTGGTAATGCTGTTACTATTGCTAGTGATGATGGTACTGATCCTGTTGGTGGTCGTGCTACTGTTACTGTTGCTAGTATGATGGTACTGGTCGTGCTACTTGTATTGCTCGCGTTGCTGGTGGTGCTACTGGTACTGTTGCTAGTGATGATGGTGCTGGTCGTAGTGTTGTTGGTGCTGGTCGTAGTGTTGTTGGTGCTACTATACTGTTCCTAGTGATGATGGTGCTGGTGCTCTTAACTAACTGTTACTCTCCACGAACTCTCAGCTATGAGCAGCGCTTTCTTCACTATTTTGTGAGGCTATTCTCACCCTACGGGCTGCTCCCCTTACATAAACAAGCATTGTATGAGGCAAGCCTCATACCTTTCAGTTTCCCCCACCAAGTCCCACAATTATAGGTGCTTCTCCTCACACTTAGGTGAACTTGCCTCATAAACATTCGTTTCTCATCCTAAGCTAAAGTAGGTACTTCTTCAACCAATATTTTAGGGCTCCACATTTCCACAGAGGCTTTTTGGACACACTTTAATTTGATTAGTTTCATTCCAGGATCGACGTTTGTTAAATGATAAGGTAGCCTCCCCCACGCTCGTGAAGGAATGTAATACGCAATCTAGTGAATGGCTTTGCTCTATTTTGCTGCCCATACAGATAAATAGGAGTAACAATGAACCTAGGGTCATTACTCGGGATGCTGGGTTCCCGACTAATGACCCTAGCTTGCGTTATCCCCGAGTATGCCCCAGATTTAGCCTATGTTTACGAAAAACGCTTCACAAAATAGAGTAAACGCCTCACAAAAGCCAGCTGTAACGTTAAAAATAGAGGGTCTTGAGGATCTTGAGGGTCTTGAGGTCTGTAGGGTCTCGAAATTCAGAGATTGAACCGAATGCCCTCCATATGAAAAACGGGCAGCTCCAAAAATCATATCCATGATTTTTGAAGCTACCCTATACGGTACTTTATGGCTTCCAGCATTCCTGCTCGAAGTAAGCTGTCCCGGAGCATCAAGCTTGTTGCTTTCGAGACAGCCTAATTTAGTTCGCCCGCTACTCTATTCAGCAGCTTTTGCTGTTTTTTGAATAAGAGAGATCTGGCCTGCGTGAATGCCTGTGTGGTACATCAAACGTCCAATCGCTTCAAGCGGCGTAGAAGCGCCCATCGGCGATTCTGTCGGCTCGGTCCATGCCGATTCCGGCAGAGCTTTCATGGCTGCGATAAGGTGGGCATTCGATGCCTCCAGCAACTCCACAAGCTCCTGCAAATTCGTAAAGGAAGCTTTGCTTCCCGCAGAACCGCGGCTCGTCTGAATCGCCAGGTCCTTCGGCATGCTTGCGCCAAAGTACCATTCTGCGAACATATATTCAACCTCTGCATTATGACGCAGCATATAACCAATCGAGGCATTGTTCAACTCTAAAGGCAGATCCTGCTCTGGCAGTGCTTTGACCGTCTTATGAAATCGCTCTTGAATCGCTTGCCAAATTGGCAAAACAACTGAAAAAGTCATTAATTCTCCTCCTCTTGTTGGCTTGTTAGGCTTTCTTCGCTTGGCTATGTCCATCTCTTGCAACATGGTCGAATCTGTCAGCCATAAGGTCAATATCAAAGGCTTGGCCGAATCCAGCTACATATCTGCCTTCGGAAGTAGTAAGCTCGAACAAGGAGAAGTCCAATCCGCGCAGCATGCCGATCATGCTTTTGCCGAACGTTGCTCCGAATTTCTCGAAAATTTCTTCATTACCTTCGTTACCCAGATTCACTGCCGTACATACAAAGCGCGCACGCTGTCTTGCGAATAGGTTATTCGTCTGTGACTCGTCTTCGATCATCATGACATCAACAGCAGGATTCTCTTCCATATAACGATAATGGTGGGCGATTCTGCTTATATAGATGTAGAGCTTGCCTTCATGCTTAACGAAAGGAGCATACGATACGAATGGTTTGCCCTCCGTATCTAACGTTCCGAGCATAACTGATTTAAGACTATCTATAAAACTCAAATATTGTCCTTTGATTAATTCCGAATCCATTGTTTTCATTCGTCATCCCTGCTTTTCGTTTATATTTTTTTTAGAATATGAATGCGGGGGCTTTTACTATTCGGCATCTGTTCAATCTCTGTCTCTACCCCGTACACACTACGGATCAGTTCCATCGTGAACACTTCCTGCGGCTTGCCGAACACGCGCATATCCCCATTCTTGATTACACATACTCGATCGCTATAAGCGCTGGCATGATTCAGATCATGCAATACCATAATAACGGTTAATTTCAGTTCGCGATTAAGCTTCCGAACTAACTCCAGCACCTCTAATTGATGAGCAATATCCAGATAGGTTGTTGGTTCATCAAGCAGTAACACTTTGGGGCGCTGAGCAAGCGCCATCGCTAGCCATGCCTTCTGCGCTTCTCCACCGGACAAGGAAACGACCAGCCGATCCTTATAATCCAGCATACCCGTCTGCTCTAATGCCCAATGCACAACCTCTTGATCTTCCTCATTCGACCGCTCATACCATTTCTTATGTGGAATGCGCCCATAGGCGACAAGCTCCCCTACAGTCAAATCAGCTGGACTTGAGTTCGATTGGCACAGCATGCACATTAATTGAGAAACCTTCTTCGTACTGAGCGAGCCAAGCTCTTGATTAGCAATACAGACACGGCCACCCTCGCAAGGAATTAGTCGGGATACAGCTTTTAGAATCGTCGATTTACCTGAACCGTTAGGCCCAATAATCGATACAACCTCTCCCTCTTGCACCTCAAGCGAGAAATCACTAACTATCGTTTTCTCCGCATAGCGAATTTTTAGCGACTGTACCTTCAGCATATCAAGCTCCTCCTTTACGCATCAGATAGAGGAAGTAAGGTCCTCCCGCCATTGCCATCACAATACCCGCTGGGATACCTACGGAACCGAAGGCCGTACGACCTATCGTATCCGCAATCAGCAATATCAACGCGCCTAGAACAAGACTCAGCGGAAGGCTAAAGCGGTAATCCGAACCAATCAGAATACGTGCGATATGAGGAACAATCAGTCCCACGAAACCGACAAGTCCCACGGTGGATACAGAGATCGCGGCCAAATATACAGCCACAAAAGACAGCATAATTCGAATATGGTTAAGATTCTGCCCAAGATTATGAGCCACTTGCTCCCCTAGTCGCAGAATATTCGCTTGACGAATACATAGCAATGCGGCGATCCACCCTACGATTGAGTATGGGAGAATCACAAGAACATCTCCCATCCCTTTACCTGATAAACTGCCGTTCATCCACTGAAGTGCAGCCGGCAGCTTATCACTGTATAGAATGGACAGTAAGCCGATGACACCGCCAAAGACGGCATTAACGGCTACACCGGATAAAATAATACGGACAGGCGTGAAGCCCTCCCGCTTCTTCCATGCATAAGCATAGACTAGCACTGCTGCGATCGTTCCACCAACAATGGCTGCAAGAGGAATGAATGCCGAGTAATTCGGAACAACCAGCAGGATGAACAATACCGTAACTGCCGCTCCGCTGGATACACCGGTAAGTCCAGGATCAGCCAGCGGATTGAGCATGACTGCTTGCAGCAATGCGCCGGAAGCAGCCAAGTTAGCACCGATGAGTAAGGCTAGGAACACTCGCGGAATCCGAATGTCCCAGAGGATCGTATTGAACTGATCGCCCCCCTGCCCAATGACCGTCAGGAACGTCTTGATCGGAGAAATGCTGACACTGCCTAATCCGATAGAAATCAATACCGCCAATGTCAGCAGTACTGCCGCCCATCCTATAAGCATGATTTTCTTGTATGCTCTATTCTCCGTCACAACTAGAATCCCCCGTATCAGTTATATAAAATGTTTGTCAATTCTTTATAAGCATCTGGTGCTTTCACGAGAGAAGCAACACCGAACAGGTTGTAATCCAGCGCCGTAAGCTTGCCATTCTTGAATGCATTCAGTTTCTCCCAAGCGCCATTCTTCTTCACATCTTCTTCAAGCTTCTTCGTCACAGCAGACGGATCGCCATGCGCCACAAGAAGGATCACATCAGGATTAGCTTCAACAATGCTCTCCATATCAAGCGGGATGTAAGTCTCAGTCTTCTTCAATACATCCGAGACAACATTCGAAGCGCCGAGCTTCTTAACAAGGCTGCCAACAAAGGTGTCATCGTTCATGAACATGAGCGATTCAGCAGAACCAAACAGGATCATAACCGTAGGAGCATCCTTGCCCTCTGTAAGCTTAACTGCCTCATTCTCCTTCTCTGCGAATTGCTGAAGGACCTTAGTTGCTTGCTCTTCTTTATCATAGACTCTGCCTAATACAACTGTGGACAGCTTCAGCTCATCCAATGAATCTGCTGGCAAGTAAGCTGTCGGCAATGACGCTGGCTTGAAGATTTTATCAATGCTGTCTTTAATTGAGCTTGGTCCAAGAATAACATCAGGCTTCAGATTTGCAATTTGCTCTAGGTCAGGCTGATGCGACGAGCCTACGCGTGGAACGTTAGCGAATGCTTCTGGAAGCTCACTCTTTGTCGTAGGAACACCTGCAGGGACAATGCCGAGCTCATTCATTAATTCTGTAATCGATACGGACAGCGTCACCGTAGAAGCTGGTGTTTTATCACCGAATTGCGCCATGACCTCTGCTGCCTTAGTCTCATCTATCTCAATACCAGCCGCAGCTTCAGGACTCGCGGTTTCTACAGGAGCAGGCTGCTCTGTAGTTGCTGGAGTTGCGTTCGGATCTGAGTTATTCGTATTGTTGCTGCATGCAACCGCAGTTGCTAATAATAATGTAATGATTCCTAATTTCCAACCTGTACTTTTCACTTGATAATTGCCCCCTGTGATAATGATAATTGATATCATATACGTGATAATATTTATCATTATATAGATAATGACAATCATTATCAATAACTATTTTCAACTAACCTTCTCTTCTTCTTCCCCCTTGTGAATATGCCAAAAAAACAGAGGATTGACGCAAGCCGTATAATTTCCACGACTTTCCTCAACCCCCTGCCAATGTAATTCCTTAAGCTATCTTTAATGTTAAAAGATGAGCTAAGTCATCATCGAAATGACCAGCTTGCCGCCTTCATGCTGATCGGCTGCCTGAAGCACAATGGCTCCATTCTCGTCTATAAGCCATCCTGCTGCTCCTGCTGCGAGCTCTTCCCCTGTCAGAGGATTCAAGCCAGACACAGCATTTGGTGTGAAGCCTGGATCATGCAGCACGAAGCGCAGCTGTGAACGGCTAGGCTTGAAGGAGCCCTCGCTATTATACTGCCATTGCAGCTCTATCGCTTGACTGGTTCCCCTTGCATGTACAACCAGTTCGGAATGGGCTCCCGCTTGATAAGCAAAGCTAACGCCATCGTCTTCATATAAACGATAATCGGCCTGATAGCTGTCCGCAGCCTCTACTCCGTATAAATGGAAGCTTACGAATTCATTCGATAGCGGATCTGCATTTTGCTTAAGAGGTCCCTCTGCTATAATCGCGCCTGCTTTCACATACATCGGCATGATTTCAATGGGTGCATGCGCCAGAATATGACGCCCGCCTTCATAGGCTTCACCTGTCCAGTAGTCAATCCAAGTCCCTTCCGGCAAATAGACCGCACGGTGATCCGTATTCGGACGATAGATCGGTGCGATAAGCAGATGCTCTCCGATCAGAAACTGATCGCTCAGGTTGCTGACATTCGGATCATTCGGATATTCTAGCAGCAATGGTCGCATAATCGGCAGCCCGGTTGTCGCGGCCTCATGGAACAAGTTGTACAAATGCGGCATCAGGCGGTAGCGTAATCCGATATATTCTCGAACAATTGCTTCCGTCTTTGTACCAAAGGACCACGGCTCCTGACGGAGCGTGAGAATCGCTGAATGATTACGGCAATAAGGGAAGAAGGCTCCCATCTGCGTCCAACGAGCCAGCAGCTCGCCCGATGCATGATGAGCGAAGCCCCCAATATCCGGTCCTGCGAACGGAACCCCGGACAGACCCATATTCATCACCATCGGCATAGCGAGTGCCATGTGCTCCCAGAAGCTGCGATTATCGCCTGTCCATACCGCAGCATAGCGCTGTACACCGGCATAGCCGGCACGTGTGAGAACGAATGGGCGATTGCCTTCCAATTGTCCGCATAGCCCTTCATACGTCGCCTTGGACATGAGCATGCCGTACAGATTATGCAGCTCTTCATGCGTGAGCGGCTTGCCATTATTGCGGTGCATGGCATCCAGATCCATCGTCTTGCTCTCATTGAATAGCGCAGGCTCGTTCATATCATTCCATATGCCCTCGATACCCATATCCGTGTAGAATCGGTGCTTCTCTGCCCACCACTCACCGGTACGATCCTCCGTAAAATCAGGGAACGCGCTTTCCCCGGGCCATACTTCCCCGAGGACAATATCGCCTTCCAGCTTGCGAACAAAGTGATCCTCACGGATGCCTTCTTGATAAATATTGTATTTCGGGTCCTTCTTCACGCCCGGATCGACAATTGGAATGATTCGAATGCCCATCTCTCGAAGCTCCTTGATCATCGCCTTAGGATCAGGGAAGCGGACAGGATCAAAGGTGAAGACACGATATTCGTCCATGTAATGGATATCCAAATAAATTACATCGCAAGGAATCTGCTTCTCTCGGAATGAACGTGCTAGGTCCATGACCTCCTGCTGGCTCATATAGCTATAACGGGATTGATGGTAACCAATCGCCCATTTTGGCGGCAGCTCTATTCTTCCAGTAAGTGCTGTGTAACGGGAGACGATATCCTTCAATTCAGGACCATTAATGAAATAAAGATCATAAGCGCCTGTGGAACAAGAGATGGTATAGGTTTCATTCGATTGCATATCGAAGTCGGTTCTGCCTGGATTGTCAAGAAACAGGCCATAGCTCAGCCCCTCAACCTTGTGAATCATCAGCGGAATGGACTCATACAAAGCTTCAATCTCCGGAACATGGGGAGCATACACATCCGTATTCCAATTCGTATAACGCTCGCCTGCTTTATCCAAGAAGCCTGTCTTCTCCCCAAGACCGTAGAAATGCGATTCAGGCGGGCTATTGTAGACAGCCCGAAGCTCTCCTCGCGCATTCCAGCTTACTGGGCTTTGATAAGCCAGTTGATTGCCCTCATTATCTTGAATAGAGAAGCTGAAATTACTCTTATCCAGAACGAGGCGCAGAGCAGCCGTCTTGAATACAAGGCTGTCCTCGGTATCCTCAGTTACTACACCAAGAGGCTCACCTTGAGGCAATACCGCTGGCGTCGAGGATAAATCCACTATTTTCACAGGCTTGCCTGGAAATACTTTAATCCGGAACAGATCGTCTGTCAGAAATACGATAGCGACGCTTCCTTGCTCGCCATGGCATAAGTATGCCTCGCCAGCCTGCTCCATGCTAATGAATGATCCTATGCTTTTCCACAAGATTTGAATATATCTCTCTTCTGCTTTATCTGGACGTATGGCTGCACTGCCTTCCATGTTCATTCCTCCCGTGATGTTAAAACTGTATAAAAAAAGGCGACTCCTGTTATTGATTGGAGGCCGCCTCTTCAATAATGCTTGGTTGCGGGTCAGCCTTACTTGGTTTTCAAGCTATCCCATGATTTTTGCAAGGCTTCTAACAAACCGTTTTTATCTAATTTACCAGCTACATAAGCCTGTATTTGATTGCCGAATTCATTCATGCCGCCATCAGGGAATTTGTTAAAGTTCCAGCTAAGCGCTTTGTTCGCTTGGCTGTATTTCACAACTTCAGCGCCAAGCTCTCCGAGGTCCTCGCTGCTTGCTTCAATGCTCTTGAAGGCTGGAATGAACTTGAACTCTTTTGTGATATATTGCTTGCCGATATCGGAAGTTACGAGCCAGTTCAAGAATTCTTTTGCTTCTTCTTTTACCGCTGAGTTTTTATTCACTACCCAGTTGTTTGGTACACCAATTAATAGTTTATCGTTAGCTTCGCCATTCTCATTGATCGGCATAGGCAGAATGCCAAGGTTCAGATCTGGGTTAATGCCGTCGATTTGAACTTGCGTCCAGTTGCCTTGCTGAGTCATTGCCGCTTCACCGTTGGCGAACAGCGTCATTTCGGTATTGTAATCCGTCGTAAGTGGGTTTTTGTTGCCATATTTCAGCGTCAAATCAAGCAGGTTCACCCATTCGCCAAACACAGCGTTGCCTGCGATTTTCTCAGTACCTTCATTCAATCCTTTAATGAATGCGTCTGGATCTTTTTGGTGGGCGAATGCGACATTCAAGTTGTGATTGCCTAGAACCCACAGCTCTTGATAACCGTTGGCGAATGGTGTAACGCCGCTCGCTTGCAGCTTCTTAGCCGCCTCTTCCAATTGAGACAGCGTTGTTGGAAGCTCTGTAATGCCTGCTTTTGCGAACAAGTCTTTGTTATAAATGAAGCCGTAGCCTTCCAAGTTCATAGGCTGGCCATACAGCTTGCCGTCTTTGGTCATTGGCTCTTTGGCTACATCTACGGTATCCGCTGCCCAAGGCTGGTCAGATAGATCCTCCAGCTTGCTGAACCATGTCTCAAGATCGCTGTATCCACCATTATTGAAAATATCCGGTTCATCGTTGGACGCGAATTTGGCTTTCAATGCTGCGCCATAATCTGCACCGCCGCCCACGGTCTGGATATCCAGCTTAATGCCCGGATGCGTGCTCTCATATTCGCCCTTCAGCTTATTCAACGCTTCTGCAATTTCAACTTTGAATTGAAAAATTTTGATAGTCTTCGTCTCGCCTGAGCCCGTTTCTTTTCCGCCATTGGTCTCATTGCCAGCCTTATTACCGCAAGCGGTCAATAGAAGGGATAAGGAAAGCAGCATAACCAGTGTAAGCTTAGTGTAGTTTTTCAAAGTAAAGCCCCCTTTTTTAGTTGTGCATGTAAGCCTGCAATCGTTTACTTTCTCAGTATAAAGAATGGCTTTGACTGATTGTAGGTAGGATATTGATCAATTAAGTGGATGTCTGTGACCACCTTCTAGCCTTTGACCGCACCCTGTGTAATGCCTTCAATAATATACTTCTGCATGAACAAGAAGAAGACGATCACTGGCAGGACGCCCATAACGAGCGCTGGCAGCGCCAAATCCCATTGCTTCGTGTACTGTCCGAAGAAAGCGAAGGTCGCAATTGGAATCGTACGCAGATCTGGTGACTGCAGAATAAGAGATGGAAGAAGATAGTCATTCCAGATCCACAGCGTATTGAGAATAAATACGGTAACCAACATTGGCTTCATCAGCGGCAATACGATACGGAAGAACACGCCATAAGAGCTGGAACCATCCACTCTGGCTGCCTCCTCTATTTCCATAGGAATCGACTTCACGAAGCCATGGAATAGAAAGACGGACATTGGTATGCCAAAGCCCAAATAACAGATCACTAATCCGTGAATGCTATTCATAAGGCCGACTGTGCTCGCTACCTTAACCAGAGGAATCATGATGGATTGAAAAGGAATAACCATTGCAGCGACAAATAGCACGAACAGGATCTGATTGAACTTGGTGTTGCTCCTTACCATCCGATAAGCAGCCATCGAAGCGACAAACACTAGCAGGACGTTGCTCACCACAGTAATAATGATGGAATTCAAGAAAGCTGTCGGGAATTTCGTAATTTCGAATGCCCTGGTATAGTTGCTCCATTCAAAGGACTGCGGCAAGCTGGCTGCATTCGTAAGCAAGTCGCCGAACGACTTCACGGAATTGACGAACAAGAAGTAGAAGGGAACAAGGAAGAGCAGACCAATGATGATCATAATAATTTCAGTGATCGCTAAGCTCAGACGACCGTTTTTGGTAACCTCCATCAGGCTTCAACCTCCTTGCTTTTCGTGAATTTAACTTGAAGCGTTGTAATAACGGCTACAACAATGAAGAAAATAATCGCCTTCGCTGTGCCAAGCCCGTAACGGTTCTTGGAGAAGGCCTCATTGTAAATATTCATGGCCACCGACTCCGTGGAGCCGAATGGTCCGCCCTTGGTCAATGACAAATTCAAGTCGAACATCTTGAAGGACCACGAAATCGCTAAAAACAAGCACACAGTTGCTGCTGGCATAATAAGCGGAATGATGATCGTACGCAGTACTTGCAGCTTGTTTGCACCATCGATCTCGGCTGCTTCAAGAATATCCTTGGGAACATTATTCAACGAAGAAATATAGATAACCATGAGATATCCTGCTGTCTGCCAGACGAAGACGATGACGATTGCCCAGAAGGCAGTATTCTCAGTTCCCAGCCATGGCAGATTGAAGAAGGATAATCCCGTTGCACTGCCGATTGCTGAGAAGCCCTTCACGAAGATGAACTGCCAGATGAAGCCGAGCAGCAAGCCGCCGATGACATTAGGCATAAAAAATACGGTTCGCAAAACATTGCGAGTCAGCAGCTTTTTCGTTAAGAAATAAGCCAGCAGAAAACCTAATAAATTCGTCAATACGACGCCGAGAATAGTGAATTTAGCAGTAAACCAGAATGAATCTCGGAAAGTGCTATCACTCATGAAAATTTGTTTGTAATTGTCCAGCCCGATCCAGGATACCGCACCCGATACGCCATTCCAGTTGGTGAAGGAATAGTAGAGGCCCAGAAGGAACGGAATAACGATTATAAGGATGAAAAATAGAGTAGCAGGACCCACAAACACAAGTTGTTGAGCTAGCTGCGAGCTTTTTTTGCGATTCATCCTAATCCCCCTTTGCACGTTTCAAATTTTGCTTATACTTAGTATGCGGCTATTGGTCAGCAAAAAAAACGGACGATCGTGCACCAAAAAGTGTACGATATTGACCATCAGCCATATTCACCAATGAGGAGGTTCCTCTTTTGAAGACTCACAGCATTAGAACTAGACTGATTCAATTCATGCTCGTAGCCACTACTATTCCCTTGCTGCTCTCCCTGATCATTACGCTCCTGCATACGAGAGAATCCATCAAAGAGCAGTCCATCAGCGAGAATCAGCGGCTGATCTTTCAGGGGAAAACCAACTTCGATAATTATCTAAATAATATCAATCGAGCCTCGATCGTAGTCTATTCGGATCCGTATTTCTTAAGCAACCTGTCCAAAAGCTCGGATGATTATCAAGCAATAGCCGAAATGTACTCTACCCTGCAAAACCTGCAGGGCTCGCTGCCTGATATTCAACAGGTTTATTTGCATTCCCGTCTCACGAATCAATCTACGCTTATTACAAGCAGTGTCCCAAGACGTGATTACAGACCATCACCCTACAAGGGCACACTCGGCTACAGCAATAAGCAGACTAGTATCGAGCCTCCCCACAAGGTTCATTCTTATGGCTTTCCTGCTTCGCCCTTAGACAATTCCAACAAAACAGTATTCACCTTCTACCGCTCCATCTCACGTATTCCACTGACCGATGAACTCGCAATCATGGCTATTGACGTCAAGCTCGATGGGATCGCAGCGATCAGCGAACAATTGTATGACGCGAAGGAAGAGCAATTCTATCTAGTCGATGAAGCAGGCATCGTCATATACAGCGGAGTTGCTGCAGAAATCGGTAAGCCTCTTAACCATCCGGATATGGATCTGCCATCAATGATTGGTAAATCAGGCCATTCTGACGGGAAGAGTGCTATGCATGTGTATGAGCAGCTTGACGCCCCTTTTGCCCAGTGGACATTAATCAAGCAAATTCCGCACAGTGTCTTGTATCAAAAATCAACAGAGCTTATCACGATTAATACGATTATCGCCGCACTTGCTCTGCTTGCTGTTATATTGGGGACATTATTCATTTCATTCCGGATAACAAGGCCAATCAAGCAGCTTGCCAGCTATATGAATGAGATACAGACCGGTCGCCTAGATATTAATATTGAGGTATCCACCAAGGATGAAATCGGATTGCTATCGCGAAGGTTCAGGCAAATGATGGATACTATAAATAATCTGATTCTCCGCAAATACAAGCTTGAGCTTGCTAACAAAACCAATCAATTACGGGCCCTGCAAGCCCAGATTGACCCGCATTTTCTATACAATGCCCTGCAATCAATCGGTACAGTCGCACTTCAGCACAACGTTCCGCATATTTACTCTCTGCTCTCATCATTAGCAAGCCTCATGCGTTACACAATGCGCAGCAACGAGGGGATGGTTACCTTGCAAGAGGAGGTCAATCATCTTAGACTTTACTTAGACCTGCAGAAGGAACGATTCGATGATCAGTTTGATTTTAATATGGATATAGAGCCTGGCAGCCTGAGCGCACATATTCCCAAAATGACGCTGCAGCCGCTAGCCGAAAATTACTTCAAGCATGGCATGGACCCTCAGCTCGGTACGGGCCAATTATTAGTCCAGAGTCGATTAATCGAGAACAAACGCCTCATTCTTGTCATAGAGAATAATGGCGCTTCGATTCCGGAGCACAAGCTCAAGAAGCTTCAAGAGGAGCTCCTCCATCCGATAGATAATAGCGATGACAGCAATAGGAACGAGAGCAAATCCATTGGTCTATACAATGTGCTTATGCGTCTGCGACTCTATTCCGATGACACGGCCGTTCTCTTTATCGAGAACAAGCAGCCTCACGGTGTAAGAATCACCTTAGAATACGTGCAGGAGAGTGAGATCCAATGAAGGTATTAATCGTGGACGATGAAAAACATGTAAGAGAGGCTATTAATCTGCTCGCCAATTGGAAGCAGCATGGCGTTACAGAGGTACTCCAGGCTTCTGATGGAGAAGCCGCTGAAGCGATTATTCTGGCGAATTCCCCCCAGATCGTGCTGACAGATATGCGGATGCCCCGGAAAGACGGCGCCGCCTTATTAACCTGGATGTACGAGCATGCTCCAGCGATCAAGGCGATTGTCATTAGCGGCTATGATGATTTCGATCTCATGCGCCATGCCATTCGTAATGGCGGAATTGACTATATATTAAAGCCGGTCCAGCCTGACGCCCTTAACGAAGCCATAGGCAAAGCGATCGACTGCTGGCGCAAAGAGGAAAAGGGACGGCAGAGCCTCACTCAAAAAAGCATTGAAGTCAATGAGATGCAGCCACATTTTGTAGACCAGCTATTGTCAGACTTGGTCACAGGCCATTGCAGCAAAGAGCGTGTACGCCAACTGTTTCAACAGAAATTCAAGCTGGCAGCACCGATTGCTGCTTGTTCTGTAGCTGTGCTCTCGGTTACCCAGATTGACAAAAGGCTGCAAGACCGGTTCAAGAATCAATTGCCGTTGCTTTTCTTCACCTTAATCAATATTAGCAATGAGCTGCTCAAGCAGGAGGGCGTTGCTTTCCGCAAATTGGATAGCTCCGGGGAAATTATTGTTCTCTACTGGGGCAAGCGATTGCCGTTCGAAACGATGTTGAAGAACATTAACGAGGGGATCTACCAGACCCTTCAGCGTCGCATTCACTATGGGATAAGCGCACAGCGTTCCTTCCCTGATGAGACACCGCGCGCTTATCTGGAAGCCTCCAGTGCGTTATGGAGACGTAATCTGCTTGACCCTGCCAAGATACATCCTTTCGTTGCGGAAGACAGTCCATCTGCCCGTCCACTGCGCTTAGCTGTCAAAGAAGAAGAGCTTAAGCTAGCTGCTTTGAGCAATAGCCGCGAACAGATGAAGATCGTCTTGACAGAGTGGCTGGAGGAGGTCAAACAACAGGACAGAGTAACACCAGAACAGCTTATTCAATGGAATAAGGAATGGGATTGGATGCAATTGCGATGGGTCGAGGGCAAGACAAAGGAAAACCCTTCAAAGGAAACGCAAGAAACCGCAGCAGCCTCTACCCTTGCACTTCCGATCAATGAGGAAGGATTGCTCTCTTGGGAGCTTATCTATGCGCAGATGGAGGAGCGCTTCGAAGCAGCATCTAAGCTGCTGACCAAGCTGCATACGAAGGATAACTTATTCATTCATGATATTGCGAATTATATTGATCGGCATTATCAAGAGGATATTTCGCTGCAAGATATGGCTTCGCGTTTCTTCCTGAGCCGGGAATACATCTCGCGTAAATTCAAGCAAGAATACGGAGTCACTCTGCTGGATTATTTGAGCCGAATACGTATCGAGAAAGCCAAGCTGCTTCTGCATAACTCACATTTGCGCATTGCACAGGTAGCAGAGATGGTCGGCTATCATGATGAGAAGTACTTCAGTAAGGTGTTCAAAAAGCTGGAAGGACTCAATCCTGGGGAATTTCGCAAAGAAAAAACGTTAGGATGATTACGATCAGCTCGTATCACTCTAACGTTATAGCTCCCCGCTTAAGATACAGAAGATTCTGGCTCATAATCCCATAGAGGGGAATGGGTGAAGCCCTCCTTCGCCCGAATCGCATAGGACGTCGGCCCTGTGGAGGCTTGATCACGAGAAGCAGCCTTCACATCCATGACCATAATCGCTGCCCCCGCAGAGGCATGGTCTATTCCGGCTTCCACTGCCGCCGTGTAGCCGAAGCAATCGGACAAATAGATAGCTCTTATTCTAATATCCGCGGCACAGAATACACGAAGGAGATCAGGAGAACGGTCTGAGCTGTTATCATCAACAAAGATTAATTCATAGTTGTCGCTTGCAGGCGCGATAATATATTTCAACCTCTTATACGTGTCGTAAAGCGCTTTCTCATCATTATAGACCGGTATAATAATGGAATAAGCTACAGGTTCGCGCATGAATATCCCTCCCGAATGTTCGTCGATTCAGAAGCGCTTGCTTAGACTTCAGTATAATGCTTTAATCTTAAAACAAGCTTAGTTATTTCTTAAGAAGACTATCCCATAACCAACAACAAATGTCTATTTGCAATATTCATAAAAAACGTTGGTTATAATTACAAAATTTGTGAATATAACATTCGGGTAACTAGGAGGAAATCACAATGCGCTACAATCGCTTGGGTCACAGCGGCCTAAAAGTATCTGCTCTGGGGCTTGGAACCAACTCCTTCGGATCACGAGCAGACGAGACTGCCTCAGCAAAAATTGTGCACCATGCTATAGACAATGGAATCAACTTTATTGATACCGCTAACATTTATTCGGGCACAGAATCGGAGAGCATCATTGGCCGTTCCCTCGAAGGAAGGCGCCATGAAGTTGTTCTAGCAACCAAAGCAGGGCTCGTACGAGGAGAAGGGCCTAATGCAAGGGGCTCTTCGCGTTATCATCTTCAGATGGAGCTTGAAGGAAGCCTTCGGCGTCTGAAGACCGATTATGTGGATCTGTACCAAATTCATACCTTCGATCCTGAGACGCCTCTGGAAGAGACTCTCCGAGCACTTGAGGATATGGTTAGGTCGGGTAAAGTACGCTACATAGGTGCTTCGAATTATGCAGCATGGGAGCTGATGAAAGCACTGGGGATAAGCACTCAGCTTGGCTTAAATCGCTATGTCTCTGTTCAGACCAGCTATTCGCTAGCTGACCGTACCCCTGAACGTGAGCTTGTCCCTCTATGCCTAGATCAAGGAATCGGGATCATTCCCTACTTTCCGCTGGCAGGCGGCATTCTCACAGGCAAATATAGCCACGGCGCTGCTGTTCCGGCAGGCTCGCGAGCTGACAAAGATCCAAAGTTCAGTCGTTTCTTCAATGAACGCAGCTTCGCATTAAGCAGCTCAGTAAGCAGCTTCGCTGACGAATTAAACTGCTCTCCCAGCGTCCTATCACTTGCTTGGCTCATGCAGCAGCCAGCAGTAGCAACTGTTATCGTAGGCGCAACAAGCCCAGACCAGTTGAAGCATAATCTCGATAGCCTTTCTCTCTCCATGGATACAAGCTGTTTGGATAAGCTTGATGCACTCAGCCGATCATTCAAGCACGGAGAGCCCTTCGCTGAATATCGCCTGCCTTAGCTTAAGCTATTAATAAGCTTGTAAATTATGAGGCAAGCCTTGATGAGCTTTGAGAACTGCTATGAACAGCTCCACTGCCTTTGTATGCTGCTGATCCTCTTGGGTTAAATAAGAAAAGTCACGTTCAACAGGCTGGCCGTCCAGGGTCAGTCTATTCAACGTTCCCAGCAATAATTCCTTTCTTACTGCCCAATGGGACAATAAAGAGATGCCCAGACCCGCTTCCACTGATTCTTTTATAATCTGGGTACTGCCGAACTCCATCCGGTTAGCCGGGTCTAGACTCTTCTCAACGAACATCCGATCCGTTGCCTCGCGTGTGCCGGACCCTTCCTCCCTGACAATCCACGTCTCATTCGCTAGCTGCTGTGTCTCAACATCCTGCTTCGCTCCGAAAGCATGGCCCGATGAGGTAATCACATACAGTTTGTCCTTGGCAAAAGCCTCTATATGCAGCCTTTGATTCTCCAGCTCTCCCTCAATGATTCCAATATCCAACTGCCTCCCTGCCACTAGGGCAGCGATCTCCTTCGTATTGCTGATTGTAATGGCAGGACGAATCTGCGGATACTGCGCTTTAAAGTAAGCAATGATATGTGGAAGCACATATTCACCGAACGTATAACTTGCTCCTATCGCAAGCGTTCCACTTGCTGTATGCATCAAATCATCGACCATTCTCTGCATGCGTGTGTAGATACGCTCTACTTCTTGGGCATGTCGATAGACGATCTCTCCAGCCTTATTTAATCGGACATATTTATTGCTGCGATCCAGCAGCTTCGCTCCAATCAACGATTCCAGTGCCTGAATATGCTGGCTAACCGCGGGCTGAGTCATATGAAGAGCCTCTGCTGCCCGCGTGAAATTTTGTTTTTCGACAACTGCCATAAAGACTAACAGCGATTGATCCAGCTTATCCATCCTCCTTCATTAATAATAAGTAAATACTTATACATATTATTAAAACGATTTATTTTTCTTATTATATCAAGAGGTATATGCTAAGTATACAAACTAACTAACAGATATGAGGTGGGTTTATGGGAGCAGTTCTACACAAAACAATGACAGCTGAACCTACTAAACACCAAGGCAAACGCATGGCTGCTTGGATAGGCGGCGTACTCTTCACTCTAACCTTTGCATTAATCGGGTACGGCCTTGCGAAGCTTCCGGGCTTTGACCGTGCCGGGCAAATGGCTATCGCTCTAATTGGAGCTGTCCTCTACCGTCAATTTCTTGGATATCCCCAGCAGTTTAGTTCCGGCATACAATTCGTATCCAGATATTTGCTAAGGCTGGCGATCATCCTCTTCGGATTAAAGCTGAACATAGGTCTGGTCTTGCAGCAGGGCTGGGGCTTGCTGCTGCAGGCCGCGATAACCGTAGTCTTCTCCATCGGACTAACCCTGTGGCTTGCCAAAAAGCTCAAGGCTGAATTTTCCTTGTCGCTGCTGCTGGGCATTGGCACCGGCGTATGCGGTGCAGCGGCAATTGCTGCTGTCCAGCCCATCTTGAAAGCAAAGGATGACGATACCGCGATCGGCGCTGGATTGATTGCCCTAATCGGTACGATATTCGCAGTAGGCTATACCATTCTACAGCCCTTTATCCCCCTTAGTGCGGAACAATATGGTATTTGGTCGGGTCTTACGCTGCATGAAATTGCCCATGTCGCCTTGGCAGCCGATCCCGCAGGGCAAGATGCCATCGCTATCGCCTTATTAGCCAAGCTGGCAAGGGTATTCATGCTTATTCCTTTGAGCCTGATTCTAATGCTGGTCATGAAACGCAAAGGAACTTTAACGCCTGGGACAAAAATCTCGTTCCCTTGGTTCCTATTAGGCTTTCTCGCTCTCAGCGGCTTCGGTAGTATTAGCGCGGGAACCTCGTTCGAGATTCCGGCGAATGCCATGGATGTTATCTCGGGCGGAACCTCGTTCCTGCTTGCAATGGCTATGGTTGGCCTTGGATTGAATGTCAATCTGAAGGCACTGCGTACGAAGGCTCTGCGTCCGCTTATAGCCATGACCATCACATCGCTGTTGCTATCCCTATTATCGCTGCTTTATATTGCCTGATACAGCAGCTTAACCATACATTTAACTAAGTGCTCTCTCTCCTCTCCAAGTTACAAAAAAGATTCAACAAGAAGGGGCTGTCCCAAAAGGAGCTCTGCTCACTTCAAGAGACAGTCCGATTAATAAAAATTTGGTGAACGGCGATGATAGGGAGGTTATCCCTGGTGCACCGCCATTTCTACTGCTTGGTCTATTGCGGTCTTCTTGTGCAAATTGTAAGTGAGCGAAAGCCACCCGACCTCAAGGCTCACTTTCGGCAATCCTCGAAGCAGAAACCCCGGAATCCCCGGTTGTTCTTGATAAGTCCGATCACACACTTCGGTTCAATCCTTATTCATGAAAGGTGGCGTCTGGTTCCTGTAGCTGTTCCAATCGCCGCCCTGAAAAAAGAAAGGACTGGCCCAAAAGGCAGGAGCCCCAGCTAGAGAAGGAATGTCATGTACAATTTAATGAATACATTTGCTCTATTTCTTAGGCTTATACAGCTAAAAAGGAGCAACAGTGAAGCTATGTTCCTTAGTGGAGAAGGTCGATTTCCGACTACTGAATAGAGCTGACCTTATCTCCGATATGCCCCAAGATTATGCCTATTATTACGAAAAATGCTTCATAAAATAGGGTAAGCTCCTCATATGCACCATCTGTAGCGTAAGAGATAGGGCTTCTGGAGGTTTTGGAGGTTTAGGCCCTTGTACTTTTAAAAATAGCTATAAAGGAAAGGAGCTGTCCAAAAAATCATTCTCATGACTTTTTAGACAGCCCCTTCTTTTTATCGAGCAATGTTCTATTGTTCCGTGAGAATAAGCGGCCCATTAGCGGTAATCGCAATCGTATGCTCATATTGCGCAGACAGCTTGCCATCTCTCGTGCGAGCGGTCCAGCCATCCGAATCAATCTTTGATAGATGAGTGCCCACGTTGAGCATCGGCTCTATCGTAAATACCATGCCTTCCTTGATACGCGGTCCTTTGTTAGGAGGCCCATAATGAGGAACCTGCGGGTCCTCATGCATATCCTTGCCAATGCCATGACCGATAAATTCGCGGACTACAGAGAAGCCCTCAGCTTCCGCATAAGTCTGAATAACGTTAGAGATATCTCCAATCCTGTTGCCCGCTACCGCTTGCTCAATCCCTTTATAGAGCGACTCCTTCGTTACACGCAGCAAGCGTTCTGCCTCCTCGGATACCGTGCCAACCGTATAAGACCAAGCAGAATCCGCGAGCCAGCCATTTAAATTAACAACCATATCAATCGTAACGATGTCTCCATCATTCAGCTTTTCTTTTTTAGGGAACCCGTGACAGATTACATCATTCACAGAAGCACAGGTCGCATACGGATAGCCCTTGTAGCCCTTCTGCTCCGGTGTCGCCCCGTGCTGCTTCAGCAATCGCTCGACAAGCTGGTCGATCTCATGCGAAGTAATGCCCGGCTGAATGATCTTGGCAATTTGTCTATGGCATTCCGCCAATATTTTGCCCGCTTCATGCATGCGGTTAATTTCTGATTCTGTTTTAATCGTAATCATATGGATCTCCTTCTTTACTTCAATGTCAGAATGCAAAACAATATAACTGAGCATAACTCAGTGACAAGCATCGTTGCAAATACAATCTCTCTCCATCCATATACTTCCGTTCTGAATGACAAATTCATTGGAATAACGCCCTTCAATGAGAAGCTAGACCTTAGTCTAGTTTGATCTCTTACCTGCAGAAGGAGGACAGAGCTGGACCAGCATGTTATGCTGGAATTAATTAGATTATTAAAGGAGATGCAAGGATTATGAATAAAAGAACGATAGCCGCTCCCTTCCTTATTCTGCTTGGCGTATATTTGTTTTTGAATCAAGGAGAAAGCTTCGGACCGGGATCCATATTCGCCTATTTCTGGCCAAGTCTCTTCGTTATTCCGCTCGGTATATTTTTTCACTGGATGTACTTCTCAATGACGGGACGCAAGGGAGTCGGGCTGCTCATTCCCGGCGGCATTCTCTTCGTAGCCGGTATCGTATGCCAAATCGCGATGCTCTTCAATACTTGGAGCTATATGTGGCCCGGATTTATACTAGCTGTAGCTGTCGGCCTCTTCGAGTTTTACTGGTTCAGCGGTCGCAACAAGTGGCTGCTTATTCCTATTAATATTTTGACCATTCTCAGCCTGCTATTCTTCGCCGTCTTCTCTATCGGTACCTTCTTCAATCAGATGACGGTTCTGCGCCCGATTCTTGCCGCGCTATTGATCATCGCAGGAGCGCTCGCTCTAGTTATGCGCCGCAAAGAGCATTAATTACATAGTAATGAACATCAGCTATCTACAGCCATTTTCATGGACTGGGGTAGCTTTTTTGTTATTGGTCAAAGTTTCAATAAGCCAAAACAAGGAATTCATATAAGCTATGTCAAAATGGTTAGTTAAGTAACCCAGATAGTATCGGGAGGAAATCCATTGTTAATCAAAACAAAGCTTTCGTGGTTTATATCTTTACTTGTCACGATCATTCTCTTGTTGAATATAACCATTTATTATTTCACAACCAAAGTAGAGCTTCAGGATAATGCCGAACAGCAGATGATCGTCATAGCCAGGCAAATCGGAGAAACATTGGAAACCTCACAGAAATCCAAAGCTGTTATGGAAGAAATGATCGGCAAGCAGCTGCGTCTAGCCGCAATTAGTGCACAGCATGAGCTGGACCCTGATTGGTCTAATGTAAATAATGAAGAACTGGCGGCACTTAGCAAGGAATATGCAGTCGATCACATCACTTTATGGGCTAGAGACGGTGACGATATTGTCGCTGTGAAATCCTCTGATCCCAAAGAAATTGGCTTAGGCTCAAAAACATTTGATTATTGGTTTACCGCGTTTAACCAACTGCTCGATAACTACCAAGTATCCATCCCTCAAGGACAAACGCTTAATCACTTCTGGTCCGGCCCAATCAACTTCTCAACTTCAGACCCTGCACAAACAAACAAGTGGGGCTATTATCATGATGGCACCACGAACTATATTATCAATCCTTTCGTCCATGCCAAGGAATTTCTCGACTTCGAGCGTGTTAGCGGAAGCGAGGCGATTACCGCACAAGTATTGAAGGATAATAAATCTATTCTCGAGGTGAGCGGATTCGACCCTGCCTTTTTTGGCAAACAACCGATTATCAAAATTAAACAGGGCGTTCCCATTTACAATTTAGATGTGCGGAGTATTTTTTTTGGCTCCTATAACTATGTTCACACCGAAACCGATGCAGCCAATATCCATCAAGCTGCCACAACCAATCAGGTCGTTACAACTAAAGTTACAGTCAAAGGCAAATCCGTAATGAAAACCTTCTTTCCCATTAGGTCGAATAAGCCGCTCGTCATCAGTGTCAGCTTCGATCTCTCTTCCATCCAGCAAGCGCTGCTCCAGCAGCTGCTCGTGCAAGGAAGTATTTCTCTATGCCTGATTGCAATTACCTTTGCCGTGAGCTCCTTTATATCAGGGTTCGTAGTGCGGTCCCTGCATTCCATCCTGAAAAAGGTTAATGAAATCGCACGTGGCAATTTCGGTGCTAAAGTATCTATTACCAGCAATGATGAGCTTGGCCTATTGGCGACTAGAGTCAACATTATGAGCCATAATCTCCATACCTATATGTCACGGCTAACCGAAGCCGCAGAAGAGCTGCGGCATACGAAGCAATACTTGGAATCATTCGTCAATCACACAACGGATGCCATTCATGTCTCCGATCTGAACGGTCTTGTCATACAGGTCAATAATGCGTTCGAAGCGATGTATGGCTGGAATGAGGAGGAGACATTAGGACAAGCACTGCCTATTATCCCCGATAATTACTTGTCGGAGCACAAGACAAACTGGAATAAGGTGCTGCAAGGAGGGTCTGTCACCGATTGTGAAACGGTGCGGTATGACAAAGAGGGCAGGCTAATTGATGTGAGCATTACGATCTCATCTATTCGTGATGAGATCGGGGAGATCATTGCCATTGCCACGATCTCTCGGAATATTACAGCCAGAAAACAGACCGAGGAAATATTGCGCCGATCAGAGAAGCTGTCGGTTGTCGGTCAGCTTGCGGCTGGTGTTGCTCATGAGGTGCGCAATCCGCTTACAACGCTTAGGGGATTCGTTCAGCTGCTGCAGAAGAATGGCACTTTATCCCCTCAATTTATTAATGTTATGCTCTCGGAGATGGACCGTATCAATCTTATCGTTAGTGAGTTCCTTGTATTCGCCAAGCCGCAGGCCGATCACTATCAGCTAGCTAATCTAACAGTTACCATAAGTGACATCTTGATGCTGCTAGATTCCGAGGCCAACTATCAAAACGTTCGAATCCGTACGTCATTTCAACCGAATATCCCGCTGGTGGAATGCGAAGAAAACCAGTTGAAGCAGGTCTTTGTCAATATTATCAAAAACGGAATGGAAGCTATGCCAGAAGGGGGCGACCTGATCGTATCTTTAGCTTGGTCAGGTGAAGACGGCATTCTTATCCAAGTCACTGATCATGGAATGGGGATTAAAGAGGAGGATCTGACCCGCCTTGGGGAGCCTTTCTTCACGACAAAAGCCGAGGGCAATGGCCTCGGCCTTATGATTAGCCAACAAATAATCGAGAATCATCGGGGGAGCATACAGTTCCACAGCAAGCTGGGCCATGGCACACGTGTGGAGCTTCGCCTCCCATTAAGAAAGCCCTCCTGAATACTCATTCGGGTGGAGACAGGATGATCTTGCCATCCTCCATCTCTACCCGAACCCGTCGTTTATCCTTGAACCCTTCTGTATCCAGATAAGCAGCAGGCACTTGAAGACGGCCGGCTTTGTCTAATACTGCATATTCCGTATGGGCTTGAACTTCCGTCGCCCTGCCTGCTGCTATCTCCTCCAGCTCCTCCAGATAAGACTTGGTGCGGAGCATCTCTGAGGAAATCTTCCCATCGCGTATAGCAACAACACGATCTACATTACGCGCCACCTCAGGATCATGGGTAACAATAATAACGGTAAGCCCCAGGGTCTTGTTCAGTTCCCTGAACAAATCCAATATTTGCGCAGCCATTCGGCTGTCGACCGATCCAGTCGGCTCATCAGCAAGCAGAATCTTCGGCTGATTCGCGAGTGCAATGGCAATAGCGACCCGCTGCTGCTCGCCGCCTGATAGCTGCTGCAGCTTATTATGTGCACGATGACTTAGGCCTACTGATTCTAGCAGCTCCTTCGCCCGTTCTCGCTTGCGGCGGCCATTGAGCAGAATCGGCAGCTCGACGTTCTGCTGCGCCGTCAAATAGGGAATGAGATTCCGCGCATTGTTCTGCCACACGAAGCCCACCGTTTCCCTTTTATAACGAACGAATTCTTTCTCTGTAAATTTCATGAGATCTTTGCCATCAATAATCAGGCCTCCGGCAGAGGGCCGGTCTAATCCACCCAACATATTAAGCAAGGTGGACTTGCCGCTGCCGCTGTTGCCGATGATAGCCATCATCTCGCCCGGCTCTACATGAAGCTCAAGCCCTTGAAGAGCGAATACCTCAAGATCGGCAGCTTTATATATCTTAACTAATCCCTCGCAGTGAATCATCGGTTAATCCTCCCCTAGCTTGACTGCTTGATGGATCTTCAGACGCGTCAACAGATAGCCGAGAATACATAACCCGATTAGAATCATCGTGCCCACGAACAAATAAATGCGCATGGAATCAACAGCGTCAATCATGACCATGAATGGCGGCACCAATGCTTTCACGCTGAAGGCATTCTGGAAGATCGGAACGAATACATAGCTAGCCGTTATTCCTGTAATCATGCCAATGAGGATAGATGCTCCAGAAGTGAGCAGCTGTTCAACGGCCAACATGCCAAGCAACTGCCGAAGCGATAGTCCCATAGCACGCATGATGCCGTTTTGAAGCATTCTGCCGCGCATGACCAATGTCCAATAGAGCAAGAACCCTACGAAGCTGATCAATAAGGAGATTAGGAATCCAAGTGTCAGCACGCCATTGACAGCCAGTAAATACGGCTCTGACTTTCCTTTGCTAATATCCCCCGCTGTATTCGTAATGCTGTCTATTTGCAGATTTCTCTTCTCGATGTCGCGGTAGAGATCATCAATGGAGGCTCCCTCTTTCATCTTCAGCCACAGCTTATAAGGCTCTTTATAAAAGACCTTCTGGAACTGTTGGCGATGTCCAATAACGAGCATCTTCGGTGTGCCATCTATATTCTTATCTTTGGTATTAAAAGAAGGGAAATAATCAATAATGCCAACCACAGTGAATGGCTGTTTGCTGACAGCCTCCCAGCCCAGCTCGATTTTGCCGCCTTCCTTGATGTTGAATTGATCGGCCATCGTTCGCGTGATTAGCACAGACGTTGGCTCTGTTGCTAGAATGTTCAAATACTCATAGAAATGATAGGGCAGCAGATCATCTCGGAACCAAGCTGCTCGGCCAAATTCATCAGTATCTATCCCCATCATACTAACCTCTCCAGCACCAAAGCCGGAGAAATTGCTGAACATCGCGGATTCCCTCAAATATACTTTGGCAATCTGATCAACACCAGCCAGATTCTCAAACTGCTTGAATGGCGGTTCCGCATAGTTAATTTTAGTCCGCTTCTCCAACGCTATCTGTTCTTTTGATTTTCGGGCAAAAATATCTTCAGGCTTCTTATCGTCCTGCCATCTAGGCGCGAGCACAACGTCTGCCCCATTCGCATAACGAATTCGATCCTCTCCATTCTGATTAATCGTCCTTGCCGCACTCGCACTGAACATGCCAGTAGCAATTGTCATCATCAGGAAAATCATCAGAAATTGATAGCTGGAACTTGATCGACCTACTTGAATCAACGTGGCATAGAGAGAAGGTGACCACCATCTCCTGCCTAGCCAATATACAAACTTAATAACATACGGATAAAGACGAAGCAGCAGCATGCCGCCGCCCAGAATAAATAATGCAGGAACGATGAATTGCAGTGGATCAATCTGCAGTTGCGCCCCTTCCAGGCTCAAGGTATCCAAGGTTTTCAAACGATCATAGAACATCTTCAAACCGTACAAAGAAATACCAAGGGCGATAACGTCCAGATACAGCTTATGGAAGAAAGGTGTTTTTCCCATTCGTGCCATCTGCTGCTTATGATTGACAATGGTCACTCTCGTAGCCAGAATAACTGGAACCAGCATAATAACGAAGGCTGCTACAGCAGCAATTACCGCATATAAATACACATTGCTGGTCAAGTCAACTCGCAAGCCTGATCGCTGAATGAATGACATAAAGCCATTCGAGGAACCCAGCATGACTGTCAACAATTTACCGAGCGGTGGGCCTACAGCAATCGCTATGGCTCCCAGGAAGACGTACTCTACAATATACGACAGTATGATCTGCCAGCGGGAAGCCCCTCTGCTTCGCAATACTGCGATCTCAGTCTTCTGACGATTGGTGATCAAGTTAGAGACCATGAACACATACATCGCCAGCATGACGAGTACAGGAACGTTCAAGGATAACGTCAACACACGCAGATCGAAGGACCGATCCATATATTTGTTGATCACAGGCACATGTCTTGCATATATCGTGTTCGTATTATTGCTTTTCGACCACTCACTCAGCTCAGCTACCGTCGCCAAATAAGTATCAACGTTATTAACAGTTAACTGCGAATAATCAGGGACAATAGTCCAATAATGACTAGAAAGCAGCAGCTTCCTGCTATCAAGCATATCCCGTTGCATCAAGTCGTGGTCCATAATGATGCTCTTGGCATATACATTCATATCGTTGAATTGGAAGAATAGACTGTCATCCGTTTTTTTAGTGAAAATACCTACTGGCCTCACTTGCAATACAGCCTTATCCGTCTTCTTATCTTCAATCGTAAACACAGTGTTCAGCACTGCACCAAAATAACTAAGCGCTTTCTGCGTCAGCAATACCTCATAGATGCCATCAACAGGCTCTTTGGCTGGCATCCGTCCATCTATAAGCCGAATATCCTCTTCGATATTAGCAATACCAATTAAATTCGAGTCCTGTTTCTCTCCATTATGAACAACAGCAAACAAGGTAGAGCTTATTTCATTCCTTACAGCAAGGAGATCAATCGGCAAAGATGGAATCGCCTTTTGCTTAATATAGCTGTCATTCTGCTTCTGCCATTGCAGCCTTTCCTCGGCATTATTTTTCCCTGTATAAGCAAATCTGGCGAGTATGGTTCCAGGGTAATTGGGCACATCAGACGCTTCCAGCTCCTTGACCAACATTCTGGATAAGGTGGCATCCGTATACATCGGAATGCTCGAGACTAAGCCTACTGTTATAATCAGACCCATTAGAAGACTGAGCTCCAGCCACTTATTCTGAGTCATCTTGCGGATAATCATCGATAATAAAGCCAATTTACAGCCTCCACTCTATGATTGTAGTCCCAAGCTTCAGCTATTTGGTCACCACTTCTTGTCCCTCTTTGAGCCCGCTCAAAACCTCATAATGAGTTGCCGATTCCAAGCCAAGCTCGATGTCTACCTCATACAAGGTATCGCCTTCCAAAATCCGAACATACTTGCGGCTCTCAAATACTTGCAGACCGGCTTTCGGCAGCCTTACTGCATCTTTGACCTCTGCCAATATTAGTGACACGGCAACGCTATTGCCAACCGTAATCCCTTTAGGGAGCTTTCCTGGTTCTATATACATTATATTCATATACCTTTCCGCTAAAGCCTTATCTTCAGTCTGTGGGGCAGTAAGCGGGGTCTGCACGACTGTTCCTTTGGCTTTGGTCTCATCCTGGAAAGTAAGCTCTACTTGTACGCCTACCTGTACATCCTGGATTACCGCAGGTTCCCCGCTCCAGGATATACGCAGCTTCTCTGGGTTGGCTATTCGGAAGAGCGTTTGTGAGGGCTTAACGAAATCCCCTTCTTGCATCGTCTCTACAAACATCACTTTACCCGTTAGCGGTGCTAATAATTTGCTATTATTCAACAACTCCTGGAGCTTCGCCAGCCTCAATTTCTCCAGATCATATTGCAAGCCCTTGAGTCTCAGAGCATCGGCATTACTCTCATCTCTTACCAGCAGCTTTAGCTCAGCAGAGATCTGCTCGACTTTGATTTTCTGCTCGAGGAGTTGGATGTCAACGCCGTCAACATCCAGCTCCAATAACACATCGCCCTTCTTGACAGAGTCACCCGCCTTAACATGAATCTTATGTATTTTGCCTGTCTTGCCCGGGTATTCCACACTTACAATTTCTGTCGATTCGAATGTGCCATATCCGCTAATTGCTTTGGTCACCGTTCCCTTATCTGTCTTTATTGTTTTGTAAGAAGGGACTGTAGGCTTCACAAGGGGCGGCTTGATCACTCCCTCTTCTTTGGGAATAAGAGAGCAGCCCCCAATCAGAAGGGACATGCTTATAAGCAGCGAAGCCGCCAGATTATAGCTTTTTAGTTTCAACAATAGTTCCATCCTCCAATTCGTAGACCTCATCCACCAGCTCCATAATAGCCGGGTCATGCGTCGTTAGAACGATCGTCATTCCTTCTTCCTTCACCAAGCTGCGCAGCACGCTCAGTATAAGCAGACCTGTTCGACTGTCTAGCTCAGCCGTAGGCTCATCAGCAAGCAGCAGCTTCGGCTTATGGGCAATAGCGCGTGCAATAGCTGTACGCTGCTGCTCTCCACCTGAGAGCTCGAAGGGGCGATGATGCATTCGCGGCTTGAGCCCTACATAATCAAGCGCTTGAATAGCCGCTTCCTTCCTGCCGCTCGCAGGAACCCCTGCTACCCTCATGGCAAATTCCACATTCTCGTAAGCGGACATAAGCGGGAATAAAGCGAAGGATTGAAAGATTAAGCCCATATTCGATTTGCGTATATTTCCTCTTGCTCTATCGCCTAGCTTGCTCATCACGATATTATTGAACGTAATGCTGCCTTCTGTCGGCACATCTAAGCCACCGATTAAATTAAGCAAGGTTGTCTTCCCAGAGCCGGATCTCCCCTTCAAAGCAATCAACTTCCCCTGTGGGATTGAGAGATTAACACCTTGCAAGACAACGGCGGCACTAGATCCTCGGCCAAACGTCCGTTTGAGTTCAGTTAAGCGGAGCAATATCTCATCTTGTCCTGTTTCGACCTCCGATGCTTTATGAACAGCGGGCTCCAGCATAATCTCCACTCCTTTTCATTGCTATTTCATTAAAAAAACGCTCTCATAACGTGAACGCTTACAAAAGTAAATTAATAATATTCTACAATTTACAGCAAATATTGTAAATATATTATAAGTCTATTCGCTGTCAAAAACCGCTATTTATACCCAAATAACGCTAGTATGAATATTAATTTTTTCTCATTCACTATTCTGATTCATTAATGGGGGGTTGGTTAATTACAGATAGGATGAACAAATCTACTAAATTGGATGAATAAGAGAGGGGATTTACCAGTTATGAATTCAAATCTAAAAAAACGCAATGCAGCAAAAATGATCTTTATCGGCACCTTGAGTGCAGCTATTATGTTGACGGCTTCCGCTTGTAACAATACAGACGGCAATAAAAACAATAATGGGGTAAATAATAGTTCAGAGACGAATGCTGTGTCTCCGTCACCAACGATTGCTCCGCAGGACCCGGCAGTGCCGCTCGCTCCTTAGAAACTGATCTGCACAGTTTAATACAACAGAAATAACCAAAGGATGACTCATCACATCCTTTGGTTATTTCTGTTGTTCTGATTGCTTATAAAAGCGCGTCTTCGATTAAGCAGCAGAAGTGTCAACATGATATGATAGGCTTACCTGAATACGAGAGCCGGAAAGGATTGGGAACAGGATGGAATGGGATACAACTGGAGAGCGGAGCTTGGGGTTACCTGCTACAATCAGACTTTTAGATCGAAGTAATGATTTCTCGCAAGAGGATATACTCTATCCTTTTGCATTGGATGAGCTGTTATGCCGAGGTGTTGGTCGCGGAGAAGCCGCGGTATGCCATATTTGGCGCCATCCGCATGCATTCGTAATGGGATTGCGGGACAGCCGAATGCCGAATGCGAAGCACGCAAGGCAGCAGCTCGAAGACGCCGGCTGGTCTACTGCTGTTCGCAATTCCGGAGGTGCTGCCGTCCCCCTTGATCTCGGTGTTGTGAACCTTTCCCTTATTTTGCCCAAATCAGATGCGCTCGACTTTCACTTTCACGATGATTTTGAACGGATGTATGCTCTGATCAGCCATGCTCTTCGAGCTACAGGATGCCAGGTAGACAAAGGAGAGATCGCCGGCGCTTATTGTCCGGGCGACTTCGACCTTAGCATCGGCGGTTATAAGTTTTGCGGCATCGCCCAGCGGCGGCAAGCTCATGCTTTTATCGTACAAGCCTTTATTATTGCAGAAGGCTCGGGCCGGGAGCGTGCACAGCTTGTCCGTTCCTTCTATGAACAGGCTGTAAGCGAGAACGAGGCCGCCGATCATCCATTCGTTACCGATAACCATACGGCAAGCTTGGAGGAGCTCACCTCGCTTGGACCAGACGGGGCACGGATATTCACCAATGCGGTCAAGCATATCATTAATAGCCGAGATCCACTGACAGACAACGCCTTACTCCCATCACAAGAACAGGTTCAGGCTATGATCCACACTCTGAGAAACAGATATGCCCTCGAGGACAGAACGAACTAGCGGCCGGTTCTGCGGATTACCTGACTTACAACTTCTGAGAATACAAGACCGATTGCAATCGTACCCGCTATCATGAATGCCTCCACGCCGAGCTGAACGGCGATATCATAATGCTTCTCGACGACATTGCGCATCGCATCGTAGGCCAGGCTTCCAGGCACAAGCGGGATAATACCCGCTACGCTAAAGACGATAATAGGCGTCTTATAGAGCCTGGCGAATAGTTGGCTGATAATCGTAATGACAAACACGGCAATCAGTGTAGACGGGATCGTATCCATCCCTATCTCTGTACTGAAAAAAAAGGCCAGCCAACCGATCATACCTACACCCCCGCACTGGGCAAGCAATCGTCTCGGCACATTAAATATAAGACCAAAAGCAGCAGAAGCGATGAAGCTCAATAGGATCTGTTCCACCCATATCATTCGTTATTCGCCTCCATCCTATTAGAAAATAGACAATACAACCGCAATACCCGAGCCAATGGCAAAAGCAGTCAAGAAGGCCTCTGCTCCCTTAGAAAGACCTGATACGAGGTGACCAGCCATTAAATCTCTCACTGCATTCGTTAGATGAACACCGGGCACAAGCGGCATGACAGACCCGATAATAATTTTATTCAGTTCACTGCCCAGTCCGTTCTTCACCAGCAAAATAGCAACCGTGCCTATCACCATGGAGGAGAGAAACTCGGCAAAAAATTTAATAGGCACCAGGCGATGCAGGGCGACCAAGCAGAAGAAACCGAGACCGCCAGCCAAAATAGCAGGTATGCAATCTCCCCAATTGCCTTGAAGCATCAGCAGAAAACAGCCGCTGGCAATCGCTGCCGCAGCTACCTTCAGCCACTCTGGATAAGCAAAGGGCATCCTATCAACATCTTGCAATAGCCGTTGCGCCTCCGCTATCTGTACCTGTCCGTTACTGATTCGACGGGAGATATCATTCACAAGGGACACCTTGCCCAGATTCGTCGAACGCTCTGATATGCGTATGAGTCTTGTCGTTGGCGTGCTCCCGTCAATTGCGAACAATATACCAGTTGGTGTAACAAAGCTGTGTGAATCCTCTATACCATACGCAGCGGCGATCCTTCTCATCGTATCTTCTACCCGATACGTTTCGCCGCCGCTTTGCAAAATAATTTTACCCGCCAGCAGACAGATTTGCGTAATTTCATAGCAATCGTTATTCTTCTGCTCCTTCATCTTATATCTCCCTATGCCCTATCCTTTAGTTAGTTGATAGTACTGCCTGATCGCTAGATTCCGACTTCACAAGCGCATGCTTCTCCCACCTTCTGCTCTTCCAACGGAAGAACATAATGAATGCCCGGAGCCATTCATCGGCAGCAATAGCAAGCCAAATACCCGCTAACCCCATATCGAGTACAAAAACAAACAAATAACCAAGCGATAAGCTGATGCCGACCATTGTTACCATGCCGATCCACAACGGATATTTCGCATCACCTGACGCCCGAAGCGAATTAATGAGCACGATATTAATCGTTCTCCCTGTCTCCAGTACAATGCTCAGAAGAAGCACCTTGGCGCCGAGCTGAATAATAGCCTCATCCGTTGTGAAGATACCCATTAATGGCACGCGGAAGACCATAACGACAAGCACCATGATAAGAGTGACTGCACTAGCCCATTTCACACTTCCCCATACCCGATGATAAGCCTCGTCTTTACGACTCGCTCCTACCAATTGACCCACAATAATAGAGGTCCCAATCCCGATCGCAATCGCGAATAAATAAATGAACATCGAAATATTCGAAGCATATTGCCTAGCTGCTAAGGAATTCTCGCCCAAGAAAGTCGCGTAATAAAGAAAGACCATTTGACACCCTTGATACATTACCTGCTCGGCCGCTGAAGGGATGCCAATCTTCAATATTTTGCCAACAAACTCCTTGGACAGCTTGAAGTAATACTGAATTCGGACTCTAATCTCCATAATGCGATAAAGCAGCCAGAAAAAGACCACCAGCGCAATAAAACGACTGACTACCGTTGATATTGCTGCACCGTGAACCCCCATCTCTGGAAAGCCGAAGTTGCCGAAGATCAGCAAATAGTTACCTATAATATGAATGACATTCATACCCAGCGATACGAACATAACTTCCTTCGTAAATCCATGAACCCGTATAATGGCCGCCAATGAATTAATAATGGCTTGGAAAAATATAAATCCGCCTACAAAAGATAAATAACTGTGAGCATACGCAAGTACCTCACCCTGTAAATTCAAAGCTTCTAGAATGTTATAGCTGAATAAGAGGAATATGCCGCTCATGACTAAGCCGACTAGTAGATTAAGAGTAACAGCGAGTGCCGATATTTTGGCCGCTTCAAGCATCTTGCGAGAGCCAATATACTGCGCTACTACAATGGAGGCTCCATTGCCTATTACCTCAAGAATGAGCAGCGAGATATGAAGATACTGATTCGCTGCGCCCACGCCGGATACGGCATTGTCCGATATCGCGCTAAGCATGAGAGTGTCTGTAATCCCCATAAGCATGAATAAGAAAATTTCGAGAAATATGGGCCATGTCAGAAGAAACAGATTAAATTGTTTGGACTTTAAATCCACTGCTGCAGTTGCCACGATGTCACCTTCTTTATGATGTATCTATTTAAACAAGTGTATCGTATCGTAGCATAGTTGCCATGCAATTGCACGTACAACCTTTCTATTAACAATAACTTCTTAATTAGGCCATTTGAACACAGTCTGAACGAACCTCGGATGACCAACATACACTAAGCTAAAAAGAGGATAAGGACTGGTGATGAGCAACTTGACGCTTCCTGCAATTGATGTGCTGATTCCCGCTATCGAGAAGGATTTGGGGACGCTCCCGTATGTCATAGATAGCGTTAGACGAATGGTGAAGCATCCCATTCGCAAGTTCATGATTATCTCACCAGACACAAAGCGGATGAGAGCCTTATGCATACGAAAAGGCTGCACGTTCGTTAATGAAAACATCGTGCTTCCGATTACGAAAAAAAATATCAACTACCGTTCCTCCAAATGGGAACGCTCCGGCTGGCTCTATCAACAGCTGCTCAAGCTCGGCGGCGATAAGCTGAGCTCCCAGAAGTATTATCTTGTTATTGATGCGGACACTGTGCTAATTCGTCCGCATACGTTCCGAACTTCGGAGGGCAAAGCTATATTTTATTACCGCAGTTGGAGCCAACCAGAGTATTTTCGCACCTATAAGAAGCTGCTGGGAAGCAATGCCGCCTCTCGCCGCTCCTTCGTCACCCACTACATGCTGTTCGAGAGAGCCAAGGTTGCGGAGCTCAAAAGAAAAATAGAAAATAAGCATGGCATCCGTTGGTATCAGGCGATTATGCGCAGCATGAATAAGAAAAAACAGTTCGCGTTCTCGGAATTCGAGACCTACGGCAATTTTCTTCATACCCATTATCCTGGCAGCTACGTACTCAAGAGAGCCTTGAATAAGAGCCTCTCGATGAATGGCGGAGCTCTCTCGGAGAAAAGAAGGAAGACGCTGGCGGCCTCTTATCGTTCGGTTTCCTTCCATAAACGTAAAGGGTATAGGAGAGCATCCAACTAATTGGAACAATAGAAAGGCCGCCAAACCCTTCAGCAGAGGTTGGCGGCCTTTCGTCAGTCGATACAGTATTATGAAGTAATGGTAGCAATCTTCTTCTTATTATCCCAATTCAGCTTGAGATTGTTCGACTTGCAGAAGTCACGCAGCGGAATCATCACTCCGTCGGCTGTCTTCACAGGCTGTATCGTTGTAAATACAGCCTCCTGTCCATTCATGCGCACATTTACTGCTGCGTCCGTTAACGTCAGAGCCTTCAGCTTCTCCATGAGCTGCTTAGCCGATTCACCAGATCTCGCTCCGTTAACACGGTAGCCATTCGTCTGGCCTCGTCCATTGATGCCCTCCTTCACCGTGAAGGAAATTTCAATATTAAGCGACTTCAATATAGCTAAGACGTCATCATTATAGGCGCCATAAGGGAAGGCAATAACGCCTCTTGTAGTGCCAAGCTCTTCTTTCAGCTTCTCTTCTGCCGTCGTCAAATCATTCGTTATTCTTGCCAAATACTCTTCTTGTGTCTCGGTCCGCTTCTCAGCCTTGAAATATTGCTTGCGTGTCATAACCGGCTTCGTCATGCCATCTTCTCTCATCACGCCATAATGATGCAGATCATTGGTATGACTATAGAAGCTCATTCCTGATTGCTGCATCTCCCGCATTTCGTCCCAGGTCATCTTGGCTGTACCTTTTTCCCCTCTGTCGCCAACCGCAGATACAATAACGAAGTTGATTGCAGGATAACCGTATTCCTTCAGAATCGGGAATGCTTCCTTATAGAAGCTCTCATAACCATCATCGAAGGTCAATAGAACTGCATTATCAGGTACCGTTCCGTCTCTCAGAATAAAGTCCTCATACTCATCAATGCCGATTACATGGAACCCGTTCGTGCGAAGCAGCTCCATTTGCTCCCGGAATAATTCTGTGGGAATCGCCTCCACGCCCTCCTCGTCCTTTTCCACGAGATGATGATACATAAGCACCGCTACCTTATCGGAATAATAGATCCCCTTCGGCTCAGCTTCGTGCTTCAATTCCCATTCCATCTTTACAGCGAAGGTCTTCTCCAGGAAAGCCGCCGGGACAAGCAATTGTCCCTCCTCAAAGGCAACCGCTGGTGCTTGCTTGAGCTTATTCCCATCAATAACGAAGCTAACTTGCTTCGGATTCTCTGCTTGTGAACAAGCCGCAATTATACAAAGACAAATCATAATAAAGAGCAATTTCCCAACAAAATAACGACTACCACTTCGATTCATTCTGATCTCCTTCTTTTGTGTATTCGATAGATTAGATTAAGCATACTAGTAAATCCTTAATTTTACATTGAGAACTCTTAATAAAACCTTAAAATAAAATGAATAAGTCTCATTCTAGTATAAACGATCACTTTTTCCATAAGGTTGCGGTCGTGGTAAAATTTCTATATAAAATAAAATCGACAAATAGACCTAAAAATGATCTTGAATTTACTGGACAATTTCACTTATTTAACGTTATAAAGAAATAAGAATAATGTCGAGATATATCTCCCAAAACTTAATAGATGGAGTCGTTACCCTATGAATACCGCCATATCCAACTACATTGTAATCGTCGCAACCTCGGGCGTGCTTAGCATTTATCTTGGCGTATATGCTTACTTCATCAAATCCAGCTTTCCTGGAATGAAAACCTTTGTCTGGATTACAGCATTCTCGGCAATCTATACCTTTGGCTTTGCCTTTGAGCTGTCTAGCAGTACCTTGCAGGAAATTCGATTCTGGCTGAACGTCGAATACTTCGGTATGCCATTCATCGCACCTTGCAGCCTCCTGCTCGTTATGTATTATTGCGGATTAAATAAATACGTGACACGAAGGAATGTTCTCATTCTTTTCCTTATTCCTATAACTACCGTCCTGCTCGTTACCACCAACGAATATCATCATCTCTTCTATCGTTCCCTCTACTTGCGTCCGAATGAGACAACTGCCTTGGTCGATATCGTCAGAGGGGATTGGTATATCGTCAACGGCAGCTTTACTTTTGGCTGTTTGTTGACAGGTGGAGCATTATTGCTCCGTCGATGGAAGCATGCCACCCGCCTTTATCGCAAACAGATCATTGTTTTGGTAATCGGCCTGTATATCCCGATGGCAACATCCTTTCTTTATCTGATAGGATTAACCCCTTATGGCATGGACCTTGTGCCAGTTATGATGAGTGTAACCTCTGCCCTTACGATTTGGGCCATCCGATCAGCCAACATACTGAAATCTTCGCCTATCGTCAGAGAAAATATATTCGAGAGCATGCGCGATGGCGTACTTGTACTTGATATGGAGCAAAAGATTGTTGATTATAATCGGGCAGCGACAAACATGATGACCTCATTAAACGCTTCGGCAATTGGTCAATCTGTAGCTCCCTTCTGGTATCAGCACACCAACGAATCCTTTGATTTCATATGCAACGATGAGCCAGGCTCAACCCAAGAGCATGAAGTAAGGTGGCTGGATGCAACTGGACGAACTCATTGGTATTTAATCCGCTTCTCACCGGTCTCCCATAAGAGCGGTCTGCTCGTTGGTCATACCATTATGTTCATTGATGTAACGGAGAAAGCAGAGCTGCATGACAAGCTGCGGCACTTAGCCACGATAGACGGATTAACTCAAATCTACAACCGTTCCTTCTTTCTGCTAAAAAGCAAGGAATTGATCCAAGCAGTCGCCCTGCGCGGACAGCCGATAAGCCTTATTCTGCTCGATGTCGATCATTTCAAGCGAATTAATGATCGCTTTGGGCATGATATAGGCGATGCTGCATTAAAGCATGTTGTCTCGCTATGCCAACAGTATATTCAGCCAACGGATTTGTTCTGCCGTTATGGGGGCGAGGAATTCATTATTTGTCTTCCTGATTTATCGCTGAGCCAAGCAGGCCGATTAGCTAATCGGCTGCGTAAAGAATTGGCTTCCACACCGCTCGTAACACAGGACATCTCTGTTACGATCACAGCCAGCTTCGGCGTTTCCCAAACTAATCCGTCTAACAGTATAACCCTGGAAAATCTCATAAGACAGGCTGATCGGGCCTTATACCGCTCCAAGAATAACGGGCGCAATAGCGTATATTTGGCTACAGGCGTTCGATTAGCAGAGGAAGAGATATAATGCATATCATCGTATTAGGATCTACGGGCCGGGTAGGAAGACGAATCGTAGAACAGGCTTTGAACGACGATCATACCGTAACCGCTCTGGCACGTACGCCGGAGAAGCTTGGAATCGTTCATTCCAAGCTAACTATCGTGCAGGGAGATGCAAGGCAGGAGCAGGATCTTGAACACGTGATGACTAATGGGGATGCCGTCGTCAGCGCTCTGAGCACCGATGGCACAACCACGCTATCAGAGAGCTTCCCTCTCATCATTAGAGCTATGCAATCGCATCGCATTCAACGGCTAATTACGGTTGGAACAGCAGGCATATTAAACAGTCGGATCGAACCCGGCCTGCTTCGCTATCAGTCCAGTGAGTCAAGACGTACGTTGACTCGCGCAGCCGAGGAGCATCATGCGGTACTGCGGATATTGGAGCAATCCACGCTGGAATGGACTCTCGTATGCCCTACTTATTTACCGGATGGCCCACAGCTTGGAGAATACCGAACAGAGCGGAATTATTTGCCCGAGGATGGTACGCAAATATCTGTCGCCGACACCGCTGCCTTTACTTATAAGCAAATATCCAGTACCGAATTTAGCAGATGCCGTGTAGGTATCGCTTATTGAGCTATCTTTCAGAGAGCTAGGCCAACAGACAAAAGAGACTATTCTTGCAGCCGCCATATAACGGCTGCAAGAATAGTCTCTTTGCTATTACCCATAGATGAAATCAGCTTAGGCTTCAATCAGCGCTTTGAGCTCTTTCTCCATTTTCTCCGGCGTATCCTGCGGTCCGAATCGCTTCACGACCTTGCCATCCCGATTAATAAGGAATTTCGTGAAATTCCATTTGATCGCCTTGGACCCGAGCAGTCCGCGCGCTTCATTCGTCAGGTGTTGAAATAACGGATGCGCTGTATTCCCGTTAACATCAACCTTCGCATACAACGGGAAGCTGACGCCATGGTTAAGTTCACACGCCTCAGCAATCTCTGCATTATCCTCCAGCTCCTGATTCATGAACTGCGCACTAGGAAAGCCTAATACGGCGAAGCCCTGTTCACGATAAGTATCATACAGCTTTTGCAGGCCCTTGAATTGCGGAGCAAATCCGCACTTGGTTGCTGTATTTACGATTAGCATAACCTGACCCTTATAGGGCGCCAGCGTCTGCTTGTCTCCGCTAATCGTCTTTACCTCAATATCATATAAAGACATACTTCAAACCTCCGTTCTATTAAATTGATCTTAATTTAATTGTATACAATCAACATAACAATTGTCAAACCGTCATTCATTTATCAGCAGCCTTTGACACCTCTTTCTCAACAATGCTACAATAAGCACAATCAATTGTATGCAATTGATTAGAAGTTTTAAGGAGCGACAACGATTATGGACAAAGATGAACAACTGCGTTTAAACAACCAGCTCTGCTTCGCATTCTATGCCTGTTCCAAAGAAATTACCAAACTATATCGACCCATTCTAGCCGATCTGGGTCTAACCTATACCCAATACATTACGCTGCTGTCTCTATGGGAGCAGGATAAAGTAACGGTGAAGGAGCTAGGCGCCAAGCTGTCATTAGATTCAGGCACATTGACTCCTCTGCTCAAGAAGCTTGAAGGAATGAATCTCCTGACTCGCATCAGAGACAAATCCGACGAGCGGAATGTCGTCATTGAATTAACGCCTGAGGGGCAGGCCTTACGCTTGCAGGCGATTGATATTCCAGCACGCTTATTCGCCGATACGAACATTGAGCCTACAGAACTGCTTACCCTGCGTGATCAGATTCAAGCACTTATGAGCAAGCTCAGCTCATCTAATGTCCCGTCCAATCCTCATGATTGAGACTATTCTTTAAGTAAATAGGCAGGCCTTTCTGCATTCTGCAGGAGGCCTGCCTATTTTTTATTCCCTCTTATTGACATATGAACACCTACCCTGTATAGTTGATTACATGAGTAACCAACCAAGCAAGTAAATAAGGGGTGATTAACAAATGTCTATCTCCATAGATGACAGCCGTCCCATCTTCATGCAAGTAGCCGAATCCATCGAGGACGATATCATCCAAGGAAGACTGCCGGAGGAATCGCAAGTTCCTTCCAAGAATGAATTCGCCGCCTTTTATCAGATTAATCCTGCAACAGCGTCCAAAGGCGTCAATCTATTGGCAGATGAAGGTATCTTATATAAGAGAAGGGGAATCGGAATGTTTGTAGCAACTGGCGCTCGTCAGGTTTTGATTGAGAAACGGAAAGAGCTCTTTTTTGAACAGTATGTGGTATCCATGATAAGTGAGGCTAAGAAGCTGGGTATTACGACAGAGCAGCTAACTGAGCTGATTCGGAGAGGGGATAACGGTCAATGAGCGCAATCGTAGAATTAAAACAATTAACCAAGTCTTATGGCGCCATGAAGGCAGTCAATGAGGTAAGCCTGACCTTGGAGAAAGACAAAATCTATGGGCTTCTTGGACGCAACGGTGCCGGCAAAACGACGATCATGCAATTAATTACAGCTCAGATCTTTGCAACAAGCGGTGAACTCAAGGTAATGGGTGAAGAGCCTTATGAGAATAGCCGTGTACTTGACCAAATCTGCTTCATCAAGGAAAGCCAGAAGTACCCCGACACCTATAACGTACGCAATGTTCTGGAGCTGTCTGCCTCACTATTCCCTAATTGGGACAAAGAATATGCTTACTCCCTAGCAGAAGAGTTCCGACTCCCATTGAAACGATTAATCAAAAAACTGTCTCGCGGCATGCACTCATCCGTTGGCATTATCGTAGGTCTCGCCAGCCGTGCTCCGTTAACGATATTCGATGAGCCTTATCTGGGCTTAGATGCGGTCGCACGCGGATTATTCTATGACCGTCTAATTGAAGATTATTCGGAAAATCCTCGGACGATCATTCTGTCCACCCATTTGATCGATGAGGTAAGCAAGCTGCTAGAGCATATTATCCTTATTGATAACGGTAAAATTATTATTAACGAGGACGCAGAAGAGCTGCGCGGATCAGCCTACACAATTGGAGGGACTTCCTCTGCTGTAGAGAGCTTCATAGGGAATCGGACCGTCATTTCCAGACAGCCGTTCGGTTCACTGCTGACAGCTAGTCTCATGGGCAAACTATCCTCTGGTGAGCGGAAGCAGGCCGAAGCGCTGGGACTAGAAATCGCATCTATACCGTTACAGCAGCTTATTGTGGAATTAACCAAAAGCAAAGTTGATTTACAAGGAGATGATTCTATATGAGCCGTACAGCAACTGTAGTCAAAATGCATCTTCAAGATAAGTTATCATGGTTCGTCATTCCAAGCCTTATTCTTGGGTCCAGCTTTATTGTCAATTGGCTTATTGCGTTTTTTAGCAACACCGAGTTTCAGACAGGCGGCATTGCCTCCATCTTTATCTATATGCTGGTTATAGGCATCCTTGTATTGCCGCAAACCTTTCCCTTCGCTGTCAGCTTCAGCGTAAGAAGAGCCGATTATTTCAAAGGCACTTCTCTCATGGCACTTCTTGCATCAGGACTTGCCTCGATTATTCTTTTAGTGCTCGCAGCGCTCGAATCTAGCGTAACTGATGGCTGGGGCGTAGGACTCCGATTTTTCACTATACCTTTTTTGAATGAGGGCAACGGCTTTCAGCAATTAATCATCTATTGGCTATTGATGCTGGGCTTCTTCTACTGCGGATTTGCTATTAGCAGCGTACATCGAAGATTCAAAGGAATGGGCATGCTTATTCTCACCATCAGCGCCCTGCTGATCTTCACCATTCTCACTTTCCTTACTACAGCTAATGGCTGGTGGATGGATATTTGGAATTGGATTGTTGATCATAAGGCTTTTGAGCTTGCTCTATGGATCATTCCATTCATACTATGCTATAGCCTAATTTCGTTCCTCCTGCTTAGAAAATCAACAATATAACCTTTATGAATCCTTTTCCTCCCTCTTCTCGTATATCCAAGTATGGGTTTATTAGACAATCATCTACTTATTTGAAGAGGAGGAATTACGAATTGAAAAAG
The DNA here is from genome assembly GCF_059383895.1 of Paenibacillus sp. J22P59. Lineage (NCBI taxonomy): Bacteria > Bacillati > Bacillota > Bacilli > Caryophanales > Paenibacillaceae > Paenibacillus > Paenibacillus sp. J22P59. The sequence goes on from NZ_JBXENX010000008.1 coordinate 96,718, forward strand.
TATGTAGCTTCGACAATCGCATTAACTATGCTGCTCCTGGCAGCTCTGCCCGCTATGGCGGCAGCAACCGCTATTCATGTCCTTATTAACGGCACTCCAGCGTCATATTCAGATGCCAAACCCTACACACAAGGCAAAACCGTCATGCTGCCCCTTCGTCAGACTGCAGCACAGTTAGGACTGAAAATTTCTTCAGGCAAGAAGCCGAAGGAAATTCGCTTGCAGCAGGAAGGTTTGGATATTTCCTTGCAGATAGGCAGCTCCAAAGCAATTAACAAGCTTACAGGCAAGACCATCTCCTTTGGAGAAGCTGCCGTAGAGAAGAAGGGCCGGGTCTTTATTCCTCTATCTTTCTTCGATAAAGGATTAGGCTACACAACCTCTTATAACGCAACTAAACAGCATGTCTCCATTGTCACGCCGGAAGGTAAAGCGCAGGAGCTCGTTACTACGATCATTACCTTGCTTGGTAAAGGCAGCTTTCAGCAGCTCTCCGATCAGTATTTTGACGAGAACCTCAAGAAGACTGTCACCATACCCGTACTTGCCTCTGTCTGGCAGCAGCTAACCTCGGTTGCAGGAAATTATGTAAGCGTGAAGTCCGTTCAGACTGCGAAGGATAAGAAGGATCCCTCCATCACGATTACCACCGCTACTATACAATTCGAACATCTTGATACGACTCTTACGCTAGTCTCCAACAAGAGCGGGAAGCTTATCGGGCTGCTCTTTCAATTCATCACGGAGGAGGCAGCTCTGCCTAACAATGTTGTGGAAGAAAAGGTCACCGTTGATGCGGGCACTTCATTCCCATTAGGCGGAACGCTGACTTTGCCGAAGAACGCAACCGGCAAGATTCCGGCCGTCGTGCTTGTTCAAGGGTCAGGAGCAAGTGACCGTGACGAGGCAACAGCCGCCTACAAGCCTTTTCGGGATCTCGCATGGGGCCTCGCTCAGCAAGGAATTGCAGTACTTCGCTATGATAAGCGGACCTTTGCTTATGCGAGCAGCTACACACCTGAGAATATCGCTGAGTTGACCGTTAAGGAAGAATCCGTGGACGATGCGATCGCCGCTTCCAAGCTGCTGAAGAACGACAAACGAATTGATGCCACACAGGTCTATATCATTGGTCATAGCCAAGGCGGCATGCTGGCTCCGCGAATCGATGCGGAGGGCGGCGACTTTGCCGGTATCGTATCGCTTGCCGGCTCGCCTAGATCACTGCTCGAAATCATCTATGATCAGAATTTAGCCATTATTGCAGCTATGGATGATAAGGATCCGTTGAAGGCAACCCATATGGCGATGCTTGAAGCCGAGCAGGCGAAGGCAAAGTTATTGCCAGGCATGTCTGATGAAGAAGCCAAGAAGACCAGCTTGTTTAGTATGCCAGCCTACTATTTCAAAGAGATGGACAGCAAAAGCGCGACCAAGTATATCCCTCAGTTGACTAAGCCCGTCCTTATTCTGCAAGGCGAGGACGACTTCCAGGTATATACGAATAAAGATTATGTACAATGGCAGGAACTGTTCAAGGGCAAGCAAAATGCCACTTTCAAGCTCTACCCCGGACTGAATCATTTCTTCGTTAACTATGATGGCCCGAATGCCGGCACTGTTAATGAATATTTTGTTCCTGGCCGAATCGAGCAGCAGGTGATTGATGATATTGCCAATTGGATTGTGAAAAAATAACGGAATGAAGCAGCAGGGATCCGCCTCTCGAAGAGCGCTGATCCCTGCTGCTTATTTTATATGGCTATAGGATGTGTTATCTGCGGCTTAGTCTCGCGGACTGCTGCACTTTCTCGAGCAAAAGATCAGCTACCAGTGCGAGAAGTGCCGCTGGTATAGCGCCTGCATACAGCCTTGCAGAATTGCTCATATTGATACCGGAATAAATCTCCCGTCCGAGCCCATCGCCCCCTACGAGCGGAGCTATGGTCGCCACGCCAATGGCAATAACCGCTGCAATCCGAATTCCCGTCAGAATAAAGGGAAGCGCCAATGGAATTTGGACACTAAGCATAACTTGAAGAGGACTCATGCCTACCCCTTTGCCCGCTTCCATAATCGACTTGTCCACTTGTGTAAGACCGACATACGTATTCCGAATAATCGGCAACAGAGAATAGAGGAACAGGCCGATGACGACCGTCGTTGTTCCTAGACCAAAGACGACCATCAATAGAACTAACAAAGCCAAGCTTGGGAATACTTGAATAATATTCGCTAGGGTAAGAATCACTTGGCCTGTACGCCGATTTCTCGAAGCCAGCACGCCGAGCGGGATGCCTACTGCAAGTGCAAGCAGCAGCCCTATTAGCACCATGAAGATGTGCTGCCCGGTGAAGACCAGAAGGTCCATCCAATTCTCTCTAACATAACGGAAAAACAACTCCATGCTCTTCACTCCATTACTTCAATAATCCAACATCTTTCAAATATTGTTCAGCTACTTTTTTCTCATTCCTTTTATTCACATCCACCTCATAATTCAGATCAATCATCGTCTTAGCATCCAGCTTGCCAATTAATAGATCGATGATTTCCTTGAGCTCGGGATGTGCCTCCAATACTTCCTTGCGAATGACCGGGGAAGCATCATATGGCGGAAAGAATTGCTTATCGTCTTCGAGTGTCACCAACTGATGCTCTTTCAGCCTTGCATCCGTGGAATAAGCCAGTACGATATCCATTTTTTTATTTGCCACCGCACTATAGACAAGAGCGACCTCCATTGGGAATACTTTGCCGAAGCTAATTCCGTATACCTTCTGAAAGGCTGGGTACCCATCATTATTTCTCTCCATCCATGACGTATCCACGCCTAGGTTCATGGAAGCAGCCTTATCCTTTACATCTGATATTTTTTGCAGGTTCTGTTCTTCCGCAACTTCCTTCCGCACCGTGAAGGCATACGTATTCTCGAATCCGTAGGAATCGAACCACTTCAGCCCATAGTGCTTATCGAAGCCTTCTTGCGCCTGCCTTAGTACCTCAGCTCGATCATTCGTCTGTTCAATCGGGAAGTAATTATCATACACGATGCCCGAATAAAGAGACGCCATCTGTATATCATTATTATTCAAAGCATCGAGCACGACTGTACTGGTAGCCAAGTCCGGCATAACCTTTACCTTCAGATCCGTTCGATCTTCAATAAGCAGCCGATACATTTGAGCAATAATTTTGGGCTCGGAGAAGGTTTGTGTACCGATCTTTATGGTATTGTCATTGCCGCAGCCAGCCAATCCCACACTGATAATGCAAGCAGCCACTACTAGAAAAGCAGCTCTTACTCGCATTCCACAACTTATTCTTTTCATTTCTGTTTCCCCCTGCTGTTATACGGCGCCCGACGCCGGATTGCTTCTTGTCTTCGCGGTTATCCACTTCTCCAGAAGACCTAACAAATAATCGGCTGCCAGCGCAAGAAGCACCGCGAGCAAGGCTCCCGTAACGATTAGCTCCTTCTTGTTCACGCCAAGGCCCGAGAAGATCAATTGGCCAAGCCCGCCTGCTCCGATCAATGTAGCCAGCGTAGCCCAGCTAATAATATACACCGTTGTCACCCGTAATCCCGACATGATATAGGGAAAGGACAATGGCAGTTGAATGCGCAGCAATCGTTGGATACGGCTGTAGCCCATACCGCGTGCCGCTTCCATCACATTCGGATCAACCGACTTGAAGCCTGAATACGTATTGCGCATAATCGGCATGATTGAATATAGGAACAAGGCAAAGACAGCAGGTGTCCGTCCTATTCCCAGCAATGGAATTAGAATAGCCAGCAGCGCTAAGCTAGGAATCGTCTGTAGAATGTTAGCAATGGTAAATACAATGCTGTTCAACCATCCCTTTCGGCTTCCTGCCAGCATAATCCCTACCGGTATAGCGACGATTGCTCCGAACACAATTGCCAAAGCCGAAATATAAATATGATCACGAAGCGCACTTAGAATATCTTCCTGTCTACTCTGAAGAAAAGCTCCGTACTCTGTCATCCAATTGATCATAGACGGGACACCCCTTGTTCATCTGTCTCCACGGAGTTCTCGTTAATTGGTATATCCTCTCTGAGGCTCTCCTCCGCGATCAATTCCTCCAGACTTCTATCATCTGGATTATATACCTCGGCAAGATGGCGAACGACACTGCCTTTGGTAATCAAACCGATCAACAGACCATTACGGACAACAGGCACATAAGGCAGGCCATGCTCATCCATCAAGGCAAGCGCAAAGGCAACTGAAGAGCCTGACTCCACCACATGATGGAAGGGCTTCATTACATCCGACAGCCTGCTGTCCTCATGGCGATAGCCCTTCAGAACTTGGAATATTGAAGCATGTCCGAGCAACTCCCTATTCCGGCCCACGATAATAAGGGAATCGACGCGATTGCGCTCCATGAACTTGATCGCTGCAGCGAGGCCTCTCTCCGGATACGCAGTAATAGGATGCTCAGACATCACATCATCTACCGTAAGGTCTAATTCCCTCGTCTCCGCAGTAAGGCGCTTCTTGCCAATAAAGGTCGTCACGAATTCATTCGCCGGATGGCGCAGAATATGCTCCGGAGTCCCTTTCTGGATAACCTCGCCATCCTTCATTAGCACGATCGTATCGGCAATCTTAATCGCTTCATCCATATCATGAGTTACGAATACAATTGTTTTCTTAAGCTCCTGCTGAAGGCGAATCAATTCATCCTGGAGCTGCTCTCTGCTGAGCGGATCTAATGCACTGAAGGGCTCATCCAGTAGAATAACATCGGGATCTGCCGCTAATGCGCGAATAACACCAATGCGCTGCTGCTGCCCTCCGCTCAGCTCCGAAGGATACCGATTCCGGTATACCTCAGGGTCCAGATTAACCATTCGCAGCAGCTCATCAACCTTCTGCTCCGTTTTTTCTTTATCCCACTTCAGAAGCCGTGGTACGATAGCCACGTTCTTAGCAATATTCATATGCGGGAACAAGCCTACATTCTGAATCACGTAGCCGATACTTCTGCGCAGCTCAACTGGATCAATACGAGAAATATCACGGTCTCTTATATAGATCTTGCCGCTGGTCGGATTGTTCAGACGATTAATATGCTTCATTAATGTCGATTTGCCGCAGCCGCTCGGTCCAATCAGAACCGTTAGCTCTCCTTCTTTAAATTCCAAATTGATGGTTTTTAACGCTTCAAAGCCATCCTCATACGTTTTTTTTACATTCTCGAATCGGATCATCTGTTCTCAACCCCCGAATTGTCTTATGTATAGATTGTCCGATTGGCAATTCTACCATTCTATACTTTACTGACGTTCATTTTTAAGCCGCCTCGTCCAGAAGCCCCCCCGAAAGGCACGAGGCTCATAAGAGATCACGAAGGCTTTAGGCGCTGTTTCTTGAATGATTCGCATCAAATGCTTCTCCTGATTGCGTTTCGTTAGAACCTCCATCACCAGCCTCGGGCCATCCTTGCCCTCAGCAATCCAATTGGTGACACCAAAGCCTTTCTCCCTCAGCAGAACCGGCATTCGATTAGAGCTTGATTCCACAACGATCTGCAGCGTAATATAACCGAGCGCGAGCCATTCCTCTATCTTCACACCAAGCCATACTCCGCCTCCCCATCCAATACAATAAGCAGCGAGATTAACTGGATCATCAATGTTCTTTAATACAATTTGAAGTCCCATCAAATACGCGAATACCTCGAACATGCTAATGACCGAAGCCAATACCCGTCTGGATTTGGTAACGAGGATGATGCGAATCGTAAATAAGGAGACATAAATCAGGTTCATAATGACGATAATCGCTATCGTCTCTAATCCGTCCATGTTAATCTGTCCCCTCTCATGCTGAATGGACTACCGCTCGCAAAACGTCATATAACATATACCCATTCCTGGCTAGAATGAAACAAAAAACCTGTATTCAGCTTAAAAAGCGCTGTTACAGGTTTTCCATTTAAGCTCTTTTTCATCCCTTAATCCTTTGTTTCAATCCTCTATATCCACAAAAGTATAGAATGCTCTGCATTCGTTTTCTTCCTGCTTCTCGTCTATAATATAAGAATAGATGCCAAGAAAAAGAAGGGAGTATACGACAACTATGAAAAACGAGATCATCAAGCGCTTCACTTCCTATGTCATTATCGACACGCAATCCAATGAGGACAGCGAGACCTGTCCAACTACACCGGGCCAGCTCGTCCTTGCCAAGCAACTTGCTGAAGAACTTAACAGCATCGGCATGCAAGAAATAACGATCGACTCCAATGGTTATCTGATGGCTACGCTGCCCTCCAATACCCAGAAGGATGTGCCGACGATTGGATTCCTGGCCCATCTGGACACAGCTGTTGACTTTACAGGCGCGGGCGTTAAGCCTCAAATTATAGATAACTACGAAGGCGGCTCCATTCCACTCAATGAAGAGCTGGGAATCTTGCTTTCACCAAAAGACTTTCCTGAACTGAATCACTATCTAGGGCACACGCTCATCACGACAGATGGCACGACACTGCTCGGAGCTGATAACAAAGCAGGCATTGCCGAAATCATGACCGCGATGAATTATTTGATTCAGCATCCTGAGATTAAGCATGGCAAGATTCGAATTGCATTCACTCCAGATGAAGAGATCGGCAGAGGGCCCCATAGATTCGATGTACCAGCCTTCGGTGCAACCTATGCTTACACGGTGGATGGCGGACCGCTCGGTGAGCTGGAATATGAGAGCTTCAATGCGGCATCTGCACGTATTACTTGCAAAGGCACCAATGTCCATCCTGGTACGGCAAAAGGCAAGATGGTTCATTCCGCCAAGATTGCTATGGAGCTGCAACGGAGACTGCCCGCTGAAGAGGCGCCTGAGTATACGACAGGATATGAAGGCTTCTACCATCTTATCTCTATCAACGGCGAGGTGGAGCAGACCAAGCTGTCTTATATTATTCGTGATTTCGATCGTGAGCAGTTCGCTGCAAGGAAAGCATTCATGGCTCAGCAAGTCGAAGAGCTTAATGCGATCTACGGAGAAGGCGCTGTTACGCTGGAGCTGAAAGATCAATATTACAATATGGGAGACAAAATCGAGCCTGTTAAGCATATTGTGGACATCGCACATGAGGCGATGGTTAGTCTAGGCATTAAACCTATCATCCAACCTATCCGCGGCGGTACAGATGGCTCGCAGCTGTCCTACATGGGCTTGCCTACCCCTAATATTTTCACTGGCGGCGAGAACTTCCACGGCAAATTCGAATATATTTCAGTCGATAATATGATCATGGCTGTACAAACCATCGTAGAAATTACGAAACGCTTTGAGCAGCAAGCCTAACCAGCAAAAACGGCACCTGTACGGAGATTACTCTCCTGGCAGGTGCCGTTTTTTCGTAAACTGAACGGTAGCATTACTCTGGGCGGTCCATCGAGAACGTCTCCCCAAGCTTCGCATAGCTGGAACCAGCCAACCGGCTGACAGGCTGCAAAGCCTCTGCTTCAATATAACCATTCTTATAGACCGTTTCATCCAGATGATAGCATACGACCCGGCCAATCAATAAATCGCAGGCAGGTTCCTCCTCTGTTCCACCAAGAGGTATGATCTTCTCCAGCTTACATTCCAGTCTGATTCTTGCCTCTGCTATTCCCGGCACGGAAATTCGATGGCTGTCCACTGGAGTCAAGCCTGTTAGAGCTACCTCGCTTTGGTCCGGGGGCAAGCTAGCGGCGGCTAAATTCAACTGCTCGATATAGCCTTCATCCGCAATATGCACAACAAACTCTCCTGCCTCCGCAGCATTGCGCGAGGTATCCTTGCGATGGCCCTTCCTGCGTTGTACCGATACGGAGATTAGAGGCGGATTAGCTGCCACGATATTGAAATAACTATAAGGTGCCGCATTCAGGCTTCCGTTAGCTGAAAGGGTTGTAACAAAAGCAATCGGCCTTGGAATAATGCTGCCGATTAACAGCTTATAATTATCGCGTTCACTCTGAGCATTCGGGTCTATAGTGATCATTAGCCTTCTCCTTTATTGAATAGACTGTTGAAACCAAGCCGCGGCAGCATTAACCTCTGATGAGGTCAATTGGTGACCATAGTTCTCCCAATGAACGGTCACATTCGCGCCTGCCCCGCTCAGCAGCGCCTCCAGGTCTTCCGTCTCACTAGGAGGGCACATCTGATCATTGCGGCCTGCCCCAATAAAGCAAGCAACCCCTGCTAAGTCAGGGAGCTCAAGTCCCCTGATCGGAACCATCGGGTGATGGAGTATCGCTCCTCGTAGAGCGTCTTTGTAATGGAATAACAGGCTGGCTGCAATATTCGCCCCGTTAGAATAGCCAATTGCTATTACATTATTACGGTCAAAGCCATAGTCACCTGCTGCTTGTTCAACAAATGCATGGAGCTCCTCTGTACGGAATACAAGATCCTCCAGATCAAATACACCTGCTGCGAGTCTGCGGAAAAATCTAGGCATTCCGTTCTCTAGAACGTTGCCCCTAACACTCAGCAGAGAGGAGCCCGGCGAGATTCGTTCGCCTAACGAAATTAAGTCCTGTTCTGTCCCGCCAGTACCATGCAAGAGTAAAAGCACCGGTGCTGACTTATCTGTTCCCTGCTTATAAATATGCTTCATAACGAATAGTCCTCCTCGTGTGATCTTGCTATCATTTCTTAATAATGATCCTGTTCTAATACACGGACATCAAATGGCGATAACAACTGCTCGATCTGCGCACGATGATTCTCGTACCATTCTGGCAGCATCAGCTTCTCGCCAAGGTGGTCTGGCTCTTCATCTCTGGCAAATCCCGGAGGATCAGTCGCAATCTCGAACAAAATGCCGCCTTCTTCACGGAAATAAATCGCATTGAAATACTGTCTGTCTACAATTGGAGTAGGCTGGAAGCCGCTTCCTTCAACATGGCTTCTCCACAGGGCGTGCTCGGCATCATCTTTCGCTCGCCAAGCGATATGATGTACCGTTCCTGAACCTCCGTGCCCAGGTGCCATTGCCTCCACATTCAGGTCAATAACATTTCCCAGATCTCCGTAAGAATGATAACGGGCATACCCGCCCTCTTCACCAATCTTGCTAAGGCCCATCACATGCTCCAATACATAGGCCGTCCGGGCTGGCGCCGTACTATATAGAATGGCACCGCCGAAGCCTTTGATTGCTTTATCTGCTGTTACGCCGCCGAAAGACCACTGGCTTAACGGTCCTGCTTCCCTTGCCACAAGCTCTACTAGTAAGCCATCCGGATCTGCAAATTGCAAATAATCCTCACCGAATCTGGTTGTTTCTTTGAAGGCAATATTGAATTTATTCAAGCGATCTCTCCAGAAGCTTAAGGTTCCCTCGGGAACTACATACGTTGTGAAGCCAACCTGACCGCCTCCGACAACACCCTTGCGGGAATTCTCCCATGGGAAGAAGGTAATAATCGTACCTGGGCTGCCGATTTCATTGCCGAAGTAGAGATGATACACTTCCGGCGCGTCGAAGTTAATGGTTTTCTTAATCAAACGAAGTCCCAGAACGCCCGCATAGAAGTCAGTTGTTTCCTGTGGGTTCCGTACAAATGCTGTTACATGGTGAATACCTGCTGTTTGATGTGTAGTCATAAGATTACTCTCCTTATATGATAAATTAGATTTAAAATCCGTTATAGCTGACGAACTCTCCAGTGGGCTTACGGTAGCCGCGCGGACGCTGGCTCGATACATCTTCTTTGCCGATCGCTATCATCAGCGAGGGTACATAACGAGATGGGATATGCAGCAGCTCCTGAATAGCCTCAGAGTCGAAGCCGATCATCGGACAGGTATCCCAGCCCTTCTCCTTGGCAATATACAAGAAGGTCATCGCTGACAAGCTCGCATTGCGTATCGCTTCATCACGCTTGAATGCATCTCCCCTATCCTCATAGAAGCTGCTGACAGATTGAACGGTTGCGTCGTATTCTTGTTTAGATAGAATGCCCAGATTCAAGAATCCTTCATTAATCCGAGCAACATCCTGATGAGCCTCCGTATTGCCTAGTACAATAATGACCGCGGATGCGGAATGTACTTTGTATTGCTTGTTCGATGCTTCATACACCTTATTTTTCAATTCAGGATCTTTGACCACAATATAATGAGCATGCTGCAAATTAAAAGCGGACGGTGCGTATTTGACCAGCCTGAACATCTCTTCGAACGCCGTATCCGGTATATCCACATTCGGTAAAAATTTATTAGCCGATCTTCTATCTTGCAGCAAGGATATGAAATCACTCATCATTCATCTCTCCATTTTCATGAGTTATTATTACACTTTAAGAATCTTTAATTTAAGGTATATGTCCAAAAAGTAATCCGCCCCTTTGCTAGCCCGGTTTGGATTCTTTTCTGCCAGCTTTACTACTTGAATGATTCCTGAGCGTACTTGCCAAGCTTCTTAAGCAGCTGACTTGCCACCCTCTTCTCATCGGGCGTCAGTCCGTCCACTGCACTTTCAATGATTATCGTATGCTTGGGGAAGATCTCTTCCATAAATGCGATTCCCGCAGCTGTTATCTCGGCGAAGATCAATCTCCGATCCTCTGTTGATGCTCTGCGATTGACCAGCTGCTTCTTCTCTAGTTTATCAATAACATACGTGATATTGCCGCTGCTCATAAGCACCTTGCCGCCGATCTGCTGAAGAGGCTGTGCACCCTTATGATACAGCAGCTCCAGAACACCGAATTCCGTTCGATTCAAACCGCTTTTACGAATATCACGATCCGCATGTGCATTCACCCATTGGCTTGCTCTGGCTAGAGCAATATATAGATCCAATGAATCGTCCCGGTTCTTATCTACCATTCGCATCCCAACCTCTTCCTCATCAACTCTTTATATTGAATATCTTAAATTAAAGATACTTAAATGTCAACTATATATTTTCATTCCGTTAGTTACGTATTGCATCATCGTATAAAAACAACAAAATACCCCGCCTATTAAGGCGAGGTATTTCTATAGTTCGTATAGCTTGATTAACGTAAGCCTTTCGGTGCTTGGTTCTCACTTGGCGCTGGGTTAGCGTTTGGTGCTGGATTAGCTTTAGGCGCTGGATTGTTTCCTTGGCCTTGTCCGCCGCCGATTCCTTGACCGCCGCTTTGGCCTTTGCCGCCGCCAATTCCTTGACCGCCGCTTTGTCCTTTGCCGCCTCCAATTCCTTGACCGCCGCCTTGGCCTTTGCCGCCACCAATTCCTTGGCCTCCGCCTTGACCTTGACCGCCGCCAATTCCTTGACCGCCGCCTTGGCCTTTGCCGCCGCCAATTCCTTGGCCTCCGCCTTGACCTTGACCGCTGCCAATTCCTTGGCCTCCGCCTTGACCTTGACCGCCGCCAATTCCTTGGCCTCCGCCTTGGCCTTTGCCGCCGCCTTGACCTTGACCGCCGCCGCCAGTTCCTTGGCCTCCGCCTTGACCTTGACCGCCGCCGATTCCTTGGCCTCCGCCTTGACCTTGACCGCCGCCGATTCCTTGGCCTCCGCCTTGACCTTTGCCGCCGCCAGTTCCTTGGCCTCCGCCTTGGCCTTGACCGCCGCCAATTCCTTGGCCTCCGCCTTGGCCTTGACCTTTAAGCTTACCTCCACCTTGACCGCCTTTAGCTCCGCCCTTTGCTTTTACTTTCGGAGCGTACTTCACTTGACCATAAGAGTAAGTAATCGCTTGGAATGTTTTATTATCTACCGATCCAGTGACCGGAAGACCATTCATTTTTTGATAATGCTTCACGCCTTGCACAGTCGTTTTATCATAATGACCATTAATTGGCCCTGCGTAACTGCCAAGTGATTTCAACATCCCTTGGATCACGTAGATGTCTGGTCCATGAGCTCCTTTTCCAACTGCCATGGTCGCATGTGGCATAGATACGATCAGCGCTAGAGCGAGCAGCATAGCTGCCATTGTTTTGCCGGCCCATTGTCCGGACTTACCTTTTTTCCCGCGGAAGGAAATGCTCCAATCCCATTTCATGTAACAAGACACCGTCCTTTTCTTAGCTGAGTTATTTTTTCACAAACCTTACTATTCCCAATTTCTCGATTTCATTACGAAAAAATTCTAAATATTAAACGGAATGAAAAAAAAGCCCTCTTTCACAAAAGAAAGAGGACTCTTTTTTATGGTTATCGGTTGCAATCTGGGCTGCTCAAAGCTGGAATCGTAATGCTGATTACGGTCCCGATACCAAGTCGGCTAAATATGTTAACCCCATAAGGCTCGCCATATTGAAGCTTAATCCGTTGATGAACATTGCGAATTCCGTAGCCCAAATTAGCATTTTCGTTAGGATCATTGATTTGTTGGAGAAGCTCGGCACTCATTCCAAAACCATCATCAATTATTTTGAATAAAATATGATCGCCTTCATGACTCGCGACCACTCGAATATAAATACGATCACCGCTCCAGGCATGCTCCAGCACATTTTCTATAAACGGCTGAAGAATAAGCTTGATGGTCTGATACTCCATAATCTCAGGATCAATATCGAAGGTGACGCCCATCCGCTCTTCATACTTGTTCTTCTGAATATTCAGATAAGCCTTCGCTTGATCCAATTCATCACTGATCGGCAGCAAAGCACGGCCTTCATTCAGAGATAAACGATAAAACTTCGCCAAATCCAGAACCATCCGCTGCAGCTTATCCAGCTCACCGAACTTCGCCAATCGATTAATAGAGGATAATGTATTATACAAGAAATGAGGATTAATCTGAGCCTGAAGCATATTAAGCTCTGCTTCCTTCTTCTCAAGACCCGTCACATATACTTTATTAATCAATTCACCGATGTTCTGGCCCATCTCATTTAATGCCTCAGATATTTTGCTGAATTCATCCTTGCCCTTGAAATGAATTCGCTTATAGAAATTGCCTTCTTGGAACGAATCCAGAACAAAGACAATTTTTTCGACCTTTCTTGAAAAATAGCGAGAGATAAGAGCACCCGAAATAAAATAAATGGCCACTACAATTAAGCAGATCAGGAAGACGACCGACCGCACTTCATTTGTCTTTTCTTCGAACACTTCATTAGGAATGCTGGCAGTAATATTCCAATGCATCTCTGGTATTTCCTGCCGTACGGTTAGGTTCTTACTATACTCTCCTTCGTCCCAAACGTCACCATACTTCAGGTTCGAAGGGCCCGAAACCATTATAACTTTGCCTTCTTCATTCGTAACAACAATCGTTGCGCCATTACCGATTTTATCCGGATCTACACTTTCGAACAAACTGGATAAGTAAAGGCTGAATCGTAGAAAGCCATACTCTTCAAGCTTAATAGAATTGTTGACATTAACAATACGCCGCAGAAGAGAAATACGTCCATATTGCTCATCATCCTCGACTTGCTGCCATCTCAACGTCTGGGCATATACTTCTTCGGGAAAATCCTTAAACCACTGTTTATCTTTAATACGACTCATCTGATAAATATCTTGGATGCTTTCTTTATTCTGCAAGGGATCTCTGCCATCGTACACATTGTAAATCTCAGGCATAGTCTCATTCTTCAAATAAATAGACAGCCAAACCTTCTGACTCGTTGAATCTAGTGTCGACGTAATTCTCGGCATCAAATAGTTCCTTGCTATGTCGAATGTGATCCACCTTTCATTCAGCTGCCTAAGGCGGCTAAATAAATTGTAATCAAAGTAAAAGGTATTTGAGAGCCGTTTCACATCCTCCAGCTTATAAGAAACATTGTCGCTCATCTGGAGCAGCGTTCCGTTAACACTGCTTTTCGTTTGCTCTTTAATAGATTGGATGTAAATAGAGTTGGCGAAATAAGCAATAAGAAGGACCGGAAGAATGATGAAGAAACAATAGGACAGCATAAGTTTATATCCAAAGGACAAATACCGTTTTCTCTTCATTATTATAGCTTCCTCCGATACTCCAGTGGTGTTTTGCCATGGTAATCCTTGAACTGCCTGCTGAAGTAGGGCAAATATTTGTAGCCAATCTGATTGGCTATCTCATATACTTTCAGATTCGTATTAAGCAATAGCTCGCCGGCTTTTTCCATTCTCAGGTTAACCACATAATCACTGAAATTCGTCGCTGTCTCTTCTTTGAAGATCTGTCCCAAATAGTTGGGCGAGAATGAGTATTTCTCCGCAACCGTCTTCAAGGTCATATTCTCATGCAGTCGCAGCTTTATATCCTCAATAATATCTTGAATGAGCTTCCAATTCTTCTTTTGTTTCTTGATATGAAGAAGCTCAGAGAGTTCATATACACGGTAACGCAGCCAAGAATGAATCTCGTCTATCGTTTCATACTGCAGCAGAATGTCCAAGCTGTTGAAATCCATGTTCAATAGTTGGAACAAATCTTCATTAATTTTTTGCAAATAATGATCCAGCTTCATAATTAAGAACATCGTGAAGTTCTGAATAGTGAATTTCGACCTCATCGTGATCGCTAATCCGTACAATTCCTCAAGCTCATCATGAACACCTACAAGATCATAATTCATCATCGCAATAAATAAAGCATCCAATTGAATATCTAAGCTTTGTACATCCTTCATCTGGGTTAGCTTGATCTCATCATGCCGGATCATTCTGCCCTTCCCATAAAACACTTTATAGTCTATTGCTGCCTTGGCCTTCTGATAGGAATCCTTCAAAGCACATAGATCTGAAGCCTTATCTCCTACCCCAATCGTCACCGTAAAAGGTGTCTTGCTCCTGTCCTTTTGCAACGACTGCAAATCTAAGTGAGTATCAATTAGCAATGCTACTCTCTTATCTGATAGCTTACAGCAATGCTCTATGGCATACTCCTTGCACAAGGAGAAGATCTCGTCCCAAAAAGCGCTTGCAATACTAGCATCATCGAAGCTTTGATCAGAGCCTCTCTTCCAGATCCAATCATCCCGTTCAATGATCACTACTTTTACAGGCCACTCTAGAGCATCAAAATTATAATCATGAAGCAGAATATCATTTACCGACTGATCCCAAGTTCCCTCTAACAACCGCAATAAATATTCATTCTTCACAATGGGCACCATACGCTTATACACACGCTCGGTCTCGAACAGCTTCTTTTCTTCATCCAGCTCTTCACGGAGCTTCATCAGTGATTCAATCAATTCATTGTCATCCATAGGCTTCAATACGTAGCTGCATGCATTCAAAGAAATCGCCTGCTTCACATAATTAAAGTCCTGATAACCGCTTACAAAAATAATTCGCAAATGCTTGAATCGATCCAATGCTTTTCTAGCAAGCTCAAGCCCTGACATATTCGGCATTCGAATATCCGTTACCAAAATATCAATATGTTCTTTCTCGATCAAATCACTAGCCGCAAATGCATTGGTGACCGCGCCTACTAGCTCCATACCCAAATCCGACCAGGGGATAAAGGTCTGCATTCCCTTCAAATCAAGAATCTCATCATCAACAAGCAATACTTTATACATCATATTCACTCCAAGCTTATCATTGCTGATGTAAAACCAGGATGACTTTTACTCAAATGTTATATACAGCAAGAAAAAGGGTATACTATAAATAGTATACCCCTTTCTTTGTAAGAAACAATATTATTTATTTGCAGCAATGATATCAATGTTCTTCTTCCACTGCTCCGTACGCCATTCAAGAACCTCGTTGTAACCAGCAGCTACTGCATCTTTCTCAGCTTTATCAAGGATAGCATCTACTTCCTCGTCACTGCCAGCCATAGTTGCTTGAGCTAGAACTTCAAGAGCAATATCGTCTACAGCCTGTCTCTTAATACCAAGATCGCTTTCTGGATCTGGATTGAGGTTAATGAACTCAGTAACGTTCATTTGTGTAGGCCAAGTGATTTCGCTTTGGTAGCGAGCAGCCCAGTTTTGTTTTTCTGGTGGAAGCGTGCTTTCGTATTTCATTTTTGCAGGGTCAACATAAACCGTGTTACCATTCCACATTACAGGGTCATTCTCGGATTGGATACGGGAGATTTCAGCAGGATCATACTTATCGTTGAAGATAGGGTATCCTTCTTCGTCAAATCCATCCCAGAATTGGCCTTCTGGACCAAACATAAGCAATGATTGACCTTCTGGACCTGTGTACCAGTCAAGGAATGCAAAGATTTTCTCAGGATCTTTAGCAGCCGTTGTGATAACACTTACGTTCCAGCCCAAGCTTGTGTACGTACCTGGGAATACTTTGTTCTTGTCAACACCTGGCTTATGAATCGGCCAGATCATGAAGTAACCAGCTTCTGGATCTTTCTCGCTCAACAGTTTGTGAGCTTCCATTGCCAATACTGTAGGGTTAGCTGCTGCGAATACAGCAACGCGGCCTTGGTTGATTTTTTCTGTTACTTGGTCAACTGTTTGCGTGAAAGTATCTTGTGCAATCAGTTTTTCTCTGAACAATTTAGTAATATATTTTTGAGCTTCACGGTAGGTTGGATCTGTAAATACAGAAACCAATTTGCCGTCTTTAGGAATAGCACGCAGGGATTGACCAAGGCTCGCGTAGTTCAGGTTCTCACCGAACGCTGTGTACAATACGCCTAGACCTTGAGCATCTTGACCACGATGCGGCTCAAAAGGAATTACGTTTGGATATTTTTCTTTAACTTGTTTCAAGTAAGCATACAAATCGTCAGTAGTCTCAAGAGCAGGCTCGCCGAGTTCTTTGTAGATCTTCTTGTTGATTACATAACCAGCATTACCTGCGGATTTACCGCCGCCAATATACCAGTTAGGGAACTGATACAATTTGCCATCTTCGGAACGAAGCATATTCAGCTCAGGTCCAAGGAAGGTTTTGAGGTTTGTATATTTATCCAAGTAATCATCGAACGGTACAAGCATTCCTGCTTTGCGAAGTCTTTCAATGTCAGCATGGTTACGGTCGCCCCAGATCATATCTGGAAGATCGTTACCAACGATCATTGTGTTCAGCTTTTGGTTATGGTTACCGTTAGCTGTAATTGGAATAACGTTGATTTGTTTGTTCTCTTTCAACCACTTACCAGCTGGAACGCTGTCCCATGCCGGTACGTCATACCAGCTATAGTGACCGTAAACCGAGAATTCCAAAGGCTCAGAACCTACTACCCAGCCATTGGAAACTGGTTTTTCTGAAGCGTCAGGCGTTGTAGATGCACTGCTTGTCGGAGCTGGTGATGGCTCATTAGTACCATTCTTTGCGCAACCGGCAAGAACTGAAGCCATAACAACTACTGCACTGACCGTGAGCAATAACGGCTTTTTAATTCTTTTCATGCTTGTACTACCCCTCTCGTGTACATTTTATATGTCCAAAGCGGATATCGCCTTAAACCGTAGGAAATACTACTCTTTCAAGGAACCGATCAATACACCTTTTACAAAGTGTTTTTGAACGAATGGGTAAACCAACATGATAGGCAATGTAGCAACCATCATTGTTGCCATAATTAGGGACTTCGAGCTTACTCGTTTGGATTTCTCTGCATAAGCTTGCGATGCAGAGTCAATATAAGCGAGCTGATCGGTAACAATGTTAGCGTTCAATATTTGTCTAAGCATTGTTTGAATTGGGTACAGATCTGGGCTGGAAATATAAATACTTGGTGTAAACCAGTCATTCCAGTGCGCTACGGCGGTGAATAAGCCCAAAGTGGCAATTACCGGACCCGAGAGCGGCAATACAATTCGGAAGAAGATCCCCCAGTTCGTACAACCATCAATTTGGGCTGATTCTTCCAAACCAATAGGCAACGACTTGAAGAAGGTTCTAAATACGATCATATTCCATACACTGATTAACGCTGGGATAATAAATACCCAGAAGCTATCCATCAGGCCAAGGGAGCGAATCAACAGGTAAGTAGGGATTAGTCCGCCGCCAAAGTATATTGTAATGATGAAGAATACCATATACTGCTTCTTGCCGATGAGCTCTCTTCTAGTCATTCCGTATGCCAGAAGAGCTGTCATAAATACTGAACAAAGTGTACCAACGATCGTACGCATAACGGAGATAAAGAATGCCTGTATAATCCTTGGGTCATTCAGTACGATCTCGTAGTTCTCCCAAGTAAACTTACGAGGCCAGAACGTAATTCCACCTAACGATGTATCTGAACCTACGTTAACGGAGATTACTGCAGCATTCCAGAATGGATAAAATGCCGTGAATGATAATACGATAAGAAAGACATAAATCCCTATGACCATAAACCGGTCGTTAAAACTTAAACGCACCAATGCGGTTCGCCTCCTGCTTTAGTAAATTGAAATTCTACCACAAGCTGTTTCCAGATCTCCGAGCAATGAGGTTCGCCATTGTTAACAATCCTATACTTACAACAGCTTTGAACAAACCAACAGCAGTGGCATAGGAGAACCTATAGTTTGATAATCCGACCCTGTAAACATAGGTATCAAGAACGTCGGAAATTTGTCTTAGAATTGGGTTCTGTGCAAGCAAGAGAATATCCTCGAAACCAGCACTCAACAAGTTACCGATCGCCAGAATCATGAAGATCACGATAACAGGCATAATTGTTGGGATAGTGATCATGTATACCTGCTTGAACTTGCTCGCTCCGTCGATATCAGCCGCTTCATACATATGCTGGTCAACACCGGCGATTGCAGCCAAGTAGACGATAGAACCGAAGCCGATTTCTTTCCATACGTTAGCTGAGACTAGAATAGCCCAGAAGTACTTCGGAATGGAAAGGAAGTTGACAGGTTCATCAATTGCGCCAACCTTCTCTAAGAGAATGTTAACACTACCGTTATCTACAGATAGCAATGAGATTGTCATACCTGCAACGATAACCCATGAGATGAAGAATGGCAGATACGTAATCGTCTGTACAATTCTCTTAAACATCATATTGCGAACTTCATTCAGCATGAGCGCCAATATAATTGGAGCTGGGAAGCCGATACAGAACTTCAGCAAACTGATAATCAACGTATTACGCATTACCGTGTAAAATTCAGGAGCACCAAAGAATGCTTCAAAGTGTTTGAATCCTACCCAAGGATTCTCCCAAATGCGACCTCCGGTAAACATGTTGTAGTCCATGAACCCGGTCAATACCCCATACATTGGAAGATACGCGAAAACAAAAATCAATAAAATACCTGGCCAAACCATTAGCTGGATATCCCATTGCTTAAGAAAGCGCATGATCAAATTTGGTTTGCTTGGTTGCTGATTTACTGCGAGTTTTGGCTCAGTTGTTGCTTGCGCCATTTCCATCCTCCTTACGACTAACTTGATACTCCTTATTCTAAGGGAGATGGTCATTTCTTACTATTTGCCTAATCAACAAAAAATGATACTTTGCAATGAAGTTCATTGTAAAATATCATTTTGGATCAAATGGACAACCATGATCCTTTCGCTCGGCTGTCAGAACAAGAAAGAACCGTCTGGGCAGATTACCCTAACGGTTCTTTTGAATGTGATGCCTATCTGGATAGTGTCGCTCTTCATTTAATCGACGTAGCCGGCAAGTCCTTTATCCATCAGATAATCCATCTCTGAATCAAGAATAGCTTCGACAGTCAGCTCATCCAGCTTCATGCCGGCACGGCTAAGGATATAATCGACAAGCTCATCGCTATCAATATCAACTTCCCCTTGGGCATCCGCATTAGCGCTGTTAATAAAAGCAATTTCGTGCTTCAATACGAGGCTGATACTTGCAGGATCAGCTTGTGTATGGCTTGCAATGTAGGCGATAAGCTCTTGCTCGTTTATTTGCTCACTCATGATAAATCATCTCCTTGTGATTGTCTTGCTCCCTGTCATTGTAACACATTGCGCCTTCATTAGCTTTTCGTGCTGGCTGCATGTCCACAAGCAAGGCTGGATCTGCCTCATCTTTGCTTTTCCGCTTGAAACAAGCTATGGTTTGAAGTAATGACAGATCAGAGAACAGGAATGAGATAGATTGTATATTTACACTTTTGCTTGTCGGCCAGAAGAGCTCTCTTTATGCCATTTGGAGATGCGCACCTTATTTGGCGAGGAGAGCCCTAACCACATTCTAGCCAGCTCCAGAGCCGTTGAGCCTGATCGCAGCCCGTTCATGAGAGAACGGCTTGAAGTTCTATATGAGGGTGATACGCTCTCGGAAATTCTGGAGCAGGTGCGCAGCATCACTATGAATGAAGCTACGTTCAAGGTCATCTTTGTGAAAATGAATGATTTGGCTCCTTCGCACAAAATCGAATTCGATGAGCAACGAGTCATTGAGCGAAGTATAGGTATGCATATCGACGGTGAGGCAGATGTCCATAATCCCGATTATGTATTCGGCATAATGACCTTAGGCGGACGCTGGTACTTCGGCAATTATATGAAAAGCAAAGCCGTCTGGCTGCACCATATGGACAAGCCCCGCAACTATTCCATTGCTTTGACAACAAGGGTCGCAAGGGCTATTGCTAATATTGCTGTTCCTTCTCCGGCTGGCGTAACAGCCATCGATCCTTGCTGCGGAATTGGTACGGTACTCATCGAAGCCCTCTCAATGGGCATCGACATCGTTGGGAGGGATATTAATCCTTTCGTAGTCCGCGGCACTCTTGAGAACATGGCGCATTTCGGACTAACTGGCGATGTGACTATGGGAGATATAGGAGCTGTCACAGCTTCCTATGATGCTGCTGTTATTGACATGCCTTACAACCACTATTCAAGGACGACAGAGAAGGATCAATCCTATCTGCTGCAGCAGGCAAGACGCATTGCGGCAAGAGTTATTGTCGTTACCGCTGAACCAATGGACGAGCTGATTGCAGATGCTGGTTTCACCATCATAGATCGAGGCACAGTAAGAAAAGGTTCTTTTCTACGGCATATCATCGTTTGTTCATGAGTCAGCCTTGCCTTGCCTCATAAATAAATACACCGTATATAGGGGAATGTAAAAAAGTATATATTACAGACCCAAGGGCGGTGTCATTATGGCTAGAAGGAATAATCGAAGACTTCTTGTCCCACAAGCAAGGCAGGGACTGGATCAATTCAAGGCTGAGGTAATGAAGAGAGAAGGGTTCGATGTAAGTGCAGATCGTCCCGATGAGGTCAAGTTCGAGGTAGCAAGGGAATTAGGCGTTCCCCTGCAAACAGGCGATAACGGCGATCTCACGACAGAGGCGGCGGGACGCGTGGGAGGTCGGATTGGCGGTTCGATGGTTAGGGAAATGATTCGGCTGGCACAAGAGAAGCTGAATAATCAGCAGCCTTAGCATGGCGTCATGACTGAGGCAGCTCTCTAAGCTTGCTGCTCTGCTGGATGTGCTCGACTCCTTCTTGGCATAGGCCAAGCGGCTGCCATCGGCAGTCGGCACATAACTGATTAATATCGCCGGGCATAACGTTCTCTGCGACGGCTTCACAAATGCCGCGCCAGCTCGCGCAGCTGCCAATACCCAGCCCAACGGCTCGCAAAATTTCACCATCCTTATGGTATACCGAGTGGTTATGACAATGCGAATGCTGATCGGACGGGAATGCCCGGCAAATATCATCAGGTCCTTCTATAATTTCAATACGAGTCTCTGGCTGCAGCCGCAGCCTCTCATAAATATCCGTCATATTGGCACAAAACCCTTCGGAATATCCTTTTCCCCTATAGCCAAGCAAACATAATAAATGATGCCCTCTCAACTGAATGCTCACTTTACCACTCCTTTATTGTTAACCTTATTATATCATTATGGTTAACAATTCAGAAGAGATATTTCTTCAAATCAATACGGCCCTCTTCATCCACCTCCACGCCCTCCTCTTTCAGATATAATAGTTGCATGAACCGTGATTCTTCATCTGCAATCGCAATTTCTCCCTTCGCATTGACAATCCTATGCCAGGGCAATTGATGAGCAGCACTCATCGAATGCAATATGCGCACGACTTGCCGCGCTCCCCTTGGGCTGCCCGCCAGCTTCGCTACTTGTCCATAAGTCATGACTGATCCCGCCGGTATCTGCTTAATAATCGTAATAACCTGCTCTGTAAATGGCTTCATTAGCCCGCACCCCCTGCGATATTGCAAAAAAGACTGCACACAAGCTTTGCTTGGGCAGCCTTTCCTCATTACACCTATTTTACAGCAATATAAATCTCAATCTCAACCTCATTCGGATTGAAGCTTCTTGTATCATATAACTCATAATCCCCTGTATAGGCCCTCTCGATAGAGGAACCCTCAAAATAAGCCCATATTTCTACCCAAGCCTGCGGAACAACTTCATGGAACGGGCCTTTCTTGGTCTTGAACACCAGATAACGGGAGGCTGGAATGATAGCCTGATCATAGTTCTCCAAGCTCTCTGGTGCACTATTGCCCTTCTCGTGTCCAAGCAACAGTGTATACGCTCCATTAGCATCACTCTCGTAGTCTGTATACAAGCCATAAATAAGGTGGGGATTAGCTGCATCCAAATGCTCTAGCATATTGCTCTGAAAGTATGCATCCCAAAGGCCGGGTATACGTCCGCCTGGTCCCGCTTCCTCTGCGTTGGTCGTTCTTACGCTAATACCCGCTAGTTCAATAGCTTGCTGTTCTTCTGTCCTCGTCATTGTCCATCCCTCTTTCCTCTAGTTCTGTCTTTATTGTAAGGGTGGAACTCGGACAGCTGTCTGTCTAGTTAGAGTAACGCGCAATAATTTTTCTGGCCCGAGCTGTAACCTCTTCAGCAACACTGGCGGGATGCTCGACCTTCACGAACTCACCATAGCTTAGAATCATGCCGTAGAACCATTCATCCGCTGCGAATATGCCTTGGACACGAACTGATCCATCGTCCAGCACCGTCATTTGATCAGGAAGATAGCTATCCCCCAACCGGTGGCGGACGCGAGAATCATAATGCAAGGTCATCTCGATAAGCGCTGTCTCAAACCACTCCGCTTCCCAAGCATAGCTCTCCAGCAAAGGCAGGCTCCGACGCTCGAAGTGAAGCTTCCGTACCCTTAGCTCCTGAATACGGGATAAGCGGAATACACGGCAATCCTTCTTGATCAGACAATAGCCTCGCAGGTACCATACATTCCCTTTCAATAGCAAGGAATACGGCTCGACAATCCGCTCACTGCTTGCGCCGTTTCTATCCATATAAGAAAAGTCAATTTCCGTTCTTTCTTCGATGGCCTGCTTCAATAGCTTGACCTTTTCCCTAGAATCGGTTCCCTGTCCCCATGGATTAAAGTCAAATACAAGCCTGCCTGCCTGGCCATCATTCCCATTATCCGACTGGCGGAGAACTGCTGACACCTTGTCCAGCAAATGCGAGAGCTTCACATCATCCAGAACCGTATTCATTCCCTTAACCGCTGTTATAATTGCCTCTATTTCCTTGTCCGTAATAAATTGTCGATTGATCGTATAGTGCGGCATAATCTCGAACCCGCCTGATGTACCTTGCTGTGCCGTAATTGGAATGCCGGCTTGGCTCAAGGTATCCATATCCCGGTAAATCGTCTTGGTCGATACTTCAAATCGCTCTGCCAGCTGCTTGGCACTAATTCGTTCACGGTTAAGCAATAGAACCGTAATGGCAAGCAAGCGATCCATTCTCAACATGCTTCCCCCTTTCTGTTCCTAATCCGCCTATTCATTCATTAGATGCTAGCTTAATGCAGAGGAGAGCGTCCTCCTCGTCGAGAATGCCGCTGTCCTCTTATAAATCAACAAATAGCCTACTGCGGCCACAAGACAAAGGAACGCATCGAGTCCGATTAGTATTTGGTAGCTCTTGTAGTAATCGTAGACTAATCCTCCTGCCAATGCACCTATAATTCCACCTGCCTGATGGAGGAGAATATAGTATCCCACCTGCTTGCCGCGGCTGGTTGCCCATTCGCTTGCAACTAGCAGGCCACCAGGAACTGCTCCTAAATAAGTCATACCGAAAGCTACAGCAAATAAGACAGGCGAGATATTAATATGGAGGAAAAGCAGAATGAAACCAAGAACGCGCACCCCATACAACAGAGCCAGCGCAAGCCTTCTATTCATTCCATCCAATAAAAAACCAAATGCAACCGAGCCTGCTAATTCTAGAATTCCCAAGAGGCTCATTGATAGTGCAATCATAGCAGGCGTAACATTAGCGAGCTGATGAATCGCAACCAAATTCATTTCTACAGTACCCATATTGAACCCGCAAGTAAATAACCCGAAGCCCACAACAAATACCGATAAATAACGAAGCTGTCTAGTTCCATGATTAATAGGGGCATCCTTATTCAACACCTTCTGCTCACCGTCTTCATGATTGGAATCTTCACTATGCTGAGGTGAACGAAGCAGCAGAATAACCATTGGCAAAATAAGGAGGAAACCAAGCAAAGAAGAAGCTAGGAAAGCAAACTCCCAAGTAATCCAGCTGTTTAACACGAACAATGGTGTGCATATAGTCAATCCAAGAGAGGAGGAGCTGGACATTACAGCAGCCGCTTTGGCTTGATGACGGTGGAATAACTGAAATAATAACATATACATTGCTGACACAGAGATACCAACAAATCCAGATATGATTCCATAGCCTACATAGAAAAAGAGCGGGCTTTGTCCGATATACACAAGCCCTGAGCCGACAATACTGAATACCGTACTTGCAATCATAATTCTCTTGGGACCATAGCGATCAGCCAGAAAACCTCCTAGAGGAGCGCATATCGCCGCTATGAACAGATTAGTAGACCATGCCATAGAAATAAATCCTCTGCTTATATCCAGATCCTTGGAAATTTGGACTTGATAATAAGCCATAATAAACCTAGATAGTGCACCAGTAAAGCCGACAGCCCATAAGGTTAATAGTCCTGTCCATGCGTGAATTGGCCTGGTAAGTCCCCCCATGTTATTCCCACCTCAATCGTTATATGATATAAAATAAATATTAAAAGATACCGATCGGTCTCTTTTAATATAGCAGTAATGGATAAAATTTCAACAACTATTTTTATTTGCTATACTAGTATGGGTATTATTCTTTACGGACGGGGGAAGATCGCAGATGAAAAAAGGAGAAGCTACTCGCGAGCATATTATTAAAAAATCAGCAGAAATATTCAATCAACAGGGCTACTCAGGTACATCTCTGAACGATATCATACGTCTTACTGGTATACAAAAAGGTGGAATCTACCGCCATTTCAGCAATAAGGATGAAATTGCCCTCGCTGCTTACGACTATGCCTCCAGCGTAGTAGGCGAACAGATCGCTGCCGCAGTCCAAAGCAAGACAACCGCCTGTGACCAATTACTTGCTTATTTCGAAGTTTACCAGAACGTAAACGAGCATCCCCCTTTCATTGGAGGATGCCCTTTATTAAATACAGCTATAGAAAGCGACGATGGCCACCCAGCGCTTCGTAAGCAAGCCCAAGTCGGACTGGAAGCCACCTTGGGTTCTTTGACAAAAATTATAGTTGAAGGTATCGCAAATGGGGAGCTTAGAACGGACCTTAATGCCGATGCCCTTGCCTCCTTCGCTCTATCCGCTCTAGAGGGGGGAATTATGCTCAGCAAGCTGGAAGGCAGCAATCGTCATATCCAATCCAATATGGCGATGTTCTCCACTTATTTGCATCAATGCTGTACGAGTCAAATAGCCCCGTTGCAACCTATCAAAACTCTTTCTGAATAATTGCTCTCATCCGCTCATAATTGGATTGGAATTGGGTATAGCGGTGCCCATTGGCCCCAGACGGATGAGGGAAGCCCCACAAGCATTGGTAACCCGCAAGCTTGCCTTGCTGCTCCAGTACATGGAGAACGCTCTCTACTGATTTGCCCAATGGGATAAGAAACGGACGCGTTGCGATTCGTTGAAGCTCCTCTTGAAAAAATGCAGAGGCTGCGTTCATAAGAATAGGCGTTGCTGCCAACGGAGGGCGCGTGCCCGTATAATTCTGCTCGTCATAAAATACAGGGTAGCGCAGCAAGGAAGTCGTATGCAAAAGTCCGCGATGCTCCCCGAATAAAGTCTCGCAGGATGGAATGCCTAATAATTCATGCAGGCCAAGCTCACTCAGCATACCGATCATATGCTTTCTCATTGGTCCAGCGAATCCTGCTGCATACTTCACCAACTTGCAAATCTCGTCATCGGCCAGCCCTTGCCTGAGCCCTCTTATGGCCGTCTCATAGGCTATCTTCATCTGTGTCCATCCCGGCGTTATTCCAACGATCATAATGGCAGCGGCCTCATTCACATATTCATTATGAGGCGCGTAATACATATCAAGCTTGCCTTGACGCTCCATTAAGAAATCCTCAATCTGTAAATCCTCTTTGGTTAACGCTCTTTCGCTCGGCAGCGCTGCTATCGCCGGCTTATATTTCATCCAATTATTCGATAAGATCACGCGAAACAACTCCCGCAGCATTATTCACACCAGCTATACCGAGCACTTTATCAAATTATCCCCTGGAATAAAAGCGCTATGCTCCCTGTAATTAAGCAATGGCAAAGAAGCTGGTCCCTTGTGGCCAGCTTCTTTGTGCTGCTATGACAGAACTGCCCGCTGCTAGTGAGAGGAGAAGGAGGTCGGCAGACCATCCAAGCTGCGGCTGTTCTTCTCTGCACGATACTGCTGAAGCCCCTCCTCTCCCTTCTGAATCGACCATTTCTGCAAAGTATCTCTTTCTCCTGTGTAAGAAAAGAACGGAACGGCAAATCCGCAAGAAGTCTGGACCTTATGCACTTCAATAGAAATAATCTGCCTCGCCCCCGGGAGAGGTGAGAATATCGGGTACAGTGCTTGCCACTCAGCGGATTCAGGCAAGATGACTGTTCCTGTGCCGTATAAGCGCAAAATGTTAGGAGGTCCTTCAAATGCACAGAACATAATCGTCACTCGACCATTCTCCATAATATGAGCGCTGGTCTCATTGCCGCTACCGGTCATATCCAAATAAGCAACATGATTAGCGGATAGAATACGGAAGGCATCATGCCCTTTTGGAGAGAGGTTGACATGACCTTCTTCCGACAGTGGAGCCGATCCTACAAAAAATAAATGCTGCTTGCCCATGAATGCCTCATGCTCAGGCCGAATTTCTGTAAACTGTTTGCCCATGATCGCGGCCTCCTCTTCCATCATCGCCTAATTTTACATTTATTTCTATCATAATGGTTCTCAAGCTTAGCTGACAATATAAAGAATGGGAGTTTACAGAAGAAATGATCTCCCAAATCTAATGCTTGTAGTATTCATATAGGCAATTATAACTACTACAACCATCAACACTGGAGGATTATGGATGTAAAAGTCGAATTTAATTAATGATTCACATTTAATTATTTGTATACATGAGAGCTAGAGGGGGCAATTGTATGAAAAAATTTTTAATAGGCCTGTTTATTGTATTAATAGGCCTAACAAACTCGGGAGGCCATTTATATGCACAAAGTGACATTCAAGTTATTCTAAACGGAAAAAAAATGAATTTTGCCAATCCGCCTATTCTGATCAAAAATACAGTAATGGTACCGTTCAGAGAACTGTTTACGGCAATGGATCTTGTCATTAATTATAATTCCGAGACTAAAGCTATTAGGGGCAATCAAACCTTCTCACCTTACACAGAGGTATCTATGACTATTGGCAACACAAAGGCTAAGATAGATCAAACCATTATTACGCTTGCGGAAGCTCCGACTGTGATTAAGAATGCAACCTACGTTCCATTGCGTTTTGTTGGTGAAGCCACTCAGGCTACTGTTAAATGGGATAGTATAAAAAGGGCAGTCATTATAGATGAAGCGCCAACCCTCTTAATCCTAAGGCTCTGTAGAGCAGGGGATGTTGAAGGTGTAAGACAAATGCTGCTCGCCCATCCTGATATCGATGTAAATAAGAACTCTCGTCAATTTCTATTTGAAGCTATCCTAGCCAAAAACGTGGAGCTAGTTAAATTATTAATTGATGCAGGAGCAGATGTAAATGTAACTTTTGGTTCTTCTGGCACTACAACCTTGATGTTGGCAGAGTGGGAGCCTGATATCGTGCAATTACTCCTAGAAAACGGTGCCGATCCGGCAATGACGAATAACGAAGGTAAAAACGCTCTTGAGAATCTGTTTGTCCTTCACGAAGATGCAGTAAAGACAGCTTATTTATTAAGCAAAGCGCTTAATGTAGACATCACTATCGACGGAACGAAGGTTGTTATTCATGAAATTAAAAAGCTTCCTTATCAAGTTGATTTACCTAAAAATTTAATTACCTATACCTTTGAAAAAATCGTTCAAAACGAAGCAGGCATCACATTAACCGTAAGAACAGTAAATAATTCAGACAGAAAACAAAATTTTTACCATTCTATTGATCTGTATAGTAACAACACAAAGCTAAAGCTGCTTTCCACTAACACGATTTCTGGCAATGACAGTATTGCTAACGGCAAGGCAGTATACGAATTTATATTCGAGAAGCCCGCAGCTAATACAGAAACTTATCAGATTACGGTCTCTCATCGGTATGCGACAACCCATAAATTCACCATCAGCAACAAGGATATTAGCGATACCAGCGGGCAGCCTTTACAGTTCGAGCAACTACAAGCTTACCTAGCACAGAAATACGCCAAGCTTTCCACCGCCAGCGGTTCTACACAATTTGATATAGCTGTATTGAAATGGAATGATAATGCTTACCGCATTCAGCTTGAATATGATATTGATTTCTTTTGGGACAAGCATGTGATGACTTCTGAGGTCCAATTCCAGCTTCGTGAGCATATGAAATCATTAGCAGCAGATGTTATCGAACGGTTCCCCCACATTTCATTTGTCGGATTATATCATCATAGCTGGTACAAGTACCCTAATCTGCAGCAAGGACTAATGACTTCCGATCATATGTCATGGGATACGAATGGTACCGGTACAGAAGCAAATATGCCTGTTCGTTTCCAATGGACACCTAATAAAGATGACAGAATGATCTTTATTAGTTAAACATCAATATTAGTCGTAAAACCCCCGAAGACGCAAAAAAGCCCTTAGCATCGGTTTCCTTCCTTGAAATAGACACCACTATTTCAAATCATTCATACCGACGCTAAGGCTTTTCATCTTCGTTGTAAAAAAGGAATAGAACTGCAGCTGATGATGAAAATTGCAATCTGTTGTATGCCACCTAAGAAAGAAAAATAACTTACTATCGTTTATTAAAACGATATATAAGAAATCCACATAATAATAACATCAAGATACTGAAACAACCCATTACAAAATAAAATATACTAGCTTGATTTGGATTTAAGTAGAATATACTATTTATAATTAAGCCTTGAGTATTTGTGATTGATTTAAAAAATAAATAAGCTCCACTTACTGGAAATAGAACTGAAATCATAATAATATTTTTCAATGGAATTTTCATTAAATATTAACATCCTCTACAAATAAAAATTTTTGACGGCTTTAAACCTAAATTCCCTCCACTCTTTCATCCATTTAAATTGATTATGAAGTCAAGCACTGTAATCTCTGAAATAACAACAAATCCAATTGATGGATTTAATATGCAATCATTCCTGGAATTATACCACCAATAAAGATGACTGAGTAGCTCTCTTTTTCAATTTCATTCTCTCTCCTGAAGCTCATGACGTTCACTGCGTCTTGGTCTCGAATTTCATTTATAACTAATCTAGAGGACTCACTTGCAAGCAAAGACATAGCCACGGACCACAAACGAATAAAGGGTATCCCGAGGGATACCCTTTATTCTATACTCTATGATTTAGAAAGGATTCATAACGTGGAAGAAGACGTTTGGTGTAGCCATGCGATAGTAGAAGCTTGACCAGCCAATACCTTTGTTATTGAAGCGATTCGCTGTGCTGTATACGAGGCGCTCCTGCTCCAGCTCTTCAATACGGTCAATTCTGCCTTCTACATAATCAAGCAGCCTCATCGAAGCCGTATCCAGACGATTCACTACGCCGCCGTAACGGATATCAATAACTTCCCAGCCGAACGGCTTGAACATGCTCAGCCATTGCGTACGGTGTGCAGCGCGCAGTCCTTGAACAGCCTCGGAAATCTGCGGCAATACTTCTACAGCAATATGCTTCAGAGTTGCATGATCCTTAGCATCATAAGCACGCTTCAGATCGATGCCGATCTCGCTCTTCAGCTTGAGTACGCCAGCCAAGCGCTCTGGCACTTCAAATATATAATCCAGCTCGGCTTCTGGTACGCGCTTGCTATGGATATTCTGCTCCACCTGCGCATAGTGTGCGGACATTTCCAGACCCTCGATCTGCTTATCGAATAAACCGAGCAGCACATCTTGATATAACAGGAACTTAGAAGGGTTCGCCTGCTTCTCATTGTTCTTCTCTGAGCCTGGTGTCTCATCCAGATCTTTCATCAGCATATAGGCATCGGCATCAATGCCGGTACAGAACTTAACGCGTTCTGCCAGCTTGGCCCAATCAGGCGTGCCTTCAGATATATAGGCATGCTCTGCATAAAACTGCAAGCCAAGCAATGCGATATAAGGGTTGCTTTCCATCCCATCATCGCCCCACATCGTCGCATAGACCTCGCGAACGCCTTCCTTCTTACACACCTGCAGCGCCGCATCCGTCGCATTCAAGGAGAGCCCGTAGTTAACACCGAACGTATTGAACACCCATATGCCGCCTGCAAAGACCAGATTGCAGCCGAGCGGCCGATGCTTGTCAATCAGCACCCTATAATCCTCATGCTCCATATGCGCATAATCCCAGTAGACCATATCAACATCTTTAGGAATACGGCTAGCCATTTCCTCAGGAATAACGGTCTCCTTATTGAAATGATCATCGCCCGTAGCGGAAGCGAGCTTCAGGAACATGTCACTCCACATCATTGGCTTCAATCCGCGCTTGCGCACAGCTGCCAGCACCTTGTCGAGGTGCGCCGTCATAATATCGAAGCGGCTAGTGAAGCCGTTCAGATCCAAGTACTTGCCGCGGCCAACCTCTTCGGCTTCGTCCATGCCAATCTGAATTTTGCGGCTGCGGAATGGAGCTGTTGCCGCATCAATCATTTCCTCTACCAACCGATCAGTGCGCTCGTCTCCAACCAGCAATGCGCCCTTCGTATCCTTGTAGTGCTTAACAGGTTCCCACTTCAAGAATTCCTCCAAGTGAGCCAGCGTCTGAATGCTCGGGAATGCCTCGATACCGAACTGATCTGCATAATCGTCAATTTCTTTCAGATCCGCTTGTGTATAGCGACCGCGCATATAGCCGAAGTAAGGCTGATTTTGTATCTCATAAGTATCTTCCAAGTACAGCATGACGGTGTTCATGCCCATCAGAGCCATCTTGCGAAGCATAAATTTGAAGCTGTCTAACGTTAGAACCGCATTACGGGATAGGTCGAACATCGGTCCGATTGTATCGAACTGCTGCTGCTCCCGGATTTGAAAAGCTTCTCCGCCAGCACCATGCTGGACAAGAAGTCCGAGTGCCCGGAAGAATTGGTTCTTGTGTCCATAGCGTATGTAAGCTTGACCTTCCTCTAATCCCACCTCAAGATCGCCTGTAGACGGCTCCACTTGAACGATGATGCCATCTTGTGCTTGCGTGAATGATAGCTCCTCCGACAATAACTGAATTCCCGGTAGCAGATCGTTCAAATCCCCTTGAAAATGCAACTTCACCGTTATTCATCCTCCATTCGTCATTTACCTTCCTGATTGAGGGCTCCTACTAATCAGGTTCATGAACAAACCGCATAATATATGGTAAAAAAAGGGCCTGTCCTTCTTAATTTCAATAGAAGCATATCAGAAAAGCAAGCAAGAAAAAAGACCTTTAATAGGTTCCCTTAACATTCCATGCTTTACAGCATAGGTGCCCGGAGCTGCTTCTTCAAAGAAGCCCCGGGCACCTATCGTATTTCCTATATAAAATCTACGCTGCCTGGAGACATCGCTGCAATGCGCGCCAAGGAATGAACACGAATTCCCCGTTCCTCCAGCAAGCCCCGACCCTCCTGGAAGGTCTTCTCGATCACACAGCCCACGCCTACAAGCTCTGCACCCGATTCCTTCACAATATCGACGAGGCCTACCAGTGCCGCACCTGTAGCGAGAAAATCATCAATAATCAGAACCTTATCATTTGCGCTCAAATAATTCTGAGAGACGCTGATCTGGTAGGTCTCCTGACGGGTAAAAGAATGTACCGGCGCTGAATATACCTTCTCAGAGAGAGTAACGGCTTTCTTTTTCTTCGCATAAATGAATGGAACCTGCAAGGCAATTCCTGTCGCCATTGCGAACTGAATGCCGCTGGCTTCAATCGTCAATACCTTCGTAATGGGCTCATTGCCAAAAATTCGTCCGAACTCCCTGCCGATCTCCAGTGCAAGCTGTGTATCAACCTGATGATTTAGAAAAGCGTCCACCTTCAATACCTTATCGGACAGAATCAAACCTTCTTTACGTATGCGTTCCTGCAATTGCTTCATGATGCCCTTCGCTCCCTTATTTGTTTACACTGCTACATGTATCCTACACGCTCTATTTAAAGGATACAAGCCACTGCGAGGCAAATTTCCTGCATATAGTGTGAAATTACTCCATTTATTATAGCCATATCATCAGCAAAGACTGCCCTCCGCGTAGAACGCTCTACATTGGAAGGCAGCCTTTATTCCATCTATTAACAGCGTTATTGATTAGCCAGCCTTAATTTCAAGCAGCTCATACTTGATGACGCCGACAGGTGCAGTCACTTCAATCATATCGCCAACAGACTTTCCTAGCAGAGCTTTGCCAATCGGGCTCTCATAAGAGATCTTGTTATCGAGTACATTCGCCTCAGCAGGACCGACAACACGGTACTCGATCTTCTCCGCGAACTCGATGTCATTAAGAATAACGACGGAGCCGATGCTAACCGTTGAGAGATTCAAGCTCGACTCATCCACAACGCGTGCTTTAGCCAGCATTTTCTCCAGAATCGTAATCCGTGTCTCCATGAACGCTTGATCATCCTTGGCGGAATGATATTCACTGTTCTCCTTCAGATCGCCATAGCTTATCGCCAATTTGATCCGGGCTGCCAATTCCTTGCGCTTCACATATTTCAGATCATCCAGCTCGGCTTGCAGCTGGGCGAGCCCCTCTTTAGTCAACAACACTTCTTTGCCTTGGGACATCTTTTTAACAACTCCAGTAGGTTTTATTTTCTTCATTCTAACCTAATTCGAATCCATATACATGCATAATCGGCTTATTAGCAAAAATAAACGGCTCGCACCAAAACGAATCTAAACGGCTTTCTTGACTAAGACTACGGGAAGCGGCAATTATAAGCAATAGTTATTCCCAAGTATTTATTAGAAAAAACAGCCATTCCCGCCAAGGGAATGACTGCTTATGTCGGATCTATAAAATTTGGCTGCCGTCATAGGTGGCAATGGCCTTATACAGATCAGGACGACGATCACGGAAAATTCCCCATTCGATACGTTGTACCTCAAGCTGATCCAGATCGAATTCCGCGACCAGCACACCTTCTTCCGTGCGTCCCGCTTCCTCGATCATATTGCCTTGCGGTCCAGCGATGAAGGAAGAACCATAGAAGTCAATGCTGGAGTCCTCATCCACTTCTTTGCCGATACGATTAGAGGCAATGACTGGAATGAGATTGGAGGCAGCATGGCCGCGCATGCACATTTGCCAATGATCCTTGGAATCAATCGAGCCGTCCTGAGGCTCCGAGCCAATCGCTGTCGGATAGAACAACAGCTCTGCGCCCATAAGCGACATACATCTCGCCGCTTCCGGATACCACTGGTCCCAGCACACGCCTACGCCGATCTTCGCATAACGGGTCTTCCATACCTTGAAGCCGGTATCGCCGGGGTTGAAATAGAACTTCTCTTCATAGCCGGGACCGTCGGGAATATGGCTTTTGCGGTAAAGGCCCAGCACCTCACCATCCGCATCAATGACTGCAAGCGAATTATAGCGGGCATAATTCTTCTTCTCATAAAAGCTGATTGGCAGCACGACCTGCAGCTCTTTGGCTATTTGGCGAAAATGATTGACTGCTTTGTTGTTCTCAAGCTCCGTCGCATAATGATAATAATCGGCCTTCTCCTTCTGGCAGAAGTAAGGGGTCTCGAACAGCTCCTGAATCAGGATGATCTGAGCACCCTTAGCAGCAGCTTCCCGCACCAGCGCTTCGGCTTTATTAATATTTTCCTCTATATTCGTCGAGCAGCTCATTTGTGTCGCTGCAACCTTTACATTTCTCAAGTAGAGTCACCTCGTTAACTATAATAGTAAGAGCTTGACTTACGCTCTAGCACTCGCTGGCATTTGTTGTGTCGTACAATGGACGTTGCCGCCCTCTTTAATAATCGACATCCCATTAATCTTGCGGATTCTCCGATCAGGGAAAGCATTCGCTAGTACCTGCTCCGCCTTGCGGTCGGTCTCTTCAGCCGTTCCGCCGAACACTGGAAGAATAATTCCTCCGTTGACGAAATAGAAATTCAAATAGCTAAGCGTAAGACGCTGCTCGCCATAGAAGGTCTTAGGAGGCTGCTCGATCTCAATAATCTCGAGCTTCCGTCCCTTTACATCCGTTGCTTCGCGAAGAATAGCGAGATTCTCTTGGGTAATGGCATAGTTCTCATCCGACGGGTCATGGCAGACCTGCATAATAATGCGGCCTGGAGCTGCAAAGCAAGCAATATTATCCACATGGCCATCCGTCTCATCGCCATCCAGCCCGTTCTTCAGCCAGATAATTTTCTCTACGTTCACGAAATCCTTCACATAACTCGCAATCTCTTCCCGGCTCAGATGAGGATTGCGGTTCGTATTGAGCAGGCATTCCTCCGTTGTCAGCAGCGTACCCTCTCCATCTACATGGATAGAGCCGCCCTCCATAACCAGAGGAGCATCCAGACGGCGTACGCCATAATGCTCCAGTACCTGCGGAGCTACCGCATCATCCAGATCCCATGGCTCGTATTTGCCGCCCCATGCGTTGAACTTCCAGTTCACTCCTGCGATCTCCTGCTCATTGTTCAGCAGGAACGTTGGACCATTGTCCCGGAACCAAGCGTCGTTATGAGCGATCACTAGAAAAGTTATATTAGATTCCGTAAAACGCGCTCGCACCGCTTCCTCATCGGACGGGTTAACGATTACAGTTACAGCTTCAAATTCGGCTGTTGCTTTAATTAAATCCTCATAGCCCTGTGTTACTGCATGATAATCATCGGGATAAACCATAGAGTCTTGTACGGGCCAAGACACGAAAGTACGCTCATGCGTTACCCATTCTGCTGGCATTGTATAGTGTAATTCCTTAGCATTCATCTCATTCATCTCACTTTATCCATGGATTTTGCGCGGCACCAGCCGCGGACAGCGAGTACCAGCTTTCATCATATACTAAAAGAAGATTCTGCTCAATGCTAGAAATGTGAACGAAACAGCAGGAATGGCGCTATTGCTTATGATTCTCTTTCTTCGAATGTGTGCAGCAGATCAGTCCCGGGATGTATTTACATATTATTGTTAAATCGCTATTAATAGAGAATTAGGAGGGATATAATGAAAGCAAAAATTGGGCTATGGAGCATCGCAATTCTAGCTATTCTCGTGACCGCCTATGCCATTCAGTTCGGCATCTCGAACTTGCAGGATTCCAGCACGGCACAGGAAGACAGCTTCATCGTGTTTAGCGGCGATCGGCATATGTGGATTATTGTACACGCCTTCGCCGGCTCGTTAGCGCTTCTCGTAGGCTGGATGCAATTCATACGCAGATGGCGCCAAGGCTCCATACGCCTGCATCGCATAATTGGCATGCTCTATACACTGGGCATTGCAGTAGGCGGTCTTACTGGACTCTATTTAGCGTTATTTGCTGCAGGGGGCTTGGCTAGCTCACTTGGCTTCGGATTATTGTCATTAGGGTGGCTAGTCACCACAGGAATTGGCGTCTATGCAATTGCAGTGAAGAAATCGCCGATTGCGCATAGCAATTGGATGATTCGCAGCTATGCGCTAGCTTTTGCCGCCGTGACCCTTCGAATCTATCTTCCGGTAGCTGTGATCAGCTTTGGCGAAGACCATTTCATAACCAGCTATACAATTATCGCATGGCTCTGCTGGGTTCCTAATCTGTTTTTTGCCGAGTGGCTCATCAGGAGAAAAACACGCCGGAGGAACAGTACCCCTGTCATCCAAGCATAACTTAGTGCCATTTCTATTTTTGTAGCCCCTCCCTATCGTTATAGGCTTGAGGGGCTTTTTCTTATTTTATTCAGGCTGCACCTTTTCCCCAGAAGAGTAATACGATGAGTTATGCGCCATGATATTAGCCTAGAAAGGTGTGACGGTGATGACTGGAATCATCCAACATTTTTATGCAGGCGGGAATACCGCTCGCGGCTTCACCAGCCTGTACGACTCATCTCTGCAAGGGCTTGAACGTTTATTCCTACTAGAAGGGGGGCCTGGCACAGGAAAGTCGCAGGTGATTCAGGCCATCGGAGAGCAAATGGCTGAGAACGGCTATGATTGCTGGTTCATCCATTGTGCCTCAGATAACGACGCACTTGATGGAGTTATTATTCCCGAACTGAAGACAGGTCTCGTCAAAGGAACGGCACCACGGACAATCGCGCCTGACCTGCCCGACGAAGCAGTGACTTATGTCAATTTTGAACAGACAAGGACGCCTTCCTCACAAGAGGATGTGCAGGCCTTTATAGACAGAAGCAGCCTGATCTCCGAGACATTCGAGCTTGCTTATGCCGGATTCGCTGAGGCTCTTCGCATACATGACGATTGGGAAGCAATCTATATTGCCAATATGAACTTCAACGCAGCCGATGAGCTGACGAATGATTATACTCATATTCTCTATGGCGATCGCAGACTGAAGAAGGAAAGCCGAGTTGATCACCGATTCCTTGGAGCTGCGACTCCGCAAGGAGCGGTCGATTATGTCCCTGACCTAACGGATGGCTTGAATCGCTACCTCATCAAGGGGCGCCCTGGCTCCGGCAAATCCACTATGCTGAAAAAGCTTGCAGCAGCTGGTGTGGACCGCGGCTTTGATGTGGAGATTTACCACTGCGGCTTTGATCCTAACAGCTTGGATATGGTCATTGTAAGAGAGCTCGGATTCGCTATATTCGACAGTACCGCCCCTCACGAGTACTTCCCTGACCGCATCACTGATGAGATCGTGGATATGTATAAAATCTGCATCAAACCGGGAACGGACGAAGCCCACGCTGAAGCTCTTCGGGATATTAAGGAACAATATGCTGCCAAGATGAAGCAGTCTATCGCTCATCTGGCTACAGCCAAAGCTCTGCATGATGAGCTGGAGCTGCTCTACACCCCTTCTTTAGATCTGAGATTTCTCCATCGAATCCAAGAGGAGATTTTGCAAGAAATGAACAGTATTGCCGCTGAAATTGATTAATAGCAAAAGGAGCAGCCTCTCTCTCAATGAGGAAGCCGCTCCTTTTTTACAATAGAATACTATCTTACATAAGATTAGGCACTTGCTTTTGTAGCGTTGGTAAATCAATAATAAAAGGGTAACCTATATAATCAGGTTTGAGAGGATGAGGATAGGATGTTGGAAAACAATACGATTAATAAATTGGCGGAGATTCCTATTTCGATTCTGGATCTTGCGCCAGTAATTGTGGGCAGCACACCCGCTGACGCCCTTCGCAATACACTTGATCTTGCTCGTCATGCCGAGCAGTGGGGCTACCACCGCTACTGGCTTGCCGAGCATCATAATATGCCCGGCATCGCAAGCTCGGCTACATCGCTTGTCATTGGGCATGTAGCAGGCGGTACAAACACCATTCGTGTAGGCTCAGGCGGAATCATGCTGTCCAATCATGCCCCATTAATGATTGCTGAGCAGTTCGGCACGCTGGAGTCTCTCTATCCCGGCCGTATCGACTTAGGGCTCGGAAGGGCTCCCGGCTCGGACCAGCCTGCTATGCGTGCCCTTCGCCGTGGTCTTGGAAGCGATGGCAATGACTTCCCAGAACAGCTCCTTGAGCTTCGCTCTTACTTAGATCCAGCTTCTTTTCACTCTCGTCCAGCTGGAGTAAGGGCTATTCCCGGAGAAGGTCTTAATATTCCGATCTGGCTGCTCGGCTCCAGCGGCTTCAGTGCACAGCTCGCAGGGCAGCTCGGTCTTCCGTTCTCCTTCGCCAGCCATTTTGCCCCTGGCTACTTACTGCCAGCCTTACAGCTGTATCATAGCCAATTCCGCCCTTCAGCAGCATTGGACAAGCCTTATGCTATGATTGGCATTAATGTCATCCTAGCTGATACCGATGAAGAAGCTCAGCTCTTGGCAACGTCACAGCAGCAGCAATTCCTTAATCTCGTTCGCGGACAAACGGGCCAATTGAATCCTCCGGTCGCTAATATGGATCTTCTATGGAATGCGCAGGAGAAAGCTCATATCCAGAACCAACTGAGCTATACGATTGCGGGCAACCCAGACACCGTTCGAGAGAGGCTGCTGGCGATTCTGCAGGAGACAAGAGCCAATGAATTCATTGTGGGCTGCCAGGTCTATGATCATGAAGCCCGTTTGAAATCTTACCGTATGCTAGCTGAGCTGGTGAAAGGAAGCTAAACCCTAATTACCACCTGAGGCTTGTCTACACGGTAAACATACACCTTTGTTCGATAGAGGTCTCTACAAGTAATGACACGCTCTGCTTGCCAGCCTGGCAGCGCAAAGCAGACACTGATAACTCTTGCTCCTGCTGGCAGCTGCTTGCGCAGTATCGGGCTTAACCGACTCATAGCGCCAGGGTACAAGTAACACACGACGATATCCGTATTTGCATAGCCGTTATAAGTATAAATATCGCCGTGCCGGAACGTAATTCTGCTTCTGCCGCGGGAGACAAATAGATTCAGCCATTGGGAGATCCATAGCGGCACAGGAGAATTCTCAATGCCGATGAGCCGCCAATTGGCACAATGCTTATTTAAATAAAAAGCAAGCGTTCCCCAGCCCGAACCAGCTTCGACAATCGTTCCTGTTTCCGGTACGAGCCGATTCACTTCAGCCGCCACCGCAATGCGGACCGAAGCTGATGCGGGCATGGGAGATATGCCGTTCTTCCAGCTTATATAGACGATGGATACTACAGCCAGCAAGGCAATGCCTGCGAGATAGACCACTTGCTACTGTTTATTCGCTGGATGAACCTTCAGCAGCTTGCCTTTAACCGTCGTATTTTTCATTGCTTGAATAACGAGCTGGCCTTTTCCGTTCAGAATATCAACGTAGGTGACATTATCCTCAATCGCAATAATACCGATATCCTCCGCCGTTACTCCTTCAATTCTGGCAATAGTACCTACGAAATCGACAGCCCTAAGCTTCTTCTTCTTCCCGCCATTGAAATACAGCTTCAGAATTTGTTCATTTAATTGCGCGCTTCTATCCTTCTTCAGCATAGGCTGCTTTTTCATGCTTTGATCGAAGGCTGCCTTCGCCTGACGAACCTCTTCACGATCAGGTGTATCCTTTCTCGGAATCTCGAAGCCCAAGTATCCCTCAATGAAGGCTAGAAATTTATCTTCATGAGGCGTGACGAAGCTGATGGCTTGTCCAGATTTGCCTGCCCGCCCTGTTCTGCCCGCCCGATGAACGTAGCTTTCCTTCTCCATCGGAAGATCATAATTAATGACATGCGTAATGCTGTCTATATCAATGCCTCTGGCAGCTACATCGGTAGCTGCTAAATAACGGAACTCTCCTCTTTTGAAGGCATTCATTACTTCGAACCGATCATCCTGCTCCATCCCGCCATGGATTTTGTTAATCGGATAGCCTCGCTGCTCCAGCTCTTGATGGACAAGATCGACCTGCCCTTTCGTCCTGCAGAATATAATGCAGCTTGCCGGATTCTCGACAACGGTTACGTCCAGCAATAACTGAAGCTTCTCTTTCTCTGGGACGGTATAGAGGGAATGAGCAATTTGATCGGTGGTTTTCTCCGTTGTTTCGATTGTAATGGCAATGGGGTCCTGCATATAACGATGGCAGAGCCGCTCTACATCCTTCGGAAGCGTCGCCGAGAATACCAAGGTCACTCGATCCTGTGGCAGCTCTCGGATTATCACTTCCACCTGCTCAATGAAGCCCATGCTCAGCATCTCGTCCGCTTCGTCAATAACGAGATATTTCACCCGCTCCAGATCAATCGTGTCCTTCTCAATATGATCCATTACGCGTCCCGGCGTGCCTACGACAACATGGTTTTTTTGCGTGAGCTCGGCCTTCTGCTTGGCGAAGGGCTGCTTCCCATAGACAGCTGTCGCTTTGATGCGCTTATATCTCCCGATATTTTTAATGTCATCCTTAACTTGGTCGGCCAGCTCGCGCGTCGGCGTCAGAATTAGCGCCTGTGGCTTGTTCTCTTCCCAATCGAGCATCTCACAGATCGGAATCCCATAGGCAGCTGTCTTACCGCTTCCCGTATGTGACTTCACGACCAGATCCTTCATCTTGAGGGCAATGGGTATTACTTCACTCTGCACACTCGTGGGCTGCTCGTAGCCCAGACTCTCTAACGCTCTCGTAATCTCTTCACTTAATGCATATTCTTGAAAGCTGCCTTTACTCATCGTTGTTCTCCTTTTATGTGTAGCTATCTTATTATTATCGTTCTCTATTCTTATGAAGCCTGTTCATCCTTACGAGCCAATTGCCTGAATCGTCTTGCTCATACTCTCGTAGCTGAATGCGCCAAGGAACCTTGTATGGATGATCCCCTCTTTATCGAGAATATACGTGGTCGGAAAAGCTTTGACGTTATAGAGATCCGCGATCTCACCTCGGTGATCCAATGCAATTGGGAAGTTCAATCCTTCCCGGTCTGCATAGCTATCCGCCTGTCCTGCATCGCGCTCCTGGCTTGTCACATTAATGGACAGAATAACAACCTCTTGCCCCTTATACGTCTGATACAGCTTCTCCACATGGGGCATTTCTGTCTTGCATACCCGGCACCAGGTCGTCCAGAAGTTCATCAGGACGATCTTCCCGCGATATTCCGCTGTATCGAACGTATTACCATCCCCATCTTCTAGCTGCACACGAGGAGCAAGCTGTCCCTCACGAATGCCTATGCCCGCCTGCTGCGACCCATCCCCTGCCTGAAGCTGATCCTGCACAGTCGAGATCAGCATCAAGGCAATTAAGACAAGCCCAAGCGCCTGCAGGACTGATCGCATGATCGCACCCCTATTGCCGAATAGCTGGGCACCAGCCTTGGCTATGGCAGCAGGACTAAGCAGCAGCAGGAGCAAGAATAAAGCGAGGAACAGAATGATGTAATACGATAAGAATAGCCTGTCTGCCAACACAATACGGGCCAAATATACTGCGGCTGTCCAGCCTGATACGGCTACCAAGACCAAGGCAACAGCCTGTGTCCTGCCTAATTTTTTGGAATAGCGATACGCCAGCAGCACGATCGTACAGACAGATGCCAGCCATACCCCTTTCGTTCCCCCGCTAAAAAAGAGCAGCGACATCGGATGCTCGATTACCCCTTTCAGATCAAAGAGAAGAAGGCTGCCCTTCCAGACCGCAATCCATACAAAAACCGCACTCCAAGCAATCGAAACCGCGATTTCCCGATCAGCCTTTGCTCGCATTCTTATGGACAAGATGCCAGCCATGCCCGCAAGCAGATACACCAACAGCTCGGTATTCAGAACCAGTGACCCCAGTTGTATGTTCGACACCGTTATCCCTCCTTGCAAGCCCTCCGTTGACACCAACAACAGCAAGGCAACTAGATGCTCTCCATCCTGCTTTCAAAAAAAGCGTATCCACATCGAGTTGGATACGCTGGTCTATTACTTCGCTTCTTTTATTTGTTTGCTTCTGAGCTGCCCGCAAGCCGCATCGATATCCGTACCATGCTCCAAGCGAACGCTGCAGCTGATGCCTTGCTTTTTCAACGTATCATAGAATTCTCGTACCGACTCATGCTCGGTTCGTTGATACTGGCTATGCTCATCTACCGGATTATAAGGAATCAGATTCACATTGGCAAGCTGGCGCCTATCTCCCACAAGCTCTGCCAGTTCAAGAGCATGCTCCTTCTTGTCGTTCACATCCTTAAGCAGGATATACTCCAGCGTAATTCTCCGATTGGTCTTCTCCAAATAATAATCAATAGCTTCCATTAGCTTCTCTATTGGAATGCCCCGGTTGATCTTCATAATTCTCGTACGAAGCTCGTTATTAGGCGCATGCAACGAAATAGCCAAATTCACATTAAGATCGGTATCTGCGAATTCCTTAATTTTGTTAGCTAGTCCGCTAGTAGACACGGTAATATGTCTAGCCCCAATAGCCAGACCCTTATGATCAATAACCGTTCGCAGGAAGTCGATCATATTCGTGAAGTTATCGAACGGCTCGCCGATACCCATAACAACCACGTGAGTTACTCGCTCGCCTTGCCCCAGCCGATCGAGATGATGCTGGACCTTCATAATTTGCTCGACGATCTCGCCGCTGGACAAGTCACGGTCTTTGCTAAGCAGACCGCTTGCGCAGAAGCTGCAGCCAATATTGCAGCCTACTTGTGTGGTAACACAGACGGACAAGCCATATTTATGTCTCATTAATACCGTCTCAATTAGATTGCCATCCTGCAGCTTGAACAGAAATTTAATGGTGCCATCCTGCGATTCCTGCTTCAAGTGCTCCGTCAAGGTCTCGATAGCATAATGGTCTGATAAAAGCTGAATACAATCTTTATTCACATCGGTCATGGCCGTGAACTCGGTTACCCGCTTCCGATAGAGCCAGTCCCACACCTGTGAGGCCCGGAATTTCTTATGCCCGCGTTCATTAAGCCATGCCGTTAGCTGATCCAAAGTTAATCCATATATGGATGGTTTACTCATGCGTTACCCTCTTTTCAAAACAGTGAAGTTCAATCCTATTCTACTTCTACAGCTCAAATGAAGCAAGCGATCGCCTGCCTTGTCTCAGCCTCGCTCCAATGCGCCAACTGACCCTGTATAATTGAAGAATTCTGTCCCTTTTTACATGGACAATAGCCCTCTATACTGATTTTAACACATTTGAGCGCGGGCAGTAGAAAGGGGAATGGACAATTCTATGTTTTCTATCCGATTGGAAAAAAGAGCCTGTACAGATCAAAACAGAATCAATTATTTTCTAAGCCAGGCCAAGACAGGCTTCCTTGGTCTATCTCTCCAAGATCAGCCCTATGTCATTCCCGTGAATTTCGTATGGCGCGACGGAGCGATTTACTTCCATGGCTCCTCAGAGGGACGCAAAAACACTTATATGCAGAACAATTCACAAGCTTGCTTCACCATTGGAGAAGAATACGGCACTCTAACCTCTCCCATTCCCGCCCATACAGATACCGCATATATGAGTGTGGTCATCACTGGAAGCGTTACGTTTCTATCGGATCTCGATGAGTCAACAGAAGCGATGCAGGCCTTATTGGACAAATATGTTCCCGGGTTTTACAGCCAGCCGCTATCGCACAGCCACGTTGATAAATATAGATCCTCGCTCGGCAGCAAGACGGCTGTGTTCAAGATTGTCCCTGCCTCCCTATCCGCTAAGGAAAATGCATCCTCAGAAGAAGAGCTGTTTTATCACGGTAAAAAGATGAACGATACGCTCTGACTGGATAGAGCTGGCTATGTTCGTCATGCTAATGAAAAAAAGGCCTCTCCTGCATAAACTGTACCCCTTGTAAAGGACATTTTTAAAAAGTCTAGGCAGATTGAAGAAGATGATCTCTGTATTGAACAGGGGTCATCTTTTTTAAATTCCATTGGTATCTGTAGTGATTGTAATAAGTCATGTAGTCCTTAATCTCCCGTTTTAACTCGTTCAAAGTCAAACAGGGTTTAATGGAGGCCTGATCTTTAAAATGACCGAAAAATGATTCCTGAGGTGCGTTGTCCCAACAGTTTCCCCGCCTGGACATTGACTGTTTTAAATTCATCTTCCTCACCATTTTTTGAAAATCTGGATGTGTATAATGGGATCCCTGGTCAGAATGAATTAAGGCCCCCTCTGCTTTCTTAAACCTTCTGTTTTTCTTAAGCTTAACGAGGGTGGCTGTTACAAGATCCATCGTGATTCGGTCTGATACATGATAGGCTACGATCTCATTAGTCGAACTGTCTTTAATGGTTGATAGGTAGGCTTTCTTGCCTGAACCGTATAATAAATAGGTGATGTCCGTCAGTAATACCTTACCAGGAATGTTCTGCTTAAACTCCCGGTTTAGCAGGTTGGGAACGACCCTGTGCTCTTGGGTGGCCTTCATCATCCTTTTATAGGGATTGGCCTTTCTGAAAGGGCACACAATGCCGTACTTCTTCATAATCCTCCTGATGCGTTTCAGATTGTAGACAACCTTAAACTGCCCCTCTAGCGTCATCTTAATAGAACGGGCACCTTTCTTGCGTTTTTTGAAATGATACGCTTTTAAGATGACCTCTTTTACCTGTTCATCTTGCTGATCACGTTGGCTTCGCTTTTGCTTTGCCTCGGAAGACCAGTACCTGTAATAACCGCTCCTGGAAACCTCAACTATCCCACATAAATAGTTGACCATACGATGGAGTTGATATTTCTTGATAATGCTATGGATTAGAATATATTTTTGGTGTGGTGACAGCCTTATTTCTTGCTCTGCCCCCTTCCCGCAAAACGAATCT
Source organism: Paenibacillus sp. J22P59 (assembly GCF_059383895.1). Lineage (NCBI taxonomy): Bacteria > Bacillati > Bacillota > Bacilli > Caryophanales > Paenibacillaceae > Paenibacillus > Paenibacillus sp. J22P59. Next base: position 141,556 of record NZ_JBXENX010000008.1, read on the forward strand.
TTTTTAACAATTCGTTCTCCGCTTTTAACAAGTTGTTCTGAGCCTCCAGCCTGGCATACTTCTCTTCCAACGTCAGTTCTCTCATGAGAGGTCTTCCTGATCCTCGGCTTCTCGTATCCTGCAAGCCTAAAACACCGTTCTCATGGAACCCCGCACGCCATCTTTTCCCCGAAGATCTGACTCTTTGGATCCCAATAACGGCTACGTCAAAACCACATTCCTCAAATATTTCTCTCGGCAGTTTGCCTTTGTTATTCTCTGAGATAAACAATTGCTTAAACGCATCCGTATACGTAATTGCCTTTGAAGATACAGACTTCACATAAGGATTGTTAGACAACAGATTGATTTCTTTATCTGTGAATATTTTCTTACTCACTTCATTTTTCCATTCCCATCTTTTCTGATATAAACAAAAGTACCCTACTGAGAGACTTTTTTAAAGTGTCTTCTCGATAGGGTACAGTTTAGCAGCAGGGGGCCTTCTTTCATTATTATTAAACAAGAATCATAGGCTGCTACGAGCCGATCTCCTCGCTACTCTTCGTTCTGGCCTCATCCAGCTTGCTCTGGTAGCCTTCTCCCCAGACTTTCATAGCTAAAATGATCGGTTCAAGTGTTCTTCCGAACTCGGTTAGCGAATACTCTACCTTAGGGGGAACCTCTTTATACACTTCACGATGAATGATGCCATCCCGCTCAAGCTCACGGAGCTGTAAGGTCAGCATGAATGCGGTGATGCCCGGATATAAACGACGAAACTCGCTAAATCTCCTTGTACCGGCAATCAGATGATAGAGAATGATTCCCTTCCACTTGCCTCCGATGACCCCCAGCGTTATCTCAACAGGGCATCCTTCTGTACTCGGCGCCACTTTATTCTTTTTTCTTCGATCACCCATATCCCTTTGTCCCTCCAAAGGTATTAAATTTAGTACTATGCCATAAAAATATGCGTACTTATTTCACAACCCTATATCCTATATAATTTTATCGTAATAAACACGATATTGAAAGGATGGGAATAATGAGCAATTCACAAACCATGAGAGCAGTTGGCTTTTATCATAATTTGCCTTTAGCTGATCCCCAGAGCTTGCTGGATCTTGAGATCGCCAAGCCCGTGCCTATGGGGCAAGATTTACTAGTAGAGATCAAGGCTGTTTCTATTAACCCTGTCGATGAGAATATGCGGCATAATCCCCGTGACGGGCAAACAGCCGGTATATTAGGATGGGACGCGGCCGGTGTAGTTGCGGAGGTAGGCCCTAACTGCCAATTGTTCAAGCCGGGAGATGAAGTGTATTATGCAGGTTCATGGAGTCGGCCAGGCTGCAACAGCGCCTTCCATTTGGTCGATGAGCGTATCGTTGGGCGGAAGCCTAACAGCCTGAGCTTCGCGGAAGCAGCTGCTCTGCCTCTGACCTCCATCACCGCTTGGGAAACGCTATATGATCGTCTCGGAATTAGCCATAATGTACGTGATAACCACAATAAAACCATTCTGATCATCGGTGCCGCAGGCGGTGTTGGTTCCATTGCTACGCAGCTCGCTCGTCTGGCAGGCTTAACGGTCATTGGGACTGCATCAAGGCCAGAATCCACGCAGTGGGCTCTAGATCACGGAGCTGAGTTTGTCATTAACCACAATGAGGATTTTCTTAGCCAGCTTCAGGATATCGGTTTTTCGTCTGTCCATTATATTTTCAGCTGCAACAATACAGCCGGGCATTGGGATAATATTGCCGCAGCCATTGCTCCTCAAGGAAAGATCTGCTCGATCGTCCCTACCCATGCTCCTTTGAATATCAACTTGCTGTTTCATAAAAGCGCAGCCTTCATGTATGAATTGATGTTCGTCAGGCCCCAATTCCAGACTGAGGATATGATTCAGCAGCATCAGCTGCTTGAGACTGTAGCCGATCTTGTCGACGCAGGCAAAATAAAAACGACGCTCTCCCAGCGACTGGAGCCGATTGACGCAGCCAATATACGTGAGGCGCATGAGCGGCTCCTCGCCAATAATATGATTGGCAAGCTGGTCGTAGAGAACTTTAAAGACTAATTGAGAGCTATCTCAATTAGTCTTTAAATATTTGGGCAAAAAGGGGCTGTCCCAGAAGATATCTGCTCACTTGAAGAGAAAGCTTGCTTACTAGAAATTTGGTGAAAATTTACGGAATGGCGATGCTAGGGAGGTTATTCCTGTATCGCCATTTCTGCTGTGTGGTCTATTGCTGTCTTCTTGAGTAATGCAGGTGAGCGAAAGCCAACGGGCCTCAAAGCTCACTTTCGGCAATCCTCGAAGCAGAAAACGCCTGACATCGTCGGTTGTTCTTAATTTGTCCGAACATCTGCATCGATTTAATCCTTCTTGATGACAGGTGGCGTCCGGTTCCTTAAGCTGTTCCAATCGCCGCCCTAAAAAAGAAAGGGCTGTCCCAAAAGGCAGGCTCCTAAACTACAAAAGGAATGTCATGTAGAAATTAGTGAATACAATTGCTCTATCTTAATGCTCAGACAGGTAAAAAGGGCCAACAGTGAAGTTATGTTCACTAGTGGAGCAGATGGGTTTCCGACTACTGAATATAGCTGACGTTATCTTCAATATGCCCCAAAATCAAGCCTGTTTTAACGAAAAACGCTTCCTAAAATAGAGTAAGCTCTTCCTATGCGCCATCTGTAAGCGTAGGGGATAAAGCTCCTAGAGCTTTAGGAGCTTTAGGAGCTTTAGGAGCTTTAGGAGCTTTAGGAGCTTTAAGCCCTTCTGCCTTTAAAAAATACCTGCGAAGGAAAGAAGCTGCCCCCAAAAATCATCTTCCTAACTTTTGGGGCAGCCCTATTTTTTTATGTTTTCGTTGAAGGTGAGCCGTCTCTCTAGCTAACTCCATGCTTTTGGGACAGCCTCTTCGTATCTTCTCTATCATTAGACCTATGACTTAGTACTTATTAATTTTGAGGAAAAACAAGGAAAATTTAGATTCTTTGTCGAATAAAATGACCTAGTATTTACATCTAGGAGGAATTTGGAAAAATGAGCTTGCAAAAACGTCTTAAGCTAGCAGTACCCTTCATGCTCGCGGTCGTCTTCATTGTTTCATTGCTTGGACCAGCAGTACCCGCGCACGCCGCATCTATTATCAATCCCAATCAAATCTACAGTTATGAACAGATGACGCGTGATCTGAATAAGCTCGCTGATCGCTACCCTGATCTAATCAAGCTATCCTCCATTGGTGAGAGCGAATATGGCCGCAAGCTATGGAGAATGGACTTCGGCAAAGGACCCGCTATTATTCTATTAAACGGCTCTCACCATGCTCGGGAGTGGATAACTACAACACTGCTGATGTCGATGGTCGAGCATTATGCTTCTTCTTATACGAGCAAGGCAACTTATAATCAGATTGCTGTAAAGGATTTGCTTGACCGTGTCACCTTCGTAATTGTGCCTATGGTTAATCCTGACGGTGTAACCCTTCAACAAAAGGGACTCTCCGCATTCCCGGCATCAGACCACGCTGCATTAAAGAAAATGAACAAGGGCAGCACAAATTTCAAAAGATGGAAAGCAAATGCGAAAGGCATTGACTTGAACCGGCAATACCCCGCTGGCTGGGCAACGATTAGAAATACCGCCCCCGCCAATAACTATATGAATTACAAAGGAACCAAGCCTCTACAAGCCAAAGAAGCAGCCGCGATGGTCAAGCTGACGCGCGATATCAAGCCCGAGCTAGCCATGTCCTATCATTCTTCAGGTGAAATTATTTATTGGCACTACAAAACAAAGGCGGAGAACACTAAACGGGACAGAGCTCTCGCATCCAAGTTTGCGGCAATGACAGGCTACTCCCTGTCCCCTCCCAGCTCTAATCCATCCGGGGGCGGCTTCACCGACTGGTTCATTACAGAATTCGGACGTCCAGCAATGACGCCGGAGATCGGACTTTATGCGGGAGAGACTCATGTTCCATTATCCCAATGGAACAGAATTTGGAGTCAGCATCGCAATACTGGCTGGATGCTCGCTAACGAAGGATACCAGCTATGGCTAGATCGGCAAGAAGCACAGTCCGCATCCGGTAATGTCTACTTGCTATCCGAAGAAACCGTTCGCCAATGGCCTAGCATCGAAGGCAAAACACTTGGCACCGTAAAAGAGGGCTCGTACAAGCTTCTGCGAACTAAGGGAGATTGGCTTGAAATTCAAGCTTCCAAAGGAAGAGTATGGATTAACAATCTAAACGTATTGCAGAACGTAACTGCCGCTCCGAAGGATCAAAAAGTGATGATTGGAGAAAAGACCATTCTCTATACATCACCGCTTAACGGAAAAGCAGCCTCCGTTAATTTGAAAGGACAGCAGCTAACTGTACTGCTATCTTGGAAGGACTGGTACATGGTTCATACCTCTAGCCGAGCACTATGGGTCAAATCCAATCAAGTCACTATAGTCGTGGAAGAAGAACCAGAAGTACCGGAGCCCGAGGTTGAGACAGAGACTGAACCCGGTACCGAAGCAGGCACGAATCCAGAGACAGCACCGGGGAACAACCCCGAGATTGAATCTGGGACAGAGACTACGATTGAGCCGGGAACAGGAGCAGCCCCACACACCGAACAGCCTCTGCCAACCACATAAAACCTGGTAGATTTATAACAGAAGCAGGCATTGATTCCACCATTCCATTGTGCGGAGGCAATGCCTGCTATTTTTTTATAAAAAATATTGGATGGAGGATGGTGCCCCTCGAAGATGTCGAATGCCTTTAATGCGCCCACTTTCTACATCAGCAGTCAGAGAAGCAACAACAAAAAAGCCCGGGAGCTAGTCCCAGGCTTGTACAATAAAGCTTATTTGGATTGTGCTTGCAATTGAGCAACATACGCATTAAAGTCTGGGACAGTAGGGTTAGCAATATAATGTCCGCCTTCAACTTGAATCGTTTGTCCTGTAATAAATTTGGATTCATCAGAAGCCAAGAATAGAACGGTATTGCCAATATCATCCGCTTCACCATGGTAAGGCAATGCATTAAACTTAGCGAAGATATCCAATAGTGCTGGCGGAATATTGTTAGCAGCTGCTGGAGTTAGAATCAGACCAGGAGCAACGCCGTTGCAGCGAATTTTGTCTTTGCCGTACTGTGCAGCAATGTACTTAGTCAAGTTCACAACAGCTGCTTTGGAAGCGCCATATGCAGAGCGTACAGCATCGCCTGTGAAGCCCGCCATAGAAGCCGTATTAATGATGGAACCGCCGCCTGCTTTAATCATATGGGGAATGGCAAATCGGCTGCCCAGCAATACGCTCTTGAGGTTTACATTCATAAGGTGATCCCACTCATCCAGATCCATATTAACAACGTCAAGGTCTTTTTTCAGATTAGTCATACCTACGTTGTTGAATAGAACTGTAATTGTACCGTAGTGGTTAACTGTGAATTCGACTGCCTCTTTAATAGAATCTTCTTTGGATGCATCCAAGAACAGGCCTACTGCTTCTCCGCCTTGGCTAATGATGTTTTGTGCCGCTGCTTTGGCAGCCTCCACATTGAAGTCTCCAATAACAACTTTAGCGCCTTCTTTGGCAAGCAAAGTAGCTGCGGACAAACCGATGCCGGAAGCCCCTCCAGTTACTAAAGCAACCTTACCTTGTACTCTTCCCATGATGATATCTCCTCTGCGGTTGAATTGAGTGTAATTACAATCTAGACTTCTGGTCCATCGAAGCTCTTTAGTAGCTTCCCGTATATCTTCAGAAACTGCTGTACTTCTTCCTCATCTAGCACTTGGAACAGTTCCATTCGGAGCTCTCTCCCTTTTCTCTGTGCCTCCATGAGTATATCTACACCGGCATCCGTGATCGACAAAAATACATTCCGACGATCATTGTCGCTAAACTGACGTTCTGCATAGCCTTGCTTGATTAGCCGATTGGCGATATTCGTCATTGCACCTGGCGAGTACCCAAGATTCTTGGCCAATACCGTTGGTTTTTGCACGCCATGTATCTTCAATTCAGACAGGACTAGAATAGGAGATATTCCTATGTTGTGTTGAAAAGAATTCATCCAGCGAATAATCATTTCATTCGTGAATAATTCCACTGTGCGGATCAGCTTGAAAATATCGGTTTGCTCCAAAATGTCTCCTTAGTCGTTGGATAATATACATATTATCCAAAGTTAATGGTACCAGCGATGAAGTGTTATTCGTCCGGCCCAATCATGAGTTGCTTCCATTAGGCTTGATGACTTGTAACAGCCTTCGAAACTATTTTAACATAAAAATATTTATTGCCAAAGTATTTTTTTGTGAAAATAGTTTCCACTTCTTAACCGTGCAACTTATTGTGCGAATCTGAGTCCTATTACTCATAAAGTTACAAAAGAATGTTCTGGATATAGCAGCCAAATTAAGGTTATCCTAAAAGTATGCTATTTATTCGAGGTGAGCGTAATCATACGACAACAAATAAAAAGAGCGAAGACTAAGAGAGGTTTGCACAAGCTCGGGGCTATTCATATCTTAACCATTCTGTGCGCTTGCCTGCTTCTCCTTCAAAGCTGCTCGCAAGCCAATTCAACGAATCATTCGGTGAATAATTCCACCGATAATTCCGCAGTACAGATGGAGCCTTCCAGCAGCAGCGATACGACTAGCAAGCCAACGGAACCAACTGAAGAGGACCCCTTACTCAAACAACTTAGCGGAATGAGCCTTGAAGATAAAATCGGTCAGATGATCATCGCGGGAGTGGAGAGCAAAGAGCTTGACTCCGATATCCAGCAATTGATTGCGGAGGATAAGCTCGGCGGAATTATTTTGTACAAAAAAAATATCGCTGACCTGAAAGGGATGGTAACGCTAGTAAATGGACTCAAGCATTCCAATGCCAATAATCCCATACCTCTGATAATTAGTGTGGATCAAGAGGGCGGGAAGGTGAGCCGAATGCCATCAGAGTTCACCCCACTCCCTACGAGTCAGGCAGTAGGAGCAACGAATGAGCCCGCTTGGGCCGCCGCGATGGGCAAGCTGCTTGCGCAAGAGCTCAAATTAACTGGATTCAACATGAACTACGCACCTGTATTGGATGTGAACAGCAATCCAGACAATCCCGTTATCGGTGATCGGGCCTTTGGCTCCACAGCTGATCTCGTCACCCGAATGGGTATTGCAGAGATGCAGGGGATACGGGATACAGGGATCATTCCTGTCGTCAAGCATTTTCCGGGACATGGCGATACGTCAGTCGACTCGCATCTGGACCTGCCTGTGGTATACAAGACCAAGGAAGAGCTGGCCCAATTAGAATGGATTCCTTTTCAAGCAGCCATCGAGCAAGATACGGATGCCATCATGGTCGCCCATATTCTCTTTCCCCATATTGATGCGGACAAGCCCGCTTCCTTGTCCTCTATCATCATCGGTGATCAGCTGCGCGGAACCTTGGGCTATGACGGTGTTGTCATGACCGATGATCTGACTATGGGAGCCATTATGAAAAACTTCGATCTGGCTGAGTCTGCGCTCGATACCGTTCTAGCCGGAACCGACCTTGTCATGGTATCTCATGGTTATGAGAATGCTCGGCTTGTGCGAAGCACTCTATTGAAGAGTGTAGAAGAAGGATCACTATCGGTGGAGCGTATAGATCAAAGTGTTCTGCGTATTCTAGCATTGAAGCAGCGCTATCAGTTGAATGACGAAGAAGTGCCCTTGCCGGATGTTACGAAGCTTAATGCAGATATTAAGGCTTGGCTCCGTACAACCGGTCTAGATAAAGCCAAATAAGCATACCGCCAAATTTAATAAATGAGAGGAAGAAGGACAGATTGCCTAGGCAACCTGTCCTTCTTCCTCTCACTCAACTAATTGATTGGCTAGTCTCTCCGTTCGGCGCTAAGTAGAGCAATACGCATCATTTGCTCTGCTGCTTCTTCCAGCAGCAGTTCAGTCTGCTGCATCGCTTCTTCCAGTGTCATCGGGCGGTTAACAATGCTTACAACCGCTGATACCCCGTGCTCATATAAGCTGTCAATCCCTTGTCCTATAGAACCCGTCAAGACAAGGACTGGGACACCATAGCCCAGAGCTATACGAGCTACTCCATAAGGGGTTTTACCATGAACTGTCTGGGAATCCACCTGGCCCTCGCCCGTGATCACAAGATCAGCATTCGCGATCGCCTCTTCCAAGTGTGTATTCCGAGCAACGATCGCAACACCTGATTCCAGTTGCCCATTCAGAAACGCCAGAATAGAGCCCGATAATCCCCCCGCCGCTCCTGCACCCGGAAGATGATGAATGGTTCTCCCCTGCAACTGCTCAATCATATTCGCGAAATGATGCAGGTTATGGTCTAGCAGCTCCACCATTTCAGGTGATGCACCCTTCTGAGGCCCGAATACTAACGATGCTCCATTCGGTCCGACGAATGGGTTGTCGACATCACATGCAACGGTAAAATAGCTCTCCGCAACACGGGGATCTAATCCGTTCATGCTAATGGTGCGGATCTGGTCGAGAGCACCCCCGCCATATCCGATCTGTTGTCCTTGTGCATTGAGCAGCTCTATGCCTAGAGCCTGCAGCATCCCGGCTCCCCCATCATTCGTTGCACTACCGCCTACTGCCAGAATGAAATTACGGCAGCCCTCATCGAGCGCTGCCTTGATAAGCTGCCCTACCCCATAGGTCGTTGTCTTCCATGGATCACGCTCATGATCTTCAAGGAGATACAAACCGGATGCCATAGCCATTTCGATAACACATGTCTTATTATCACCCAGTAAACCGAATCCCGAATCAATCGTTCGACCAAGTGGATCTTGGACAGCTGTGCTAACGAATCTTCCCTTCGCAGCATTAATCAGGCAGTCCATCGTTCCTTCGCCGCCATCTGCCATCGGAATCACTTTCGTATTGCTCTTGGCATCAATCCGTTTAATCCCTTTCTCAATTGCCAGCCCTGCTTCGAGTGCAGACAGGCTCCCTTTGAATGAATCTGGTGCTATTACAATGTTCACCCTCTGCGCCTCCTCATGTGACGATGTCTTATTACCTTCAAATATTACATATACCCGCCGTGATCTCTTTTCTTCTTGATGAGTCGGCTTAACCAGCCCCAGACTGCTCCAATAGCAATAATCACAATAATGCCGAACTTCTTGATGAATACCAGTATGATGCCGAGCAGTCCAACCTTCTTCGCCAGTAGCAGCCCAGCTCCGCCAAGAACCAAGCCGGATAAGCCGTACTCCGCTTTCTTGTCTATGCTTGGGTTGTAATCCTCATACCGGTTGCCCTCCTTCGCCCTGAAAGAGGATAGTACCTGCTCCTCCATCTTTATGCGATCTGCTGCCAGATTCTCCGGATCAGTTACGAGAATTAGCGAGATAACGCCTTGTCTTGTCAGTATGTTAACGGTATAGTTAACCAGCTTCTCATTCGCAGCAGTATGCCCCAGCAAGGCCCAGCTCAGAGCATGCAGCTTCTCATCATAGAACGGCTCTACATCCCATCCATCGACGAACACATGGTTTTCTGGCGCAACCTCTTTATTAGCCTCCTCAGTACCCTTCTTATAATCTCTTAATAGCCGCTTGGCATCAATCTTGTCCTTCTCACTCTCTGCAATATAACCTGTCTCTTCATATTCGAAGTAAACACCCCATTGCTCATTCTCATTATAAGGAAAGAGAAAGCCGATCTCATTCCCTGTCACGGTCTCTCCCTCCTCCTCTTTAAAAATTCTCGCATCCGCTCCAGTTAGAAAAATAACATTCTCATTAAGCGTCAATTCCGCGAGGCCATTGCCCAATGTGACGGTCTGTCCACGGCCTTCAATCCAATTTATTTCTTTTTTCTGGCCTTCTGCTTCCGCTGCTATAGCCATAGAAGTAGGCAAGGCCATACCGCACAGTACTACTAGCATGATCAGCCGATAAGTCATTGCTGTCATTCTGTTAATCATTCTCTACCATCCCTTTTATGTAAAATATATCCTCGACAATAATATCAAAATTTATATAATTTTGATATATTAATCAACAACATAATCAAAATAAAAGGAGCATCACATTATCCAGCTAAAAATAATGAAAATTTATTGTCATGTACATTTTCTCTTCCATTTCTTAAACACGAATAGGCCAGCCAACAAGGTTGGCTGACCTGTTCATACGGGGGGCGGCCTGTCCAAGCTGCCCCTCTATTCATGTGCGCTTCTTATACGCTATGCTTCCGAACCGCTGCAACTGTCCAATCGGACAGCCCGCTGATCTTCATTTTTTTCATGCCTCTCAAATAAGTATCCAGCTCGTCGCCAATCGGATTCGTCCATTTGGTGTCAATGGAGGACTTACCATTCATAATGCCCAGAGCGGATACAATCTGCGCGGCATTGCAATCGACATCTTGCCCAGCCATTGCAATGATGTTCATCGTTGCATCAAAGTCTCCGTTGCCATACCATAGCGCCACCACTTCCGCCATCGCATTCGGATAGGCATGAATCCAGTTGTACTCTTTGAATTTATCCTCACATAGCGCCCAAGTCTGCTGCCAATCCTCATGCTCGCGGCACCAGCTTAGCGCAGTGGATACAAATTCATAGTACTCACTATCTGCCGGAATCGCAGCAACCGATAATTCAACGATCTTCCGAATGTCCTGCTCGACGAAAGCAAGCGATACGAATACGGCATTGAATATTTCTCCAAGGACGCCGTTGCCCGCATGAGATACGATGCCATCCTTCCATGCTAGTCTAGCCGCTTCCTTCGGATCGCCTGGAGCAACCATGCCGCAGATCGCACCGCGCATCTGTGCGCCGATCCACTCCCGGAACGGATTATTAAGATACCCGCTGTCTGGCGGATAGACGCCGCTGCGAATGTTCTTCAAGGCAATTTCTTCTGCGGACCAGCCGCTCGGAACGAGGCCAACCCATTCTTCGGCAATCGCAGCTGACGATACCTCGTAGCCTGTTTTATCAAACGCGCTCAAAAAAGCAATCTCAAACGTAATATCATCATTATACGTATTCGGTTTGCGTACGTAATGGCGGATATCGCCGAACTTCTCTTTGAGCTTCTTAGCGGTATAACCCTCAATCGCAGTGCCTAACGCACCGCCCACGATCTGTGCGAGCCAGCCGGCATAGATGCGCGAAGAATAATCTTCCGTGTTCACATCATATGAGCCATACGATGGGAATTTGGCCTTCTGCTCATACGCTTCCCAAGTCGTATAATTCGTATAGCTCCAGTAATTCGACTGCTCATCCTTCGGCAGCTGATTGAGCTCAAGCATCAACCTCGCAGTAATCCGCTGGAGCTCTGCCATATCCTCGTTCACATAGGCCTTCTCGCCCTTCTCCAATAGAGGAAGCAAATGATCAGTGGAATAACCCATATTATGCATAGATTGCACTGCCGCTACTGCCAGCATTTCCGGTGCGCCAGAGCCTGGCACATTGCTATGCCAGAACAGCTTCAAGGTCATATCGAAAAACTTCTCTACTTCATTCATCGCCAGCCAAGTCTGTTCTTCCTCATCCAGAACAACCGGATTCGCCTCTTGCAGTAATTGGTACGCTTTTTCCCATGCTTTCATAGTGTGATTCCTCCCCCGTCATTGTACAGCCCGTTCAAGTCCTGCCTACACAACCCGACTCATGAAGTGCTCTAGAAACCGCTCTGCATCTACTTCCATACAAACTTGGATATTCGGTGCATCATGAGGGCTGTCCGCTTGCTCGACAGCATAGGTCCTTCCGAGCGTAGGTGCGCCGTCTTCCGTATCCACCTCTACATGCATCGCTTCTACCTTGCAGAAGGACGGATCAATAACCACCCCTACCGCTAATGGATCATGCAATGCGCAGCCGCCAATTCCCGGATTCCAAGTCTCGTAAGCATTCATATAGAAATCAGCAGCATCAGCTAAAAATTGGGACAGATCTGTATTCTTGTTGCGCCATTCCTGCAATCTTGTGCGAGGCAGCAGCGTCTTCATTGTGACATCCAGCCCAACTAACGTAATCGGTAGTCCCGAATGGAATACAACAGCTGCCGCTTCTGGATCACTATGGGTATTCGCCTCCGCATACGGGGTCACGTTCCCCGGTGCCTTGACAGCTCCGCCCATAATCACGACTTGACCCACCAGCTTCACGAAGTCAGGGTCAAGCTGTACAGCCATCGCCAGATTCGTAAGCGGACCAACAGCGATAATAGTGACCTCACCCGGCATGCGCCGAACCTGCTCAACCATGAACTCAGCAGCAGTCATTGCACTTGCTTGCCCTTTAGGATGAGACGCCTTCAATGCACCGCCTAATCCATCCTCGCCATGAACATGCTTGGCATCGCCCAGCACCTTATCACGAAGCAATGGCGTGCCTGCACCAGCATAGACTGGAACATTCTCGTGTCCAAGCATCTCAAGCACATACAGCGTATTGCGGGTTGCTTCTTCCATCGATACATTCCCGAACTGCGTCGTCAAGCCTAACAGCTCTAGCTCCGGGGAGTGGGCTGCATAAGCAATAGCCAGCGTATCATCAATGCCAGTATCTACATCCAATATAATCGGTTTCATCATTCGCTCACCTCAGCTATGTTAGTTACTTCTTCGGGTAGTTGGCTAGCGTCGTAATCATTAGATCCCAGAATTTATCCAAATCCAGATCAAGTGCCACATTTACATTAGGTTCTTTGCCAGTTACAGCGAGCATATCTACAACAGTCATGCCATACGTAAATTCACCATGCGTCTCGATGTCCACACGCAGCTTGCGACAGGTGAAGACAGAAGGATCAATACAATACGCGACACAGCAAGCATCATGAATCGGTGCGCCGTCGAAGCCGAATACTTCCTTGTACGTCTTCATGAAAAATTGCAGGAGCTCTTCCACAAAATTCGATACCGGGCTGCCGATTGCCTTAATCTTTTCTTGAATCTCTGGTGTCGCCAGCGCTTTATGCGTCAGGTCGAGCCCGAACATCGTGATCGGCACACCGCTTTCGAATACGACCTTAGCTGCTTCTGCATCGACGAAAATATTAAATTCTGCCGCTGGCGTCCAGTTCCCGATCGTACCTCCGCCCATAACAACAATCTCACGAATTTTCGGTACAATCGCCGGCTCCTTGCGCATAGCCATAGCGATATTCGTTAAAGGAGCAACAGGCACGAGCGTAATGTCTCCATCTGAATTCAGCAATTCCCGAATAATGAAATCAACCGCATGCTCACTCGTGATGGTCTTAGTCGGGGAAGGCAGCGTGGGACCGTCCATACCGCTGTCGCCGTGAATATCAGCAGCGGTTTCCCGCTTCCTCACGAGCGGCTGCGGGGCTCCTTTGGCGACAGGCACGTCGTTCAAGCCCGCAATCTCGCATACCTTCAACGCATTAATCGTCGTTTTCTCTACTTCAGCATTCCCTGCAACGGTTGTAATCCCGATCAGGTCTATTTTCTCGTTTGCTCCAGCCAGCAATATGGCAATCGCGTCATCATGTCCCGGGTCACAATCAATGATTATTTTTCTTCTGTCCGTCATGCTCATCCTAGTCTCATCTCCTTTTATTTAGGCAAGGCTGCAAGTCTTCGCTTATTCCGAAGCGCGAAGAACACAAGGGCAACAATCGTTACCACGTACGGGATCATTTGAATGAATTGGCTTGGGACCGGTGAATTAGGAACGGTCTGAACAATCGTCGCCAATGCACTTGCCAAGCCGAATATAAGCGCCCCCAGCATAATTCCAATCGGATTTCTATTGCCGAGCAGTACAACCGCCAAGGCAAGGAAGCCAGTACCAGCCGTCATATCCTTAACGAACATATTGGTCAGGCCGTTGGACAGGAATGCGCCTGCCAGCCCTGCGAACGCACCGCTCCACGCCAGCGCGGAATACTGAATCCGTTTAACTGGAATACCGAGGGATTGCGCCGCATACGGCGCCTCGCCCACCGAACGAAGATGTACGCCATAAGGGGTGCGATAGATCAAGAATATGCAGAATGCTACGGACAATAATGCTACCCACACCATCAGGCTGTGTCCGCTGAGCAGCTTGCCCAGCACCGGGATATCCTCGATGAATGGAATTCTCACGACCGGGATGCGTGGCGCACCTGCTGGAGAATAGTTCCCCGTCATGCCATAGAGCTTGCTCATTAGAAATATGGTGAAGCCTGAGCCAAAAATGTTAACTGCGAAGCCGGTAATAATAATATCCACCTTCATCTTGAGAGAGAAGAAGCCCATGGCATAGCTGACAAGTACAGAAACTGCGACACCTGCCATCACACCGACGAACCAGCTTCCAGTCCCCGAACCGACAGCAATGGATGTGAATGCCGACAGCAGCATTAATCCCTCAAGCCCGATATTAATAACGCCACCGATATCCGAGATCAGACCGCCCAATGCAGCCAGCAGAATTGGCGTCATGAGGCGAAGAAGTACGGCGATCAGCGACAGGTCTACAATCTGGCCCCAAATCGTTTGCCACACCATATTACTTCACCGCCTTTTGCCCGGTTTTGGCAGATCTTTGTTTGATATAAGTGAAGATGGCTTGCGCCGATACCAGAAGTACGAGCATAACTTGGATAATAACAGCAACTTCACGCGGCATGTCACTGCCGAACTGCATCGTCTGCGCTCCTACCTGAATATACGCATAGAATAGAGCGGCAACCAACACGCCAATCGGATGATTACGGGCTAGCAGAGCGATGATGATACCATCGAAGCCAAGACCTGCTGAGAAATTCTCTTTGAACGTGGAGTGAATACCAAGAACCTCCACAATCCCGGCAAGTCCCGCCAGTGCGCCGCTGATCATAACACTAAACACAATGACTTTACGCGTTGCAATCCCGCCGTAGCGAGCAAATTGACCGTTCTTGCCTACAAGCCGCAATTCATAGCCGATAGAAGTTTTGTACAATAACAGGTATACGATCACAACGGCTGCAAGCGCGATGAGAATACCTGCGTGGGCATTCATGCCAGGAAAAAGCTTGGCCAGAAGAATATCTTTATTGATATTCTCCATCTTGGCGTAGCCGCCGCCATTCGCTGATTTGAATTGATTATTGACGAAGTAGGAGGTTGTTAGAATCGCTACGAAATTAAGCATGAGTGTCGTGACAATCTCGTTGGCATTCAAGTAAGCCTTGAGTATGCCCGGTATCGCTCCGAATAAGGCTCCGCCTGCAAGCGCACAGACAATGACAAGCGGCAAATGAATCCACGGACTGAGGTCCGGTAGGTATACGCCAGCCAGTGCGCCGACGAAGGCGCCAATGTACAGCTGGCCCTCTGCACCCATGCTGAATACGCCGGATTGGAATACGACAGAGAGCGCCAGACCTGTAAGAATAAGCGGAACGGCCTTGTTCAATATCGTGCCGATATTGAACGCGCTGGATAACGGATCAAGCAGCAAGGCGCTGATTGCAGTGAGCGGTTGGCTGCTCGTAAGAAGAATGACGATGAAGCCGAAGACGAGCGCTGTCACCACTGCCGCTAATATTCCCCCTATTTCCAGAAATAAAGCCTTTGACGATTTCATCGCACCGCCTCCTGTTCCTGCTTCTTGATGCCCAGCATGTAGTAGCCAATCTCTTGCTCCGTCAGCTCCGGTGTGTTCTCCAAGACCGCTACGATCTCTCCATCATAGAGCACGATGATCCGGTCGCTCAGCGCCATGACCTCTGATAGCTCAGCGGACACCACCATGACAGCTGCGCCACCATCTCTGCGCTTCACGATCTCGCGATGAATAAATTCAATCGCTCCGATATCAACTCCGCGAGTTGGCTGGGAGGCGAGCAGCAGCCGCGGATTTTTAGACAGCTCCCGCGCTATAATCACTTTCTGGAGATTGCCGCCCGACAGCGCGCCAGCCATCGTATCCTCGTTCTGGGCGCGGACATCGAATATTTGCATCATCGTTTTGGCGAATTCTTTTACTTTTTTCTTATTAATGAATGGTCCCCGCTTAAATTCCGGATTCCGATAATGGTCCAAAATCAGATTTTCTGCAATGCTCGAGGTTAGGCTGGCTCCAGAGGTTTGTCGATCCTCCGGTATATGTCCGACCTTCAATCGGCGGATTTCTGCGACGCTTGTCCCAAGCAAGTCCTTGTCTTTATACCGAACTTCCCCTGAGCTCGCTTTGCGCAGGCCCGTAATGGCCTCCACCAGCTCGGTCTGTCCATTGCCCTCTACTCCGGCAATTCCAAGCACTTCGCCTCCGCGAATATCGAAGGAGACTCCATTCAGAGCAAGAGCCCCTTTGTCATCCATTGCACTGAGATTGCGTACAGATAATACGACGTCACCCGGCTCAGACACTGCTTTCTCGACCCGGAACAGGACATCACGACCTACCATAAGACGGGATATTTCTTCTTGGTTCGTCTCCTTCGTTAGCAGGGTAGCGATGGATTTGCCTGCCCGCAGTACCGTAATGCGATTAGAGATCTGCATAACCTCACGCAGCTTATGCGTAATGAAAATAATGGTGTGGCCTTGGCTCACCAGTGCCTTAATGGAATCGAACAGCTCATCGGTTTCTTGCGGCGTCAGTACAGCTGTGGGCTCATCCAGAATGATCAGCTTCGCACCGCGGTACAATACCTTCAGAATTTCCACCCGCTGCTTTTGCCCCACAGGAATAGTCTCTACTTTGGCGTGTGTATTCACCTTCAGGCCATAGGTGGAGATCAAATGCTCTACTTCCTTGAATTCTTTGGTGCGGTCGCGGAACATCGACAATACGCCTTTTTTCGGCTCATCGCCAAGCACGATGTTCTCCGATACCGTCAAGGAAGGAGCAAGCATGAAATGCTGGTGCACCATGCCCATGCCCTGCTTAATCGCATCTCTTGGTCCGTCAAAGGTAACCGCTTGCCCCTTGTATTCGATCGTTCCGCTCGTCGGCGCTTCCAATCCGAACAATATTTTCATCAGGGTCGATTTGCCGGCGCCATTCTCGCCTACCAAGGCGTGAATTTCTCCTTCATGAACAGTAAGATCAACGCCCCGGTTCGCGGCGGTTCCATTCGGATACACTTTGTGAATGTCCTTCATCTCAAGTAATACTGGCATCGCTATTCCCCCCAGCCACAAAATAATTCCATACGAATTCGGGGCCCTACTCCATAAATAGGGGCGTGACTTGACTTCGCCGCACCCCTATTCCGGTCACTTACAGAGACGACTTCACGGTAATTTCACCCTTGGAAAGCTTGTCTTCGATCTCTTTCATTTTATCCTTAATCGCCTGCGGCACATGCTGATCATACAGCTCGTCCTTCGATAGGCCAATTGCGCCTTCTTTAATGCCCAGCACTTCGCTCGTGCCAAACTTCAGTTCATTCTTTTGCATCAGTTCGAAAGCACGGAAGATCGACTCATCCACATTTTTGAGCATGGAAGTCAATACACTTCCCGGATACAGCGGATTCTGGTTCGCATCAACACCGATGGAGTATGCGCCTTTTTCATTCGCGCCTTCTAATGTACCCAGACCGGCAGCGGATGCTACGTTGAAGACGATGTCTGCTTTCTGCGAGTTGATCTGTGCCAGCGTTAATTCCTTGCCCTTGGGAGCATTAGCGAAATCTCCAACATAGGAAGCAACAACCTTCACATCTTTATCTACATAATGGGCGCCTTGCTCGTAGCCTGATTTGAAGTCATTAATAATCGGAATATCCATGCCGCCTACAAAGCCGATAACCTTCTCCGGATTCGCGCCTTTCAGCTCTGTGCTCGTTGTAACCAACGCTCCGAATGCACCTGCAAGGAAAGAGCCTTCACTTTGCGAATACAGCATCGAATAAATATTCGGCACATCCTTGATTGTGTCATCGAAGAAAATAAATTTCACATCGGGGTAGCGTGCCGCCAAATCCTTCGTAATATCAGCCATTTGGCTCGTGCCTACTACAACTACATTGTAGTTGCCGCTAGATACAAGAGACTCAAGACTTGCCGCCCAATCCGCTTGGTTGGTTCCGCCTTCTACCGTTTTGGATTTGATGCCAAGCTCTTTAACGGCTCTTTGCATGCCCGCTTGAGCGGAATCGAAGAAGCTTTTATCGCCAAGTGTGCTGTTCAAGAAGTATAGGGCACTGATTTGCTCTCCATTATTCGCTCCAGATCCATTCGATGCACCTGGTGACTCAGATGGTGAAGCTCCGTTATTCGGCTTGTTGCCACATGCGCTTAGAATCAAAGCAATGGATAGAAACAGTATCCCTAGTACGCTAACCTTCTTGTTTATCATGGTGGAAGTCTCCCCTTTTATGAATTCTAGTTGTGTGCTTCCCTCTTAATAAATTGCTGAGCTTCCTCCAGGCTTGGCATTGATGCTTGCGCCCCCTTGCGGGTTACCGTGAGTGCGCCGATCGCCGAGGCGAATTGGGCAGCCGCCCATATATCTTCTCCGTTCACGATAGAAGCCCCGATTGCACCCGCAAAAGCATCGCCAGCGGCTGTTGAATCGACAGCCTTGACCTTATAAGGTTCCACGAAAGCGATCTGGTCTGCATGGCGGACAATAATTCCCTTTTCCCCAAGCTTGGCATATACAGTCGATACGCCTTTGCCCAGCAGATCGGCTGCTGCCAGCTTGGCTGTCTCCTGATCGGAGACCTGAATGCCTGTTAACTGTGCAATTTCCGTCTCATTCGGAACGATGTAATCGACCATGCTCAGCAGTTCTACCGATAACTCCTGTGCAGGCGCCGGGTCGAGAAGAACCGGTACCTTATGGCGCTTAGCAATCACAATAGCTTCCTTCACGGTTTCCAGCGGCACCTCCAGCTGAACCATCAGCAGCTTCGCCTGCTTAATCAGTTCTTCCCTCCGGCGAACATCCTCCGGGGTAAGATGAAGATTAGCTCCCGGCGCTACTACGATACTGTTGTCGCCTTCGGGGTCCAGCGTTATGAACGCTACGCCAGTTGTATCCTCGGTGATCTTCTCAATTGAGCTGCAATCTACACCGGCTTGCTCCAGATTAGCTAGGAGCTGATTGGCGAATAGATCCGAACCCAATTTGCCGATCATTGCAACTTTTGCTCCGAGCTTGCTGGCGGCTACCGCTTGATTGGCTCCTTTGCCTCCTGCATTCATGAAGAAATCCCGGCCAAGCACGGTTTCTCCTCGATCAGGGCGATGATCCAGACTTACTACCATATCCATATTTAGACTGCCCACTACTACAATCTCAGCATTCATTGTTCTGCCACCCCACCACATGTTTCTCTGTGTATAAGCTTGTGCTCCATAATCCTGTTTGTAGACCCGGAGCTCACCCCCTTCATCTGATCATCCAGCAGTTGTACTGCAGTGATGCCAATCTGATAGACAGGAATCGAAATCGTACTAAGCATCGGCCGCGACATTCTACTGAATGGAATGTCATCGCAGCCGATAATCGCCACATCCTCCGGCACGCGCAGCCCTCTGCGATGGATCTCTTTCATTGCTCCAAGGGCTACGAGATCATTCGCTGCGAATAAAGCGGTTGGTTGGTACTCATCAAGCACCGCTCCCATTTGTAGTTCCCCCGACTCGTAGCTGAAGCTCCCTACACTGATGAATGGGTCAAGGCCAGCAGCTGTCATAGCGTCGAGATAACCATTCTTGCGGTTGTCTGCGGATTGGATATTTACAGGCCCCGCCAAATGAGCAATACGAGTGTGACCCTGTCCAATAAAAAAGCTGATTACTTCATGTGCAGCTTTGTAATCATCAATCAGTACGGCATCGAATGGTGCATTGGCGATTAGACGGTCACAAAGTACGATAGGCGTCTGATGGTTATTCAAATCATTAACGGTCTCTTCATCCAGGATCGAGGAAATCAATACAATTCCGGCTACCTGCTGCTCCACCATTTTATGAATATATTCTCGCTCTAGAGCCGGATCATTATCCGTGTTACTAATAAACAGCGTATATCCGAGTCGATGAGCGGCATCTTCAATGCCACGCGCCAACACCGGGAAGTAAGGGTTCGTAATGTCGGGAAGGATCAGGCCGATCATGTTCGTTCGGCTCGTAGCCAAATTTCTGGCTATGGCACTAGGGCGATACCCCAATTCCTCAATCACTCGAAGAACTCGTTCCTTGATCTCCTCCTTCACCTGAGGGTTGTGGTTAAGTACACGAGACACGGTTGCTTTGGATACATTAGCCCGTTCTGCCACGTGTAGAATCGTCGGTTTCATTCGCTTCGACTCACCTTCTTTCCTTCTTCAGAAACCGGTTTCTGAAACGGTTAAAAAAAACGTTTCTGATTCTATTTACTAAAATGAGAAAGCGGTTTCTGAATAGCTAATGATATTTGAAAGCGTTTTCTGAAAAGAATATAGCATGGCACATTTAATAATGCAAGCGCTTTCTTTTTAATATGCAAAATTTTCAGTCTTTTCACGATTTTCTAATAGATTTAGTACTATAGCTATACTAAATTTCGTATAATTATATCTACATCTACTAAATTATTCATTTTAGTCACTCTATTTTTGGAGGCGTCCCTACTATGGAAGAAGCTTTGCACCGCTGTGTCGTATTGTTAAAAAAGCTTGGTGATATTCCAGATGTAGAATGTCGCTGGTTTTTATCAAACCTGCATAAGCACCACCTTCGGAAAAATCAATATTTTATTCGAGCAGGGGAACACGCACAATCTATCGCTTTTTGCTCAGCTGGCTTATTTCGATTCTATTATACTTCTGAGGACGGCACTGAAATTAATAAAAGCTTCTGCGGAAGTGGAGAATTCGTTGCTTCATTCCGTTCGCTATTGCTCAGTAGTGAATCTCTCCTGCATATTCAGGCATTAGAGGATAGTGAGCTATGGATAATGCCTTATGAACAATTTATCGCTTTGGACAAAAGGCATGTGTGCTGGGAGCGGCTTCAAAGAAGGCTGGCAGAACTGCTCTTCATTAAAAAGGAGAACCGTGAACGAGAACTGCTTCTCTTCTCAGCCGAACAACGGTATCGTTTATTCGTCCAAGAATATCCTGAGCTGCATGAGCATATTTCGCAATACCATATCGCATCCTATCTCGGCATCACGCCTGTTGCCCTGAGTAGAATTCGCCGCCGTATGGCATTAACCTAGGTTAATGCCATACCTTCTCTCTAGCCTTATAGTAGTTATAGAGAAGGGAGCGAATAAATGATGGAGATTACAGGACATACCATTCTAATAACAGGGGGATCAGCGGGAATTGGGCTAGCCTTAGCCCAGAGATTCCTCCAGATGGATAATCGAGTGATCGTCGTAGGACGCGATCAACACAAGCTGACACGCTTGAAGCTCGCGCACCCAGTCATTGAGACAATTGCCTGTGATCTAAGTGACCACAACCAGCGCGAGC
Source organism: Paenibacillus sp. J22P59 (assembly GCF_059383895.1). Taxonomy (NCBI): domain Bacteria; kingdom Bacillati; phylum Bacillota; class Bacilli; order Caryophanales; family Paenibacillaceae; genus Paenibacillus; species Paenibacillus sp. J22P59. The sequence goes on from NZ_JBXENX010000008.1 coordinate 162,999, forward strand.
AGTTGGTCCACACCTTGAATACGAAATATACTGATTTAAGTATTGTTGTCAACAATGCAGGCGTGCAGTACAATTACTCCTTTCTTACAGAATGCCAGCCTCCGATTACAGAGGAAATTACGATTAATCTAACTGCCCCGATTGAACTATGCTACAAGCTAATTCCACTGTTAGCAACGAAGAAGGAAGCAGCTATTATCAACATTTCATCCGGTCTTGGGTTAATACCCAAAACATCTGCAGCCGTCTATTGCGCCACCAAAGCTGGCCTGCATCTGTTCAGCAAAGCTCTTCGCAACCAACTGGCGAGCACCTCCATCCGAGTATTCGAAGTACTGCCAGCCATAATAGATACGAATATGACACAGGGAAGGGGGACAAATAAAATGTCTCCTGACGAGCTCGTGGATGAATTCATGCCTGCTTTTGCAAAAAACAAAGAGGAAATCCCTATTGGAAAGGTAAGGCTGCTTCAATGGTTAATTCGAATTGCCCCTGCTGTAGCCGATCGCTTATTTAAAAAGGCATAATAACATGGAAAAGAACCGCTGATACACTCAGCGGTTCTTTTCCCAGCTCACCTTACTAACCTATGCTAATGCTCCGTATTAACCTAAGGTGTCCAGACTGCGATATATGGCTTCTCCACCCCTAGCCAGCCCGAATCTGGTGCCGAGAGAACAAGCTTCGTAAGAGGCTTATTCTTCAAATCCCAATAGCTCACAACCAGTTGATAGGTCTGCCCGTCATTCGGAATAACGATGCGTCCATCATTCGCATAATTCGTGTTCACAAAGGCATACCATTGGCCCTCATACGCTTGATCAGTCGTATTCGTGACATTGAAGTAGGCTTTGCTTCCTTCTGTTCGATCCAATTGTATATCAATCTTCTTTTCTACCTCGCAAACCGCAAGCTTATATTGAATGGTTGTATAGTTTTTATCCGCTATATCTAGTCTTGCAGGAATGTTCTTGCCAGAGAATTCTCCCCATTTGGTTATTTCGAATTCTACCGTAATTTCCTCGCCAGCAGCAATATTCGGGAGCCAGTGTTCTTTAATCCATCCCGCTCCGCCATTCTCCGTACTGCGGGCAATCCAATATCCGCCATTAGGCCAACTGCTGCTATAGGGCGCTGCTGTAGGGTTCTTAATCTTCCAGACCTGCTTCGTGTCTGTGGAGGAGCAATCGAACTTAATGACCAGATCTGCCTCTGTTGTTACCCTCGGCGCACTGTCTGCAAAAGCAGCAATGGGCAGGGTGAGCAAAAGTATAAAGATAAGAAAGCTGAAGCCGATCCGTCTAAGATTGTTTGTTTGGTTCATCAATAAAACCATCCCTTCCCACTATGTATTTGTGTTGTCCTACACATAATCAAGTGTATGCGGAAGGTTCCAATCTATGATGAGCATATTAAGATTTTCGATGAATATTTGTTCAACTATGCCTATAAAAAAAGACCGGATAAGTTCACCTTATCCGATCCGCACGACTCGCATATTAATTATTGTGGGTTAGTTGTCCAAATTCCTGCTGTCTTCATGAAGACACGCGGCGGAAGCTTCAGTGCTGCCAAGGCAAGCTCTGCTACATCCTCAGGCTGCATCATGCGGTCCTCATCGCCAATTTTGAGACCAGCATTAACGGCTAGTGGCGTATTAACCGTGCTAGGAGTAAGGGCTGTCACACGAATATTGTTTTTCCGTACCTCTTGCAATACAGATTCCGTCAAGCCCAGCACTGCAAATTTGGAGGCACAGTATGCTGAGCCTGTAGCGAAGCCCCGCTCTCCAGCGGTAGAGGCTACATTGATAATATCTCCGCTGTTCTGCGCCACCATGGATGGCAATACGGCACGCAGCATATTGTAGGTGCCCATCAGGTTAATATCAACAATCTGTCTCCACTTTTCTGCTTCCATGTCCAGCAGGGTTCCGAATTCTGCAACGCCTGCATTATTAATCAATATATCAATGGAGCCTAATTGTTCTGTCAGCTGGGATACTGCCGTCTCAACCTCATCATCCGCTGTAATATCGGCAACTGCAACGAATACACGGACGCTATATTCCGCTTGCAAGGATTGTGCCAAGGACTCCAAATCGCCAAGTGTTCTAGAAATTAATCCAAGATCAACGCCCTCTTGAGCTAGAGCCGTTGCAATCGCACGACCTATCCCTTTGCCTGCTCCGGTTATAATAGCCTTTTTCTTCGTTAATTGCATGGTTCCACTCTCTTTTCTATAGGTTGATATGTATGATCAGATGATGACCATCCTTAACTACCATTATAGACTAACGCTGCCCTGCAACCAAATATCAGCCTCTGCTGAAAAACCGATAGACCTTATCCAGCTTCTGTGCATGCTTGCCCTTTGGACTCTCCATATTGCCAAATTCAAAAAATTTCACTTTCTTAATGCCAACATAGCTGAATAAAGCTCGTTTCATCAGCACTTTATGAGCATTATTCAAGAATAGCAATGGATATCCCGTCGGCCCCTTCATACTGGAGATGCATACGACAGACTTTCCTTTCAACAGCCCCTCTGGCAGCAGCCCTCCCTTATCCTTGTAAGCGAAATCCGAAGCAAACATTTGATCAATGTATCCCAAAAGCATAGCAGGAGGCCTTCCCCACCAGATCGGATAGACGAATACAATCTGATCGGCCCACATAATCTGCTTGCGGTATTTCTCTAGCTTAGGATCGGCATGCATATCCCTTCTTCGCTTGTCTTTATTAAAGACTAGAACGGGATCAAACCCCTCTTGATACAAATCCAGCACTTCTATCTCTCGCCGATTAGGGTTCTCTCTGCTGCCTTCAATGACTTTTTCAAGAAAAGAATAGCTTAAGCTTTTATGATTGGGATGCGTGTAAATAACTAATGTGTTCATAACGCCACCTCTTTACTTATCATTTGATAACTAAACAATAACACAACTCATTTTTTGTTGTCAAATGATAATTGTTTTATGATAATGACTTTGTTATCTTATCAATAAGAGGTGATTGTTTTGGACAAGACAGAGTTTTTTCACAAGCTAGTAGCCTTTACAGCTTCTGTTCATGAAGTTACGTATGCGTTCTCCCGAGATGTGAAGTCAGATGCGATTACGCCCATTCAATATAAAATTCTAGAATATTTGGCCGTTAGCCAGCCTGTTACCCTCAGCCAAATCAGTGAATGCCAGCATATGTCCATGCCAAATACCAGTCGTGAGCTTAAGAAATTAAGTGAGAAAAACCTTTGTGAAAAGTTCGATGTAGAAGAAGATCGGCGCAAGCAATTCATTCGGCTGTCACCAGCCGGGCAAGCGATGATGGACGACGCTTTCGCTTCCATTGAAGCCCGGTTCCAAGAACGCATCAAGGAGGCATCACCGGAAGAGCTAGATGAGATCGAGCGTGCAGTAGATCTGCTGCATCGGAAATTATTTTATTAATAGGAAGGGGCTGCATGGTGCAGCTCCCTCCTATTTCTTGCTTTCAGCATAATTGTCTTTCCAATCAGAAGTTATAGTCATCACAGCGGCTGTCCCAAAAGTGTTCAGAGCATCTGGATGAGAACCATCGAATCCACAAGTAAATTGGATTCGATGGTTCTTTTTTATTTGTTTAATCTATATCTCGATTACGGCGGAATACTAACGAATTGGCTTTTGGGAAAGCCTTTTTACTACGTGCTAGACAAACAGATGAGGGAATAAAGCATGTATACAAGCTGGAGGACCCTACTGCGAGGCCTTTTCTCTATTGTATGAGGCTATTTGTCGCTAACAGGACTACTCTACAAGTGTATTCGAGGATTAGCGTCACTAAGGTTCGTAGTCGAGAAGCTTGGTTTCCCACTAGTGAACCCAGCTTCATTATCTCGTTTTTTTGCCGGCATATAGGGTGGAACAGCGTAAATGGGATTCACAAATTAACGAAACATGTTCCTTAATGAATAACACCTGCGTTATCATTCGTATTATGATATCGAATCTCTGAATGGATACCGTAAATATAAGGACCTTTCCTTAGTAAATAGAGGAACTACTAAACCGCACACCACAAAGAGAGGTTACTTTGTACATTCCAGCTGCATGAAAGCAAAACCATGATTCCAATCTAACTGTTAGACATACAGATATTAAGTTCCGTGCTGCCAAGATCATTCCATCGAAGCAAGGGATTTACATAACGTTGTGGGAGAGGATGGACAATCAATTATATAAAAAATAGATGCCTGATTTTCGGCTATGCCTTATTGCAGGAGAGGATATAATAAATCCATAATCCAAATTTAGAGGGTGCCAGAATGATACCTGCCGAGCTTAACGAAGAATATTATAGGGCATTGTTAGAAAAGAGAACGGAATATGAAGGTGTATTTTATGTAGGAGTTAAAACTACCGGTGTATTTTGTCGGCCAACCTGCCCTGCGCGCAAGCCAAAGTTTGAGAACTGCGAGTTTTACGAGACGGCCCAGCAAGCGTTGCTTGCCTCTTATCGCCCCTGTCAGCGGTGCCGTCCTTTATCCCATCCCAATCATGTATCCGATTCTGTTCGTCTGCTTGTAGAAGCTGTGGAGAGTAATCCTGAGAAACGATGGAAAACACAGGATTTCAGGGAGCTCTCGGTCGATGAGTCTACGGCACGCCGCCAATTCAAAAAAAGATTCGGCATGACCTTCGTTGAATATGCACGTGCCCGCCGCATGGGTCTTGCCTTGAAAAATATACGGTCTGGCCATACGATCATTGATGCGCAATTGAGTACCGGATATGAATCCAGCAGTGGCTTCAGAGATGCATTCTCTCGAATTATGGGAGCAGCTCCAACTTTATTGGAGCATAGCAAGGTTCTAAAGGCCTCATGGATTGATACCCAGCTTGGACCCATGATCGCGATTGGGGATGATCATTCGATTTACCTATTAGAATTTGTTGATCGCCGGGGGCTGGAGCGCGAGGTAGAACGACTACGAACAAGAACCAAATCCGCCATCATTCCGGGAACTACCGCTGCGATTGAGTCCATGGGGGAAGAACTAACCAGCTACTTTAATGGAACGCTAACCGAATTCAGAACGCCGCTCTTTCTATTGGGTTCTCCTTTTCAGATAAGTGTATGGGAGCAATTAATGAAGATACCGCCCGGCGAGACTCGCTCCTATTCCGATATTGCCAACGCACTCGGCAGACCAACCGCCTTCCGAGCTGTCGCTCAAGCCAATGGCGCCAATCAGCTCGCTCTTGTTATCCCTTGTCACCGAGTCATTAACGCGAATGGCGAGCTGGGAGGCTATGGCGGTGGTCTTTCTCGAAAAGACTGGCTGCTGCGCCATGAAAAAAAAGTAAAAAAATGATCATTTTCTTCTTCTATAATAAGGGTCAAAGCCGTTTTTTGGGGTAATGATAGGTAATATCAAACTACTGCCAAAGAATAGAGGAATGTGTCTATGAAACACGCCATGATCATTATTAATCCCTCCTCCGGTAAAGAAGAAGCACTCGAATATGTCAGCAGTGTTCAAAAGATTTTGCATGAGCAAGGATACCTCGTTACCGTGAATGAGACAGAGAAAGAACTGGATGCCACAAAATTCTGTATTACCGCCTGCGAGCAGTGCTATGATCTGGTAGTATCCATCGGCGGAGATGGGACGCTGCACGAAACGATTAATGGACTGGTCAATCAGCACCATCGTCCGAAGCTTGCAGTAGTGCCTCTTGGGACAGTCAACGATTTTGCCCGTGCCTTGGAAATCCCATTGAATCCGGAGCAGGCCATCCAGACACTCACTTCTTCTAATGTCAAAACCGTGGATATGGGTAAAATAAATGATCGGCTGTTCGCCAACGTTGTTGCCGCCGGCTCCTTCGCGGAGTCGCTCTCTTCTGTATCATCAGAGGATAAATCCAGGCTAGGCGCTTTGGCTTACTTCAAAGAAGGCATCAAAGAGCTCTGGAACAATTCTGCCCATCCTCTAACGATTCAATATGATGATCAGACATGGAAGGGAGAATCTCCGCTGTTTCTTGCGGCGTTAACCAATTCAGTCGGGGGCTTCAAAAGACTTTCGCCTGATGCTGCCGTTGATGATGGTCTAATTCATTGTTTTATCATCCAAGATTTGAATATACTTAATACATTTACAGCAAGCTTATCTTTGCTATTTGGCGGCTTCAAGGATCATAAAGATGTCGTCTACTTTACAGCACAGCAAGTAAGCGTAGACTCAACCGAGCCAGTCAAGACCAATATAGATGGTGAAGAAGGCCCCCTCTTGCCTATAAATCTTCAAATTCTGCCTCGTTATATCGAAGTAGTTGTGCCAGAGGAGAATTAACTCATTACTGCAATTTATTTGCGATAAAACAAGGATGCTGCTTCTCGCAGCATCCTTGTTTTACTATTTATTACGAACAGCGAATAAATACTTTCCGTTAACCAGAAGCAATACGATACACATCACAATAATGGAAAACAGTTGCGACCGATCTGTCACCAAGGAATAAAGAGTTGCAGCCCCGATAGCAAGTATTAAGACAACGTTGAATAACTGGTGAGATTTGTATAGGCCATGCAGGATAACATGTTTTTCACCCTCATCTGAGATCTCCAACAGCTTCTCTGCATATTGGGGATCAGATACACTTGGAATGTTGCGATCTGGATATACAAGCCGCATTAAATGAATCATGTACACGGTATATAGATAGCTAGTCAGCAAAGCTATAATCGCAATCAGGATGTAAGAAGCCTTGGGCGTTGTAATAAGTGCAATGGTTAGAGCTAAAGTAGATAGGGTTATGCTTGAATTAGCGAACAAAGAGTAGTCAGCAAATTTTTTATACTTACGAGCATCCGCCTCATCCTCCTCATCGCCTGTGAATGGGATGTTATTCAGCTTTTTCACTTGCCGATATAATAACGTGCTTAGTCCCAACAAAATAGCGATGATTGTAAATAAGCCTACAATAGCTGCATCAGCATATTGGACAAAGTCGATTTTCGAACTAGACAATATAATAGTAGCCCCGATGAATCCAAGCGCACCGCCTATTAATAATTGCTTCAATAATTTCATCTGTTATTCATCCTCCCCAAAGAAAAATATGTTCTCTACAGGCTCTTGGAATATACGTGCAATACGAACAGCGATTAATAAAGAAGGCATGAACTCCTCACGTTCTATTAAGCTAATCGTCTGCCTTGATACTTTGGCGAGCTTCGCCAGTTGTGTTTGATTCAAGCCGTCTCTTGCCCGAAGCTCCTTCAGCCGAGTCTTCAAACCACATCACCTCTTTCCGATTATTGTAAATGATCTTAAACAATTTGACAAGTATATTTGTCAAAAAGAAATATATATTAGTCAAATTTTTAGCGCAAAAAAAAGAATACCTCATCAAAGGTATTCCCTACTCCTTCGTATTGATCTGGCTCATCACTCATTCGTTATCCCGTTCGTCGAATAACTCCCTGAGCATTCTGTCTTTGTTATTCATGAACTCTTTCATAATCATATAATGGTCCGTTTCTTCGAGCAGCTTGGTTTCAATGCCGTCTGTCGTTAGGTTATAGATAATGGAGTCAGGGTAAGCCATAACAATCGGAGAATGAGTGGATATAATAAACTGTGCGTTTTCCTGAACCAGCTCATGAATACGGGAGAGCAGCGCCATCTGCCGCAATGGGGACAGCGCAGCCTCTGGCTCATCCAGAATATATAGGCCTTGTGCCCCGAAACGGTGAACAAAGGTTGCAAAAAATGACTCCCCATGAGATTGCTCATGGAGTGACTTGCCGCCATAAGAATCTTTAATTGATCGACCAGCGCCGATTTGTATGTCCAGCTCTTCCATATTGGTTGCCAAGTTATAATAGCTTTCCGCTCGGAAGAAGAAGCCGTCCTGAGGCTTATAGGCTCCACGAACCAGCCGAATAAATTCATGCAGATTAGAATGGGTCGATTGCGTCGAAAAGTTAAAATTTTTCGTTCCGCCCTCTGCATTAAAGCCCCATGCAACGGCAATAGACTCCATTAGTGTTGACTTGCCCATTCCATTCTCGCCAACAATATAAGTCACCTTGGGATGAAGCTCTAGCTGATGCAAGCTTCTAATAGCTCCAAGGTTGAATGGATAGCAATCGAAGGAGGGGATAAAATCCCTCTCCAATTGGACCTGCCTCAAGAAAGGGTCCCGAGAACTCCAGTTCATTATGTCAGCTCCTTATACGCAGAATAGGTACCTAGCTATTGTTCTTCTAGCTCCAGAACGGATTCATTGCTAATGATTGTACCATTAAGCTTACCTTCACAAATCTCTTTCATTGAACCCGGCCTATCGAAATTAAAGACATGCATCGGCAGATTATAGTCCCTTGCCAGTATGAATGCGGACTGATCCATGACCTTCAGATTGTTATGAATAACGTCATTGTAATGAAGAGACTTGAACTTCCTCGCTTCTTTATTGTATTTAGGGTCTGCCTCCAGAACGCCGGCAAAGATGTCATTACTCTCACTTCTTTATTCATTTTGGCTTTCAGAACGCCTCTGAGCATCAAGCTGTTGATGACCGTCGCCAAGGTCCCAATGTTATCTGCCTCTGCTCTCTCGATCCCCCAGCTCTCTGCCATATTACCACGAAAAATATTGCCTCCGCCAATAACAAGTGATACCTCAACTCCCATATCCACAACAGACATGACTTCACTCGCGATATGCTCCAGCCTCTCCGGCTCAAAGCCAAACTCGCTGCTTCCTGCAACTGCCCCGCCGCTTAGTTTAATTAGAACTCGCTTGTATTTCATCACTCACTCCACCTCCTGAACAATAAAAAAACACTAGAGCATAATAGCTCTAGCGTTTCAACAAAGCAGAAATAAGAAAAGGTAACGCCCTTATTATTACCCCTCATATTCCCACCTCTTCCAATTTTATAAACAAATTAATACTATACGAATTAAGGTTAAAAAGCAACCGCCTGTTATACCAATTGCTTATTGTGCGTGACGGTATGCAGCAACTACACGATCAAAATTCATTTGTTTCTCCTTAATGTATGTATTCAAATAGTCATTGCCGTTTCTTGTATTAAAAGAATGGACGAGACCATCAATTTCTTCATTCAGCCATTCCAAAGTCACCTTATCCGATTCGATTAGTTTTTTCCTTCGCTTAGCCTTGCTCCATTCCTGAAGAAAGAGACGGACAGAAAGTAAATAGTGCAGCCGATCCCATGGCATTCTGCACTCTAATCCCAATCCAATCGTTCGCTCATATAATTTTACAGCCTTCTTCATATCGGTGACCGTGAAAAATTCCATAAAGATGCCGTATTCCTCCAAATATGGAGGGCCCTCTATAGAGTTAAAGGCTTTATTCGCTACGCTAATGGCCTGATCAAATTCGCCCAATTTTAGTAAAGGGCTGACAATGTGACTATAGGTATTTTGCGGAATAACACGGCATCTCATCTTACCCTCTAATATCGGCTTGACAGCCTGCATTCCTCTTTTATTATGATTAATCTCAAAATAGTATATGCCAAATAAATTTTGCTCACAGGCCTTGCAGTCGGATAGCTCATCTCTCGGTGCAGCTCTCCATTGTCGATAATAATGGGCAGCTTCCTGCAAATCCCCCATGGACAGCAGCATGCTCACCTTTTTTTGATAATAAGTCCTTAGAGAATATCCGTACTTCAAGCATTTTTCGCGGAAATCATCAAATACCTGTTCTATTTTCTCCCTACTGAATTGAGGAAGCCTCCACACCTGTTCTAATACCCATTTATAATGCCACATAATTGTTGAGCTTGAATATTCGCTTGGCTGCTGCTCGAATTTGGCCAAACACCATGAGAATGAAATAAATATTCTTTCTGGACAGCCGCAATCCAAGGCTGCAGAGGAATATCCCATCCTTGCGTCATAAGCGTCTTCTTCTGTTAGATATTTATCTGCAAGACGAATAGACTCCTCCAATAAAGCTAGCTTCTGCTTTCCATCCGGCATTCTCCACGTCTCGCGTTTTAACTCATCGTAACGATTCTTCATGCTATCACTTCACCACCTGATCTAGGCCCATATTCATAAATTGCAGCAAGGAATCATTCATAAGCTTCAATTCATCGGCACTCAGGGGATGATTGCCCATCAATAAAGATTGCGTATAGAATAACTCAATACATATCTTTTGAAGGCTGGAATCATTGGAATCAATAGCCTTACGTACAATTGGGTTATTGTAGTTATAGCACAGCCTGGCGAATGGCTGTTCATATAACTCTGTTCTAATCACTTGGACGATATCGGCGAACAATGAATTAGCTGTTTCTTCACTTTCCTCCGCCAGCTTAAAAAAGTTAACTTCTTGGTTCGTATTATACAGAACAGGCAAATCTGCGGGCTCGAACCATCTTACTAAGCTACGGCATTGATAACGTTCTAGCAGCTTGTCAGAGAAATCAAGGAAGGGCTGGACCTCCTTCTGCTCGATCTGATTTAATTTCTCGAAACGATTAGAGAATTCCAGAATATCCACAACGTTGAGAGTCACATGCTCTATTACTGTGGAAACCTTGCGGACAAGCTCAAAATCGTGAACATATCCTCCATTAATAACCATTAGATTCTGGGATTTAGCCACTCTGGCAATCTGTCTAAATTCATCGAGGTTGGAAGTAAGCATAATAGAGCTGTGGCTATTGCTTATATCCTCCATACTCATATCCCCAAAAGAGGTCTCAAAACTAAGATGACGGATAAAGAGCTCATACAAATCATCATCTTCAACGGCCATTGCTTTAATAGAAGCATAATGAACGAGAATAATCCGCTTTAACAGCTCTGAGTTGTTCTCTGCTAGTGAAATAAGATATCGTTTGATGCATTCTCCTAGTTCTTCTCTTACTGTGTAGAATAAATCATTTTCTTGGAAGGACTCCCTTGATGCGGTCGGCCGTAAACTATTGGTGTTGATAATACCGCTCACAAAAAAAGCCCATGAAGGCAATATGTTATTCATCTTGTCTGAAAGCAGCATGTTCTTTAGATACACTTTATGCTTCTTTTCATCCTGCAAGCTGACGGAATAAGGAAGGATGTAAGCAACTCCTTCTATTCCTCCTAGAGAAGAGTGAAGTGGAATAATATCCATCACTTTATTATAGGTAGACTGCTCCAAATATTGCACAGCAGCTTCTTTATCTAATTTCCATGGAGGCAGGGACTCATTAATTCGCTGCTCGTAATTTTCCTCCTTCAAATAGATGGGCGTCTCTAGAAATTGTCCGAATTTCTCCAGCAGTCCTTCTACTTGATAGAACTCGAAATATTCTTCGTATTCCGGCTTCGCTTTTATATATACCGTTGTGCCAATGGACACTTCTTTTTCCAGCTTTTTTATATGGTAAGTTCCGTCCGGTCGGCCTCTCCACTCTAGTGAATCGCCCTCCAGCGCGGAGCGAGTAATCAACACAATCTCATCGCTAACTACGAAGCAGGATAAGAGGCCCACGCCGAATTGACCTATAAAATCATCTGACGAATCCAGGTCTTCTTTTTTGGTTGTACTTCCGATTCGTGCCAAAAACTGTTCGATCTCCAATGCTGTTAAACCACATCCATTATCCTGGAATGATAATGTATTAGAAGAGAATATCTCCACTGATACTTTCCCATCGAAAGAATGACCCAGCCTCTTCCTAGCCGTGATCGCATCCACTCCATTCTGAAGCAGCTCTCTAATAAAGACGCCTGGATCAGAATAAAGATGGTTAGATAATAGGTCAATAATTCCCTGCAAATTCACTTGAAAATTGTTATTATTCGTCATCATATCCCTCATCAATTCATTATTTAATATTTAAAATAGGATAATACTAACATTCGACATACTTTATTTTTATCCTGTTAAGTATTATTTACTTTTGGTTAATTATAGGATAATGAATGGAATTTATAATAAAAAAAGCCCCCCATATCGGAGAGCAGACAAATTCATGCCTCATGCTATTGTATATAAATCATTATATCTTTTTCACAAATTCGGATTTCAATTTCATGGCACCGAAGCCGTCGATTTTGCAATCAATATCGTGATCGCCATCTACCAGACGGATACTTTTTACTTTTGTGCCTATTTTCAAGACAGAAGAGCTTCCTTTTACTTTAAGGTCCTTGATAATTGTTACAGAATCACCATCATTCAGGATATTTCCGTTGGCATCCTTAACAACCTTCGTATCTTCGCTATCATCAGCTGCTGATTCCAAACTCCACTCATGTGCACATTCCGGGCACACCAACAGATTATTATCTTCGTACGTATATTCTGAGTTACATTGCGGGCAATTCGGCAAGCTAGACATAACAGCATGTCCTCCATTCATTATTTAGAAAAGCATATATAGGAATTATGCCTATCTACTATATGACAATTGTTCCAGAGCTGTAAAGCTTTGAACGCGCTCTGGCAAGCATCTCCTCTGTAAAAAAGGACTGCCTCAGCACCGAATCTGGCGCCGCAACAGTCCTTCTTCCTTCACCAATAGCTTATTTCATATCATCGCTAAGATTGTTGCTCCATTTCTCGCTTCCATCCTCATTACGGGAGGATTCATGCGAGACCGTTGCTTCCTGTACCTCTCCAAAGCCCCAATGGCTCTCTGGCATATCAGGGAATAATGGCGCAAGTCCTAGTAACGGACCACGGTACAGCATACGGTTAATCATCGTAACAGCTTCTACCCGAATAATATTATTGTCCGGCTTGAAAGAGCCATTCGTATAACCGGTTAGGAATTTGCCATTATACAAAGATTCAATTATATTACCTGCCCAGTGGCCTGTAGTATCCGTGAAGTGAGCATTGGCAGGCTTGCTAACCTCCAGATCGAGGAACCTTGCCATAACGGCAGCTAGCTCGGCGCGTGTTATCGGTTCATCCGGACGGAACAGTCCATCCTTCCCTCCACCGAAATAACCATGCTTCGTTGCTATCTTGATATAATTGGTTGCCCAGTGACCAGGACGAATATCCTTGTAAGGCAGCTTGTAATCAACTTCAACGTTCTCTGTCAGACGCGCTACAATCGCAGCTACCTCAGCACGAGTCATAGATTGGTTCGGCTTGAACTCTTTGTCCGGGTAACCAAGAATATAACGATAATGCTTGAGTTCGCCGAAGCGATCTGAGAATACATTAACCTTCACTGTTGAAGTTACGCTCTTGCCCGCAGTAACGAATCCACCCGGAATATCGTAGATCTTCTCAGCTGTATCAATCAGTGGCCATTTCACAACGAGCTTGAATTGGCCTGCTTGTCCAGCGGTCAGATTCGAGACTTTCCATACGATTGTATTTCCTGTCACGATACCGCCTGCCGCATCTATAACTTCTGCGCCTGCAGGAAGAGTGACTTTAATTTCCCCTGAAGCTAAAGGCTGGCTGGACTCATTCTTATACGTAACGGTAATCTGAGATTCGCCGCCTTCCTTCACTTTGTTCTTATCCAAAGCAAGATTCAGCGCGATATTCGATTCTGGAACCGGAGTAGATCCTCCTCCTCCTGTCTGAATCGGAGATAATGCCAGATCATGTCTCACAATATCCCATTCAACGGACAAGGTCGGACTCGTATAGCTCTGATAGCCTGTCTTCGTTACGACGATATAATAATCCGTTTCTGGATAGACCATATAGGCATAGAGGCCGCTAACGTCGCTAAGCTGTTCGGGACTAGCGTTGTTATTAGGAGCAAACCCAACGAGTTCCGGCAATGTTACTGTTGCTCCCGGAGTTAGGCCCTTTCCAATATTTCTTGCTGTATTCGCATAATGAAGAACGACTTTAGCGCCTTCAATCGGTTGATGAGTTACTGCATCTGTAATTGTTCCGTACGGGTCAACAAGCACCTCGCTAATGTTCAGCTCACCAGAAGCTGTCACATTCACCTGAGTGCGGTTAAGAACAATTGCTTTGCCTGGCTCCATTTCGTAACGAACCTCTAGCTCGTATTTGCCCACGGCTAGTCCATCTGCATGGAATATGCCGCCATCCTTCAACGCAAAGGCAGTCGATACGCCATTGCTAGATACGTAAGTGCCATCTTCTTTTTTCAAATAAACGCTCGCGTTGCTCAGAATCTTATTATTGAACAAAAAGGATTGCCCATTAGGCAGCTTGAACAGTACAAGGCCGGTAATGGTCTTCTCGGAATCAAAGCTCTCTTGCCCGGCGCCTGTAACCTTGTCGACCTTAGCTGTCTGTTTGTAAGTAACAGGTGTAGCTACTCCGCCAATATTGACCGACTGGGTAACTTCCAGCTGATACTCATCATCTCCCTTTGGCACAATAACAGTATAAGATCCATCCCATGAGGTAATAACCGTCTCGTCAAAATCAACACCTGGTGTAATAACACCATCACCATCAAGATCAAGCGTGACTCTTACGGTAGCATTAGCTACTGGTGTATTGGTCTCACCCTTTGTGATAACTCCATGAATCACAGCAGGCATGAACGTAATACTAACATCATCCTGTGCATGTAAGCCCAGAGTAACATCATGAGCGGTTGCTGTAAGAATAATCGTCTGCTCACTCACCCCTGTGATTTGAGCGGATTGATACGTTACAGTTGCTTTACCCTGCGCATCAGTTATTGCATGGCTAGGGTTCCCCGGTCCTATGAATCGGCCTGTACCAGGAGGAGCAGTAAAGACAACCTCAACCCCTGCAACTGGAGCGCCATTCTCATCAAGCAGCAAGGCAGTTAGATCCGTCGTGGAATGACCGTCGCCTAATAGTTTCTCTGGATTGGCCGTTAAGGACAGATTAGCGCCTGCTACCTTGAAGTGGTTATCCGTTAATCGAGATGCTGCTTCCGTCTGCAGAAGATTACCCGCTCCATTCAGAGCGACATAGGTAACCGTATAGGAGCCTGTTGCTGTGCTTGATGGCAGGATGAAGTCCGATTTCCCCCATACCTTATAGCCATCCGTTGCCCAAGTAGCTGTATTCTGTAACGTTAATGCTACCTCCACACCAGCTACCGTTGCTTTTACCTCATTCGCCGCTTGAGAGCTTATCGCGGATAAAGGAAGCGCTTCGCCAGGAATAGCACGTACAATTGTGGAATCACCTTGATTCTTATTGCCTGCCCATCCGTCGAGCGCCTTATGAATATGAATCGTAATCTCAACGGGATTGCTGACAATGCCTTCAGCGTCTTTTATCGTATAAGTGAAGCTGTCTGTTCCGAGCTGGAAGTCAGCATTCGGTGTATACGTCCAAGTTAGCCCTGAAGGATCAGCAGGATCTTGCAAGAGAACACCCTTCAAAGGATCAGCAGCAATGCTGTTATAAGTAGAGTCTGTAACTGTACCTCCGCCATTGCCTCCAAGGACAATCGTAATAGAGGAGACGCCTTCTTCTTCATTGATTGTGGACGGTTCAGCAGTTGGAAGCTGCTTGTACGTTAGGATTACATTAGCTGGACTGTTCGAGAAGTGCATCCCGTCAAATCCATACCAAGGGAAGGTAACGACACTGTCCTCTGGCAAGCTCGAAGCAGGCTCGAATTGCAAGCTGTTCAGTTCAGCTGCTGTAAGGATAGCTGTACCGCCTGGTGTAATATATACTTTCTGTGAACCTGACAGATAGCCCAGACTACCGCTAGCAGCAAAGCCTGCTGGCAATGTAATTTTCACTTGGGATAAAGCATCTGAATCTGGATCAACATAAGCCGGAGCTGCTGCAAAGTTATTTGCGGTAAAGCTGATCGGTGAGCCCACGATACCCGTTCTTGTTATATCTCCTACAACAGGCGGGTTGTTAATTGTAATGGTCACCGTCTTATCGACAAGAGCATATTGCAAGCCATCAGAGCCGTTCCAGTCAAACGTAACCTTACCCGTTACTCCTGGAACTGGAACGAACTTCAGGCTGCTTAGATCAGCAACGGCAATCTCTTGCCCTGTCGTAACGTCTGTTTCTCCACCTTCACTATCTACCAGAACAAGCTTGCCCTTGGCTGGATCCGGCAGTGTATTAATCTGAACCTTCGCCATCGTTTCATTACCTGGATCTACATAACTAGGAATGAAATCGTTAACCCCAGTGAATGGGAAGTTCAGTTCGCCCGCTTTCATATAGACATGAATATCCTGTACTTCTGGAGAGCTATTAATCGTCACCTTGGCATCCTCGGGAGCGAATAATTGCCCATTATTGCCGTTCCATAAGAAATCTACCGTACCATCGAAGCCACCCGCTACAGGGACGAAAGCCAATTGGTCCAGCTCAGCCACTGGGATGAGCTGCCCAGCATTAACTGGAACTCCATTAAGCTCCAACGCTCCTTTGGCTGCGTCTGGAAGGGTAGTAACTCTCACAGCTTGCAGCTGCTCTCCGTTTGGCGCATTGCCATTGACCTTCAAAAATTTATTCTTGAAATCATTCTTCGTGAACGAAGTCGGAGCCGCGCGGAAGCCCGATTTGGTGATATCCTCCACAATCGGATCCAGCGTAGAGAAGGTTACAATATGCTCCGCCATTCCTGGATTTGTATTATTCTCCGACTCTACTCCGTTGCCACGGTCATCAAATAGAATAATATTAACCGAATATTCTTTGGATGGATTAATGCCTGCATCACTAAGAACAATTTTGTTCCAATCTATCTGCTGCCCTTCTTCGGGATTAGTGAATAGCTTCTTATCCAAGCCGATATTTCTTTCCACGACTTGTCCATTCACGGTCGTTTTTTCAATTACGTTCACTTCCATAGAGAAATCATTGCCCGATAACTTAGGAATAAAGCTTGTGTCGATTGTTACCTTGCCTGCTTCGACCTTTAGCTCAGCCTTAGTGATTTCTCCGGTATTCCGACCTCCTCCATCAATAAGAAGCTGACCCCAATCCACTTTCATACTCCAGTTGGTGTTCGCTCCTGCGCTTCGAACATCCTGATAATAATGGTGAATAGTCACACCAACGTAATTATCGCCTAGCGCAATTCGGTTAAACTCTTCTGGCTTAAATGTCAGAACGGAGGTATTCCACAGTTCGTTTTTACCTGACAACGCGCCCAGATAGGCTTCTTCTTTGATCTCTTTTTTATAGTCTTGTCCATTCACGCCCACCATGGAAGCCTTGATCTTATCCTCCCAAGTAGCCTTCACGGTTGACCAAGGCGTATAGGCTGCACCAAGTGCAATATCAGCTGGATTGGAGGAAAAATAAACACGATCCCACTCCCCATTCGCTGGCGATGTTATCGGTTGGTTATATTCATCCACATCAAACGAACGAATGAGAAATTGCGCACTCTTCGTTGGAAGCTGATCGACATTCTCAATCTTGAATTCTACCGGATATCTGGCATAGTTATCTGCTGTCACTTTATTCTGGTTCTTGATGCTAACATCCATATCATCATCTGCTGGAGTAGAACCTGCGCCGCCACCCCAATTATCTATGTCCGTAAAATAGGTGCCTCCACCTCCTGCTGCTCCTGCTTGTACCACCGGAGGCCCTACAATCCATTGACCACTAGCTATGATAACAGCCAGCATGAGCATAGCTATTCTTTTCCCCCAGCTTGCTGTCCTCCTTGCATGCACGCTCGAACTCTTCTCTCCCATGATGTTCTCCCCTTTGCAAAAACTATCTTTCATTAATAAGCACATAGTCCTAGTATATCAGTGAGCAATGTACAAATTCTGAACAAATAGCGACTCTATACCTATAAAATCCATAAAAACACGATTATTCTTCAAAGACTGCTAGTATTTTTGTCATATTGGCGTAACATCCAGTCAATAGAATAAGAGTCATTACCGTCTATACATGCTATATAGGGAGGAACAAAGCCGTGTACAATAAAACAATATTAGTTGCTGCAAGCGTGAAGAACCGTATGAAAAGCTGATAACATGCGCATTTTAGTAAGGAATTGCACATGACATTCCTAATTAAGGAGCTCGTTATGAACATATTAATCGCGGATGATGAGCCCTACATGCTCAAGATTCTACAAGCTTATTTGGAGAAGGAAGCCTTTACAACCTTTCTAGCACAGGATGGAGAGGAAGCGCTCCATCTTTTTTATACGAATAAAATCAATTTGGCTATTATCGACTGGATGATGCCTAAGCTTAACGGCATACAAGTGTGCAAAGAGATCAAACAACAAAGTAAAACAACGAAGGTGCTGCTGCTAACCGCCAAGGGTGAAGCTGAGGATGAATTCATTGCCTTGCAATCAGGTGCGGACGAATATATCAGCAAGCCCTTTGACCCGCGCATATTAATTCTAAGAGTAAAAAAACTATTGCAGCTTGAGAGTCAGGTTCATATTGGCGAGCTTATTATTGATATGGAGGGACAACGCATTTTCAGGAATAAACAGGATATACAGGCCACGAATAAAGAGTTCCACTTAATGAAATATTTGATTGCGAATAAAGGAATCATTATTTCGCGAAAAGCGTTGCTGGATCATGTATGGGGCTTCGATTATATAGGGGAAGAACGAACGGTCGATACGCATATTCGCAGACTACGAGCGAAAATTGGGGATTCGATCATTACAACTCATAGAGGGATGGGCTATAGTCTGGATGAAGCGCATGAATAAGCTGAATAAAAAGCTGATCCTGCGACTTTCGCTCGTTTTTTTGCTTGTCGTTATTTTTTCTTTTATCATGAATACGTTCTTCTTGCCCAAATATTTGCTGTATCAAAAAAAGCATGAGCTGGCCAGGCTGACTGAGCAGCTTGAGACGATGGATACCCAGCATTTAATCCGGGATGTGGAGTTCCTTGAGAATGAGCATGGCGTGACGATCGTATATACGAGCTCGAATAGAAATATTAACGAATTAAATGACGTAATCATTACCCTTTTGAATAAAAAAGGCATTACGCTCAGCAAGTTCTGGATCACCGATGAGAGCATGAATAGGCTTAACGAAAACAAAGTCGTCAGAAAAATATATAATCAGCAAAAGCTCAAGTCGAGCTTTCTCGTTACTTTCATGAAGAAAGAGGATAACGTTTTTGTTATTGGTGAATCCATCTCGCATTCCACAGAAACATTAGCCATCGTTAATCATTTCAATCTCTATATTTATGCTGGTGAGCTGCTGCTCCTCATTCTGCTGTCAGGGCTCTTCACTAGGCATATCGTCCAGCCGCTTGCCAAGATTCAAGAAGCAGCCGATGGAATAGCCAAGCTGTCCTTCACCAAGGTGCATATTAAGACGAACGATGAGATTGAATCTCTGGCCAGCAGCATCAATCAGATGAGCGATAAATTAGAGCAAGCCCATCAAGCCTTCGAAAGCAAAAATCAAAATTTGAGGACGTTCATCGCCAATATTTCACATGAATTAAAGACACCGCTCGCCCTGATCAAAGCCTATTCGACCGGAATAAAGGACGGCATGGATGATGGCACTTATCTCGATGTGATTCAGGAGCAGACGGATGAGATTACGAATTTAGTGAATCAATTGCTTGAGCTGTCCAAGCTTCAGACGGAGTCCTATAAGCTAGGGCCCTTTGATTTCAAGCTGCTGCTCTATAGAACGCTGCAGAAATATCGTATTGCTATAGAGCAGCAGGGTATTGCCCTCATTGTAGATGATAGCTTGCTCCTCGATTCCCGAGTATGGGCAGATGAACACAAAATAGAGATGGTTCTTAATAATTTCATCTCCAATGCAATGAAGTATACAACGAACGGACAGATTCGCATTTCACTGGAAAATAAAGCTGGCAGCGTTGCCTTCACCATTACTAATGGAGCTCCAGACGGAGTGAATTGGGAGAACATATGGGAGCCATTCTTCGTGCTGGAGAGCTCTCGCAACAAGCAGCTTAGCGGTACAGGATTAGGCCTGTCGATTGTTAGAACGATCTTGCACAAGCACAGCTCTCCCTTCGGCTTCCATGCGCATGAAGGCGAAATCACCTTCTATTTCTCCTTGCCTATAGCTCCAGAGAACCTGCTGTCACATTGACGTAACATACGGGTACTATGATGATTCTATCGCAATCATCCCTAATACCCGGAGGTCGCCATGCTCTCAACACCTATGAGTCGACGCAAATTTTTGAAAAAGAGTGTGCAGTGGAGCTGCGCGCTAGTTGGCGCAGCCAGTTTATCCGGTGTCTACTCCCGCTATATCGAGCCCTATTGGATTGAAGTGACTGCGGTTGAGGTCGCGATTCGCAGCCTGCCCCTTTCCTTCGATCAGCTTCGAATCGTTCATTTCAGTGACCTGCATCTCGGGTTTCACTCATCGCCAGAGCTTCTAGCCGAGCTGGTGGAGCAAGTTAAGCAGAGCAAGCCCGATCTGATCTGCTTTACGGGCGATCTGCTGGATCACTCAACAAGCTATATTACAGAAGCGATAGATGTATTATCCAAGCTGCAAGCCCCATTCGGGCAATATGCCGTGCTAGGCAACCATGACGCATTCGGCAATCGCAAGGCAGTAACTCGCGGCTTGTCGCAAGCCGGCTTCCATGTCCTCCATAACGAGCATATCGCCCTCAGCAGGGGAACAGATCAGATTTATGTTGCTGGAATAGATGATCCTTGGGTAGGCAAGCCCGATATTGCACAAGCCTTACTTCACATACCGGATGAGGCTTGTACGATTCTGCTGGCACATGAGCCCGATTTCGCAGATGAATACAGCAGGCTCCCAATAGATCTGCAATTATCCGGCCACAGCCATGGAGGCCAAGTGCGAGTCCCCTTCCTCGGAGCCTTATATACACCGCCCCATGGCAGCAAATACTCTCATGGCTTGTATCGAATTTCACACAGCCGGCTGCAAGTCTACACCAATCGCGGCATTGGCATGACTCGAATGCCGGTACGCTTTAACTGTCGCCCCGAGCTTACGGTCATTACCTTGAAGAGGCAGGCAGAGTAAGCTCTTTCCCCTCTGCCTGCTTATTGGCACAAAAAAAAGCAATAAACGACGATATTCCCGTTTATTGCTTTTTTATAACTTAGCGGTATAGTACTTTATCTACATTGTATTTGGCTTTAAGCTCATTAATAATGTAGGTCTCATAGATTTCTCTATGCACGGGATCTTCGATCACGCATACATCGATCTTGGTTACTTCGTCTCTGTACTCTTTGATTACGGATACAGAATCCTCAAAGTGCTTCTTGATTCTTGGTCTTAGCTTCCTTGCCTTGCCCACGAAGAGCAGCTCATGCTTCTTGTTATAGAACATGAAGATACCACCCTTGTCTCTCGGAATCAGGTGGAAATCAGTGAATCCATAAATGTTGCTTAGCTGCGGCGCCACTTGCTTGTCAATGCTAACATCCGGCGTTGGAATCGTTATGTTTATCATTAAAGGTCACTTCCCTTATCTATCTATATAGGTGTACATATTATCACAAAACGCCATGTGTTGAAAGGGCTGGGAGCACCGCCATCATTGTGCTGGCAGTGGCAGTTGCCCCATCCCTGTTCGAGCCTCAATCTCATCAATAAAGCATTGCAGCGTATTGGTTACCTGCGAATCCTTGCGCCTTATGAAGATCGTTGTGACCTCACGATACGGCTCCGGCAAGCTATGGGCAAATACTGTACCATTAGCAACCAGCTCCATAACCGAGGATTCAGGCAGGATCGTAATGCCGATCCCTGCCGCGACACTGCCAATAATGGTCCCAAAGGTGCCGAATTCCATGATTTGCTTGGGGACGATCCCCTCGACCTTCATCCAGCTTTCCAGTCTTCCGCGATAGCCGCATCCTTTTTTGTACAGTAAAAGAGGCCTTGTCGTTATATCCTCCATCGAAAAGGTATCCCCTTTGGTTACAAGAACTAGCCTTTCTTGTATAACCTCGATCTGTTCGATGAGAGGATGGCGGATCGGTCCTGTGACAAATGCTCCATCCAGCTTCATATCTATAACCTCTTGCAGCAAGTGATCCGTTACTCCGGCTGCCAATGACAATTCAACATTCGGGTATTTGCTGTGGTAGGCGGACAATATAGCAGGAAGGGCGATTACCGTCTCCACAATCCCAATCTGAAGAATGCCAGAAGGGTTCGAATGATTGTGAAAGGCGCTCTTTAGCTCCTCCATCTTCAATATAATTTCCCTGGAATGCTCAAGCAGCCGTTTTCCTTCTGTATTCAGAATCATTCCCCGCTTGTGCCGATAAAATAAGGGCGTCTCCAGCTCTTTCTCCAGCAGCTTAATTCTTGCGGTTACGTTCGATTGCACGTAGTTAAGCTCCAATGCGGCTTTACTGATGCTTCCATGTGCAGCAACGCTCTGAAAAATCTTCAAGTCCTTGAACTCCAATGCGCCCGCCCCTCTGCTCGTTATTCTATTATCATTATAAATGATGATAAACTTTATTTACATTCATTTTACTAAATTGTTTCAACCCCCTATTATGGGCTATATACAACAACTCGGCAGATTATGGTTAGGGAGAGAGCATCAGATGCTAAGCAAACAAATCTTCAAAGGGTCACTGCTATGCCTTATTGCAAGTATGTCTTGGGGGGCGATGTTTCCTGTAGCACATGTCGCGATGCAGCAAATTGACCCCTTTTACTTTTCATTTATTCGCTATTTGGTCGTTGGCATTATTCTCAGCGTACTGCTGTGGATAAAAGAGGGGAAATCGGCTTTTCGCTTAGAGGGAAGAGGCAAATCATTGTTGTTCTTTGGGACAATGGCCTTTACCGTCTATAATATGTGCGTCTTCTTCGGCCAGCAGCTAATGGGCGAGCCAGGCACTGTCGCCGCCTCAATCATGGAGGTGCTCATGCCGATGATTTCTATTATGGTTCTGTGGATCACACATAAGAAAGCGCCCAAAAGCTACACCCTTACGAGTACAGCAATCGCGCTTATCGGTGCACTACTGGTCATTACCAACGGTAAACTAGCTTTCTTCATGATGGCAGGGCAGCATCTTTTCCCACTGCTGTTGATTTTTATTGGCGTTGTAGGATGGGTCGTGTATTCGATGGGAGGAAGTCGATTCAGAGATTGGTCGATTCTCCGCTATTCCACTTTAACCTGTCTGCTCGGCAGCGCCGTCTCTTTTGTCATTGTGGCGCTAGGCTCCAGCTCTGGGGTTATGCCTGTACCAACTTGGGACACCCTACTGTCGATCAAGTACGAGATGTCCTTCATGATCCTGCTGCCAGGGCTGGCAGCCTTGCTCAGCTGGAATATGGGGATCAAGCTGCTATCACCGCTTAATGGAATTTTATTTATTAATTTTGTTCCGATTACTACCTTCCTGGTCATGGCTGCTCAGGGCTATGCCATCAGTTACTATGAGTGCTTCGGAACGCTGCTCATCATATTCGCACTTATTCGGAACAATGTATATCAGCGGAGAGCAGATCGTGAGCTAGGTTCAAAATTGCACAAAGTAGCTGCCGATCCTAAAGGCAAAATTGTGGAAGCAACCCCATGAATAAATGAAAACAAGGCTCACCGTTAATCCGGTGGGCCTTATCAAAATTCAGTTTATGAATGAGTGCATGTAAATCACCATTGATATGTAAAGCTTGAACAATCCTTATGCCCACTGCTAGTCATTCCTAACTTGTCTATTTCTTTTCAACCGCCTGACTGTATAGTAGACCAGAACTCCAAGCAGCATTACGGCTAATCCTTCAGCGGCTCCCCATAATGGGCCTGCTGCTAAACCAAATGTAACCTTATGCTCGAGATGATCCACGGATTGATAGGTCTCAATCATATCTGGCACATACGTCGTGGTAAGATACATGCCTCGCACCATTTGAACTGCATAATAAAGCACAACAAACAGCAATCCTACAATTAATGCTTTGATAAAGGGTTTCCTTATTCCCATCCCTAACCTCCGTCTACTTTATTTATCCTTATATTACCATGTTTAGGAGGCGGAACAATATCCGGTCCTACAAAATAATTATATTAAGAAAAAAGAAGCATCATTGAACCACAGCGGTTCCCGATGCTTCTTGGTCATTCAGTAATTGAACGTAAGACTATTCACCTCTTAATGGGCTACTACCGTATGATCAACATGCCTGATATGCTTGTAATTGAGCCCCACGAACACTATCGAGAGAAGGACAAATCCTGCAGCTACATAGAAGGGAAGATGGGAATTAAAGATCTCTGACAGCTTACCGGCCATGAACGGCGATACGGCTGCCCCTAAAAACCGCAGGAAGCTATAGGCAGCTGATGCTGTAGACCGTTCCACCGGAGACGCATCCATCACCGCTGTCGTAATCAAGGTATTGCTGTTGCCCAATATCGCACCAGCGAAGATTACTGCGGAGATAACAACCCATTGTGTTGATGTGAAGATCCCCATAACGACAAGGTCGAGAACGAATAAAGCTAGCATGAAGCACATTGCCTTAATCGTTCCGAACCATTTCTGAAGCTTGGGAGCCATAAAAACCGAGGTTATCGCCAGCAATATCCCCCAGCCCAAGAATACAAAGCCCATTCCTTGTGGCTTCAATCCCATTACGAATGGCGCATAAGCCATAATGGTGAAGAAACCGATGTTGTACAGTGCCGCTACAATACCTAGCACCAGGAGTGAACGATGCTGCTTAATCGCCCGGAATGGATCGAGTAAAGAGGTTTTTGCTTTTGCCTTATTGTTGCTACTTGGTTTCGGCATGGTTATCGTAAGAATAACGCTCGCCAGTACCATTAATCCAGCTACTGCAAAAAACGGCACCTTCCATGAAATCGAGCCTAATGTCCCTCCGAGCAGCGGTCCAATGGACATGCCAATTCCTACTGCCGCTTCATATAAAATAATCGCCTTTGCGGTACCGCTGTTTGAGAGCGATACGATCGCAGTCAAGGCGGTCGCCACGAACAGCGCGTTGCCAAGACCCCAACCTGCACGCAGCCCAACCAGTGTCCAGATATCTCCTGCGAAGCCGCCTAATAAAGCTACGACTGCAATAATACTTATGCCAACAATAAGAGTCCACTTAATGCCAAGCCGTGATGATACCAGACCAGTAATGAGCATGGCTACAGCCATAACTGCGTTATAGCTTGTGAATAATAAGCTTACTTCACTGGGAGAAGCATGCAATTGTTCGGATAGCTCGCGGAGAATCGGATTAACAAGCCCCATGCCCATAAAAGCAATAATACAGGCAACAAAAACAACCCATACTGCCATGGGCTGCTTCTGCTGCTTGGTTAAGTCGTTCATAATAGACCTTTGAAAGAATTGCGAATGACATCCCCGCGGCTGATAACGCCCACTAATACACCGTTTCGTTCAACTGGCAGTTTTTTGATTTGTTTCTCTCCTAATATAGCTGCAATGTTCTCCACATCTTCGTCCCATCCTATTTTATATACCTTTTTCTTAGCAATGGTCATGACATTCTTATCAAGGATTTTACGGCTTCTTTCTTCGTAATCATCATCATCGCCTTTGATCACATCTACATAATAGAAGGTATCCACAATGAAATCCTTGTGCTTGCCAATATAACGCATAATATCTCCATCGCTGACGTAGGCGATAATTTCATTCCGCTCATTCACGACAGGCAGACCGCTGATCCGGTATTTAATGAATTTTTCAAGGATAGACCGTATTGTATCTGTCTCCTTCACCTTCACTACTTCACTAATCATGATCTCATGTGCTTTCATAATATCCATCATCCCCCTATGCTCCATTTGATATTCCTTTGAATAAGTTGTACTATGAAAGTATCTAATTGTATTATACAACTAATTAGCGAGTTGTCAACGCAACTATTATCACTACTTTTGATCGCTTCAAAACCACCTGTGCGTATGTTACCATAAGGCTTACAAAATACTGATAAGAATGAGGTAGTAACCCTATGAATGAAAATTCATTAGAAACGATTGAATTTGAATTAGCTCTCCTAATACGTCGTCTCACATCCATTACCACCTCCAAAAAAGTCGAAAATCTTGATCGCTCCGCCTATCTTCTTCTACGGCAAATTGCCTCCCATGGCTCTGCCGGCGTCAAAGCTTTGTCGGATGAATTCCGATTGGACATCTCTACAGTCAGCCGACAAGCAGCAGCCTTGGAGCAGAAGGGCTATGTCGAGAGAATCCCTGATCCGTCAGATCGAAGAGCTTACTCCCTGCAGATCACTGAGCTTGGAACAACTGAATTAATCAACAATAAGAATGCCCGAATAGCAAGGATAGGTGCGCTTCTTAAGGACTGGCCTGAGGAGGATGCCGAACAATTCGGTCAGCTTATGAAAAAATTCAATCGTACTTTTCTCTAGACTTATCATGCTCTTATCTCCCGTGTAAACAGAGGCGCTCCATTACATGAGCTTGCTTTTCTTACTTACGCCTCCATAGTGAAAGACTGTCTAAAAAGTCAATTTTGGAGCATCCAGCCTTATCGAGATAAAGCTTTACGCAATAAAAAAGAACCATCACATCCACAACAAAAGTGGATGTGATGGTTCTCTTCAATTCGAAGCTAACCCAACAATTTGTGGACAGCCCCATCTATTCGGCTACAGGATCGTCTGTAGACTGGTTATGATTATTAAGCCCGTTATCCTCCAATACAGCGAATTTATCGCCATATTCCTTGATGATATGGGTCTCCCCCCAATTGCATAGCGCATCCAAAATGGATTTCAAGCTCCAGCCATACGGACTAAGCTCATATTCTACTTTCGGCGGCACTTGGTTATAGCTGATCCGATTCACTATGCCATCTTGCTCTAATTCCCTTAACTGCTGCGTCAGCATCTTCTGCGTGATGGCAGGCATACTGCGTTTCAAATCACTGGTTCGTTTCTTACCATGTGTTAAGTGGCATAAAATAACGCATTTCCATTTGCCCCCGATAACCTCCAGAGTCGCTTCCACCGAAATATTATATTTCTTTTTTACGACAGCCATAGCTATCCTCCCCCTGCATTCACAGCAATTTTTATACCCCTATATTACTTTTTAGTGCCTATAGCACTTTAAAGTACGTACTGTTCATTTGCGTTCAAAAAATTCATAATAGCATTTGCCGGCCGGCAATACTAGAGCGATAGGAGTCAGACCATGGCATTAGACAAGAAAAGAAGTACTTTGGCACTCCTAGCGTTAGCTATCAGCGCCTTTGCGATTGGGACAACCGAGTTCATCAGTGTAGGGCTGCTTCCCCTTATTGCTGAAGACTTCCATATAGCGGTCACAACTGCTGCATTAACCGTTACTTTATATGCGCTGGGGGTCACGATTGGAGCTCCGCTCTTAACATCGTTGACATCCACGGTTCCACGAAAAACTTTATTGTTCTGGATTATGATCTTGTTTATTATTGGCAATGGTCTCGCAGCAACAGCGAGCGGGGTTGGCATTCTCCTTGCAGCCCGGGTTATATCTGCGTTCTCACATGGTGTATTCATGTCGATTGGCTCCACGATCGCCGCCGATCTCGTGCCTGAGAACCGCAGGGCAAGTGCAATAGCGATTATGTTCTCGGGACTCACAGTTGCTACAGTTACAGGTGTACCTTTAGGGACCATGATTGGACAGCAATGGGGTTGGCGGGCTGCTTTCATCGGAATCGTTGTCATCGGCATAATCGCCTTCATAGCCAATATGATATTGATTCCGACCGATCTGCGCAGAGGTGTGCGAACTCCGCTTCGTGATCAGTGGAAGCTTGTCGCTAACGGACGCTTGCTGCTTGCTTTTGCCATTACTGCAATCGGATATGGCGGTACCTTTGTCGTCTTTACTTATTTATCCCCGTTGCTTCATGAGATAACCGGATTCAAAGAAAGCAGGGTAGCCGCCATACTTTTGATCTATGGAATCGCGATTGCGATCGGCAATGTCATTGGCGGCAAAGCTGCGAACCGTAAGCCAGTATCAGCCTTATTCTACATGTTCATTGTCCAAGCCATTGTACTGCTCACCCTGACCTTTACGGCACCCTTCAAGACCGCTGGTCTCATAACAATTATTTTTATGGGGCTGCTTGCCTTCATGAATGTACCTGGCTTACAAGTCTATGTCGTGATGCTCGCAGAACGGTATGCGCCGAAGTCGGTAGACGTAGCTTCTGCGCTCAATATTGCTGCTTTTAACGCAGGAATTGCGATTGGCGCCTATTTGGGAGGTATCGTTGCCGATTCGATGGGACTGATTCATACGGCATGGGTCGGAGCATTGATGGTTCTTGTAGCTGTCTTGCTCACAGGCTGGGCACGTTATTTGGAAAGAAAAGATGAGGCACGCCTCAAACTTAATGGATAGATGGCTTTATATTTCAACAAAATACAGGAGGTTTATTCAATGACAGCACAACATATACAAGATACAACAACCTTGCACAACGGAGTACAAATGCCTTGGCTCGGACTGGGCGTATTTCAGGTAGCAGAGGGTTCTGAATTAGTCGATGCTGTAAAAACAGCTATTGCTTATGGATATCGCAGTATAGATACAGCGGCTATATACGAGAATGAGGCAGGTGTTGGACAGGGCATTCGTGAAGCTCTACTTGAGACTGGATTGAACAGAGAGGAGCTTTTCATTACTTCAAAAGTATGGAATGCCGATCTGGGATACGAATCTACCTTAGCTGCATTCGAGGCGAGCCTATCCAAGTTGGACTTGGACTATCTCGATCTATACCTCATTCACTGGCCTGTCGAAGGCAAATATACAGAAGCATGGCGAGCATTGGAGACTCTCTATAAGGAAGGGCGTGTGAAGGCAATCGGCGTGAGCAATTTTCAAATTCATCACCTGCAGCAATTAATGCAGAAGGCTGTAATTAAGCCAATGGTGAATCAAGTCGAGCTCCATCCCCGATTAACGCAGCAAGAGCTCCGAGCCTTCTGCAAGGAGTATAGCATTCAAATCGAAGCTTGGTCTCCGTTAATGCAGGGTCAACTGCTCGACCATCCTGTTTTGCAAGCGATCGCTGCCAAGCATAATAAATCTATCGCTCAGATTATTCTGCGTTGGGACTTGCAGCATGGCATCGTTACCATACCAAAGTCTACGAAGCCACAGCGTATTAGCGCAA
The DNA here is from genome assembly GCF_059383895.1 of Paenibacillus sp. J22P59. Taxonomy (NCBI): domain Bacteria; kingdom Bacillati; phylum Bacillota; class Bacilli; order Caryophanales; family Paenibacillaceae; genus Paenibacillus; species Paenibacillus sp. J22P59. The sequence continues at coordinate 192,100 of NZ_JBXENX010000008.1, forward strand.
ATGCCGAGCTTTTTGATTTTGAGCTGTCACAGGAGGACCTCGCCCAGATTGATGCTTTGAATGAGAATTATCGCGTTGGGCCAGATCCCGATAACTTTGATTTCTAACACACAGCATCGTTACTTGACTTGAACAGGGACCCGCAAGAAGATACTTTGAGAAAAGTTTCCTTCTTGCGGGTTCTTCTGTATGTATAGCTTTTCCTAAAATAATAGCTTGCTTATATGCTCTGAAAACTAAATAATATGAAACAGGTCTATTCATCGGCAGCAATAATTCATTACTGATTCTAGAAAGGTTGATCAAGACATCATGGAACTCTCGCATCCTAGTCATCACCAGAAAAAAAAGAAAGAACCATTCCCCATCTCCCTGCTCTCGCTTACCGTCGGTGCATTCGCGATCGGCATGACGGAGTTTGTCATCATGGGGCTGCTGCCCAATGTGGCGGATGATCTGGATGTCAGCATTTCGTCGGCGGGGCAACTCATCACGATGTATGCACTCGGAGTAGCGGTTGGTGCGCCTATCCTGACCGTCCTGACCCATCGCATCCCGCAGAAAAAGCTGCTTATTCTGCTTATGCTTTTGTTCATTATAGGAAACGGAATTTCTGTTATTGCCCCCAACTATGCCGTTCTAATGGGCGCCCGTGTCATAACTGCATTGACTCACGGAACCTTCTTCGGTGTTGGCGCTGTTATTGCTTCCAACCTGGTAAAGCCGGACAAGCGTGCGGGAGCCGTATCTATTATGATGGCTGGCCTAACCATTGCGAATATTATTGGGGTACCTCTGGGAACCTTCATCGGTCAACAGCTTGGGTGGCGATCTGCATTCGGTGCGATTGTGCTCATGGGAATTATCGCACTGATCGGTATACTGATGTTCATACCGCAGCTTCGGCAAGAGCAATCGGTTAGCATAACCAAGCAAATTACGGCTCTCATCAAGCCAAAGCTTCTTCTGTTTCTACTAGTAGGTGCCCTTGGCAATGCAGGTCTGTTCGCCGTATTTACTTATATTACACCGCTGCTTGTACAAGTATCTGGTTTTGCTGAGCATAGTGTAACCTGGATTCTGGTCCTTTTCGGCTGCGGAGTAACCCTTGGCAACATTGTCGGCGGCAAATTAGCAGACTGGAAATTGATGCCCTCAATACTTGGTGTCTATTTCGCAACAAGCGTCATTCTGACTATTCTAACCTTTACGATCCATAGCCCGGCAGCATCCGTCATTACTATTTTCCTATGGGGAGCGGCTTCCTTCGCCGTTATGCCGGGTCTGCAAGTGCGCATTATGAGCTTGGCAAAGACGGCTCCTGCACTCGCCTCCACCTCCAGCCACTCTGCCGGCAATCTAGGCAATGCCTCTGGTGCTTTCATTGGTGGATGGGTCATTACTCATCTGTCTCTAACCGCGCTCCCTTGGGTAGGTGCTGTGCTGGTCGGTCTTGGTCTGCTCTTGGCGATTGCCTGCTATATCAGTGAGCGCAGATCTGCTCTGAACGATTACTAAATGCAAATAAAGCGGGCGTGGGTGTTAGAATGCAGCAGCAATATGCTGATCCTAACGCTCACGCCCGCTCTTGTGTTTAACTGCAAGCTAATTACTCCACTTCGCCCGCTGCTTCCCACTTCGCTATCTCCTCATGGACCCGCGGCGCCACCTCTGTACCGAGCAGCTCTATAGCTCTCATAACGTCCTCATGAGGCATCGTACCAAGCGGTACATGCAGCATGAAGCGTGTAATGCCCACATGCTTACGCAAATTAATGATTTTCTGGGCAACGGTCTGCGGGTCGCCTACATACAGCGCTCCTTCAATACTCCGTGCAGCATCATAGCTCGAACGATCATAATGCCCCCAGCCCCGCTCCCGGCCAAGCACATTCATAACCGCCTGAGTGGAAGGGAAAAACTTATCGGCAGCAAGCTGAGTCGTCTCCGCGATAAAGCCATGCGAATGCGATGCTACAGGCAGCTTGGTTGCGTCATGACCCGCATGAGCGGCCGCTTTCTTATACAGCTGCACAAGCGGCGCGAATTGGATTGGGCTCCCTCCAATAATAGCGAGAACAAGCGGCAGACCGAGCAAGCCTGCACGGATAACCGATTCGGAATTGCCTCCGCTGCCAATCCACACAGGCAATGGATTCTGAACCGGGCGCGGATATACCCCCAAGTTATTAATAGATGCCCGATGCTCGCCGCTCCAGGTTACTTTCTCAGACTCACGTATCTTTAATAGCAGTTCAAGCTTCTCATCGAACAGTTTATCGTAGTCATTCAGATTATAGCCAAACAAAGGGAAGGATTCGATAAAAGAACCTCTGCCCGCCATAATTTCTGCACGCCCATTAGAGATGCCATCGAGCGTGGCAAAATCCTGAAATACACGAACCGGATCGGCAGAAGAAAGTACAGTAACTGCACTGGTTAATCGTATCCGCTTCGTCTGTGATGCAGCCGCAGCTAACAGCACCGCGGGAGAAGAAGCTGCAAAATCCTCACGATGATGCTCCCCCACACCGAATATATCTAACCCCACTTGATCTGCCAGAACAATCTCCTCAACCACTTCACGCAACCGCTGTGCATGACTCATGACCTCGCCAGTCTGGACATCGGGCGATGTTTCTACAAACGTACTTATTCCTAGTTCCACTTGAAGTCCCTCCTACTTATAATGATGTTCCTACCTGCAGTCTCTTGTAAGCAGAACAACTTGTGTTCACAACCAATATTTATATTCTGTTCTTTTCTATAAGCTTTTTCAAGCGAGATGACTGATTAGTGCACAAGAAAGCACCTATTCCTCCATAATTAACGGAAGGAATGGTGCTTGTTTGCAGCATATTAGCTGTTAAATAGAGATTTACCGATGGTTTTATCATGTCAAATCAGCTTGCGGCCCTTGCCATAAGGAATGCATAACGGTGTTCCGAAGATCGGATCTGCTGTTACTTGGCATTCCATATCGAATACGTCACGGATGAGCTGTTCATTCACGATACTCTCCGGCTCGCCTTGCGCATAGATATCCCCTTCTTTGACGGCCACGATATGATGGGCATAACGGCAGGCGAGATTAATATCATGCAGTACCATAACGATGGTTCGGCTCTCCTGCTCGTTCAAGTCATACAGCAAATCAAGAATATCAATCTGATGCGTCATATCCAAGTAGGTTGTAGGCTCGTCGAGCAGAACTGTTGCCGTATTCTGTGCGAGCGTCATCGCAATCCAGGCCCGTTGGCGCTGCCCGCCAGAGAGTGCATCTACTGACCGGTCTGCCAACTCGTCCATATGTGTAACCTTCAGAGCTTTCTTCACCATAATCTCGTCCTCATGAGACCATTGCTGAAGAAAGCTCTGATAAGGATAACGGCCTTGCTTAACGAGCTGCTGCACGGTCAGCCCTTCTGGGGCAATCGGACCTTGCGGCAGAATAGCGAGGCGGCGTGCTACCTCCTTGCTAGGCAGCTTCGCTATATCGCTGCCATCCAGAACAATGGAGCCCTCCTGAGGCTTCAATAAACGCGCCAATGAACGAAGCAAGGTTGATTTGCCGCAACCATTGCTGCCGATAAACACCGTTATTTTGCCTGGCGGGATAAGGACATCGAGATTCGAGAAAATAGGTTTTTTTCCATAGGATAACGTAAGGCCCTTCGCCTCTAAAACAGACATGTGATTCACTCCCTTTATGAGCTGCGATGACGGTACAGTAAGTAGATAAAGAACGGCGCTCCAATTGCGGCAGTGAATACACCTGCGGGAATATCGAGCGGGATGAAGGCGACTCTTGCGACAAGATCAGATAGCAGCAAGACAAGCGAGCCGATAAGAGCAGATACCGGAATGACGCCGCCATAGGCTGGTCCTACGAGTCTGCGGGCAATATGCGGTGCCATAAGACCAATGAAATTAATAGCCCCGCCAATAGCCACTGCTGCGCCTGCAAGGGCAACGCTGATGAGGAGCAGAATTGTCCTTTTGACATTCACAGAGCTCCCCACACTTGTAGCAACCTCATCTCCAAGCTCTTGAACATTCAGATGTCTGGCGTATACAAGGCAAATAGGCAATAACACTACAATCCACGGCAGAAGAGTCAGGACATCACGCTCCCATGAAACCCCATAGATACTGCCTGTCATAAAAGTAAATGCTTTGACGGCCACAGCTGTCGGCGTGAAAGATGCCGTAAGAATTAACATATAGGTTACAGCAGTTAATGCCGTTGCCATACCGATACCGATGAGTACAAGTCGAAGAGGTGTAATTCCTCGGCGATAAGCAAATAAATAGATCAGGAAGGCAGCAGCGAAGGCTCCTGCTATTGAACTAATAGGCATGTAACGAATACTCAAATGGGAAAAATACAAAATGAAAATAACCGTACCCAGCGAGGCGCCGCCAGTAATCCCGATGATATCAGGAGAGGTAAGCGGATTCCGTACGATGCCTTGCAGCAAGGCTCCGGATACCGCAAGCGCCGCACCGACCATTACGGCAATAAGAACGCGCGGCATTCTTAACGAGAATATAATCATGGCGTCTGATGATTCACCAATACCCAGTAGAGTACGAATAACGGCAACTGGACTGATAAATGTACTGCCCAGCCCCACGCAGACGATTACCGCAGCCACATTGGCAGCCAGCAATAGCAAGATCATAATGAAGGTTCTGCGACTAATTTGAAAAGAATAACGACGTCCCCGAACTGTCAAACCGTTCTTCATGTTACGCCCGCCCCCCTCTTCTGGCAATATAGACGAAGAAAGGCACACCAATAATAGCGGTCATAACGCCAACGGGCACTTCCTTGGGAAATGAAATATATCTTGAGCCTATGTCGGCAGCCAGCAGTAGAATTGCACCCAGCACAGCGCAGTATGGAATGACCCATCGATGGTCTATGCCCACCAAATAGCGTGTTAAATGGGGAATAATAATGCCAACGAAAGCAATAGGTCCTGCTATAGATACAGAGCCGCCTGCAAGCAAGACAATAATTGCACCCGCAGCCAGCTTAATATAGATCGTCTTCTGTCCAAGCCCTGTAGCGACATCCTCGCCTAATGTGAGCAGATTCATATGTCTGGCCAGAACCACAGCAGCCAGCAGAGCGATTCCCATATATGGAGCAGCCGTTGTGAATATACCCATATCGCGTCCAGCGACCGAGCCGACAAACCAATACAAAACTTGATCGAAGGTTTGTCCCCCTGTCAGCAACACCCCTAGTGATAGCGAAGAAAAAAAGGCTGTCATAGCAGCTCCGGCGAGCGTCACTTTAAGCGGCGTCAATCCGTCACTTCCAATTGAGCCAAGTACATAGACGAGTGCAGTTGTGAATGCTGCACCGACAAAAGCAAGCGCCGCATACCCTGAAAGACTGCTGGCTCCGAAGAAGGCTGAGCCAACCACGACGAAAAAAGCTGCTCCGGCATTAATGCCGAACAAGCTTGGAGAAGCCAATGGATTGCGTGTAACTCCTTGCATTAGGCAACCTGCAACAGCTAGAGCAGCTCCTGCAATTGCGGCTATAAGTGCTCTCGGCATTCTTGTCGTCTGGATAATGAGATGCTCTTGGGAGCCATTGAAATGTGTATAGGATTCAGCAATAGTATGCCAGCTGATTGTCGTTACTCCAAAAGCAATACTGGCTATCATTCCAGCAATGACAAGTATAATTCCAATCAGTAATCCCATAACCTTCTGAGAGCGCGTTGTAAGTAGCGTATTCATGGTGGCCTCTTCCCTCTTGTTCTAAGGTGTAAACTATTTCTGTACGATTTCAATCGACACTAAGTCATTCTAGAAGATCATGCAAAGCATGTCAATGATTGCGATAATCATTATCACTAAAGGGATTGACTTTAAGATTTGAGCAATGGTATAGTTCCCATATACTAAATGAGAATCATTTTCACATCAGAGAGGAAGAACGACCACATGTTATTTGTCTTCAAGAAGAAATTTACTTGGACAGCATCATCTATTTTGCTTGCATTAGCAGTCATCTTGTCTGGATGCGGTCAATCAGGCTCCAACAACAATTCGAACACTGCTAACCCAGCCGAATCATCTGCACCTCAATCAGATGAAGCGCGTCAGATTACACAGGCTATGGGAGTTACAGATATTAAGGGTACACCTGCAAGGGTAGTTGTACTTACGAATGAAGGAACTGAGGCTGTACTGGCACTTGGCATGAAGCCTGTGGGAGCCGTGAAATCTTGGACAGGCAATCCATGGTATGAGCATATTGCCGCAGATATGGAAGGTGTTACAGTCGTAGGTGATGAGAGCCAGCCTAACTTGGAGCTTATCGCGAGCCTGAAGCCTGACCTTATTATTGGTAATAAATTACGCCAGGAAAAAGTATACGACCAGCTAAAGGCCATCGCGCCAACGGTCTTCTCCGAGACACTGCGTGGTGAATGGCAGTCGAACTTCTTGCTCTATGCAGATGCTTTGGGCAAAAAAGCGGAAGGCGACAAAATCATCGCTGATTACGAGGCTCGTACTGCTGATTTCAAAGAAAAAGCAGGCGATAAGCTTAACCAAAAAGTTTCTGTCGTTCGTTTCATGGCAGGAAAAACGCGGATTTACTTAGAAGATACTTTTACAGGCGTTGCCTTCTCGAAGCTAGGCATTACTCGCCCGGACAATCAGAAATATACGGATACATTCGTTGAAGAGATTACCAAAGAACGTCTTCCAGAGGTAGATGCAGACCTGCTATTCTACTTCACTTACGACACTGGAGATGGCAAAGGAACACAAATGGAAGAGGAAATGCTGAAGGATCCACTCTGGCAAAGCCTCGATGTCGTCAAGAACGGCAAAGCGCTTAGAGTAAGCGATGCGGTATGGAATACAGCTGGCGGTGTACTTGCAGCTAACCTTATGCTCGATGAAATTTATAAAATCTACGAAATTCAAGAATAGACCAGCAAACCATTAGGAGCGTGCTCCTGATGGTTTTTTTATACGGTATTACATAGTCTAGCTTCTCTTAAATATATGTTTATAAATTCAAAGCAAAAACCTTATTGTAAAATTTGTCTTGTATATATATGCCTAATTTTATATGATAATATTGTCGATTTTTTTCAGATCCTGTCATATACTCTCTTTATGTTCCTTGAGTTCCAGTTCAGGATGCTTCATGTTCTAGCAGTACATACATCAATAGGGGGATTTAGTATGGTAAGTCAGAGAAGCATTGGAATGTCCGTTCTTCTAACAATCATTACTTGTGGTTTCTATGGAATCTATTGGTTTATTGTTTTGACCAATGATGTTGGTACGCTGACCAAAGACGATTCATTCACAGGAGGCAAACACTTCCTTCTAACTTTGGTAACCTGTGGAGTGTGGAGCTTTATTTGGGCTTATCAGGTAGGCAAGCATATCGCAGAAGCACAAAGACAGCGTGGCCGTGCGGTAACCGATAATTCCGTTCTTTACCTTGTACTTACATTTTTCGGTCTGGGTATCGTAGCGTATGCTTTGGTTCAATCGGATGTTAATAGACTTGCATTTTAATCCCAAGAGGCACCCCAAGCTAGTGTGGGGTGCCTCCCTTGTCGTAGGAGGGTTATTATACCTGAAGGTATGGCTGCCCGTTACGAAGATCGGCATTCCTTGTGTTTTTCATGAATTGACAGGACTTTATTGTCCAGGGTGTGGGATTACGAGGGCCACTCTTGCGCTTCTAAGGCTAGATGTTATTGAGGCATTTCGTTATAATCCTCTTTTATTTATTCTAATGCCTCTGTATACAATCTACCTCATCACATCAAGGAAGAAGCTGCTGCGTATTAGCAACACGACGATGGTGGTCATGTTGAGCATTACTCTACTATTTGGAGTACTAAGAAATATTCCGATATTCAATTTTCTTGCTCCAACATAGAGGTTTGTCGGCGAATAATACTATAAACTATATCCTTATGGTCATACAGTTGGATATAGTTTTTTTTGACATAGCCTACTTATAATGACTGGCGATCTGCTCCCCGAGGCTTCTAATCTTATCCGCGACATAGGCGGGCTCAAGTACATGTACATCAGGCCCATATCCTAATATCATGCCGTACATCCAATGGTTATCCGCGTAGCTGGCTCTGACTAGCAGCGACCCATCCTCCTCTGTCTGAATATGCTCCAATCCAAAGGCCTCCTCTACCCGCACTCTTAATCGTGAGCGAAAACATAACAGGAGCTGAACAACAGGGCCCGTCTCCTGATTGCCCCACCTTGCATCCAGCTCTTCCATTCGAATGCCCCGATTAATGAATTGCTCTAAATGTACTCTTAAGCTGCTTACCCGCGAGAGGCGAAACGTTCTAAAATCATTGCGCAGCCTGCAATAGGCGTACAAATACCAAGCATATCCCTTCCACGCCAGTCCAATCGGCTCGACCTCCCGCTGCTCTCCAACACCTTCCGTATTGGTATATAGGAAGGAGGCAACCAATCGGTTTTTGGAAGCATGTCGAAGTGAGGCCAGAATGGTCTTATCCTTAATGCCGCTGCCGTGCCACAGATTGGTATCAAAAATAAGTGTCTCTCCTGCCTCTTCCAATTGGTTTTGCTCGGACCTAGCTACCAATGCCTTAATCTTGGTCAGCAGATTGTCCATTTCCTGATCAGCAAGCGATGCCTGTACACCCTTTAGTGCCACCAGAATCGACTGAAGATCATCGAACGTAACGATTTGCCGATCAATACGGTACTGCTCCATAATTTCATAGCCCCCATCGTTACCCGTGTAGGAGACAATAGGAATTCCCGCAGTATTAATAGTGTCCAAGTCGCGATAGATCGTCCTCAGCGAAACCTCGAACCGATCAGCAAGCGTTTGGGCATTAACCCTTCGTTGGCTTAATAGGACCATCGTAATTCCCAGCAATCGTTGTACCTTCAAGACAGGCTCTCCTTTCTTGCTGCATACTAATCTCATGATTAGCGATGTTCGTGCCTGCTTCCGTAAAATCAGTTAATAATAAATGATTAAAGGCAGGTCGCCAATCCCCTCCTGCCCTGCCTTTCATTGAAAAATTCTACTTTCCACTAGGATTTGTGGAAAATTCATAATCAGCAATCATCATATAGCCGACACCATCATTTTTATCTATGTTCATTGAAAGTGAATATGTATTTTCTTTAATAAGAGCGTCTTCAAAGGAGTCTCTAACTTCATATCCATTCGTTGTCTTTTCCATAATATAAATCACTGTAATAGTAGAATCGCCCAAATCACGCTTCTTTTCATCTAATCCATAATTATTAAAAACCAACTCTTCGCTATCGCCAAATCCAACCCCTCTTGCTGTTTTAAATTTTTTGAAGTTGTTTGTATTATCCGTAATCATTAATCCATTAACCAAATTTTCTTTATAATGTATTTCTATGCCTGGATACACATAAATCCCTATGTAATCCTTCGTATCTATCGGCTCGCCTAAGGCAGCTTCAACATCCCCCTTACTCATTCCCATCCGAATTTCAACCTTATTCTCATCATCATACATGGATAAATCAGACTCTTGAAAAACTCCGGGCTCGAAGTCCTTTACTTGCTGCTGCTCTGAAGATGGCTTCGCGCTGCTGCAGGCTGTTAACGTCAACACTAACAATAAAACTAAAACTCTAATCATAATGCTCCCCCATTAAATATAATTTCCTATATAATAGGATAACTTTATCATATAAGGGAACTACTGAATAGAATAGCCGTTAAACACACAAAAAAAGTGCATCTCCTTATTTCCATCGGATTAAGCAGAAGCTTGTCCAATAGTTATTAGGAGATGCACTTTATTGTTAGAAACTAAAACTAAGCTTTGTTGGAAGAACCGAATTCACGGATTTTGCCGATAACAGTTGCTTTGATTGCGTCACGACCAGGAGCCAAGAATTTACGCGGATCAAACACTTCTAGGTCAGAAGTAAGGATCTCACGAGCTACTTTTGTAAAGGAAATTTGGTTCTCAGTGTTTACGTTGATTTTTGCAGTACCCAAGGAAATGGATTTTTTGATTTGATCTGTAGGGATACCTGTACCACCGTGAAGAACCAATGGCAGAGAAATCGTTTTGCAGATCTCTTCCATTTCTTTGAAGCCGAGGTTAGGCTCGCCTTTGTAAGGGCCATGAACAGAACCAAGAGCTGGAGCCAGGCAATCAATGCCTGTAAGCTTAACAAGCTCAGCGCACTCTTTAGGGTCTGCATAGATAACGCCATCAGCAATAACATCATCTTCTTGTCCGCCAACTGTACCAAGCTCAGCTTCTACAGAAACGCCTTTGCTGTGTGCATATTCAACCACTTCTTTAGTAATTTTAACATTCTCTTCAAAAGAGTGATGCGAAGCATCGATCATAACGGATGAGAAGCCAGCTTCAATCGCTTCTTTACATTTTTCAAAGCTAGAACCATGATCCAGATGGATAGCAACTGGTACAGTAATTTTCATTTCTTCAATAAGGGAATTAACGATTGCCGTAACAACCTTGAATCCGCCCATGTAACGAGCTGCACCTTCAGATACACCAAGAATAACCGGGGATTGCTCTGCTTGTGCAGCGCCTAGAATCGCTTGAGTCCACTCCAGGTTATTAATGTTAAATTGACCAACAGCGTAACCTTCTTTTAGTGCTTTGTTCAACATATCTTTCATTGAAACTAATGCCATTATAAAATCCTCCTAATTATGCTCATTTTCTGTTGATGCTTTCTTTGAAAAAACGATAGCGAGAATGGCAGCCAATAGAAATGCTCCGCTACAGAAGAGTAATATGTCACTTATGACAATATTTATTAGACCGCTCAAACCTTCTATATGTTTTATCATAAACGCTTTGCAGCGGTTCTGCAATTAGAGAACGGATACTTTATTGCTCATAAACAAAGAAATAGTTGATAATTTTGAATTTTCCACGAAAATTAACGCTTCCTTTAACTAAGCAGGAACATATTAACAAATTAATTCGGATTGAAAAAATAGACTCCAACGTTCGCATAAGAGATTTTTTATCGCTCTACATGCAATTATTTATACTATTCCCTTCGTTCACTGATTTAATCATTAGGAAAATTCGATATACAAAAGCACCCCAAACTGAAGTTTGAGGTGCTTTCTATTTTCTCATATATATTGCTGTGATGCCTGCGTACTAACCGCCTCTAGATACTGTATGCAAAGTGATACACATTATCTGTAGCCGTCACCGAAGTGCCTGCGACCTGAACCGCTACCGATGTATAGTCAAAATAATGGGTAAAATAAATCGGCATCGACTGCACAATGCTTCCGGTTGATGCTGGCAGAGTAACGGTAATACTAAAAGCTCCGTTCTGATCCGTATAAGCAGTGCCTGCACGAGTACGATTCCCGCTGCTCTCCGTCCAGTTCGGATTCAGCCAGACCATGTTGACAGGAGCATTAGCGACAGGCAAATTGGTGCTTGTCCTAACTACCCCGCTCACTGTGAAGCTGCTGTATTGATTTACTCGATAATGCACACCGGCATGAGCATAATTGGGATAATCATTAGGCCCATTCGCAGAAGAATTATAACCCGTAATTTGAATGCTTCCAGCACGCAGCACAGGCTGGATGGTTAAGGTATACAAATGGCTTGCGGAAAATTGATTGGTTGTGGACACCTTCACGTAGTAGGTTCCCGTATTTAACGCAACATTGTTATTGGTATGCGGGAGAAGCACCAATTTATTGCCCGTCTGAACCCCGTAAACCTCGGCTTTGTAACCATAACCCTGCGAGGTGCTGTCGAGCTTGATATTCAATGCATCGTAATTGCGGCTCGAAGGAACCGTAATCTGATACCAATCATTATCAATGCTTGAATGGATGGAGCGTGAGCTGAGGGATGAGCCGCCCGTAGCGAAGGCAAAGCTATAAGCCTTAAAAGCATTCTCATCAGGCTCATATCCATCATAGCTGTTGCTTACATCAACTGTCAGGTAAAAAGGGAGACTGCTGCTAGAGCCCGTCTTGGCATACACTCTAAGCGCGTACGCTTTTGAAGTGGAGATCGCATTGCGCGTTCCTACATTCTCGGAAATTGTAGCAGAGCCAGATGGATAACTATTGAAATAAGTGCCGTATATCGAGTAGTCGAGCTCAGCAGGATTGAGGTTGCCCGTAGCCATGTCGAATTCGTATAAATATAAATCATAATCAAGCAGTGCAGAGGCTGGTCCATTCAATTGAGCCTGCAAGAGCTCACCAGGCTGCAAATAGATAGGATATAAAAACTGTGCCCCGCCCGCTGTTGTAATCGTGCCAGAATACGTAGAAGAGGTAACTGTAGCTGCTGTTGCTAAACCTGCTTTGAACGCAGGAACGTTTACCCTTTGTAATGAGGATTGACTTGGAGCCTTTAAGCTAATCTCTTCATCAACTGCCTGAACCGCCGATGCAAGGCTATCAGGCTCGTCCACCCGCGTTAAGTGATTAATAATGTCGCCATTATTCGGTACTAGCTGCACTGTCGGCTCACTATTCACTTGATCCGCTCCAGCACCCGTGCTCTGACTTGCATTAGTCGTCATAACGAAAGTAAACAGGAGCATCGTGCTAAGCATAACCGCAATTGCCTTTCTGAACCTCTTCATACTGAAATCCCCTCTCAAATGGTTTAAGGAATTCCGTTATCCCTAGAATAAGCAAGGGAGATTTCTTAGCTGTATGACTTTATCTTAAGGCAAAGCTGTCCGAATTGGAATATGGTTGTATAAATATATTTTTATGTAAATAACTCCCCTGCTCATCCACCGTTATTTGCTTAACTGGCATTTGCATATATCTGCTTTATCGTAGCCCATTACATATAAATAAGTCGTTAAAGCATGATAGCAAGGGATGGAGTGTTTAATGGGAAACGACGCAGAGTTAATCTCTATGCCCGGCTCAAGATGGCGGTAACCGGCCACTTCTACAGGTACTTTGGGCACAATATCAGGATGGTTGAAAATGCGGGTATTATTTATGTTCATCTGCTGGAACGCCTGAACAAACTCACTGTCGCCCACACGAGGCGAAGCAAATGTCACTAATTCTACAGCAATCTGTTTGCTGCCTGCAACAAAGGCGTGCAAGGTCGCCAAGGAGCTTCCCAGGCTATGGCCAGCAACGATCAGCTTCGTTCCAGCGGGCAGTTGATCAAGCTGCGAGATGAGCGATTGGGCTGGAAGGCTTGTATCGGCATATTCGACCATCATGCTGCGGTATAGATTCGTGAAGCCTTTTTCAGTCTTCCCACTATTAGGAACTTCGTTGAACGACTCTAACTCGAACTCAAAATCGGACAGCCAGTCAAGTGCACTCTCCGTACCGCGAATAATTACAGCCTGCTGCAGAGGGTTATCCAATGATCTGGCAATATAACCTGCAAATTCTCTTTCTTTCAGCGTCTCTAAGTGAGGCACCATCGTAAGATTGGCGACCAACTCCCAATTGGATGGAAAATCGGATGGAATAGCTGGTGACAGCGGATTTTGTGCATACATTTCATAAGCAACCTCTACGAATTTCCCCCAATAAATGAACGGCTCCATATTCAACTGACTATCCATTGCTACATCCCCTTTGTTGTTATACATTTACATACAATCATTTCTGCTCTGCCAATTACATTTCCTGCTAAGAAGAGCCTTGGTTAGCCTTTCATTACAAAAAAAACATCGAGCAGACATTTGTCCGATCGACGCTTTTACTCGCAGATTTATTAATTAGCTTTAGCCTTAGGCATTCTCTTGCCCATTTCAATAAGAAGCTGCTCTGGTGAACAATTGAGTGTTTTCACAGGAATATTAACCGCAGTCCCGATGTTTCCTTTATTGATTTTAATTAATAGTTTTTTGTATCCCTTTGTTCTATTAATAACCATCATGGGATCATTGGTCTCAATGCCTAGAAATACATGTCCGTTCAATGCAGCCCATTGATAACTATCAATTTCTTCCCAGCGGACCAGTCCAGCACCCAAATAACTGGAGTTGTCATATATTCCTTCATCATTAATAAGTACTGCAGGTTTGCGTACAAGAAAGAGATAAGAATAGTACACCAGAAACACACCAAAAATCACAAGCAAAACCGTTCCTATAATCCACAGCACCAGAGCATCACTATCATTAGTGGAAGCTAAATATAAGAAAAGACCGCCAAGCCCCACAAAAAGGAGGGATACGAATAAAATAGTTATAATTCTGCTTCGTTTCTGATAAATAATATATGGTTCCATTATAATTTCCTTTCATTGAAGCTTCTATAAGGTATAGTTTAATAAACCATATTATATATAATTAAACAATAATTTAATAGTGAAATTTTGTATTTTCTAATCATTTACTCCTCTCTGTATTCAGCAATAGGCGCAGGCTTGCCGAATAAGTAGCCCTGAAACAACTGATAGCCGATGTTCCTCAACCATTCAAAGTCCTCTCTTGTCTCAATGCCTTCCGCTAACGGAACGGATTGAATTTCGATAGCCTTATTCAAAAAGTTCTCAGCCACCTGCTGTTTTTCTGTATCACCAGAGACGCCTTGAACATATTTCATATCCAGCTTCATGTAATGAGGCCTAAGCTCCGTTAACATCTCTATGGTGCTGTGACCCTCCCCAACGTCGTCTAGAGCGTACTGAAACCCTCGTTCCTTATAATAAGTCAATATTTTCTTCAGATGCGCAAGATCATCTACCTTCTCCGTTTCTACAACTTCAAATACGAATAGACCAGGATCTACACCCAATTGGTTAGCTAATTGAACGGTAGATTTCAAGCAGAACTCTGGAGAGTAAATAGAAGTAGGTATAAAGTTAATAAACGTTTTTTGGTTTAAGGGAGCCGCATATTTTACCGCTGTCATCCTGCACAACCGATCCAGTGCATATAATCGGCCGCGGCTTCTTGCAGCTGTAAAGATGGCATTGGGATATAAAACCGACCCATCTTCTTTTCTAAATCTCGCTAGAGCCTCATAAGCATAGAGCTCCTCATTGGAAGTGACGATTGGTTGGAAGTGGCATGTAACTAATTCCTTCAATATAACTTCATCAATCCATTGCATTTCGAGAATGGCAGCAGTCTCCGATAGCTGTCCCCATTCTCCACCTTTAACTCGAAAGGTAATGCTCTCCGGATCCATATGATCGTTACAGAAATCCAGAAAATCCTTCACTCCCGATTCCTTCATAACCAGTCTGTTGTCAATCGCGTTATGTAATAGTTGTCTTCTATTTAAATGTTGAATGACCTCGGGCAGAACGTTGAGGTTATGCTCCCCATTTACATTGAACTCAAATTTCAATTCTTCTATTATACAATTGTTACAATCCACCTTATCTGCCTCCTGGAGTCTGAATGATCATGCAGCATTATTAGATGACACGCAAAAGAGAGCGGATCATTGATTCATGCTGTGCATTCTTCAATGATCCGCTCTCTTATTTTAGGTGATTCGATGCTATATGCCTAGCCCCTCACCGCTCGAGCCTCTACTTTGTCGCCAGCAGCTTCAAGGCTGCCGTAATGAATACCTTCATGCCGATCAGAAGCGAAGCTTCATCAATCGTGAATTGTGGGTGATGATGAGGATACGTGATTCCCTTCTCCTTATTGCCAGCCCCAATATTGAAGTAGGTGCCCGGCGCTAAGTGCAGATACGCAGAGAAGTCATCCGCCGACATGCTTGGTTTGATGGTGTATAGAGCTTCCTCTCCGTACAGTTCCTTAATGGACTCCGCAACCGTCTGCGAGACCGCCTCATTATTAATAAGAGGGCGATAGCCATAATCATAACGGAATTCATAGGTAGCTCCATGAGCTTGCGTAATGCCTTCGATAATTTGCTCCATCCGCTTCGGCAATTGCTCACGAAGGGCTGGGTCTATACAACGTACCGTACCGCACAGCTCCGCACTTCCCGGAATGACATTATGCGTGTGTCCGCCAATAAATTTAGTCACCGATACGACTAGTGGGTCCATAGGGTTAAAGTGTCGAGAAGCCAAATGCTGCAGGTTCGTAATCAGCTGTGCTCCTATTGCAATTGAATCAATCGTCATATGAGGCTCAGCCGCATGTCCGCCCTTGCCATTCACTGTAATATAGAATGTATCCGGGGAAGCCAGCATCGGACCTGCCACAACGCCAACCTTGCCTACCTCGACTGGAGATTGGAGATGCGCACCAATAACAGTATCTACACCTTCCATGACACCCGCAGCGATCATCTCCTCAGCGCCGCCGGGAGGAAGCTCCTCTGCATGCTGAAAAATAAATCGTATTTCTCCCTCAAGCGTATCATAATGCTCGGCCATTACCTTGGCTACGCCGAGGACGATTGCTGTATGTCCATCATGCCCGCAAGCATGCATGACACCAGGGTTATCCGATACAAAGGATAGTCCCGTATTCTCTTCGATCGGCAGGGCATCAATATCTGCTCGAATAGCGAGCACTTTGCCGGGCTTCTGTCCAATCAGCCTTGCCATTACACTAGTAGGAGTCGGACGAGAAACCTCCAAGCCGCCGATGGCTCGAAGTGTTTCTTCTATATATAGAGCTGTTTTACTTTCGTGAAAAGAAAGCTCAGGATGCTGATGCAAGTAACGTCTCCACGCAATTACTTGATCCTGCACAGCCTCCGCCTGATTAAGCAAATGTTGTACGACAGTCATTGAAGGACCCTCCCTCTTCATCTAGCTTGCGCTATATTCCGATTTGTTGCGTTCAATCTGTCCCATATGCTTCTGAACATGATTGCAAATAAACTTGTCAATAATATGAGTGATAGAAATCTGCTCCTCATTCTTCATGCCGTATCTCTCCCACTGTTCTTCCGTGAGTGTCTTTAAGAGAAGGGCATTATAGCGAGTAAGCGCATCATAAGCATCCAATATTTCTGCCAGTGGAGTGTCGTTAAATTGCTGGACATTGACCCATTCTTCATGAGCGAATGTCACAATCGCCGTCACTGGCTCTGAAGTAATTTTGCGAATACGATAGGAATTAACGATATTGGAATCCATCAAGTGACCAATAATTTCTTGAATGCTCCATTTATCTGGACCGGGCTTCCACGTTATTAATTGCTCGGACAGTCCTTCGACGCTTTGTCTAACCTTTACGGCTGTCTGCTCATAATTGTGAATCGAGCTTTGTCTGGCTGTACTCATTGGGATAAGCCTCCTCTAGCTAAGTGCTGCTATTTCAATGCTTCTTCGATAAAGGAATTATCGAATACCTTGGCAATATCGACTTTATTCTTAATTGTGCCTGCATCGAGCAAAATATCTGCAGTTGATTGCATAGCCGCTTGAACGTCTTCCGTAACTGGTGTGTTGATGTAGTTCGTATAGTTCACGAGTGTTTTCACCAAATCCAAGTCCATTTTTTTCTGTTCCGCTAAGATTGCTGCCGCTTCATCTTTATTCGCATTAACCCAATCGACTGTCTTCTGGTATACCTTCAAGTAGGCAGTCGTCAGATCAGGATGCTCTGCAATAAATTTATCGCGTCCGATCATTACGGCTGGAGCTACGATGTTCATTGTTTCTACACTTTCGACGATCCGTGCACGGTTGGCTTTTACTTCCGTTGTTACGAATGGGTCCCAAGTTGCCCATGCATCAATGCTTCCTGTCTGGAACGCTGAATTAGCTTCATCTGGCTGGAGCTGCACAATTTTGAGATCCGATTCCTTCATGTTGTTCTTCTCCAGAGCCTTGATCAGGAAGATATGCGCCGATGAGCCTTTAGCGACAGCAACCTGCTTGCCTTTCAGATCCGCAATCGACTTAATCGGGCTATCTGTCTTCACAATGACGCTGTTCTGGTTGCCCTGTACGCCAGTTGTAGAGATAACGGTGAATGGGCTGTTTGCCGCCTTTCCTGTTACGACTGTACCATCACCGATAAACGAGAAATCTACGCGATTGGATACGACTCCCTCCAGAAGTGGAACACTGCTCTGGAACTCCTGCCATTGTACTTCTGCATTCAGCTTGGCGAACTCTTCTTCGAACCAGCCTTTTTCCTTGGCGATGGAGAGTAGATTCAATCCTCCATTAAGTGCAATATTAACCGTTACCTTTTTATTATCATCCGACTTCTTATTCCCGTTGCCGCAAGCAGTCAGTGCCACAGCTACGATCATAACGAGCAATAGCAGACCGAATCGGGTTGTTTTCTTTGTTGCTGATATACGCATTGTCAGGTCCCCTTATCGTACTAGATTTATTTGCATTGTATTATTTCCGAGTAATCTAGTAAAGTATATATGAATTATAGTAACATAACCTTAGGTTATATGTGGGGGTGTTTACATGAATATGGAGCAATTTGAATATGTTTCCGCTATTGCGCGAACAGGATCAATCTCTATCGCTGCTGAACAGCTGCATGTGAGCCAAGCAGCCATCAGCAAAGCCATATCCAAGCTGGAGCTGGAGCTAGGGTTCAAGCTGTTTACCCGCTCGCGGCTAGGTACAGAGGCTACACCACGAGGGAAAATCATTATCGAGAAAATATACGACATTCTAGTCAAAGTCGAAGAAATCAAAGAAGAAGCACAAATAGAGAGCAGGATGATCGAAGGAGAGGTACGCTTCTCTGTTGGTCCAAATTTCATGGCGGTACTGACCAAGTCCATTATTTCCTTCAAGCAGGACTACCCTAATGTCCGGCTTGCGATTTCCAGCAAAAGTACAGAAGAGGTTATTCAGGACTTGAAGGAGGATCGGACTGATCTGGGGCTGATCTACTTCCATGACCAGAAGGAAGAGCAAGTAAAGGACTTGACCATGCACAAAATGCTGGATTCGAGAATTGTGGTGTGCGTAGGAAGAGGAACACCGCTCGCCTCCAGAAAGAGCGTCTCCCCACAAGAGCTGCTCGCCTATTCATTCGTCAATATTGACGGCGTATTCTCGAATTGGTACATGGAGGATTTCATGCGCAAGTATGGCGCCGTCAATTTCATCTTCACCTCCAACAATATTGAACTGCTAAGAAGAACCATAGCCGAGGGCGTTGCTATCGGGATGTTCATCGAATACAGCATGCTGAATGATCCTCTCATTCTTAGCGGTGAAATTGTTATCGTCCCTATTATTAATCACGAGCCGAATACGATTTCGCTAGGCTGGGCGCGTTCTACACACAAGCATTTCTCCATTGCGCAGAAGGAATTTTTGAAGTATCTGATGCGTGAATATTTGAATCCAAATTTGAAGCATTGACCTTTATTTCTCGCGTATCCCTGTATTGACAACCAACTTCTTCTTCTGCTAGTATTCATCCTAAATTCTACAGCGGTGTACACGAATCGTTACAGGAGGACATCAACATGACATCAGCGGCACTAAAAATGGAGCAGTTGAGCAAAACCTTTCATACCGAAAATCAGGCTACTCATGTTCTCGATAACATTGAATTTACGCTGATGGAGCAAGAGTTTGTCTCCATTATTGGACCTAGCGGCTGCGGCAAAAGCACCCTGCTCAAAATCGCCGCTGGCCTTGATGTGCAGTACGAAGGACGTGTGCGGCTGCATGGTGAAGATATCGTTGGTCCGAGCAAAGAAAAAGGCTTTATTTTTCAAGAGCATCGTTTATTCCCGTGGGCAACCGTTGAAAAAAATATTGCTTCCGACCTCCCCCTGAAGGACAAGGATGTTCGAGCGCAAGTAGATGAGATGATCCAGCTAGTTCGATTAACCGGATTCGAGAAGGCTTATCCCAAGCAGCTATCAGGAGGCATGTCGCAGCGAGTCGCTATTGCGCGCGCGCTGCTCCGCAAGCCCAAGGTGCTGCTATTAGACGAGCCGTTTGGTGCGCTTGATGCGTTTACCCGCAATCATATGCAGGAATCATTGCTAGATATTTGGCGAGCGAATCGCACGTCCATGCTGCTTGTCACGCATGATATTGACGAGGCGATCTTCTTGTCCAACCGCGTTGTCGTTATGGATGCAAGGCCTGGCCGTATAAAGGCCATCATTCCTATTGATTTGCCTTACCCAAGAAATCGGGTTAGCGCGCCGTTCCAGGAACTGCGCAATGAAGTGATCCGCGCGCTCGGTCATGAGGAACACAAAGTCGATACTTGGTCTATCTAACATCATCGGAAAGGGTTGTTCCCTCATGTTCAAACAGGAAAAAGCAAAGCGGCTTGCCTTGGGCGGGCTTATTCCAATAATCGTACTCGTGATCTGGCAATTGGCATCGACGCTCGAATGGATTTCACCACAGCTGTTCCCATCGCCAGCTTCTATCTTCCGCAACTTTTATGACATCATTGTGTCAGGCGAGCTCCTCCCTCATCTAGGAATTAGTGTGATGCGGGCTATGCTCGGCTTTGCAATCGGCGGCGGATCAGGGCTCTTGATTGGACTTTTAGTCGGATTATTTAAGCGCTCCG
This sequence comes from Paenibacillus sp. J22P59, assembly GCF_059383895.1. Classification (NCBI taxonomy): domain Bacteria; kingdom Bacillati; phylum Bacillota; class Bacilli; order Caryophanales; family Paenibacillaceae; genus Paenibacillus; species Paenibacillus sp. J22P59. The sequence goes on from NZ_JBXENX010000008.1 coordinate 212,578, forward strand.
AGCAGCTGCTCGACCCTTCTATTCAAATGCTGCGCACTGTGCCGCTGCTCGCTATTACGCCTTTATTTATTTTGTGGTTCGGCTTCGGTGAGCTTTCCAAAGTATTGCTCATCTCGATGGGAGCGTTCTTCCCTTTGTATGTCAATGCGTTTCTTGGCGTACGCAATGTCGATGCCAAGCTATTTGATGTAGCGCGTGTACTGGAATTCAGCCGCATGCATCAGGTGACAAAGGTGATTCTGCCAGGCGCTATGCCCAACATATTATTAGGCGTTCGCCTCTCCTTAAGTACGTCATGGCTCTGCCTAGTTGTAGCGGAATTAATGGGAGCAGATCAGGGCATCGGCTATCTCATTCAGGATGCGCGTGCTTATATGCGGACCGAGATCGTATTTGTAGGCATTTTCATCTTTGCCATCGTCGGCAAGCTGACCGATTCCTTGGTTCGAATTCTGGAGACTAAACTGCTCAAGTGGCAGGATAGCTACCGTGGATGAGTAATCTAAATGTACAAAAAGCCTATGCTGCCGCATTGCTATATGCGATCATCATTGGCTTTTCTCTTATATTCGTAAAGCTCGCCCTGGTCTCTGCTCATCCGATGGATTTGCTCGCTCATCGCTTTACAGCATCTTTTGCTGGCGCTATTGCCATTGTCCTGATTAAGCGGTCCAGACCGCAGCTGTCAGGCAAAGCTATGCTCGCTTTGCTGCCATTGGCTGTTTTTTTTCCATCCTTATATTTTGCACTGCAAGCGTTCGGCTTATTATATATTCCGTCCTCGGAAGCAGGCATTATCCAAGCGACTATCCCTTTAATGACAATGCTGCTCGCCTCCTATTGGATTAAGGAAGCCTCTACAATCGGGCAAAAAATAGGGATTATGCTGTCCGTATCAGGCGTCATCTACATGATCGCAGCAAAAGGCATCCACATGAACGAAGGCGCTCTAAAGGGAGCCCTGCTCATCCTATTGTCCTCACTCTCGTTTGCTATCTATAACGTGTATGGACGCAGGCTTGCCCAACAGTACAGTGCAATGGACATGACCTTTTTCATCATGGCAGTCAGCTTTGTTGTGTTCAATGGCTTAGCAATCGGCCGTCATGCTGTAGAGGGAACGCTGCCATCATTCATTACGCCATTGTCCGACCCAACCTATGCAGTATCCGTTCTCTATCTTGGTGTACTAAGCTCCCTCGTCACCTCGCTATTAACCAATTATGCGCTGACGTATATGGAAGCATCCAAAATGAGCGTATTTGTTAATCTAGCCACCTTAATTACCGTTATTGCCGGTATTGTCGTGCTTGGTGAGCAGCTGCTGCTCGCTCATATCGTCGGAGGATTGATTATTCTCATCGGTGTCATTATCGTTAATTGCACACGGAAATCCCTTTCAAAACAATCCTGAATACAGGGAAGAGACGTCTAAGAACAGGCTGCTGTTCGACGTCTCTTTTTGCTGTATCTATACAATGCAGAGATTGCAGAGCTACCCGCTGTCCCGTTATAATTTACTAATTATAGGAATTGGAGTTAGGTCAGCCTGAGAGAATTGTAATTCGGGAGGCAACGATGGTGGAACAAAATATTCCGTATCAACGGATGTGTAATCTACGCATAGCTGGCGGCAGACTCAACAGCCCCGAGCAGGTCGTCCAGCAGCTAGGAGCTTTGCAGGCTCAGGACTACCAGCAGGCCTTATGGGCAATCGGTATACGCATGCAGTCGACCACTATTACAGCTATTGAGCAAAGTATAGCAGACCGCCAAATTCTGCTCACTTGGCCCATGCGCGGAACCATTCATTTTGTACCTCCGAAGGATGCACGATGGATGTTAAAGTTCATGGGGCTGCGTATTCTGGAACAGAGTCAGCGCAGATTCGAACAATTGGAGCTTAACGAGAAGATCATGGAGCGCTGTCAGCAGCTTATCGTTGATGCCTTGCAGGGGGACAAGCAGATTGCAAGGCCTGATCTGATGCAGCTGCTGGAGAACGACGGGATTAGCACAAAAGATCAACGGGGCTATCATGTACTATGGCGCCTTGCGCAGAGCGGCGTGATCTGTATGGGGCCTAGAGAGGGCAAGCAACAAACATTCGCGTTGCTGGATGAGTGGGTGCCTGCCTCTAAGGAATTGTCCATGAGTGAAGCAATCGCTCTGCTGGCTGAACGTTATTTTACCAGCCATGGCCCTGCAACCGTACATGATTTCGCATGGTGGGCGGGAATCAAGCTATCGGATGCACGACAGGGCGTCGAAGCTATTCGTTCTCGATTGCTATTGGATAAGATAAATGGACAGGATTATTGGGGACCCCAGCATTCCTGCGAGAATTCATCAGACGAAAGTACCGCTGTCTATTTGCTGCCCGGCTTCGATGAATATCTGCTCGGCTACAAAGACCGAAGTATGGTAGTGCCACCCGAATATGCTCACCGTATTGTACCCGGCAATAACGGTGTATTCATGCCGATTATCGTCATCGACGGGCAAGTTGTCGGCACATGGAAACGAACCATTAAGAAAAAAGCCATCGATATGGCATTCAACCTATTCACTCCCCAGAAAGACAAAGAAGCGAGTATCCTCGAAGCCGCGATGCAATATTGCCAGTTCATGGAGCTGCCCATCGGTGCAATAGCTTTTCAAGTTGCTGACTAATCTATATAAAGAAAAATCCCTTATGAGCCGTCATATGCCCAGAAGGGATTTCTTTGTATGCTCCTTAATCAAAACCTCTAGGACTATAGCTTGATTCATTGCCTAAACAAGCCAAATCACTATCACAGCACACGGAATGAGGAAATACAGCAGTTTTGTTAGGATACCGTTCTTGGCATAAGGGATGGAAGAAACCATAAGGACCGCAGCCAGTAGGAAGAACAAGCATAATCCGATTTGCGTGATAGTTGCATTAACCCCTAAGGCGTGCAGCAGCGCAAAGGCAATGACGAACCAGCTGGCGCAAACCGTTGTCGGAACACCGATAAAGCAGGCCGTCTTATCGGTCTCTTGCATGCCCGAAATGTTGAAATAAGCGAGCCGCCACACCCCCGCCCCTAGATAGAGCATTAGAAAAGGCAAAGACCATAGGATCGTCCCTTGAAGCAACCAGAAAAACAATGGCGGATACAGGCAAAAATTAATCGCATCAGCCAGACTGTCCAATTGCTCGCCCAAGGGTGACGATTGACCGGAACGGCGGGCGACAAGCCCGTCTATACGATCTAGTAGAATAGCGATAGCATAACAAGTAAATGCCCAGGCCACTGCATTTTCATTAAGCAGAATAAAGCTCGCGAAGCCAATAAAAATAGAGAGAGTTGTCAATCCATTTGGAAGATTCACAAATTGTAAGACAGGGAAATTTCTTATACCCCTCATCATGGAAGCTCCTTTCCGCGGAGAAATAAATTGTATTTATTTGCAAATAATCTATAATTATACCATGCACTTGTAAATAAATCATCGGTTAATAGGGGGCCTAATCATGTCCAAGTCCACACAAGAAATTCGCACAACATTGCCGATTTTGTTGCACTTGTCCATGGATCGGGCAGATACAGCTGCGGTTGGAGGCAAGGCAGCACGATTAATGGAATTGCATAGCCTTGGCTATCCTGTGCCTCATGGTTTTGTGCTGTCTGTACAGGCATTCCAGCAGTACTGTGAATTTAATCATCTCCAGCCAGATGATCCTGAATTAGATATGACTGACCAGAAGGAGCGTATTCTGCTTGGCGATTTTCCCGAGGCACTCAAGCTTGCTATTGATGAGGCTTTAACCTTGTATCCTTTTAATAGCTATGCGGTTCGCTCCTCATCCGTCTCCGAAGACGGTACGGAATATTCGATGGCGGGGCAATTTCTTACTTCCCTTAACGTAAGCTCTCATGAGGTATATGATCGCATCAAGGATTGCTGGGCCAGTATGTTCAGTGAAGCAGTAGCTGCCTATACCAGCAAAAGAAATACAGAGCATTTGCCTCAGATGGGGGTCATTATTCAGGAGCAGCAATGTCCTCAATATGCAGGCGTTCTCTTTACGATGAATCCGCTTAGCCAAGATACCGATCACCTCATTATCGAATGGGTAGAAGGGCTTGGCGATCAGCTCGTCTCTGGTGAGGTGACCCCCCACCGTTTGCTTGTATCCCGCATGACCGGACAAATCGCTCATCAGGTGGGCGATACTCTATTGGCTCAGGCGATGAGTCGCTTAGTACAGATGGCACTCAAAATCGAACAGGACTACCAATTTCCGATAGATATAGAATGGTGCATCGTGGATCAAGAAGTGATTATGCTGCAAGTCCGCCCCATTACAGGCTTGAAGGGCAAACATATGGTGCTGTGGACGAACGTCAATATGGTAGAAAACTTCCCTTCCGTTGTTACGCCATTCACATGGTCAATCGTCGATCAATTCTATCAGCATTATTCGAGACATTTGCTACGGCTGTTCGGCTGGACCGATCGGCAGTTAGCTCCAATTCGATCTGTCACAGATCACACAACTGGCATTCATGCAGGGCGTATCTATTACAATTTGAGCAATTGGTATGAGGCTGCTTATTTATTGCCGATCGGCCCGCTGCTGAAAACCTTGTTGGATAACTTCATTGGTCAGCATGTGCCATTCCAGTATGAGCCGCGATCCAAGCAGTCTGAGAAGCTAACAGGTAAGTCGAAATGGCTTCGCTACGGCTCCTTTGCCTATTCGTTCATCAAGCTATGGTCAAGCGCATCAAGGAAGGTCCAACAGTATGAATCTGCCTTCTACGAGCAAAGGAAAGTATGGCGCTCAGAAGGGTATGAACAGCAATCCTTAGACCAGTTGCTCAATGGACTAGACAGCTTAATGAACCGTTTTGTGAAGCAATATTATGATCGACCAGCGATTGTCGACTTACTTGCCGCCGTATTCCCGGGGGGATTGAAGCTATTAATCAAGCGTTGGCTCAAGGATACGGGGATCAATACCGATCTTGCCGCTGTTCACGTGATGCAGACCGATGATATTCGCAGCTTGGAGCCTACCAAGCTCATTGAAGAGCAGGCCACCATGATTGGAGCTCAGCCAAGCCTGCAGCTACTGCTGAATGAAGGCAGGTATGAGGAGCTGGAGCAGCAGCTTCAGGGGCCATCTCGTACAAAGTTTCTGTTATTTATGGATCAATTCGGCGGAAGATGCTATCACGATTGCACGATTGTCTCTCCTACTTTTGAAGAAAGACATGATCTCTACTGGGAATTGGTGAGGAAATATCAGGATGCTGCGAAACAAGAGGAGTCTTCACATAAGCCTCCTGCCCATTCCACCGATTGGGTAGCGCGAATCAATCAATCCTTATCGCTGGGGAAACGAATGGTGTTTCGCATGATGCTGCATCATACGCATCAAGCCATTCGATTCCGGGAGAAGAGCCGTATTATTCGCAGTTTATTATTCGGTGAGATTCGGCAGATTGTTCGGCAGATCGGCAATCGGCTTGTAGAGAAAGGCCATTTGCAACAAAGCGATGATGTATTTTATTTGCGGTGGAATGAGCTTGAAGAGATTGTGTATGGCAAATTTCAATTTCCCGAAACGATTCCCCAGCTTATTCTTCTGCGTCAGGAAGCTCATAAGAACAATGAAGAGATCGAGCCGCCAAGCTTATTCCTGCGTGAGCTAGGGGGCTATTATCAAGCCCATGAATCCCCTGCTTCCTATCCGGCCCATTCGGACTCCCAGTCCCAATTAGTCGGCATTGCCGTATCCGGGGGAAGAGTGAGGGGAAGAGCTCGTATCATTATTGACCCTGTACGTGATCAGCGCTTACAGCCCGGCGATATCCTAGTCACAAAAAGCACGGACCCGGGGTGGACTCCCTTGTTCAAAATTGCAGGAGGGCTGATTTTGGAGAAAGGCGGTATGTTGTCTCACGGGGCAATTGTTGCCCGCGAATTCGGCATTCCAGCCATTACGGCTGTGGAGAGAGCTACGACATTGATTACAGACGGCGATATGCTGATCATTAATGGGGACACGGGCGAAATTGAATGGATTGAACGCGTATCCGAGAAGGCTGCAGTATGATTCATGTATGGCGTTTTATCATAGAGAGGTACCCGCTCCAAGTTACCCTGCCCTTGTCTATCATTATCGCCGTAGGGATAATGCCCAAGCTGCAAGGCGATTGGCAAGCCTATACCTCTGCTATAGGGATCGTCTGGCTTGCACTATTTGTCCTAAGAGCAGCAGATGATCTTCATTCTATTCCAATAGATCGAATGAAAAGCCCGCATCGAGGCTTAGTCACGGGGTACATCCATGCCTTCCCGCTTCGCTGCGCCTGTGCACTTGCCCTGCTGTTGATTATGCTCCTAGCTATGGCTAACCTTACAGTTCTTATGAGCATTGGCATTATAGCCGTCTATTACTGGCTATGGCATAAGGTAAGCTATCGCTTCCCAATAGTTGCCCGCCCTTTCTTATCGAACCTTATCTTCCTTGCTCTCCCGGTCCTTGCAGCAACAGCCCAATCCGGAGAGGTGACTATGGCCTCAATCAGCTGTGCCGGGTTCCTTTATTTCGCTGTTGTTGCGCATGAATATTCACATAATGTCGGCGTACAGGAGCCTGAGCCGCTGCCAACCTATCAGAATCGTATTGGCGCACGGAATACGGCCGTTGCTGCCTGTATTCTATTTATCCTTTCGTTCATATGCGGAATAGGAATGATCCGTTATCTAGCAGAGGGAAGCGGATTCGCGATTGCACTTATCCTTCATACGGCGGTAACGATGTATTTCATGATCAAGCTAATCCGTCGACCTCTGGCTTTAGCAGCACGGAAGTTTTATATACTCGGATTTACTTTTTTTATTGTACCTTTAGGGGCACGTATTATTGAGAGAATAATCAACGGATAACAACCATGATAACGGGACTAGTTAAAAAAGATGACCTAGAGAGGTTTGAGATCCAATGATATTAGCGATGCAGCTGCTACTTTTTATAATACCTGTCATATTGGGTGGAGTAACGAACATGGTATTTGTGAAACTGCCACTGGTTCGCAAATATCGTTCACCCATCGATGGCGGCAAGCATTGGCGGGATGGCAAACGGATTTTTGGCGATAACAAAACATGGCACGGCTTTATCGGGATGATTGTATTTACCGCATTCTGGTTCGGCATGATGGGAGTATTGGCTGGGCAGTGGACATGGTTCAAGGAGAACTCCCTGCTGCCTTGGGATCAATACCATACTCCCTATACCGAATGGCTCTATGGCGCGATATGGGGATTTTTTTACGTATTATTCGAGCTGCCCAATAGCTTCATAAAGCGGCGGCTGAATATTCCTCCTGGTGAGAATATAAGAGGATTAACCGGCATTACCTTCAAGCTGATTGACCAAGTCGATTCGGCAATTGGTTGTATACTGGCGACTTTGATTTTCTATCCTCTGACAGGCTGGGAAATGCTGTGGCTGCTGATTATTTCTACAGGCGTTCACTATGTAGTGAACTTGCTGCTGTTCGTCGTAGGACTAAAAAAACAAGCGGGATAATACCTTGAACAGGTATCCCGCTTGTTTTTTTTCTATACTTTATTCTTTGCCTTTGAGGTCATCTCTATAATATAGCGAGATAAATTGGTATAGATTCTCTCCATATAAGGGAGATGCAGCAAGTTATTCGTAATTAAATAAAGATTAAATCGAACGCTGGCAAGCTCCAAGGCATTCCATAACGCTACCTGCTCAAAGCCCTCCTTATCCAAATTCAGACCGGTGGCCCTTTCCAAGCTTCTGCGATAATCATCCAGATAAAGCTCCCATTCCTGCATGGAGCTGTCCGGTGACAGGGTGTACGTGAGGAATTCAATACAATCATGCTGCGGATTCTGATAACGTGCCAGCTCCCAATCATACACGACCAGGCGCTTCGTATCAGGATGAACGCGAATGCCCAGATTTCTTGGGTTGAAATCATTATGCGTTAACGTTTGATGATATTGCTTCATCTGCTGAATGTGTACAGGGAGGCTTTGAATGAATTGGCGCAGCATTTGATAGAGCTGAGGAGAAATGAGCTCAGGGAAGCGTTCGTAGTTATAGTCGGTCAAGGCGAGCAGCACTTCTACAGCTTCTCCATAGCTCGTCTCATCAAGTCGTTCCACTTGCATGGCATCAGGTATCTTGTCAGCCTGATTCATATAGGCCGAGTGCATATCCGCCAAATCCCCTAACACGAGCCTAATATGCTCTCCATCCCAAGCATCAATCGTCTCAATGGCATTCATATGGCTGCATGCTGACAAATCCTCCATTAGAATAGCATAAGCTTCCTTCTCATCATTACGAAGTACCCCATAAACGTGAGGGCAGTAGTAGAGTAATAAGGGAGCGGCATATTGATAGATGGAGATTTCCCGTAAATGAGCCCCTTCGAATCCAAAAATATGCATCTGTGATTCAAATAACCCAGACAATCGATCATCCCCTGATAATTTGGCCACTCCAAAGCCCAGATCCATGATGGCGCTATCATTGGATTTTACTTTTAGGACAACAGGAAGAGTGTGCTGTGAAGCTTCCTGCGTAAGCTGGAGCTGGTAGCGATGCAGCCCTTGAAAATGAGAGGCTTGTTTCTTCAGCATGTTCGTTACCACACTTGATTCCGTATTCAAGGATATCGCCTCGAATGACGTCACTTTTCCATAATCCTTCCCTATAAGCGATTGGAACAATCGAGAAGTAATTTCTTTTCTCTGAATCCCTATCTGGGAGGACCTTCTGCCCAGCTTCTCATGCGCTTTGACAAACTCATTCGATACAACTGCAGAAGTCGTTGAGATATCCAGAGCAAGACATGCAGAAGCGATGATTTCCGCTAGCTTATACACCTTTCCATGCCCATAACAGCCCATCATATCGAGGCATTCGCGCTGTGTAGGAAGGCTTGTCCCCCCACCTACAGTTCCAATCACCAATGAAGGCAGCTGAATATGAAACGAAATGCCGTCTGATTCAGGGCGAGGCTTAAAGATCCCGCAGCTGGATTCATGAACACAAGCAATATCCTGGCCTGTAGCGGTGAACATGCCTGCAATTACATTAGCGAAGTTAGCATTAAAGCCAATCATTCCCGTCTTCAAGCCAGCTGCCTCTATGGCATACCAGCATTGCATATATTGTTCTGTCGACAGCCGCATCGTTTGTTGAAATACGGCTTCCGGTATATGGACAGAGGCCATCACCTCAATGCCTCTGCCGTCCATGAAGCTTCGCATATTAACCTTCTTATCCCCGGACATATTGCCTTCAATTATGAATCTAATATACTTCGCCTCTGCCATAGATTTCACTTGATCCTCAATCCATTCGCAAGCGATATACGTGCAGGAGGTCGTCATATTCTGCCCAGCGGCATCGCCTGTCTCATAATAAAATTGGACATGCAAGGTCTCTGCAAAGGGATGGGTCTGAATTCTGGTCAGCTTGGCAATCGAAGATGCGCTCTCTGCTTTCGCCTTAATAAGCTCGTAATGCTCCCTAATCCAATTCGCAAGAAAAAGCGCACCGACCTGATCACCACAAAAAAACACGGGTGCCCGCACCATCGTCTGCCGCAAAACGTGAACCTCCACTCCTCCAGCGGCGTTGCACACCTTGGCACCTCGCGATATCGAACTAATAAGTGCTCCTTCAGTCGTGGCGATTGGAAGGGGAAAATAGCCATTGGCATAGGTCCCATCAATCAGCAAAGGCCCTGCAATTCCCAGGGGTATCTGCACGGTACCAATATAATTCTCAATATTTCCTGCAAGAGCAGAAGGATTATCACGGAATATAGATTGCTTTATATGGCTATGCTTCTTACCGGTAGATTGTTCCAGCCATTGTTGACGGGCTTCGGTCGCTTCTTGGGTGTAATGCTTGCGTCCGATAAAAGAAGGCAATGATTTGGCAGCTTCGGCGCTTTGCAGAGGTGAATGGCCAAGAATAACGATATGAAAATCTTGCTGGAATTGCTCATAAGCGGCGGGATTCATTTCGTTTACATCAAAACATAAGGAATGCCCTTTATGTGCAAGTTGAGAAACGGTAAGCTCGTGAAGATAATGATCGCTCTCACCGCTAAGCAACTTAATGCGAGGCAGTCTATCTCCTATTCGCAGAGAAAGCAGGTGCTTAGTTACAATGCGAAAGCCACAGTTCCAGTAGTGAGATATAGCTCCTTCATAATAATGACCTTGATGTTCAAAGTATAATTGAGGCATGCGATTGTTATGAAATTGATGATAACCTGGTTGATAATCGGACATGATCATAATCCCCCTCTCAAAACTATAATTACTACTATCCTAGCTTTCGCTTTCACCTCTCCCCAATGGTCATGATCTCTTTTTTATCATGGACTTATATAATCATGCTAATTTATCCAATTATAAACCATTTTTCCTGATTCTGAACTAAAAAATAAAGGAATCCTAATTCTTAAATTAGATCAAATAAAACTTTTTAGTATGCTGTCACAAATTCCGAGGTTGAATTGTCTTAACTATAAGAACAGCAACCAAATGGAGGAATCATAATGAAACTAAGAATGAACCACCGCACAGCTAATCCCGCAGGCTTCCAAGCATTGCTTAAATTAGAAGATGCGGCGAAAAAAATGGGACTTGATCCTGTACTGAACGAGTTAATCAAAATCAGAGCTTCACAGCTCAATGGCTGTGCTTATTGCATCGATATGCATGCCAGCAACCTGCGAAATATGGGCGAAACCGAGCAACGCTTGAACTTGATCGTCGTATGGCGAGAAGCACCTATGTTCACCGGTAGGGAAAGAGCCGCTCTTGCCCTGACCGAGGCGGTCACACTTATTTCCCAAGCGGGCGTACCACAAGCTGTCTACGACGAGGTGCGCGAGCATTTCAGTGAAGATGAAATCGTCGCGCTGCTCATGGCGATTAACGCAATCAACTGTTGGAACCGCATGGCGATCTCGACGAGCATGTTCCCGGGCTGCTTCGACAGCTAAGCAGGTACAAAGACAAGCCACCCTCAGGCAGGGTGGCTTTGTTGCTCAATCAACGATAAAATCAAACTATATAATAAGGGTCGGGGGGCTATGAATCATGCCATCAGAATCGAATGGAATGCCTTTGCAAATTGAAGAGCTGTATCGTGAACACAAGCCCCTCCTTACTTCCATTGCTTACAGGATGCTTGGCTCCATGACCGAGGCTGAGGATGCGGTACAAGATGTATTTGTCTCCGTCACCAAGCTCGGCGAGATTAAGATCGCCTATCCCAAGGCCTATCTCGTCAAACTGATTACGAATCGCATCCTTAATATAATGAAAGCTGCCCCTCGCAATCGGGAGCATTACCCTGGGCCATGGCTTCCAGAGCCTGTAATCGACCTCGGCTCAAAGGACGACCTGCAGGAGCATGTGCTTCGTAGGGAACGGCTTGGCTATGCCTTACTCGTTCTATTACAGACCTGCACGCCGCCGGAACGCGCCGTATTCGTCCTGAGAGAGTCACTCGGCTATGATTACACCGATATCGCAGCTATGCTGAATAAATCCGAAGCTGCCTGCCGCAAAATCTATAGCCGGGCCGCTGCGAAGGTCGGGCAGCGTCCTCGTACTGAAAGCGAAAGCGCCCTTGATGAATCTATCGAGCAGTTCGTGCAATCCTTCGCCCAAGCGATCAATACCGGAAGATTCGAGCCATTCATCCGTCTCCTCACAGAGGACGCAGTCATGCTAAGTGACGGAGGCGGTGTCGTACGCGCTGCGCTTAATCCGATCTATGGCCGTGATCGAATTGCCGCTTTTTTTACTGGCATTTCCGGCAAAGGCTCACTTACAGGCCAACTGCGTCATGCTTGGATAAGTGGACAACGAGGATTGGTCCTGCTGCGTGAGAGCAGACCCCCAATGGCATTCCTAATAGAGCCAGATGATCATTATGCTGCTATTCGCGCCATTTACCTCGTCTCCAACCCGGAGAAGCTGACAAGGATCACGGAATGAAAGCCAGCCCCTTAGCTCGGAGCTGGCTTTCATCCTATTTCGCATTTTATAGTTCTATACCAATTCTACGGTTTGATTAAGATCATTCTCATCAGAATCTTTTCCCGTCAGCTTGTTCCATAAACGCTTTACCACTTTAGTTTTATTGCCCGTTTCCCAGTATTCTGCTGTCTCAGCCTTTATTTTGATCAAGACCAGCCTTGGATCGTCGTAAGAGCCGCCGAAGAATCGGGCATAAGAATCATTCCACAGCTCTTTCAGTTTGGCTCTATCCTCCACCAATTCAGCCTCGCCGCGAACCGATAGATAGGATTTATCCACGTAGGCTACATTCACACTGGAATTCTGAAGCAGCTCTTGATATACGCTTGTTTCTTTTGTAGTCATGAACCATAGGTCACCATCAAACTCGACTTCTTGGGTGCTCATTGGCCGGGATACTAAGCCTTGATTGCTTATGGTGGTGAGCATCGCAACGTCGATCCCCTTGATTAACTCTCTAACCGTTTCGATAGCCTCTTGGTTTGCCTCGTACGTATTCAGCATATTCTCACCTCATTGGTTTATTTACTAATTCAATTGCTGCACATTGTGCTTAGCATCGAATCGTATTCTCTATTTATTAAACAGAATGAAGGAGGAATAAACCTGTTTCAGCTGCTTTCAACCAGTAGCTGAGGGCTGCTATTATTTCTCTGGTTGTAATGTTATTATTAAAATGTAAGTTGGTTTCACTTATAAATATGGAGGAGGAATGCCGGATGAAAAAAAGATCGCTTAAATTCTTATCGTCTGGTATTGGCTATTCGACTGCTGTTTTTTTCTAGAATTGATTATGCACAGGATAAGTCTGTCCATAATCAAGGAAATTAAAATACAGTGAAAATACAGCATGTATGTATGTATTTTCGATTTATAAGGAGAATGAACGAGGATGAACTTAAATAATCAGGTAATTAAAAGATATAATCCGGACAATATAGCGAAGCCCGTAGGCCATTACAGCCACGTAACAAAAATAGATAGAAACGCTGAACAGTATGTGTTCTCTGGCCAAGTTGGTGTAGATCAGAACGGTACTATCCCTGCTGATTTCAATGAACAAGTAACCCATACAATGGCTAATATTGTTGCCATTCTTTCTTCCCAAGAGCTGACTCCTGATCATGTTATCAAAATCAATATTTGGGCTACAGAAGAAATCGACTGGGAGCATTTCTACACAATTTGGAACAACGTATTCGGCGATTCACCTCCGTCCATGACGATTGCTTATGTTAAGGGATTGGGCTTGCCAGAATTAAAAATTGAATTGGATGTTTGGGCAGCAGGCTAACGTTCAGTTAAGAGCCCTCTCCACGAAAAAACGAGCGTTGGAAGCAATTCCAGGCTCGTTTTTTTATGCTTAACGGTATAGCTGCCACTCGCACCTCATGATAAGCTGACCGTCGATTAATTCAGCGGTTAACCCCCCATCCATCTTCACCATCAAGCTTTTGGCGATATATAATCCCAGCCCTGTTCCTTTGCTTGATCTGGAACGGTCTGCCGTATAGAACCGGTCGAACAGGCTGTTCAAATCGCTTAACGATAAATGCAGAGCCTCGTTGCGAATGGATAATGCCACTGTTGATTGGAGCCTCTCCATATGAATCCAGATCGGCCCATCAGAATGATGAATTGCATTCATAATTAAATTCTCAACTACACGTTTAATGGCAGACTCATCCGCGGTCAGAACGATCTTTTCTCCCGCAAGCTCTATAATAGGCTCTCTATGGTGTTCATTAAATCGGTCATAGAAGCCGAGTAAAATATCAGAGACTAGAGCCGTCATTTCCACCCGCTCCATCTTCAATTCGTGATCCATTGATTCAATAACAGACAGCTCGAAAAATTCACTCAGCAATTCCTGTAATCTTTTCGTTCGACTTTTGGCAATCGCCACATATTCTCGCTTCTCCTCTGCGGTTAATTGATCCGATTCCAGAAGCTGAATATACCCGAGGACAGAGGTTAGCGGCGTACGCAGATCATGCGAAATACTGGAGATGCTCTGCCTCAGCTCATATTCCGTTCGTCTTCTAAGCGCTTTGGCATCCGTGACCACATCCATAAGGCGATTGATCTCATCAGCGAGCTGTTCAATATCGTTCTCAAAAAATCGAAGATCGATCTTTTTCTCATTTGCTCCCTGATTATAGGCCGACAATTGCCTATGAATTCGTCTCAATTCTTTCTTTACGTTATATAAGCGAATGAGTGCAGCAGCAGCTATAATTGCTGCAGCCACGATAATATATATCAATCTAATCTCACCCGCTTCTCTCGTTACTTAATTTCTTTGCGACGATACACCCATGCGCCGAGCACTCCAAAACAAATGAAGGTAACCACCGGAATTAACACCATACGAATTAACAGGCCGCCGCCCGGAGCAACCGTTCCTATGTCATATAACAGCTTGAACACGGTATAGCCGTAGATCGTCTCAACCCATGAAATATACTGCCCCACTACGGCAAAGAGGATGTCGATGAACAAGAAGAAGACCATTGTAACAGCAATCGTTTTGCCGGCTTCCGCCATAAGCGTAGCGATCAAGTTGGCAATGGCAGCAAATGCCGTAGCGTAAAGAATAATGAAGCCGAATGTCCTTAATAAATAGACAGGCATCTCTTCACCCGGCAGCTCTCCAATACCGGACATTATCGTGGCGAAAGCAAAGTTAATCAGCGGAAAAAGGAGGCCCAATATAGCCGTACCCAGCGCATACACGAGCTGCTTCGCTATAATAATGCTTCCTCTTCTATTGCCGCTGGAAGCGATGCTTTTCATAACGCCGTTCGTGTATTCGCTAGATATAAAGAAGCCTGCAAGCACACAGAGCGCTATAATCATCATATAATTGCCCGACATCCCGCTTATCCACATCTCGATGCCAGTCGCCGGAGATTCTCCATCCATTCTGTGGTCAACATATTGAAAGATAGACCAAAATAAAGACAGCGCAGAAATAATGAATAGAAGTGCCCGGAATGAACGGTCCTTGCGGAGCTTATACCATTCGGATTGGATGAGATTATTCATTCTGCTCCCCTCCAATCCTTCTCGTAAAGTACGCTTCCAGATCTTCACCAATTGGCATGAACTGCTCGATAATGAGCCCCGCAGCTGTTAGCGCTACGGAAACCTTGCCTGGATGATCGACGAATTCGTATAGCTTGATCGTACCGTCCGGCATCACCTTATAGTTAGCAGCTCCCAGCTCCTTCTCGATAACAGCAGCCGCTTTCCCCGCATCATTCACCTTAA
Organism: Paenibacillus sp. J22P59; assembly: GCF_059383895.1. Taxonomy (NCBI): domain Bacteria; kingdom Bacillati; phylum Bacillota; class Bacilli; order Caryophanales; family Paenibacillaceae; genus Paenibacillus; species Paenibacillus sp. J22P59. Next base: position 227,950 of record NZ_JBXENX010000008.1, read on the forward strand.
TATGCAGATAGTGCTGGCATTTGCCGTTAAGCTCTTCAGCAGACAACTGCTCCAGCAGCCTGCCCTTATGAATAATGCCGTAGTGCGTAGCCAGCAGATGAAGCTCACTTAGAATATGGCTGGATATGAGAATGGTAATTCCGTTTTCCCGATTAAGCTTCCTTAATAGCTCCCTCATTTCAATAACCCCCATGGGGTCCAGACCATTCGTCGGTTCATCCAAGATCAGGAACTCCGGGTCTCCCAGAAGGGCAATCGCTAGTCCAAGACGCTGTTTCATCCCGAGCGAGAAGTTCTTCGCACTCTTCCTGCCCGTATCTTGCAGGCCGACCAGCTTCAGCGTTTTCTCGATGCAGGCTTTCCCGGGAATTCCTCTTAGAAGCCTATGAGTCTCCAAATTCTCTCTAGCCGTCATATTCGGATACAGAGCCGGACTCTCAATGATTGAGCCAATTCGCTTCCTTGCTTCGCTCAGCTCCTGCTCATCCTTCTTGCCGAATAATTCGATAGAACCCTCTGTTGGAAAAGCCAATCCGCTAACGATACGGATCAAAGTAGATTTTCCTGCGCCGTTCTGGCCGATAAAGCCATAAATGGCACCTTTTTTAATAGAAATATTCACTCGATCAAGCGCATGGTCTTTCTTATAGGTCTTCATTAAATTACTGGACCGCAGTACATATGGACTCAATGTCTCACGACCTCTCTATGTGATAGCTTCATTATCAGAGGCAAGACATAAGTGATCATAAAGCGATTATTAAGAAAACCTTAAGCTGTTATTTAAGCCGATAGCCCATGCCCCATAATGTCTCGATATACTCCTCATCGGGGTTGGCTTTGGCGAGCTTGTTTCTTAGATTGCTGATATGTACGTTAATCGTATTGTCATCACCGACGAAGTTATCCTCCCACACGCTCTCGAATAAATTCACCTTGGAGAATACTTTCTTCGGATAGGATAGGAACAGGTTCAGAATAGCAAACTCCCTTGCCGTAAGAATGACCTCTTGATGGTTGATCGTCACAGCCTTCGTGTCCTTATCCAAGCTAATGTCTTTGTACTTGAGTTGATTGCTATGGTTATGGTTGACCAACCGACTATATCTTCTTAGATGGGAGTCAATTCTTGCGGATACCTCTTCGATATCAAAGGGCTTGGTTATGTAATCATCGGCGCCTATACGCAGAGTTGCGACTTTTGTCTGCTGTTCTTCTTTAGCTGAAATAACGATAACAGGGGTCGAACCCTGTTCATTTATTTTCATGAGAAGCTCCTCGCCTGTCAGGCCGGGAAGCATCAAATCAAGCAGCACCATAGCCCACTCCTGCCGTTCCAAATATATCATCGCTTCCGTTCCGGAAAACGCAGCTTGAGGGAAATAACCGCTTTTCTTTAAAATTTTGCACAGCAGCTGATTGATATCATTATCATCTTCAACCACGAGAATATGTATAGGCTTATCCACTAATCTCACCTTCTACCTGAGTGTTCTCCCTACTCTACTCGAAACTGTTCAGCAAATCCAAGGCTTCCTCATGATTAGGCTCACGCTCTAATAACCTTCTTGTGTAATGCAAGCCCTCTTCGTTTAATTCTAGCTCCAAGCAACAGATGGCTAGACAATAGAATACGGAGGAAATGAGCTTATCTTGGCCTGAATGCAGGGATATTTCTAAAAAGCGCTTTGAATCTTCGTACATTCCCATCTCGAACAGCAGCAAGCCAGCATGAAGTGCCAGGTCATCGCGCTGCTCCATCTCGTAGTACGAGGACCACATGAGCTGTATGCCTCTTGAAATATCCTGCAATTCCTCATCGTTCGCATCAGGCAGCAGGCTAGTGATTCCCTTCGTGCTCTGAATGAAAAATTCTGCATCATAACCGCCCAGACGCCAAAAGCTCAAAATTTGCTGCAGCTCCATGCTGTCCAGCTTGCTGTCTACCCATTCCTTCATATTAAAAAAATCATCCGGGCCAAAACGCTCTATAGATCTGCGATAAGCTAATCGGGTATGGGGGTAGTCCATTGGTATATCCACATGGATAATGCAGCCCACATTAATATTTCTGTAATGATGGGGAGGGAATAACGCCATGGCTCCCTTGTTCTCAAACACATGCTGCAACGCATGATAGTTTGCTGTTAAGGAGAAGCTTCCATGTAAAACCAATGCGGGCGGTTCTGAGAATTTCCAATTATCCAGCAAGTGATCGCCTTTGTCTGCGGTCAGCAATACAAACCCTGCCTGTGACAATTGGTTCAGACGCTCTAAGCAGTTCAACCCGATAACAGGGAATAGAATATGGGAATCCTCTAGTTCTTCCTGATAAATAGCGATGACATCACGGTAAGGATACGCTTCTTCTTCGTACTCAGGCGCCCGCCGATGCTCATAATGCAGAGATAGTTGACCCAGCACCTCTGATGGTTTTAGTGAATCTCTATGTTCAGGATATTCGATCAAAACATCAGCTTCATAAATTTGACCATCGCCCACATAAAGTAGCTCTTGTGGAATGCTGTCAAAGAAATAATTCGCAACAATAATGAACGGCTGCCTCAGATCACCTTGACTAATGGTCGTACCCGATACCACCAGGTTTAAAGCGGTATCCTGAACTGCATCAAACTGTGCGAAATCCAGTATTCCCTCGGAAATAAAAGATTGTAGGGCAGGATGCTTCTGCCATGCTACAACATTGCTGATCGCCAGGTCTGTCATCACATAGCGGAATGGTGGCAAGGATATCCCAGCATAATCTCTAAGCTGACACAGCTCATGCAGCACATGGTAGGCAAGACGCCCTGCGCCTGCTCCCAGCTCAACAATCCAGATAGGCTCCGAAAGATTGCCCTTCCCTGCCCGATCTTGAAGAAAACCGAATATCATCTCGGCATAAGATGCAGCGATCATCGGATTGCTCGTTATATATAGAGGAACTTGGTCGTTATTCCACGCCTTCATTCCTTCTTCTTCATAGTAAGACCGCTGCAGCTCCCATATAGGGGCCTCGCTAAAACGGTAACACTGTTTATGATCTGTCATTACTTCTTAGCCTGCTTTCTGCTCGTTATTCATCATCTATAAATGAACTACATCTGCTTTACTTCCATAGTAACCTTTTTCTCGTATAATCACTAACATCAGTGCTGACCAAATTTCTAATCACAAATGTTTTATAGCCAGTGTTCTTGTGTTCTACAGGTGAATAAATACCAATAGTCGAATATGAAATAATCCCATTATAAGGAGGTATAACAATAATGATTCGACGAGCAGTTGGAGCAATCATTCAACATAATGAAAAGTTTTTGCTAGTACATAAAGTTAAAGGTGCGCAAGGCGCCATTACTGGGCAATGGGATTTTCCAAAAGGGGGTATTGAAGCCCATGATATCAATATTGAGCAGGCTTTGCTAAGAGAACTAAAAGAAGAAACCGGCTCGAATCTATATGTAATACTACATAAGTATAAGGATACGATTTGCTTTGATTTTGATCAATTGACCAAGGAGAAGCTTGGATTTGAGAGACAAGAAACAACCATGTTCCTTCTGCACTATAGAGGAGATAGGACAGACTTAAAACCCGAGGATGATGAAATTGATGGCGTTCAGTTCTTCATGAAAGACGAAGTTCCGGCACTTTTATTTCCAGAGCCAAGCAAATTCTTTATTAAACATATCGTATCCTCCCCTGAAACCATTCTGGAACGCGATATTAACACCTTCATTTAATGGTAATCATATTCATATCTTCATAATGTATCTGAAGTGGGCTTAGTATCCAAGTGAATTAGGGACTACACGTTGATTGTGGTAACAAAACAAAAAAAGCGTCCGAAAATCCGGACGCTACTCATTTATGACCTGTATCAAAGCTAGGACGAAGCCTGCTTAACGCGCTGTTGTTGCTTATTCAGAACAAGCGTTTCTGCTGTTGATGTGTGAATTTCGCGGATAAGCTCTGGATTCTTCAATAGAGATACGCCGTAAGAAGGAATCATTTCTTTGATCTTCGGCTCCCATGCTTTTATATGCTGCGGGAAGCATTTCTCCATCAACTCAAGCATAACCGATACAGCGGTTGAAGCACCCGGAGAAGCACCGAGCAATGCAGCAATCGAGCCATCCGCAGCGCTAACTACTTCCGTACCAAATTGAAGCGTACCTTTTCCGGCAGCGGTATCCTTAATAACTTGTACACGTTGACCCGCTACTACTAGATCCCAATCCTCGCTCTTAGCGTTCGGAATGAATTCCCGCAGCTCCGCCATGCGCTGTTCCTTGGACAACATAACTTGCTGGATCAGATATTTGGTTAATGAGAGGTTCTTGGCACCAGCCGCCAGCATCGTCACCAGATTATCCGGTTTTACCGAGCCGATCAAATCGAACATAGAGCCGTTTTTTAGGAACTTTGGTGAGAATCCGGCAAATGGCCCGAATAGCAATGCTTTTTTATTGTCGATGAATCTGGTATCCAGATGCGGTACAGACATCGGAGGCGCGCCAACCTTAGCCTTACCATATACTTTGGCATGATGCTGAGCCACTATCTCTGGATTATTGCACACCATAAATAGGCCACTTATCGGGAATCCTCCAATATGCTTTCCTTCAGGAATACCAGATTTCTGAAGTAAAGGAAGACTTCCTCCACCGCCGCCGATAAAGACAAACTTTGCAGTGTGATGTTCAACCTCACCGCTGTCATTGCGTACTTTCAATTCCCATGAGCCATCGCTAGTGCGTTTAATATTATCAACACTATGCTTGTAGTTGATTGTAACCTTCTTTTGCTGTAAGTGCTCGAGCATCATGCGGGTTAAAGCGCCAAAGTTAACGTCCGTACCAGAGTCAATCTTGGTTGCCGCTACTGGCTCCTGTGCCGAACGGTCTTTCATAATAAGAGGAATCCATTCCATCAGTTTTTTCGGGTCATCGGAAAATTCCATCCCTTGAAACAGTGGATTGCTCGTCATCGCTTCAAACCGTTTTTTCAAAAACGAAATGTTGGACTCGCCTTGCACCAAGCTCACATGAGACAACGGCATAATGAAATCCTGCGGATTGCGAATCAGCTTACTCTCTACGAGATAAGACCAGAATTGCATGGACACTTGGAATTGTTCATTCACCTTGATTGCTTTGCTAATATCTACAGAACCATCTGGCTTCTCGTCTGTGTAGTTAAGCTCGCACAGTGCAGCGTGCCCCGTTCCTGCATTATTCCACTCGTTAGAGCTTTCTTCTCCTGCTGTTGCGGACTTTTCGAATACCGTGATTTCCCAGTCGGGTACTAATTCTTTCAGCAGTGACCCCAAAGTCGCACTCATGATTCCGGCACCAATTAAGATAACGTCTGTTTTGGTTTGTCTTTTGCTCATTTCTACCGTCCTTACACGCTAATATTTGCTAATATTTGAAGAAAAAATGTAGGTGCTCCTGCCTGCTTGGGCTCCTATGAGACCTAGTCACACACCTTTTCTGGATCATGATAACCTGTTCAAAGTGTATCACTATTAAGGATAAATTAAGATATTACTATTATATGATAGTTGTATACTATTTAAAAGCTGGTAAATTTCCCTGATGCCATATCATTACAGTAAGTACCATTCACATAACTTTATTCATGCATAAAAACCAAAGCCTTCACCCAGCATACTTGCAAGGGCTGTCGCTTTAGCTGCCGTTCCCAGTGAATAGTGATCCTTCAAGCTTATTAGTTACGCTATACTGGTATATTTTGGACATAAAAAATGCCCTACTTTCCGATAGCAGGCTCATTGACGATATATCCCTGAACAGGGTCCTGCACAATCAAACAGCAATGTTGTATCGCCGGTTTTGGATTATAGATCATCCCCAGTTAGCTTGATAAAAGTGATGGTTTATCCTCAATGTGCCGAAAAAACAGGGATGCAGCCTATCCATGAGGATTAATCCTATCATAACATAAAAATATCCAACCGTTAGTAGTCATTTTTAACAACAAGAGCCTTCGAAACTACTGCTAAAGTAGAAACGAAGGCTCATTCTTCACCCATTGCTAGGAGTGCATGTATTTAATTCAAGTCGTGCTTAGCCTGCCTTAATCGATAATGGTGATATCCTCGTCGATTCTGTACTCCAGAATATCTCCTGGCTGGCATTCCAAAGCCTTGCAAATAGCCTCCAAAGTGGATAATCGAATCGCCTTTGCCTTAGCATTCTTCAATATAGAAAGGTTAGCCATCGTTATACCAACCTTCTCCGAAAGCTCTGTTACGCTCATTTTTCTCTTCGCCAGCATCACATCAATATTTATTATTATCGCCATATTATTCACCTCAGACCGTCAAATCATTTTCAGATTTTATAGCAATTGCCTCTTTCAAGAGGTTCTGAAGAACAGCAGCAAAGACGGCAATCACCATCGAAGCAAATATTAAGACCAACCCGATTACTATGATCCCTGGGGCATCGTCCTTCTCCGCTATGAGATAGAAGAGTGGCAAGCCCACAAAAAACAAGCTGCTGATTGTAATTGCACAGTACTTGATCTTTTTCAACACCTGTACGGATAATTCTGAGAAAGCCTTGTTCTTGTCAATATAGTTCAACAGTTTGAAAGCTTGATACAAAGCAAAGTAAAAAGGAATTGCCGAGCCATAGAAATCAATGAATACAAGATATTTAATAGAAGTAAATTCGGGATACAGCTCCACAGCAAAATTCGCAATCTCCGGCACCAAAAATATGCACAGCGCAAGAACTGGAATTCCAATAAGAATAACAGCTACCTTTAAAAAGAATGTTGATCCTCGTTTCATAAAAAGCCCCTCACTTATCCTTTAATTTAGTTTGACTTTACCACAATATTTATCGTTTTACAATAAAAAAGATCTGTTTTTAGATATATTGTTGTTGTTATATAGATATGCCTTGTTTTTCGGAAAATGAGGGCTGACCTTGAAGCTGCTTGACGGTGGTGAGTACTTTTATTGAATAATAAACGAGGGCATATCTTGGCCTTCTGTAGAGAACGAGGAAAACCCGTAAGATGGAATACGTCTCTCTTACGGGTTACAGACCAATACATAATCTTAAGGCATTTGCTCTTAGCTCGGAACAAAATAAAACAGAGTCACAGCTCCACGATTTTGGTCGCGATATTTTTGCAAAATTCACTATCATGCTCCACGAACAGGATGGTCGGCGAATGCTCCAGCAGCAGCTCTTCGATCTGCATACGGGAAATGACGTCGATAAAATTCAACGGCTCATCCCAAATATGCAAATGTGCCTTCTCGCACAAGCTCTTCGCGATCAGCACCTTCTTCTTCTGTCCTCCACTGAAAGAGGATATATCCTTCTCAAATTGCAGGCGGGAAAAATCCAGCTTTCTTAAAATCGCTTTGAACAAGCTTTCGTCGATCTCATTCTGGCTGGCATAGTCGGACAGACTGCCTTGTAATTGCGAGGTATCCTGCGAGACGTAAGAGATTTGCAGCTGGCTCCCTTTGCGGAACGTGCCCGTATAATCCATCTCCTCACCGCAGATCAGCTTGAGAATGCTTGATTTGCCAGAGCCGTTCGGACCAGCAAGCACGATGCGATCCCCTCGCTGAATAGTAAAGCTTACGTCGCTGCAAACTGTCCGATCACTGTAATGAATCGATACATGCTCAAGCTCAACCATCTCATTCTTATGGTAAGCAAGCTGCGAAATTTTCAAGCTTTCTGAATTCTCGATATTTTGCAGCAGCTGCGATTTCTCCTCGATAGCGGAATGCTGCCTCTGTTCGAGTGATTTGGAACGTTTCATCATTTTGGCTGCCTTGTGGCCGATGTAGCCTTTATCCACCTTGGACCCGGAATTGCGTGTTCCATTTTTAGTTTTCTCCACCTCATGCGACCAGTTGCTCGTTCTCTTGGTGGCATCCGACAACCGCTTAATGTCCTTTCGCAGCTTATCATTCTCGACCAGCTCGAAGTGGTCCTGGCGCTGCTTATTCTCCCACCAATCCGAAAAATCCCCTTTCTGGACTTCGATGTTGGTCTTGTTAATGGAAAGAATATGGTCTACGCAGTTGTCTAGAAACGCACGGTCATGTGATACCAGAATAAATCCGCTCTTCCTGCTCAGATAATCACTAACCAGCTTCCGTGCGTGGATATCCAGATGGTTAGTTGGTTCGTCGATCAGCAAAAAGCTATTTTCCTTCAGAAACAAAGCTGCCAGCATGATCTTCGTCTGCTCGCCGCTGGACAAGGAGTCGAAAGGGCGATACAATACATCCTCGGATACCTTCAGTAACGACAGCTCACGCATGAGCTGCCAATGCTGATAGTCTGGATAGATGTCTTCTACGACATCCAACGTATTATAGTCCTTATTCACAATATGGAACGGAAAATATTCAAAGCTGACACTGGACGAAATGGTGCCGCTGTACTCGTACTTGCCAAGCAGCAGGTTAAGAAGCGTCGTTTTGCCTCGGCCGTTTCTTCCCGTGAAGCCCAGCTTCCAATCCGTATCGAGCTGAAAGCTCACGTTCTCAAAAATATTATCGTAGCTGCCGTCATAGGCAAAAGTCAGGTTGGTCACTTTGAGTAATGACATAATAAAAAACCTCCCTTGCAAAATAAAAAAAGCTACAAGAAAGTTACTTTTCTTGTAGCTCAAATAAATACAATAACAAATCCAACCCTATATGCAGGGGCGGATAAGGTTATATTCGTTGAGTGAAAAGAATAACGTAACTTTCTTGCTTATAAAGAATAGAACAGAATAAAACAAAAGCTGTTTTATCTTGTACACTCTCAGCAAGAAATTTTACATTATTCTCCTCAGCTCCCTGTCGTTAAGTTAAAGATATTTTACCATGCCCACTACTTCATTTCAACCTATACGGCTATCCCGCTAACATCGCCTAATGGCCTTCATCATTTATAGCCATGTCTTCATTCCGAATATTTTTGCGACGGGCGGCGCTCACTCTTGCGGTATTCTTTGGGCGCCATTCCACTCCATTTTTTGAATACCCTATTGAAATAACTATGATCGTTGAAGTTAAGCCATGCTGCGATATCGGAGATTGGATAATCAGTCAGCGTGAGCAGCCTCTTGGCTTCTTCAATCCGTTCACGCTGGACATACTCCGTAATGGTCAGCCCAACCTCCTTTTTGAACAAGCTCGACAAATAGTTTGGACTGAGATTGATGCATTCCGCCAGCCTTTCAAGAGTAATGTCGCTATAGAGATGATTGGCAATCTCATGCAAGCTGTCTTGAATTGCAGGTGAATAGTGGCCGCGGCGAACCTCGGACACTCGATCCACGAAGTCGAACAGCACTTCAGTCATAATAGCGGAGATTGCTTGCAGCGAATCCTTCTCCTCCAGCTTCTGAATGTAGAAGTCACTTAGCGTGAACGCATCCTCCTCGTGCAGACCCCCTTCGATTGCAGCCCGGCAGATCAGAGCGATTCCCGTAATCATCAGGTTCTTCTCACTGCGAAGCCTGCTCCGCTTGGCAAGTACGCCAAACTCCTCCTCAGCAATAATCGATTCCGTAACGAACGTTCTTATCCGTTCCCTCTCTCCATTGCGCACATAATGCAGCATAACGCGCTCATGCGAGAGGTTGGCATGCAGCATGCCGCTGCGGCGTCTCCGCGACAGCTCGGCATCCCGCTCCTTCTTCTCGACAATTGGCTCCGGCATCGTTATATCATCCACCGGAAGACTAGTCGACGAATCAACGAGCTGCTTATGAATCGCATAATAAATCATCTGACTTATCGCGGAGGTGCGTTCCCAGGGGAGGATCGGAATCTCTTCGTACAATTGGAGAAACTGCCTTCGGTTACCCATTGGAAGAGCGCCCATTGTTTCGTTCCATTCCTCCCCTTGCAGCTTTTCATGCAAATACGGGCCTACGACGAGCGTACCTGCAAGCTGGTTGTCATCAAGCGCATTCACAAAAAAATAGTGCAGTCTGGAACGGGAGAAATATACCGGCTGCTCTGAAGCATACAGCGCATAAGAGTAACTCGCTATCTGTTCGCGGATGGAGGCAAAATACGGGTTAGAGCAAAGAGAGAGATCAGCGTATTCTTCTTCAATGGCTCGACCTGGATGGATGATAAATATAGGCAACCCAATAGCATCATAGAGCAGACGGCCAAAAACGACCAATTCGGCGAGCTTATTCATACGTACCTCCATAGCCTAGGATACGAAATATAGCTAAAAATAAAGATGATAAAAAAATACTATAAATCATGGATAAATACAATTTTGAATAATGAAAGCGCATTACAATAGACATGCAGAGTTCCTCTGCTATCCTACTCGCGAAAGGGTTGAACCTATATGTTGGAGAATAAAATAGCTGTCATTACTGGAGCAGCAAGCGGTATCGGCCGTGCTACAAGCTTAAAAATGGCTGGCCATGGCGCAAAGATCGTCGTTGTCGATTTCAATCAGGAATCCGGTCAAGAGACCGTTAATATTATTCAGGAACAAGGCGGCGAAGCGATCTTTGTACAAGCCGATGTGTCAAAAAGCGAGGATGTTCAGCGCTATGTACAAGCAGCCACGGACGCTTACGGACGTATCGATATTTTCTTCAATAATGCCGGTGTTGTACAGAAATTCGCGAAGCTCGCTGATATTGATGAGAATGAGTTCGACCGAATTATGAATGTCAATGTCCGAGGCGTCTTCCTCGGTATGAAATATGTTCTTAAGGTAATGGAGGAGCAAGGAAGCGGAACGATCATTAATACAGCTTCCACGGCAGGGGTAAAAAGCGAGCACAGTGCCTCAGCTTATTCCGCCAGCAAGCATGCGGTTGTCGGCCTAACGAAGGGCGCGGCTATCGAGTATGTGAAAAAAGGCATCCGTATTAACGGGATTTGTCCGGGCGGCGTAGAAACAGCTCTGACGAAGAGCGTAGAACAATCCTTCATGTCGGGGGGATACATGCCAGAGGAAGTCGGCAATATGCGTATGGGCCGCTATGCGAAGCCGGATGAGCTTGCGGAAGTCGTCACCTTCCTCGCTTCTGATCGCTCCAGTTACATGACAGGATCCATCGTACTGGTCGACGGCGGGCTTACGCTCTAAAGATTGGGCAGCAGCTATGAGATGACTTCTGAATTCATCAGAAGTCATCTTTTTAATGTCCACATTAACAGGCTCCATTCCTCACTCACACCTCGATAGGTTGGTTAGGAAGAACACAGAAACCCGTAAGATAATCACTTTTTCTAAAAGTGTCTATCTTACGGGTTACGTTTAGTGTCTGCGTAGCTTTTCAATGACGAAACCACGTTGCCTTACAAGGTTTACTTATCAACCAGACTAACCATGTAAGCAATCTTACGACTAATGCTTCAGCTTATTGACTAATTTGACCGCCATCCACCGTATAGATCGATTGTGACACATATGCAGCATCATCCGATAGCAAGAAAACCGCTACATTGGCTACTTCTTCCGCTTCCCCGTATCTTCCCATAGGCACTGCAGCCCCAAATGCTGTTTTTGCTCCCTCCGCATCGTCAGGAACTGTATTTTTTTCAATTTGGCGCATCATTCGGGTATTGATTACCCCAGGGGCCACGGCGTTTACTCTAACGCCAAACGGGGCCGCTTCTAATGCAACTACTTTAGTCATACCCATTACTGCATGCTTGGAGCTGTTGTATCCAACAAATCCTGGCGAGCCGATTAATCCCGCACCTGAAGATGTATTCACAATACTGCCGTACCCTTGCTGCTTCATCACAGGAACAATGTATTTCAGCCCAAGGAATGCGCCCTTAACGTTAACATTAAAGACTAATTCAAAGACTTCGGTTGGATAATCTTCAACATTTGCAGTAATTCCTTCTACTCCTGCATTGTTAAAGAAACCATCAATTTTGCCGAATTTTTCGAGCGTTGCTTCCACATATGCTTTGACTTCCTCTTCTTTTGCAACATTTGCTTGAAGGGAAATTGCTCTCGATTCATCAAGTCCCAGTTCTGCAATCACTTCTTTAACTGCCTCTAGGTTCAAATCGACTAGAGCAAGGTTTGCTCCCTGCTCTGCCAGCTTTTTAGCAGTCGCTTTCCCGATTCCGCCTGCCGCGCCTGTAATTACGATTACTTTCCCATCAAATTTACTCATATAAACCCCTCCCAGAAAGATAATTATTGAGCTGTATATCCACCATCAACGGTTAAGCTATTCCCAGTCATAAACGAAGAATCGTCACAAGCCATGAAAAGCACGGCATTTGCCATTTCTTCTGCTTTGCCAAGGCGTTTCATCGGAGTAATTGCCGCTAAGGCTTGTTTGCTTTCTTCCGGAATAATTGGTGTATCAATGAAACCTGGGCATAATGAATTAATACGAATATTTTGTTCGGCATATTCAAGCGCCAATGAACGCGTCAGATTAATCACTCCGCCTTTTGCAGCATTATAAGCTGCCGAACCAGGAGAACCAACCCAGCCGTACATAGATGCAGTATTTACAATTGTGCCTCCGCCCGTTTTTAGCATTCCGCGGATCGCTTCACGTGCAACCAAGAAGACGCCATCCAAATCAACATTCACGGTGTTGCGCCACTCGGAGTATTCCAAATCATGCGAAGGATGAACACGTCCGATCCCTGCATTGTTGAATACAACATCCACTTTTCCAAAAGCTTCAACCGCTTTTGCAAAAATATTAGCTACTTCTTCTTCACTAGTAATATTTGCTTTTATAAATAGAGCTTCTGCATTAAGCGCCTTCAGCTCCTGCTCAAATTGCTTTCCTTTTTCTTCATTTAAATCAACAAGAACCACTTTGGCTCCTTCAGAAACGAATAAACGTGCGGTTGCCGCACCGATACCGGATGCTCCACCAGTAATCACAGCTACTTTGTTTTGCAGTTTGCCCATAATGGAATCCCCCAGTACAATATTTTAATAGTACTATTTGCACAGTAACTCATTTTAATGCTTCAAATTGTACTATTTCCTTACAACTTAATTGTACTATTCTGTTCACATTTCACAATCATTAAGGTATGGACAAACGTCTAATTAGTAGACACTTACATCAAAACTGTCTTTTTCCCGGGAGGTCTTTTTTTATGAATGATGAACAAAGCGTGACATCTCAACGACGAAATCGGACAAAAGCACATTTGAAATCAGCCTTCATACAACTAGTCAAGGAGAAGGGCTACCATTCCGTTTCTGTAAAGGACATCGTCGATTGTGCCGCTTATAACCGCAGTACTTTTTACATACATTACCAAGATAAAATTGAATTAGTTGAAGATTTGCTTGCATCTATGTTTCAGGGGCTAGAAGATTCCGTGGGCAAGCCCTATGTTCCGGGACACAAAGTGTACACGGCAAAAATAAATGCTCCGTCCTTCAATATCGTGTCTTATATTTATCAACATCGGGACTTCTTCGAGCTTTTAAAATGCAACGATACTTTACCAGGGCTGTACACAGGCTTTTCTCAAACCATCTTAAAAATCTATAAGGAGCAATTTGTATTCGAAACAATCAATAACATTCCCGTTAACATGGATTACTTCAAACGCTATACAGCCTATGGCTTCTATGGGCTTGTACTGGACTGGATTAAGACTGATTTCCACGAATCCCAAGAGCAATTTATTCAGGAAGTTATTGATTTGACGAGAACGCATATGTATTCCGTTGTTTATGTGGGTAAATAAGTGCTAATTACATATCAATTCGACCAAGGAGCCTATAATTTAGCAGGGGAATCGCTGCGAAAAAAAAGCCAGCGCAATGTATTCCCACGCCAGCTTGTTCTTCTTATATGGTTTATTTGTTGGTTTTCGGAATTATATATAGCGTTCCGTCTTCTTTATATTCAGCATAGGCAATATCCTCAATCCGATAATCCCCCTGCTCCCTTACCAACTCCTGAATCTGCTCCTTGTTCATCGGCCTGCCTCGCATGGACTCTTCCAGCAGCCTGCCCTTATCAATTACTGTAATGGAAAAAGCAGAAGGCTGCCCTGACTGCTCATATTCGGACTTGCGCATGACTGACAGAGAACCGTTCGTCTCCAGAAGAGCATACTGTACCTCGCTGAGAGAGAAAATATTTTGCTGCCGCAGCATGAACAGCAGCTGTGTATATTCAATATCGTATTTTCCCATCAGGCCTTGATTCACCTTGCCTTGGTCTATAAGCAGCACAGTCCGCCCTTCCGCCATACTCCCGAATTTCACAAAGTGGATCGTCGCCTTTTCAAATAGAAAGGACAAAGCAACCCAGATGAATAGGGCAAACAGCAGATGCCAGATCTTTACCTCACTATCGTATATCGTATTGCCGACAATTTCGCTTAATATCAATGAAGTTAGAAAGTCGAGCGGTGTCAATTGGCTAAGCGTCTTCCTGCCTGTAATAAAGGTAATAATCCATAAGCCAAAAAAACTGATAATAAGCTTAGCGCCTATTTCCACAAATATATCCATATTTATACCTCCAGTTGGGAACTGAACGAAATTGGCAGGCTATTCACGAGGGCCTTTTCTTGATTAGTTATTACACGTGCCTGCTTATGTATAAACCTCCTCCCCTACGCACTTCGCTCCCTTATTAAAATATAAGAGGATATCCCTCCGTCATTTTATGACTTTTGGGACACCCTCTGTTCAACTATTCCGTGCCTTATAAACTGGATCAAAGAAGCCTAAAAAAATCGCGTCCTCCAAGGGAGAACGCGATATAAAACAGCTTAACTCCTTATTTCAAGATCGTCATTTAAGCTTTCGGGCGACCACCGCTAACCGGCCGTTTTCGGTTGAGTACTCGCATGTGGACAGTACAATAAGCTTGTCGCCATACTGGGCTGTTACGCCCGTGTCATAAAGAGCGAGTTTTTTGATGTTCTGAACATACGAATCGAACTCGGCGGGCGTATTTACATTCTGAATCTGGTAGTATTTAAAAACGTCATCCGATTTGCGATAAACTTTTGACAGAATAACGGCAACAATCTCATACTCTTCCTTTTCGTAAAGCTTGCTGAACTGAAACATAGCATGCTCTTTATAAAAGCTTTCGTTCTTGTACTTCATTAAATCTTTAAACATCCAGCCGCTTTTCATGTGATGTCCATGAATCAGCAAAATGTCCGAACCGCTGAGCCGGCTATGCTCATCCAAAAAGGGAAGGCCGCCTTTGTTTTCTTTTTTATCGAAATCATGATTGAGATAGTACTCCGCATCCTGTGGATTCTGCATGACCGGGTACTCAATGCGGGTGCCATCAATCTTCAGCCAGCCAACGATGTCCGAGTTCCTCTCGTAAAGCTCTCGAAATTCGGGAAGCATGACCGGTTCATTCGCCTTATTAAACAAAAAGGAGGGGAGTGCATCCCCTCCGTCTTTGTCCAACCCTTCCTCCCACGCTTTTGCCAGTCCTTCAATTTTCTGCTGCTCCGTATAATCCCGCAGGAGAATTCTCGCAAGACTCACGAGTGAAAATACCAACACTAGGAGGGAAACGGCGATAAGAAATTTTTTAGTTTTATTCATTTTCTTACCGCCTTTCCGGTCACTGGATTTGCTTCTTCCTCTTGTTACCGATTAGACAGAACCCGATCGTCATCAAGGACATCAGCGCCAAAGCCATATAGAAGATTGGCGATACGCTGTTGTCTCCGGTTTTCGGAGCATCGTCCAGTTCAGTGTCGACGTTACCAGTTCCGTTGTTTCCGTTATCGGTTCCGCTATTTCCGTTGCCGATTTCGCCGTTACCGTTGCCAGTTCCACCGTTACCGTTGTCGGTTCCACCGTTACCGTTGCCAGTTCCACCGTTACCGTTGCCAGTTCCACCGTTACCGTTGCCGGTTCCGCCGTTACCGTTGCCGGTTCCACCGTTACCGTTGTCGGTTCCACCGTTACCGTTGCCAGTTCCACCGTTACCGTTGCCAGTTCCACCGTTACCGTTGTCGGTTCCACCGTTACCGTTGCCAGTTCCGCCGTTACCGTTGCCGGTTCCACCGTTACCGTTGCCAGTTCCACCGTTTCCGTTGCCGGTTCCACCGTTACCGTTACCGCCGGAGCCGCCACCGGAACTGATCGGTTTCATCGGCACGTCGTATCTCACAATGTCAAAATCGACAGAAATCGTATCACTCCTATGCGTCTCGTACCCGTCCTTCGTTACGATCAGATAGTAATCCGCTTCAGGAAACACCATGTACGCATAGAAGCCGTTTGCGTCGCTATCCTGCTCTGGGCTCTCGTTGTCGTGCGGTGGGAAATTTGGAACGGAAGGAAGCGTTACTTTCGTATCCGGAATGCGGCCGTTATCTCTATTCCGTTGCGTATCCGCATAGTACAGTGTAACTTTGGCTCCTTCAATTTTCTTGCCAGTAACAGCATCTCCTGTCGTTTCATCATAAACCGTACCGTAAGGATCCACCAATTCCTCGGAAATATTCAGCTCTCCGTTAGCTTTCACGTCCAGTTGCGTCACTATAAGGAGCAGTTCCTCGCCAGTCTCAGCTTTATAGCGAACTTCCATTGTGTATTTCTGCTCGCTTAGCCCTTCCACGGAGAAAGTTCCGTTCGAAGCCATCGGAAACGCCTTGGGATGACCATTCTCTTTAATATAATTGCCATCCTTGTCCTTCAAATAGATATGCATCTGGCTGGTGAACGAATCGTTGAATAGCTCTGTTGTTCCATTCAATTGCTTCAACAGAACAATCCCTACCGCCGTAATGTCCGCCGCAACGGTCTCGCCCGTCACGCTGGCGTCCACATTTGCTTTTTGCGTGAACTCGACAGGGACATCCTTCCCGCCTACCTTATACCACTGCGTATATGTGATCGTATAGTCGGTATCCGCTACTGCTGGGACCGCATATTCACCCTTCTCATTCGTCTCAATCTGAAGCTCCTTGCCTGTCTTCAGATCGGTCACCGTGATGGGCGCATTCGGAATGACTTTTCCTGTTTTGTTGTCACGCAGCACGCCTTCCAGATACGGGCGGATATTGACAAAGTGCGCTTCGGCCACTTTTTTCTCCGGAATGGTTCCTGTGCGAACAAGACTTTCGGGATCGGTCACATAACCGTCCTTCGTATAATCATCCTGAGTCACCTTATACTGGAGATACGTCGGAAGCCCTTGCACGACAAGCGTCTGGCCATCTGTAAGCTCGAAGGTATCCCCGCTCTTGATCATGCCCTTGCTGCCATCCGACTTCTCATAAGAGTAGGATTCGTTCTCTCCCTCACCTGTGAAGGTGACCGTGTACTTGAACGGCTTCATTTTATCGTCGTCTTTGCCTTTAACCATATTGCTGACTAACAGGCTACCCTTCAAGACTCGCACGTTCGTGAACGGGGCATCTTCGTCTGCACCCTTCATGACTCCGGTATAATACCCTCCATCAGGAAGGGTCACGTAATCGTCAGCTGTATATTCCTTCTGCTTAACTGTGTACTTCAGACCTTTAGGCAGACCCAAAATATCCAGTGTCTCTACATCCTTGAGCTTGAAGGTATCGCGGGTCTTAATGGTACCTGTGCCGCCGCCCGACTTCAAGTAAGAGTAGCCTTCATCCTTGCCCGCATCCTCAAAGAGAATGCTGTACTCGAACTCCTTCTCCTTGTCGCCTCCGTTGCCCATAACTTTATTGCTGACGGTCAGCTTGTTGACGGTCCGTTCATTGATGAAGTCCGCCTTGTGGTTGCCTTTATTCACAATTGTGCCGGACAGCTCTCTCGTCTCCGGCGTGGTGATATAACCGTCAACGCTCGTATAATCGGCCTCAGTTACGGTATAGACCATATCCGCAGGCAATGCCGGAAGCGTCGCAAATTCCCCATGCTTGAGGATAATCTTGTCACCGCTCTTGATCATGCCAAACGTATTATCCGGCTTCTTATAGGTGTACTCTCCGTCCTTGCCTTCGCCAGTGAAGGTCACGGTGTATTCAAAATCCTTGGAAGAATCGCTGCCGTTTCCTCCCACCGTGTTGCTGATGGTCAGCTTTCCTTGCGCCGGTGTAGGCACGACCAACGGATTATCAGAGGTTACTTTCACGCCGTCTACCCAGATGGGCTTCCCTGGCGTATTCCCTACATACACCTGATAAATTTTTGTAGTCGGCAACCATGTCTTTGTATCAATATAAGTTTCCTTCAGCTCGTAATACCCTGGATCTGGAAATAGCAGATTAAGTTTCCCTCCGCTATCGGTTGTTCCTTTGGCAATTTGAGTTCCGCCGTCTTTCTTATAGAGCGTAAACTCTACGTCTTTTAGCGGATTGTTGTTGGGATCTACCTTTTTCAGGGGCAGCAGGGCATTGGAGCTTGAACTGCCGGCTACGTCTGAATTGTCCAGTGTGCTTTCACTTTTGGCACTGACAGATTTCAGCATATCGTCGCCCATCAGCTTTACCTCGTTGCCCATTTTGTCGCCAGCTTTGGCTTTAGAAGGATCAACCTCTGTCTGGTACACAAACTGGTATAGCTTATTAGGGTCTTTCATTTTAAATAGTAGAACCGTGGTGCCTCCCACGCCTGGTGCAGCTTCTACCTGAACTTCACCATTCGGGTCGCTAAGGTCCAGCGCTGCACCCTCTCTTTCCAGAGCACCGCTGGCAGTAAGTTTAGCAGAATAGACTGCCATACTTGGCGCTGTTAGTACAAGCTTTCCGTTATCTTCATAGCGCAGGTTCATGCCTACGCCCATGGTATCCTGCAAATAAACGCCCTGTTTCATGTTGAACGGAGGCGTATAGTTGACCGTCCATTCCAGCACCCCTGGGACTGGCTTTGTTACCGACTTGCCCAGAGTCTGAATCGGTACAATAACTTTGCGTTGTTCGGTGAGGACCTTCTCCACTCCGCCCCAAGTCATATGTAGGTCGGCTTTGTTATACACCACCTGCTTGTCTGTACCATTGGTTGTGTATTCCTCCAAATATTTCTCCAGAGCCGCATTGGAGGGTCTTGCCTTCACCAGAATGACATAAGGGCTTTCCAGCTTGGAGAAGGTGAAGGTCCCTTCGTTGCCGCTATGAGAGAAGCTCACCACATGAGCAGGGTCGTTCGACTCAATGATTGAAACAGCGTTGTTTCTAACCCCATAGCCGGTGCCGCTGCCATTGTCTGAATAACCTTTCCAAAGCTCAAAATCCTTCTCCTCGGAAAACGGAACGAACTCCCAACCTTCCGGCAAGGTGTCGACCAGCTTCACATCGGTGATAACCCGAGTTCCGCCGTCTTCCGCCATTTTGACCGTGTTGTAGCCCGGCATATTGACGCCTAGGCGGAAGGTGACCGTCTTGGTTGTTCGGTCATAACCAGCCAAGGTGTATTCGTCTCCGCTTGATGAGCTATCATAACCGATATAGCGGTTAGCGTTGTTCGGCGTATACCATGTGTCAGCCGTCCCGTCCTGCTTAACAGGATAGGATGCCGCAAGCATATCCTTATTCAGCATACGCAGGTGTAGATTGGTGTTGTTTTGCGCTTGTTTTACGGTTTCGCCGTCAATGAGCAAAGCCCGATTCCAGATTATTTTCCCTGCGTTAATATCTTGCCTGAAGAGGATGTCCGGGTTGGTCTCAAGTGCACGGAAGCTGAAGGCTGCAGCTTTGTCGGTGTATCCTGTCACCATGATCAAATTCGCTACCACGTTACCGTCCACGGTTAAAGGAATATCCTTTATGGTCAGGCCAGTTGCATTAGTCTTCAGGGTTCCCGCCTGATACTTTTTCCACAGCTGCGCGGAGTTTACATTTGTTTTGATTTTCGCAATCGTTTCTGCGCTAACCTCGCCAGTTTCATCTACAGCGTTGTCCAAGACGTTTAAATCTCCGCCATGCACCAGCACATCGTATACCGCCGCATTTGGCAGGGCATACTGTGGCGCTAAATTAACGGTCCATGTAATGCCGCCCAGGTTATAATCCTCCATTGAAATAGCGGCTGTTTTTGTAAAAGTGTGCGCGCCGATGTTAACAATTGCCTCATCAGTCACTGCGCCAGGCCTTGTACCAGTCGTAACATCGTTGTTCTGTATGCCATTTGGAGTATCCAGATTCCAATTGGCACGAGGGTCTATTCTGAAGCTTGAACCGTTTGCTACCTTGCTCTTAATCACTAATTCGACTTTACCATTAATATCCCCAAATGAATAAATGCCGTTCGAATCTGGTGTAATTTGTGTTTTTTCAGATGCAACGCTATCCACCCATGTCTGCCATTCAGCTGATGCAAAGTCCAGCCCAGCAGGCAATACATTTGTGATAGTAAAGTCCTTTAACCCTTTTTTGTTATATTGGTTAACAGTGACTTTCCATGTAATGGTTTCATTGGGATGGTCATAAGTGCCGGATGCTTGAATCCAGTCAGGTGCAACCCATGTTTCCCGTACTGCAGTGGCTTTTACATCAGCACTCGCACCCCTCAGTTCAACTTTCGGGTCAAAACGCTGTCCGCCGCCACGACCGGGATCCATTGCCACGCCCCGATACTCTTTATAATACATATCCTTATCAAACCATGCTTGATACTCAACCTTTGGGTCGAACCCCGTTCCTGCCGGGAATATGTAGCTCAGACTGCCATCTGCATCAATGGTTGGGTCTACGTTAATGCCGTTTACCTTGAAGGATCCCGGTATATAGACCGTACGATAATCGGAAGGCTTCGTATAGAACGTCTTCCCATCCAGCGGCAGCTTGATTGTTGCATCCAGCACATCAAAAGAAGATGAAGTGGACTGGAAGGTCAAATAACCATCTTGATAGGCAGGCACGGTCACATACCACCAAGTCCAGCTCCCATTCTTCGGCCAGTTGTTTCCTGTCAAGTTGATGCTGTATGCCGGTGTAACATCCGGGTTCTTTAGCTCATAGGCTCCCCCAAAAATCGAGATGAGCTTTGTATCGCCGTATTCCATGCCCGTTACATCCGAATTGGCAGTGGTTTCAAAGCCGAAAATAACCGCTTTTCCAATACCATTGAAAAACCACTCGTCGCCATTAAATACAATCTTGATGCTATCCGGGGTGAAATAGGCCGTTCCTAACTGTTTCACTCCAAAATCAGTTGTTGCCATCAAAGGTTTGGTGGCTGTTGGCAATACTACTTCCTTGAAGTAGGTATCCCTTTTCAACTCGATCGAGTCGCCCTTCTGAATATACTTGGTGGTGTCATTCTCATCGGGCGTATTTGCATAATCACCCTTAACCGGCACCTTAAGGCCCTCTGATTTGAGGGTAAATGCCTGTCTGCCCTGGATCGTACCGCCTGGAGCAATCTCAGTTCCCTGTGTCACCTTCAACGGAAAGGTTGCATTAGCATCCATGAACAACGCCGTTTTGTCCGTCGGGACTGCCGTCATCACCATGAGATCGTTCGGCACATCGTACACCGCCTCAGGCACTGATGGCGAATCGGCTTCGCTAACGGCCGCCGCCCCGGAAACGCTTGGCGCGCTATCCGCATATGCAGGGACAGAGAACGCCACCGTCTGCAGGATAAGCATAATTGCCAGACAGAAAGAAAGTATTGCTTTACCTACGCTGTTTTGTTTCAAGACACATCTCTCCTCCATTCCCGTAATTGTAAAATTTTTAGCTGCATTAAAGTTATTGTCTCGATAAAGCTCAATTGAATAGACCTCTTCTATTTGCTTAATCCCAGCAGCTCTTTACATCATCGAATTCTTGCGGAGTCCCCTCCTTTTCACCTCCTCCATAGATACTGATTGATTTGTTGTACAGACTACTTAGGTTCTGTATTTAATATTAAAAAATGAGAATATTTACCTAATTAGTGTATGTGATAAGACTTTTTTCGACAAGACCCAAAAAAACATTATTCCATAACAAAATGCCGAAAAAAGAATGTCTACACTTCCACCCAAATTTCCACTCCTTCTATTTTAAAAAACTAGTCTCTACAAAACCTCTACAATGTGAACAATAACCTTCTCCTTGCAATTCTCAATAAAACAACTACTGACAAATCTTAAAATGAAAAAAGCACCTCTCTCGAGGTGCAGACAATCAGAATAGCGGAGCAGTCATTGTTCGTTATTTATATTTTTAAAATCGGTATCCAAACTTCGCTTCATTCCACAATATCTCCCGCTCTGCTCACTGTAATTAACCCTTATTTCTGAATTTATGTATAATCCGCTTTGTCTCTCATATGCTCCATGGGGGGGAAAACAATTCAAAGGAGTGAAATAATGAAAAAGAGGCTAGGTTATTCGATTATCCTAATGTTTTCCATCTTAGTAATGGGAATTAGCTTCAGCAGTTCAGCAGCTCCATCTACGTATGTCCACGGTGTTTTTTCGCAAGCACCTCTGCAAGTATTGGATGGAACGACTGGCACTTGGCTGACTGCGACAAGCGGTAATGCAATAGCAAGTTGGACAGAAGTCCCGCTAGCCTCAGGAAATCAAGCATTTTTCAATGCAATCTCATATGTCGGCAATGACCGATATGAATTCCGTCTAATCAGTCTTGGATCGACTACCGCCGATCAGATTAATGGAAAATTTGATATTTACAAAAACTATGTAAAGGTCGCTGCGGCGATTCCCGGAACCGTATACGGTTTAAGCCAGCCGGTCGGCAATATTTATAAATTCTATAACAGCACGAGCACATGGCATGTATCCGGGTATATCACAGACCGACTAGACTACTAATACACATATGAAGAAGTCCCACCCTCCCGGGACTTCTTTTTGCTTATTGGCAGGTTATAATAACCCCTTGAATGAACTAAAGACAATTACAAAAAAGATTGCAGTGAACTTAGGGCCGCTGCAATCTTTTTTACGCTACATCAATCAATTGGCCAAGAGATCCTTATGGATTTTGACGACGATCTTCTTGTTAGTCGTTACTTGACGCACGGAGCAGTTGGGCCGGTGAATATCCGTGGGGAAGCAAACTGCAAACATGCCGGGATTCAAAATAATATCGGTCTCCAGTTGTTCAGGTGATAGCTCATAGAACGCAATGTCGTGGGAATCAAACTTATTATCAATGATTCTGGCATCCGGACGCAGCCTGTAGAAACAGAGTCTTTCTTCACCACTAACCAAGAACTGTATATCGGTGTAGACGGCATGGGATTCAGGCAACTGCTCTTCCTTCGGACAGGTAACAGATTCCTGTACATTCGCATACATGAGTACTCCATTCTCCCCTTCAAGTGGATACCTCCCCAATGGGGCCTCACTCAAATTGTGGGTCATAATGTATTTAATGCCTCTTTTCACAGCTTGCGGCCACAAATGGCTCTCCCGCTCGTAATGCTGAACATCACTAATGATCATCCAAGAATCTCCCTTCCTTTATTACTACTGCTAATATTACCGCAAGGTCTACTATCCGGTCTAACTTCAAATGGATCACTTAAACTCAACATACACAAGAAATGAGTAGCATTTTACGTAGTTCGTCTCTTCTTAAGGTTCCCCGTATTATAACTAAAGGTAAACTAAAAAACACCCTGACGGGTGCCTTTTACTCTGTTTAAAAAAATCTCCTTGCCATCGCATTATTTATTGCAAGGGTCGTTAATTCACGAAGATAATATTTTCTCAATACAACCATCACAAATTTGATATGATTTGGGTTTCTTACCTACTAATTCAACATACCCCTCTTGCACAAGGTATTCCATTGCGTTATTAATCTTGTGTCTAGACTTTTTGGTATACTTCATTAAATCTTGTACAGATAAAATGTTATTCTCAGTTATGAACACATTAATGGTCAGTATAGAAAATAATATCTCTCTTGCATCCCCATAACCATCCCATTTATCTTTTTTCATATATTCTCTGATTCTTTCAAGCTTGATCAGACTAATTTCAAGGTCTTCAATAATGCTTCTTTGCCCAGTAGAAAGCAATTCCAGCATATGAATTAAATAAAAGGTCATTTCCCCATAGTTCAAGGGGAATGCTATGTCCTCTAATGCCCTATAATACTTGGCTTTATCCATATTGATCGCATAGGAAAATGTGATCGCTGAATATTTCTCTAGATAGCGTGACAAATAGCTACCCACAAACAGACGTCCCGTGCGCCCATTACCATCATAAAAGGGATGAATATATTCATAATAATAGTGGGCAACCATGTACCGATATAATGGAGGATGAGATTCGTCTTTCAAATAATTGATAAGCGCTCCTAGCGACGCAATAATGTTTTTTTCAGAACTTACACCAATGTGAGTTGTAACCTGACCATCGTTTACTTCTACATGGCCTTGTCTGAATAACTCACCATCTGGTTTATCATCTAATATAATTTCATCCGCTACTAAATCATCATACAGGCTTCTGAAATCTTGTACCTTCTCAAACGGCTTAATTTGATCCATATAGAGATACGTCTTTATCAGACCTGTAAATCTTTTATTTTTAGATTCCGACTTTCTAACTTCACGGAGCGCTTCCTGCAGTTCCTTCTTCGTACTGCGCACTCCTTCAATTTCATTATTGCTCTGCGCCTCATTAACAATAAGCTTATGGAAATAAGGCTCCACTATAAAATCAGGAAGCTTACTAATGAGTGAAGATATCTCTGAGCTGTTCAATAATACTTCATTGTTTAGAGTCATTAAGTCGTGTGTATTGACATAGAACAGTTCAAAGGATTCTGCTGTATTTTGTCCTTTTCTGAAACCTTTAATAATTAAGGATGTCGGATAGCTGCCATAACTATTTCTTCTTTTATGCAATTCTTCGGCCAATGATTCACGATCCAATTTATAAAAAAGCTTAACTAATCTTTCATATCCCATTAGATTCACTTCCCTATTTTTAAAAACAGGACTCTTTTTTAATTATAGATCTAACATAGCCTCATTTCAAATAAAATATTCACACTTTTTGTAAAATTCGAATTCTTCTAGCACAAAAGATCACATGAACGTCCAATCTAGCAACTCAAAACTGGAGGGATAAACGCCGACGAAGAGAGCTGCTATTTCCCACGCTTTTAATCGAGATGGATAAAATTTTCGACCTATTTATGACCCCGTTCCATTAACGAGGCCAATGGCCAATTATGTTGTATATCTCACACTGCAGCAGGGGTCCTACTGCTAAGTAGAAGCCCGATCTCTTCTGAAGGGGAAGGACGATGAAAATAATATCCTTGCCCGAACTCACAGCCGAATTGCTGGAGTATTGCGAGCTCCTCCTGTTTCTCAATGCCCTCGCAAATGACTTGCAGATTCATGCTGTGGCCGATATCGATGATAAGCTTGACGATCGAAGTGGCAGGGTTGGAGGCTGTCAATTCCTGCGTGAACGATCGGTCGATCTTAAGAAAATCAACAGGCAGGTTCCCCAAGACACTGAGGGAAGAGTACCCCGTCCCGAAATCGTCGATTGAAATCTTTACGCCTTGGCGCCTAAGTTCACCGAGAATCATGATCGATTCGTTCAGGTTCTGCACCATGCTCTCCGTAACTTCCAACTCCAAAAGAGCAGGTTCGAAGTCTGTCTCTTTCAGAATACTTAACACCTTCGTTGCAAATTTGGGCGACCTAAACTGACGGATCGAGATGTTGACTGCTAACGTCAGATCGGGATTACCAGCATGCTGCCAGCTTCGCACCTGTCTGCATGCCTCGTTGAGAACCCACTCACCCAGCTCGACGATGACTCCTGTCTGCTCGGCCAACGGGATGAAGACGGAGGGCGAGATCGGTCCCATCTCTGGATGCGTCCATCGCAGCAGCGCCTCCAGACCCCGAATTCTCCCCGTACTCATCTCCACCAACGGCTGATAGAAGATTACAAACTCCTTCTTACTCACTGCGCTCCGGAGGTCGTTCTCTAGCTTGACATGACGCAGCAACTCCTCGCTCTTGATGTCTGAGAAGAAACGAAATCCATTTTTATCGCCACTCTTGACGCTATACATCGCCTTGTCGGCATACTGGATCAGTGTATCGGCATCTCGCGCATCTTCAGGATACAGACTGATGCCAATGCTAAGCGTCGTATAGATCTGCTTGTTATCAATTTGAAACGGAGCCTGGAATGCATGAATGAGCTTTTCCGCCAGTGCTTCGATCTCCTGCTGCTGCTGCTGGTAGCGCATTAACAACACAAATTCGTCCCCCGCATAGCGGGAGATGAAATGGGAATGACCGACCACTTCGCTTAGAAGACTGGCGACGCCCTGCAACATCTGATCTCCCGCGTTGTGACCCAGCATATCATTAACATTCTTGAAGTGGTCGAGATCGAGGAACAGAACAGCCATCGGCACTTCTTCCGACAACTCTTCGGCCATCCTTCCCCTGAGCAATTCGCGGTTTGGCAATTGGGTAAGCGGATCGTAGTAAGCAATATGCTCCAGCTTATCAAATGCTAAGTGAAGTTTTGTATTTAACTCCACATTGACCCTGTTTTCTTTCTTCAAGTTCCGAAGATAGAAGGCCAGCAGTGAATAGAGGATCGTATTAATACCGACGCCAATCATGATCGTGCTTATCATTTCCATCGGCACTTCAGGGGAATAAGATGGAGTGAAATAGAGGATATATGCCGCCGCCAAGAATATAGGAAGGGGGGACGGCAGCAAGAACGCAAGAAGAAGCAGCGATAAATAGATGACACTGACTAATTTATCAAACGATAGCTCCGGAAATGCATTAAAGAACGCGAAATAAGCAACAGCAGCGAACACATATTTAAGCCAGATCGGTCTGACAAGAATGGAAGCAAAAATAAAACCTGCAAAAGTGAGGGCACAGGCGAGACCTTGCGAACTGCTTACAGAACTAATCATATTCATAGAGAGAGAGATTGCCGATAACACAACAAGTATATTCGGCGTGATATCCATAAGACGCTTCGTCCAAGCCTTAGGTAATTTCATTACTCCACTCCTTTTCGGTTAAAACACCCTTCACTCATACTCTGAAAGTCCTATATTCATAGTACTATGTATGTATAATTTTACATAACCTTAATATGTAATTTCGTTATTCCTATTCCATTCGATTTTTCAGAATAACTCGCCTAACTCAATCATCGTATTAACAGACTCATTAAGCCCCCTCCCAGCAAGATCCCTCAAGCGGGATAACTATCAAATTCCACCATCAACTCATCCAAAAGTCCAGTTATTCTGATGAAGCTAATTTTGAATACTTTAACTTATAAAACGAGGGACTGTGTAAGCCTTGGAAATCATTCAGGCGAAAAAAAAGCGTCAAGAACATTGAATTGTTCTTGACGCTTTTTTTATTGTGCTTATTTATGATTGGCTTCAGCTTAACGGATCTATCGGCGAAAAAGTGTGCAGTGCTTATCCGCCAGCCTTTCAATAAGCGTTCTACATGCTGTAATCAATCTAGTCCAACTGTCTTCATAGGTTTATTCTCAGGCAGCTGTCACGTTCTGCGTGCAAATGTCCGGAACATAAGAAACAAGAAGTAAGGCGCTCCAAGCAGCGTGATCAATATTCCAGACGGGATTTCCATAGGAGCCATAACAGTCCGTCCAACTGTGTCCGCCAGCACGAGGAGCAGCGCCCCCAGCAGG
Organism: Paenibacillus sp. J22P59; assembly: GCF_059383895.1. Lineage (NCBI taxonomy): Bacteria > Bacillati > Bacillota > Bacilli > Caryophanales > Paenibacillaceae > Paenibacillus > Paenibacillus sp. J22P59. The sequence continues at coordinate 255,556 of NZ_JBXENX010000008.1, forward strand.
CTGGAAAGCACGATTGAATGCCTCGTGTTATGCCCGATTAAGACACGGACAGCATGTGGCGCCATTAATCCTAGGAAGCCGATCGTACCGACGCATGCGACGGCACCCGCTGCCAGAAGTACGCCAACTGCGAGGGCGGCCAGTCTCGTACGTCGAACCGGTAAGCCAAAGCCGATGGCGCTGTCGTCTCCAAATCCAAGTACGTCGAACCGGCGCCCCAGAATCCAGGCAATCGGCAGCAGCACTATCAAAAATAACGCAATTGTAATCACCTGATCCCAGCTGCGCCCGTAAGTCGTACCGGTCAGCCAGATGAAGCCGGTGCTTCCCCAAAGCGAGCCACGCACGATCAGCACCTGAATGCCCGCAGCACCGATTGCCGATACCGCGATGCCAAGGAGAATCAGAACCGATGGATTAAGCGCCTTGCGCCAAGCGAAGGCGAAGATGATCGCAGCGGATGCCACTGCGCCGATGATTGCAGCGATGGGCAACAAGGAGATCGGAAGCTGCGGCCAGGCGATGAGCACCGCGAGCGCTCCGAAGCCAGCACCCGAAGTAATTCCTATTATCGAGGCGTCGGCGAGTGGATTGCGAGCCGCACTTTGGATGAGCACACCGCTGACCGCCAAGGCAATACCGGCCCCGGCAGATACCAAGGTCCGCGGTATCCGCAGGTTAATAATTACCGAATAGCTGCCAGCGCTGTCAGAGCCGATAAGGCTCGCCCATAGCTGCCTGATTGGCACTTGCGTCGCTCCCATCGTCATACTTACCAATATAAGCGCAATAACGAGTACGAATAAAATGACGACCAGCCGTGTATAACGGATCTTTAGCGGTCGGCCCCCGACGCTCATAGAGACGCTGCCCGCCGAGCCAGACGATATCCCCTTCATTTTCCGCAGCACCAACCAGATTAACCACGGCGCTCCGATGACAGCCATGACCGCTCCAACAGGCAACTCGCCCATTCCGCTCCGCACCATGCGGGCAAGAACATCTGCACCAGTAATGAGGACAGCACCCCATAACGCTGTGGCAGGAATAAGCCAGCGATGCGTGCGCAGCCCGCTTAAGCGGACAAGGTGCGGAGCGACCAGACCCACGAATCCAATCGGACCAGCAACGCTGACGACGACAGCCGCCATAAGCACAGAAAGCGCCAAGCCGAGAAAGCGGGTAAAATCCACCTTCTGCCCAAGCGACCTAGCCGTCGCTTCGTCCAGATCCAGTACGTCAAACTGTTTGCCGAACAAGAAAGCCAGAGCAGCGGCTCCAATAACCAAAGGCCAGGCATACTGCACCCCGCTCCAATCCAGCTGGTTAAGCGAGCCTGCACCCCATAAGAATAGCGATTGAGATTCATACGCGTAAAAAATATGCAGCGCGTTCGTGAAGGAGCCGAGTACGAGCGATACAATCATTCCCGACAGCGCCAGCCGAATAGGACTTGATGCTTTGCCTCCAGCCAGAATATAAGCTGCCATAGCGGCAACCGTTCCACCCAGAACAGCGATGAGAAAAGGTGATTGATGTAGCGTAGCAGGAAAGAAAATCGTCCCCAGCACAACCATGAAATACGCGCCGCCATTAATGCCGAGCGTATCCGTTGCAGCCAGCGGGTTCTTGGTGATCGTCTGGAGCAGAGCTCCGGCAATAGCCAGTCCGGCACCAGTGAGAAGACCCAGAATCATCCGGGGCATCCGGATATCCCATATTAGATTGTGATCCATCAGGTCCTGACGGTTCTGCAGGGAGGCGATGACGGTAGTTACAGAAACCTTGGCCTCCCCGAAGCATAAACTCGCGAACATAAGAATAACAAGGGCGGCAATGCCGCCCCCGAATAACGCAATTATTCTTTTAGTGCTGGTCGTTCTTGAAATTGGCTTATGCGTATTTGTGGCCCTAATCATTTGGTCAAAGCTTCAACGACACGATCCACGAGAACCTTCGAAGAGGTCGGGCCGCCGAACGTCCATGTGCTTCCGTCCAAAGTATAGGTTCGATTTTCTTTGACGAAGTTAAGGCCTTTCCATATCGAATTATCCTTCAGCGCATTAGCAAAGACATCATCTTCCTTTTGCACGATATAGATGAAGTTAGTGTCCGTAACTGCGGGAAGAGCCTCAATGGACGAGTCAGTGTAGCCGTATTTCATGAACTTGTCTGACTTCCATTCATTCACAAGACCGATACGCTCTAGCGTCTGGGAGACAACCGATGAATCCGTGAACAATCTCAATAACGCATTGTTCTGCGAGGTAAATGCTTGGGTTAGGACGTACTTGAAATTTTCTTTGCCTGCTGCAGCCAGCTTAGCCTTGGCATCTGCAAAGTGCTGGTCCAGATCGGCCAAGTATTGGTCAGCTTCGGCTTCCTTACCTACTGCGGTCGCAATCGTCTTAAAGATGTCGATCGTTCTCGTGTATTGATCAATATCTTCCGGATAGGGATCGAATTCGATGGTCGGTGCAATGGCATTCAGTTGGTCATAGATAGCTGCGTTGTTGTCGGTGTTGGAGATGATCAGGTCCGGTTTCAATGAAGCAATCGTCTCCATGCTCGGCTCCCAACGCAATCCAACGTCAGTTACGTCGCTAGCCAGCGGAACTTCGGAAGTCACCCACATAGCAAACTCCTTATTATCTGCATTCCCAATCGGCTGCATGCCCAGAGCGAGCAGATCCTCTGTAAAGATCCATTCGAGCACGACAACGCGCTGAGCCGGCTTGTCTAATTTCGTTTCGCCTTTGGCATGCTTGATGACTATTGGGCTGGAAGCTCCCGGTGACGGCGATTCAGATGATGTTCCCGGGCTATTGGATACTCCCGCTTCATTATTCTTGCTCGCACCGCATCCTGTGGCGATAATGGCCATAACGATAGATAACGCCATAATGCTTAGAAATTTTCTCATGATATGTAGTTGCCTCCAAATAAGTGTTTTTTGGTCTGCGGCAGGGGCTTCAGCCCGAGCATAAACTTAGGTTGAAACTAAGCAATCGGCTACTTGTGTAATCATTCTGAAACTCACAAATTCAACTCCTATACAATTTGCCGGCTGCCATGTACAAAAGATGGCTAATTTGTGCTTAACCAGAATATTGGTATACAATCCCCCCACTGAAAACCCTTCTCATTTAATTTTCATGATAATGATAATTGTTATCAGTTGTGTTGTCAATATAATAAATATACCCATGAAAACAGCAGTTAATTTTTTACACTGTTTATGAAATGATTCACGGCATCATCTACAAAGCAAAATTAAACGGCACCCAAGATGTGTGCCGTTCCTAAGGAGATTGATGTTGAAATAAGTCACGTTCTTAAAATAGTAGCCATGTAACTTCGTATGGTATTATATTCCTGAATATATTCTTTGAACGAAAATATTGTGAGGAGTGAACCTTTTTGCGGATATATAGTATTAAATTACTCACAAAACAATTAGAACAACTAAATAAGTTCTACACTTATGTTCTCGGGCTTCCTTTGGTGGAGAGTTCAAGCGATACGTTTACTGTAAAAGTGGGGCAATCAGACTTAATTTTCGAGCATTCGGATAGTACCAAGGCAGACCCATTTTATCATTTCGCCTTTGACATTCCAGAAAACAAAATGGATGAATCAATAGCGTGGCTAAAATCGGTCGGGGTTACACTAACTTTATTGGCAGACAACTCATATACAACATATTCTCAAAGCTGGGATTCAACATCGATTTATTTTTATGACCCTGCGGGCAATATCATTGAATTTATCGCTAGGCATACTCTTGATAACGCAATATCTACTCCATTTTCAGGTAAAGATCTAATAAATATCAGTGAAATCGGTCTTGTCGTTAATAATGTGAATAGCATGAAAGACTTATTGAGCACAAATCATTCCATCCATGAATATAAGAATAGCAATGAAACATTCGCTGCAGTAGGTGATGCAGATGGATTATTCATTTTGTCTGCATATAAAAGGGTTTGGCTTGGCTCAGATAAAAATGCGGATATTTTTAAAACAGAAATTACTGTTGAAGGATATCATGAAGGAATATTTGCAATTGGGCAATATCCCTATAGTCTTTCAATAGTTAATTCGTCGCTAAACTCCCACGAGAATTAAATAATTGATTCAATTCCCCGCTTCACCAAGGTTCTTCCGAACTGTCTATAACGACCAAATTTAAGAGGCTGGCCCAAAAGTTGTGGGCGAGCGAAAGCCACCTGACCTTAAGACTCACTTTCGCAAGCCTCATTGTATTGTGATCTTCTTTCATTCCCATGAAAGGTCGCTTCAGGATCGGCCTTTCTGTAGCTGTTCTAATCGCCGCCTTTGAAAAAAGAAAGGACTGATCACCAAAAAGCAGGCTCCCAAGTTGGAGAAGGTATGTCATGTACAATTTAATGAATACATATGCTCTAAATCACTGCCCAGACAGAAAAAAAGGAGCATCAGTGAGGCTATGTTCCTTAGTGGAGAAGGTCGGTTTCCGACTACTGAATATAGCTGACGTTATCTCTGATTTTCCGCCAAACTATGCCTATTATTACGAAAAACGCTTCATAAAATAGGGTAAGCTATCCTATGCGCCATCAGTAGTGTAAGAGATAAGGCTTCTAGAGGTTTTGGAGGTTTAAGCCCTTCTACCTTTAAAAATACATAAGAAGGAAAGGGACTGTCCCAAAAATCATCTTCATGACTTTTGGAACAGTCCCTTCAATTTGCCTTCGAACTCCTGTTTAAAACCAACGGCCCGCATTTTAGGGTTATCAACTGCTTACATAACACTGATGGCAAGGCCATCCCCTACAAAACATAACTTTTCCTGATGCATCATACTTCTTTAAGTTGCAAATAATGGTCATAGCGCCAACTAATAAAGCGATTGCAAAGTTAAAAGAATTGGTTATAATACTTGTATACAAGTATACTGGATTGAGAAGGTGAATGTATGACCGAATCACAGGAATCTCTATATCCTCTCAAATGGCTTTCAAAGGCCTCTGCTGGTGATCGTGTAGCGTGCGAGCTTAGAATGCGTATTATTTCTGGCGAGATTGAGAGCGGTACCACATTATCGGAAAACAAATTAGCTGCAGATTTCGCTGTAAGTCGCTCACCTATTCGTGAAGCGTTAAAAATACTGGCATCCGAAAATATCATCCGTCTAGAAAGAATGGGTGCAATTGTTATTGGCTTATCGGAAAAAGAGATCGAAGAAATTTATGATGTCCGCTTACTTATAGAATCATTTGTATTTGAAAGGCTTGTACGCATAGACACGAATGAATTAGTAATGGAGCTTAGTAAAATACTAGAGATGATGAAGATCTCCATTAAATATAAGGATGCCGATGAGTTTTCCTATCAAGATGTTTTGTTCCATGAAACGATTATTCGTTCCGTTAATCATTCCTACATCCTAATGATTTGGAATAATTTAAAACCCGTTATGGAAAGCTTTATTCTATTGTCGATGAGAATGCGCTTAAAAGAAAAGGCTCAAGACTTTGAGCGGATTATAGAAAATCATGAAATCTACATTGAAGCAATTAGAGCAAAAGATAGAGAGCTCATGATTAAATCATTGCATGTTAATTTTGATGATGTTCAGGGCAGCGTTGAAGAGCCATGGACTTCACAACAAATGCTTTCGAAAGGAGTTGTGCAACAAAATGACTAATTTTATGTTAGCAATAGATATAGGCACCACAAGTACGAAAGCCGTATTATTCAGTGAACAAGGCGAAGTCATTCAACAAGAGAATATTGGATACCCGCTCTATACACCGGACATGTCGACAGCTGAACAAGACCCGGAAGAGATTTTCCAAGCCGTACTCCAAGCAATTTCGAATATTATGAAGCATCATTCACAGAAAAAACTGTTGTTTGTTTCATTTAGCAGTGCCATGCATAGCGTCATTGCAATGGATGACGATGATCGGCCGCTAACGCCTTGCATCACTTGGGCAGACAACCGTAGTGAAGCATGGGCACATAAAATAAAAGATGAGCTGAATGGCCATGAAATCTATAAACGTACGGGAACACCGATTCACCCGATGTCCCCATTAAGTAAAATAACTTGGATTGTGAATGACCTGCCTGAAACCGCTATCAAGGTTAAAAAATATATCGGGATTAAAGAATACATTTTCAAAAAAATGTTTGATCAATATGTTATTGATCACTCCCTGGCTTCAGCCACGGGCATGATGAATCTCCAAACCTTGGATTGGGATGCAGAGGCTCTACAAATTGCTGGTATCACACCTGCTCAATTATCTGAGCTTGTACCCACCACCAAGATATTCACCAACCTTGATGCAAAATTGGCCAAACAGATTGGTATCAATCCACAAACACCGTTTGTTATTGGTGCCAGCGATGGCGTGCTGTCTAATCTGGGTGTAAATGCGATCCGTAAAGGAGAAATTGCGGTCACGATTGGGACAAGCGGTGCCATTCGAACCATTATTGACAAGCCCCAAACGGATGAGAAGGGTAGAATATTTTGTTATGCGTTAACAGAGAATCATTGGGTCATTGGCGGTCCCGTGAACAATGGCGGTATGGTTCTGCGGTGGATCCGTGACGAGCTGGCCTCATCAGAAGTAGAAACAGCGAAAAGACTAGGAATTGATCCCTATGATGTATTAACTAAGATTGCTGAACTCGTAAGGCCGGGATCTGATGGATTGATCTTTCATCCATACCTCGCTGGCGAACGTGCGCCGTTATGGAACCCAGACGTACGTGGCTCATTCTTTGGCTTAACGATGTCACATAAGAAAGAACATATGATTCGTGCAGCCCTCGAAGGGGTCATTTACAACTTATACACCGTATTTTTAGCGTTAATCGAATGTATGGACACCCCTGTAACTCGTATTCAAGCTACCGGAGGGTTCGCAAGATCCGATGTTTGGCGGCAAATGATGTCCGATATATTCGAATCGGAAGTAGTCGTTCCCGAAAGCTACGAAAGCTCTTGTCTAGGTGCTTGTATTCTAGGCTTATATGCCACAGGACGAATCCAATCCTTTGACATCGTATCGGAAATGATCGGCACTACGATCAAACACACACCAAATGAAGAAGCGACAATGGAATATCGAGAATTGCTTCCAATCTTCATTAGTCTATCTAGAGCATTAGAAGATGATTATGCGCGGATTGCCAATTATCAAAGAAGCTTAATAAAACACTAATAAGGTACCTAGCAGGAGGAAATCACACCATGCCATTAGTCATCGTAGCAATAGGTATTTTAGCATTATTAGTTTTAATAATGGGGTTCAAATTAAATACCTTTATCTCCTTAATTATTGTATCGTTCGGTGTCGCTTTAGCACTTGGAATGCCATTAGAGGAAATTGTCAAAACGATTGAAGCCGGATTAGGCGGCACACTTGGTCACTTAGCGTTAATCTTTGGTCTTGGAGCGATGTTAGGCAAGCTGATCGCTGACTCTGGCGGCGCGCAAAGAATTGCCATGACCCTCGTTCATAAATTTGGTGAAAAAAATATTCAATGGGCGGTCGTAGCCGCTTCATTCATTATCGGTGTGGCATTATTTTTCGAAGTGGGCTTAGTATTATTGATTCCCATTGTATTCGCCATTTCTAGACAACTAAAGGTGTCTATCTTATATCTCGGTATACCAATGGCTGCAGCTCTATCCGTCACACACGGCTTCTTGCCTCCTCACCCAGGACCTACCGTTATTGCAGGTGAGTATGGCGCGAACATTGGTGAAGTTTTACTGTACGGTTTCATTATTGCGATCCCGACAGTCCTTCTGGCTGGACCGATATTTACGAAGATTGCTAAAAGGCTTGTACCCGCATCCTTTACGAAGACAGGCAATATTGCCTCTCTAGGTGTACAAAAAGAATTTAAATTAGAAGATACACCTGGATTCGGTATCAGTGTATTTACGGCAATGCTTCCTGTTATTCTAATGTCGATTGCCACAATTATTACGTTGCTTCAAAAAACATTGGGCTTCGAAGACAACAGCCTGCTGGCAGCCATCCGTTTTATTGGTGATGCATCAACCTCCATGTTGATCTCCTTACTCGTTGCTGTCTACACCATGGGATTGGCAAGAAAAATTCCAATTAAAACGGTAATGGAATCTTGTACTAATGCGATTACTCATATTGGGATGATGCTCTTAATCATTGGGGGCGGCGGCGCCTTCAAGCAAGTATTGATTAATGGCGGCGTAGGCGACTATGTAGCCGATTTATTCCACGGGACTTCATTATCGCCAATCCTGCTTGCCTGGATTATCGCTGCAATTCTGCGTATCTCCTTAGGCTCTGCTACGGTCGCGGCTTTAACAACGGCAGGTCTAGTTATTCCGCTATTAGGGCAATCTGACGTCAATCTTGCTTTGGTTGTGCTTGCAACGGGAGCAGGAAGCTTGATAGCTTCTCATGTTAACGATGCTGGCTTCTGGATGTTCAAAGAATATTTTGGCCTAAGCATGAAAGAAACATTTGCAACATGGACATTGCTTGAGACCATCGTTTCTGTATCTGGATTAGTGTTCGTTCTGCTACTAAGTTTGGTCGTATAAATCAATATGTCGAAGGCATTGGCCCTCCTTGTAGACTTAGTACCTTCTAAGTATACAAGTGGGGCTTTGCTGTCTAATCATCATAATCAAAGGAGCTGGAATAAATGTTCAATACAATTGGTGTCATTGGGTTAGGGGTAATGGGCAGTAATATCGCTTTAAACATGGCTAGTAAAGGTGAACAAGTGGCTGTCTATAATTATACAAGGGATTTAACCGATAAATTGGTTGATAGAATTGAAGGCCAATCCATCCATCCCTACTACGAAATTGAAGAATTCGTTCGCTCCCTGGAAGTTCCAAGAAAAGTATTCCTTATGGTTACAGCGGGCAAGCCGATCGATTCGGTCATAGATGCATTAGTACCCTTTCTTGAAGCTGGCGATGTCATCATGGACGGTGGGAACTCCCATTACGAAGATACTGAACGCAGATACAATCAGTTGAGCGCGCAAGGAATCGGTTATTTAGGAATCGGTATTTCTGGAGGCGAAGTTGGAGCTCTTGAAGGCCCTTCGATCATGCCCGGCGGGGATAAAGACGTATATGAAAAAGCAGCTCCTATTCTAACAAAAATAGCAGCCCAAGTGGACGATGATCCATGTTGTGTTTATATGGGTCCAAAAGGTTCAGGCCACTTTGTAAAGATGGTCCATAACGGAATTGAATATGCAGATATGCAATTAATCGCAGAAGCTTATACCTTTTTAAGAAAACGGTTGGGCTTGCCTGTTGATGAAATTGCCGATATCTTTGAAACCTGGAATCAGGGTGAACTAAAAAGTTATTTAATCCAGATCACAGCCGAAATTTTACGAAAAAAAGATGAAATAACAGGCTTGCCGCTGATCGATGTCATCCTTGATAAAACAGGGCAGAAAGGCACAGGTAAATGGACGAGCATTCAAGCCATTGATAATGGGATACCATCGTCCATTATTACAGAGTCTTTGTTCGCCCGTTATATCTCCTCTTTAAAAGAGGAACGGCTCTATGCACAAAACATTCTATCTGGCCCAGAGATGGATCAGTTGAATTTGGATAAAGACTTGTGGATTGAGCATAGTAGACAAGCCTTATATATGGGCAAAATTTGTGCCTACGCGCAAGGTTTTACACAATATAAAATGACTTCTGAGCTTTACGGATTGGATTTGCCTTTGAAGGATATTGCCCTTATTTTCCGCGGTGGCTGTATCATTCGCGCAGAGTTCTTAAATGTCATAAGCGAAGCCTATCAATCGCAGCCGAATCTGGCTAATTTACTGCTAGCCCCGTACTTTACTGAGCAGATTAAAAAGTATCAAACAGGATTGCGAAAAATTGTCTGTGAGGGTATTAATAGCGGCATCTCGCTCCCTTGTCTAAGCTCTTCCCTAACTTATTACGATAGTTATCGGACAGGCCTGTCAAATGCTAACCTGTTGCAAGCACAACGAGATTATTTCGGTGCCCATACCTATGAACGAACTGATTTAGCAGGAGCGTTCCACACAAACTGGCAGTGATTGATACTCTATAAACCCTATGCAGTCATTTATACTAAGCTATTATTAAAGTAAAAAAGTTGTCCCAAAAGGGACAACTTTAATTTTATTTATACATCTATACTTTTTCGAAGTCTTAACATCGCAATCGTTGCTTCTGCTCTAGTTGTTTTAGCAAAAGGTGCAAAAGCATGATTTAATCGTCCTGTTAATATCCCTTGCTCAAATGCTATTTGAGCATATCCCTTAGCCCAATGAGGAATAGTTTCTTCATCCGAAAAACCAGATGATTTGTCACTGCTTTCTTGCCATTTCATAAACCTAACGATGATTGCTGCCATTTCTGTTCGATCTATTGGCTCAAGTGGACGTAAAGATCCGTCAGAATATCCTTGTATCATTCCTTTATTTATTGCAGTATATAGGGCTGGGCGAGCCCACTTGGGAATACTATCATGATCAGTGAATACGCTATCCGTTGATTCCTCAAGCTGTTTCATTTGTAACGTACGAAGCAGCATCACGATAAACTCCGCACGTGTGACCGCAATATTTGGTGCAAAATAGTTAGCATTTATTCCTTCTACAATTCCCAAGCTGGCTGCTTCACAAATATCTGCTTTTGCCCAATGGTTTTCAATATCTTTAAAATAGCATGTGTACTCAACATCTGCTTCTTTTTCACGTATGACTGTGAACATATAACGTTTAACCGTACCATTAGGTGCGGTTATACTAATTTCAATTTCATTAGTTCCCACTTTAAGTGGTAAATCCTCACTCTCTCGTCCGCTTGTAACAGCATAGGCAACCCCATTCACTCGTAAATCTATACTTGCATAATTATCCTGTAAAGTTGGAATAACTTTAATAGACTGCGTGCCACTCTCTGTATTTAACCTATAACTGAAAATATTCGGGCTAAATACTGGATCTAGTTGCAGCCCTTCTGAAAAAACGACTTTCTCAAGATTAGCGTTAGAGCCCAGTGAGGAACCCACTGATGAACCCACTGACTGACTGCGTGTAACAATGACTGTGTACGTCTTAGAGATGGCTCCATCTAATGCCGTAACTACCACATTAATCGTATTCGGCCCTACGATTAGATTCAATGGATTGCTTGGTTCACCACTATTTATTGCCTGTGGACTGTTACCATTTATCGAGATGGTTAATTTAGAATTATATGCAGCTGTATTCGATGTCACTTGGATACTACTAACACTATTTGCAACGTTTGCTGTGTAGCTAGTTGTGCATTTGTCAAAAATCGGGCTTAGAGTCACATCCAAAGATAAACTCAATCCACTGAGATCTCCGTATAGTTTAAAGTAAGGATAGCCATTATTTTGTGTATCCAAATTCCATAATGTGTCGAAATCCCAGTCCATATAGGAGTCTATTCTTTTCATATCACTTGAAGGTAACCCTGCTCCCTGATTATCCACCTGTCCTGATGTATCTGTATCATAATAGCTGCTTACAATTGTTCCACCAACATTAGAGCCAACTAAACCACCAAGATCAGTATCTCCCGTTACAAGCCCTATTGAATAGCTATATTCAACTATTCCTTGTAGATTATCCCCTACTAAACCACCTATCATGGTATCTCCAGTTATGTTGCCTTTTGCATAACTATTATTGACAATACCCTTATAATTGTAGCCTACAACTCCACCTACCTCACTATCTCCAGTTACATTTCCTGTAGCAAAGCTATATTGAACTCGCGATTCTGTACTTACAGGAGACTCATTCTCACCCACTAAACCACCAACATATGATTCTGCAACAACATCGCCCGTAGCATAGCTATAAGAGATAGTACCTCCCTCGTTATCGCCTACCAAGCCGCCGACATCATCACCACCTGTTACATGACCGGTAGCATAGGAGTGTTCGATTAATGTCTCTTCACTATATCCAACTAGTCCACCTAAATCATCTTCTCCTGTTACACTGCCAGTAGCATAGGAATGTTCAATATGGGAGTTCATACTGTTTCCAATTAACCCTCCCATATCATCATCGGTGTTCGATACATTGGCATGAGAATAGCTTTTACTGACTGTAGAGCTATCAAGACCACCTACTAGACCGCCTATATATTGATGCCCCGACACATTTCCCTTTGAACCGCTATTGAGAATAGTACCATTATTAAATCTGCCAAATTGACCGCCTATATAATAATGCGTACCTGTTACGGTTCCGTCAAAATAAACGTTATTAACGGAATCCTCACAGCTATATCCACCTATTCCACCAACATCATCAAACCCTGTTACACTCCCTGCAATACGAATATCAGTAAGTTTGGATGTTTCACTATATCCAGTGACTCCTCCTACTTCACTATATCCTTCCACATACCCTTCAGCTTTAATATCATTGAGGATGCTATTAACGCTATTTCCAATGACTCCTCCTATTTTAGAATACTGCCCATAGACCGAGCCTGTGACCGTAATATTCTCAAATAACCCATTACTAACATAACCCGCTAGAGCACCGACTTCATGCTCACCCTCTACATGTGCATCTTTAAGGTTAAGATTTTTTATGATTCCAGAGCTATCCATATGACCGAATAGACCCAACTTAGACGTAGAAAAGTGTGTGTTAACAAACAAATTGGAAATGGTATAATTGTTGCCGTTTAAACTTCCTGTGAATGGATTGGCTTCGGTGCCAATTGGTTCCCATGGATTACTAGCATCATAATTACTCAAATCAATATCATTTATTAATTCAAAATGGCTATCCAGATGGTTCCTCATTTCATATAACTGACCAGCAGTAGAAATGAGATAGGGATTATTGCTTGTTCCCACACCATCATCAAAGGTCCCTGCAGCATGTACATACACTCTCTCTGGATTTATCCAACTTGGAATACTACTAAAAACCATTAATAAAACCAATAAGTATGTAATTACTTGCCTACTCCAATAAAGCAATTTCATTATTATCCTCCTTCGTTAATTAAGAAAATATGTTGCTATGATGATAGCACACAGCAATGAAAGAATAATGAAAGAGCTTCTGTGTGAAATGGGCTTCATTTTAAAACGATTATAAGCATAAAAAAAGACCGACCCGTTAAGTCAATTAAGTATGACTTAACGGGTCGGTCTAGCTCAGATATCTCTAGTTTCGTACTCGTTATTTAACTTTACTATTATGAAGTAAATGCCATAATCGCAAGGATACGACAGCCGCTTCTGCTCTTATCGTAAGGCCGTCAGGTACGAATAAGTTGCCTCCCCGACCTTGTATCAACCCTCGCTCGTTCACTAAGGCTACAGAGGGTAATGCCCAAGCAGGAATACTTGTAAGATCCGCGAAGACTAGCTCGTGTGTGCTGTTGATATCATCTTTCATCGCTTTTGCCAGCATCACAGCCATTTCAGTCCGAGTAATATTCTGCTCAGGACGGAACGTTCCATCTGGGTAACCAGTGACGAAACCTTGTGTTAGCGCCGCTTTAATCATCGGTCTTGCCCATGTCGGAATACTTTCCTGATCATCGAATGAGATCAATTCTTCATCTTCAATGGCAGGTAGCTGTAATACACGCGCCAGCATAATGGCGAATTCTGTCCGGGTTACTTCCAAGCTTGGTGCATATCTAATAACCTCTATACCTTCAACAATCCCCAATCTTGCAGCCTCGCAAATATCCGTTTTGCCCCAATGTTTCTCAAGATCTTTGAAAGTACAAGACGCTTCTTGAGGAATAGGCTCCTGTTCATCTACGGGTGGACTCGTTGGTGTAGTGGGCACAGATGTATTCGGTGAGGCCTGCTTGACAATAAAGCTGGCATGAGCTGCATCAAGAACATTATTTGCTGCATCTCTTACCATATTCCCAGCTACCAATACCTCATATTCCCCATCCTGCAGGGTACCGTTAAAGCTTAAAGTATAGACGTTTGCAAGCTCATCAAAGCTTGCCGTATACGCTGTAAATGGCGCACCATTCATCTCCATGCTGATAAGTGGCAATGCATTATCTTCAACTAACTGGGCTCCTCCAGCAATCCAATAGACCGCTTCGCTAAGAGACACGGTAACCGATGCAGGTTGTACTTTAAATAGCAGGCCATGCGTAAAGTTACCGAAGGTGGCACCCGGCTTGATTATATCAGGCTCAATATTTTTCCAATTTACATATAAAAGGATACTACTGCTTAATGCTAACGTATCACCTGGGTTATACTTCACCCCACTGCCATCCGCTTTTGTATTCCAATTATTAAAGGTGAATCCTGATTTCAACCAATTATGTTGGTTGCCCTGAATTATCACTAATGAGTTTGGAATATAAGATGGACTACTGAATAGCCCGTTTCCACTATCCTCACCATTTCCTACATAAGTGACAAAGGCTTGAATAGCTTTCAAATAAGGATATCCATTATGATGTAGATCAATAGCCCAGTGCGTGTCAAAATCCGCGAATAAATATGAGTTTTTATCTTTCATTTCCTCAGAAGTTAGGCCTTGGCCTTGGTTGTCTGATTGTCCTGAGGTATCCCTATTATAATAACTATTGGTAATGACTCCACTGCCATTAATACCGACTAATCCACCAACGGATAGATCTCCATTCACTGGTCCTAACGAATAACTATCTATAATTTCTCCTGATTTATTATCTCCTACTAGCCCCCCAATTGAGTCACTCCCGTTTACTGCTCCTGCTACAGCTCCGTTCACACTTCCTGTTGCATAGCTATTACAGATAACTCCATCATCATTATCTGCTACTAAACCACCAACATCTTCCCTGCCCGTTACATTGCCAGTTGCATAACTGAGTGTAATCGTTCCGTTATCATTACCGCCGAGCAGTCCACCTACATCCACTAATCCAGTGACATTTCCTGTGGCATAACTGTAAGATATATTGCCATTATTATTACTCCCAAGTAATCCGCCTACATTAGTTTGACCATTTACATTGCCAGTAGCATAACTGAAGGAGATCTCCCCTCCATCATTACGACCGACCAATCCACCTACATCTTCCTCTCCATATACGCTCCCTGTAACACTGACATGATTAATAACCCCTTTATTAAATCCAACCAAGGTGCCTACATATTCGATACCTTTAATTTCAACAGCCTCTAAGATTAGATTATGTATACGGCTTGAAGTTCCAGCATCACCGAATAGTCCTGAAGACTCAACCGAACTATTATTAATAAATAAATCCGTAATCTTATAATCTTGGCCATTCAAGCTTCCTTGGAATGGAAATGCCTGACTGCCTATCGGTACCCATGGATAATTAGAATCGTATGCACTCAGAGCGATATCATTCATTAAAATAAAGTGACTACTTAAATGATTTCTTATTTCATTCAGTTGGTCTGCTGATACAATCTGATACGGGTCACCGCTCGTACCCGATCCTCCTGCAAAGCCCACTGCAGCATGAACAATCCCCTCAGTTGCCCTCCATCCCGGGTAATTCCCAACCACCATCACAAACACAATAAACACCAACACTATTCGTTTTCCCAAGAGTTTCATTTTGTTCCTCCATAGCCTAATTTATGATCCAATGACTCGAATTCACGATGATCATCGTTCATCATAGCATTGGCCTATGAAAGAATTATGAAAGAGAGTAGCCAACTCTTTAAGTAGATTCATTTGTTCTTATAATGGTGAGATCTTAAGTCCTTAGCTTGTTGTAGGCAAAATAAAGCTGATTGAGATATTACCCATCTTTGACTATTGCGATTTTCAAACGCCCGATGTCCATATTGAGGCTTTGAATTCCTTTATTGAAACTTTTTGATAATACAGGAGCATGAAGCCCCTTCATTCTTTCTGCGATATGCCGCAACGTATACGATCCTACATCGCCAAATTTCTCTGCATCCGGAGCTTAACCAATCCCTACAGAATCCATAACGATGGTAAA
Organism: Paenibacillus sp. J22P59; assembly: GCF_059383895.1. Lineage (NCBI taxonomy): Bacteria > Bacillati > Bacillota > Bacilli > Caryophanales > Paenibacillaceae > Paenibacillus > Paenibacillus sp. J22P59. The sequence goes on from NZ_JBXENX010000008.1 coordinate 271,586, forward strand.
AATCCGCTTAAACTGGTGTGTGTATGATGTATATACTCCACCTTATAGAAAAAGGAGTTATCCCGCAAACTTCTAAGCGTTAGGGACAACTCCATTTCCAGTTCAAGATATTCTACTAAAATACAGAAAGCAATTCATGAACAACCTGCTCTGAATTGACATCCAGACATACTGTAATATCGTCTCCATCGTTTGCCTTTGTCCGCAAATCAGCGATTACAGCTCCCGCCGTAATCGTACCTTCACATTCAATTTGCACCTTCATTTGCTGTGTCTTTACGATTCCAGGCTTGCGAGCAACAAGAATGGTCAGCGGGTCATGAAGCGGACAAGTATTCATTAAATTAGATTCTAGACGATAGTAGTCAAAATAGCATTGAAGCGCATCCTGCATATATTGTACGATTGCAGAATTTTCCGAACGACACACCTGTGCAAGCTGTTCCAGATGCTCCTTGTTCAGCTTCGCTTTCATCGTTACATCTAGCCCAACAAGTGTCATAGACATACCGGAACGAATAACACGGTCAATCGCTTCTGGATCTCCGCGTAAATTCGCTTCGACGACAGGGGTTACATTGCCTGGAGCAAATACGGTGCCACCCATTGTCACAACACGCTTTAGCTTCCGAGGGAGCTCAGGATCAAGCTCTAACGCTAGTGCTACATTTGTTAAGCGTCCTAGAGTCACCAATGTGATTTCACCTGGCATTTCATTTGCCTTCCGAACGATAAATTGTGCGGCAGATTCTGCAATCGGTTGCTGCCCTGATGGCGGCAACACGACATTACCAATTCCGTTATCACCATGGACATGGACCACAGGCCCCGCCCATTCGCGCACTAATGGTTTCGCAGCGCCTTTAGCTACCGGCACCTCATAGGCTGGCTGGGCGAGTTGAATCAAGCGAAGTGTATTATCTGTAGCCTGATCTACGCTTGAATTACCGAATACCGTCGTAATTCCCTCCAGCCTTACATCCTTAGCCTTCAAAGCATGCAAGATTGCAATGGAGTCGTCGATGCCTGTGTCCGCGTCGATAATCATTTTGTTTACTACGTACATTTGCATAACCTCCAAAGAACTATGATGTTAATGCTGGCTTTCTGTTCTTTCTAATTGCGTAAATAACTAACGCAACGATTGTAACTACATAAGGAACCATTTTAATAAATTGGCTTGGTATAACGTTGCCTGGTGTTGTCTCAATGATCATCGTCAAAGCATTCGCAAGCGCAAATACACTTGAGCCCACCAATATGCCAAACGGATGACGATTACCAAAAATAACAACTGCCAAAGCAAGGAAGCCTGTGCCTGCTGTCATATCTCTCACGAACATGCTTGTCATACCCATGGATAAATATGCGCCAGCAAGACCAGAAAAGAAGCCGCTCCAAATGAGCGCGGAATATTGAATGCGGTCAACATTGATCCCAAGCGAACGTGCTGCGCTTGGCTCTTCGCCTGTTGCTCGCAAATGTGCACCGTAAGGGGTCCGATAAAGCAAAAAGAAACAAAATACAACAGCTAGCAAAGCAATCCACACCATGAGATTATGTCCGCTTAGCAGTTTACCAATGATCGGGATGTTATCCAAAAATGGAATTACAACGTCTGGTATCTTCATTGAAACGGGAGGAACAAAACTGCCATGCGAATGATATAAGATACTCATGAGCACGACGGTGATCCCGGCACCAAAAATGTTGACAACAAATCCGGCAATAATAATGTCTACCTTCATCTTTATCGAGAAAAAGGCCATTCCATAACTGACCAGCATAGATGCTATTGTGCCGCCTGCCACTCCAAGAAACCAATTGCCTGTGGCTGAACCTATTGCAATCGACCCGAATGCCGATACGAGCATTAATCCTTCAATACCGATGTTGATAACGCCTGCCCTGTCTGTCATGAGTCCACCCAAGGCTCCAAGCAAAATTGGCGGCAGTGTACGCAATAGTATAACAATCAGCGTTAAATTTGCTGTCTGCTCCCAAATATTATTTAGCAACTGGAGCACCCCCTTGCGCGGAACGTAGCTTTCTTTGCTTCAAATAAGCAAAGATTGCTTGTGAAGAAATAAATAGAACAAGCAGTGCCTGAATAATGATAGCGATATCGCGCGGAACGTCGCTGTTAGCCTGCATCGCTTGTCCGCCAACCTGTAGATACGCATAGAAGAATGCGGACAACAATACGCCAATCGGATGATTACGTGCAAGTAAACAGACAATAATGCCGTCAAAGCCAAGGCCTACAGAAAAGCCTTCTTTAAGTGTGCCATGCATACCCGTTACTTCAACGGCTCCACCCAAACCAGCAAGCGCACCACTGATCGCAAGACTCAGAATAATAACCCTTTTCGTTGCAATACCACCGTATTCAGCAAATAAAGGGTTTTTCCCAACTGTGCGCAGCTCATATCCCATTCTCGTCTTGTACATTAGCAAATAAACAACAAAGGATGCTACAATTGCAATCAAGAAGCCTGCATGCGTCGGCATGCCCGGAATAATATGACCTAGCTTTGCACTGCTCTCGACATAAGGTAAACGAGCAAACCCCCCGCTGTTAGGATCCTTAAGTACATAGTTCAACAAATAAGAGACGAACAGCACGGCAATAAAGTTAAACATTAGCGTAGATACAATCTCATCCGCTTTAAATACGGCTTTAAGGAAACCTGGAATAAATCCGTATAATCCTCCGCCAACAATTGAAGCGATAATAACTAATGGAATGTGAATCCATGGAGATAGTCCAGGAATATACACCGCTACCAGCGCACCTGTTAGTGCACCCATATACAGCTGGCCTTCGGCCCCCATACTGAATACTCCACTTTGGAATACGACCACAATTGCGAGGCCCGTAAATACAAGTGGTACCATACGATTGAGTACAGAACCAAAGCTGAACAAGCTTGTAAAAGGGTCAATAAACAATGAGCGCAGTGCCACTACTGGCTCGTTGCTAACTGCTAGAATTACTATTATCCCAATAAACAGGGCCGCCACAATAGCCAGCAGTATGCCTAGGAGGTCAAGGTTGATTGCACTTCTCTGTTTCATGTGGCGTTCACCCTCACTTCTTGTTTTTTAACACCTAGCATATAGAATCCAAGCTCTTCTTCTGTCAAATCATCGGAATTTTCCAGAATTACTGCTATTTCTCCATTATAGATAACGCCAATTCGATCGCTAAGACTTATCACTTCAGATAGCTCGGCAGATACGAGTAGCACGGCTGTTCCTTCATCACGTTTCTTAATAATTTCCTTATGAATAAACTCAATGGAGCCAATATCCACACCACGAGTAGGCTGGGCAGCAATAAGCAGTTTCGGATTTTTGGAAATTTCACGGGCAACAACAATCTTCTGAATATTACCACCAGACAAAGAACCTGCTAATGTCTCTTCACTTTGTGTCAAAATGCTAAATTCCTGAATGAGTCGTTGAGCATGGTCGCGAATTTTCTTTTGATCTAGAAACGGCCCTTTACGGAATGCAGGGTCACGATATAAATCAAGAATTAAATTTTCCTTTATAGAGGAAGTTAAGCAAGCGCCGCGTGTTTGGCGGTCTTCTGCAATATGTCCTATACCAAGATTACGAATTTCACGAATCGTATGCTCCGCCAAATTATGATTCAAGTAGGTTATTTTCCCTTTAGAGTTTTTTCTAAAGCCAGTAAGGACTTCAATCAGCTCCGTCTGTCCATTCCCTTCTACACCAGCGATACCAAATATTTCACCCGCTCGAATTTGGAATGATACATCCTTAAGCACCTGGTTCCCTGTATCCGACAAACAGCTTACTTGATCAAAGGACAGAACCGTTTCTTTCGGCTTAGCTGGCTCTTTTTGAACACGCAGAAGAACGTCACGCCCAACCATCAATCTCGAAATCTCTTCCTTATTCGTTTCGGATGTAGTTAGTGTTGTTATGGTTTTTCCTGATTTTAGTACTGTGATTCGATCCGAAATACCCATGACTTCATTAAGCTTGTGTGTAATAAATATAATGGTAAAACCTTCTTGAACAAGTTTCTTAAGTGATTGAAACAATTCATCCGTTTCTTGTGGCGTAAGAACCGCAGTCGGCTCATCAAGAATGATAAGCCGAGCTCCACGATATAATACCTTCAAGATTTCAACACGTTGCTTCAGTCCTACGGAAATGTTTTCTACCTTAGCGATTGGATCTACTTTGAGTCCAAATTGTTGAATGAGTCGCTCTGTTTCAGCTACTGCCTTTCCCCGATCCGACAGCACCCCTTTGCGTGGTTCAATACCAAGCACAATGTTTTCTGCTACCGTGAAGGAAGGTACCAACATAAAATGCTGATGAACCATACCAATTTCATATTTTATTGCATCCTTTGGACTTTTCAGTGTAATCTTCTCGCCTCGATACAGGATGTCTCCTTCTGTAGGCGCTTCCAAACCAAACAAAATTTTCATCAGTGTTGATTTGCCCGCGCCATTCTCGCCAACCAAGGCATGAATTTCGCCTTGGCGGACGGAGAAGGATACACCTTTATTGGCTCTTGTTCCGTTCGGGTATACTTTATGAATATTGCGCATTTCCAGCAGGTCTACCATCGTGAAACCTCCTATTTTACTTTGATTTCACCGCTAACCAGCTTCGCTTGAATTTCCTCTACTTGATCGCGGATCGTTTGTGGTACATGTTGATTGTAAAGATCGTCTTTTGCAAGACCTACTCCATTCTCATTAAAGCCTAGAGATTCATTTGTGCCAAATGGAAGCTTTCCTTGCTGATATAGTTCAATCGCACGGAAGATTGAGCTGTCTACATTTTTAAGCATAGATGTTAGCACGTGGCCTGGTTGTACATTGTTCTGGTTGTTGTTCACGCCGATTGCATATTTATTGACATCTTTAGCAGCTTCCAGTGCACCGATTCCTGACGGGCCTGCAACCGAATACAGAATATCAACCTTTTGAGAATTGTATTGCGCCATACTTAGTTCTTTACCTTTTGGAGCGTTAATAAAGTCACCCACGAACGAAGTAATCACTTTTACTTCTGGATCCACATAAGCGGCACCCTGCTCATAGCCTGATTTGAAATCTTGAATGATTGGAATATCCATACCGCCAAGGAAGCCTACTACCTTTTCCGGGTTTGCATTTTTGAGTTCCTTGCTGTTCGTAACGATAGCTGCGAATGCACCTGCCAAGAAGGAGCCCTCACGTTGGTTGTATTTTACAGAGTAGATATTAGGTACATCTACAATTGTTTCATCGAAATAAATGAACTTTTGCTTTGGATAACGGTTTGCAAGATCAATCGCAATCTCCTTCATTTGGCTTGTACCCACAACAATTAATTCATATTTACCGCTTGCAACCATGGACTCAAAGCCGATTGCCCAGTCAGATTGACTCCCACCACCTTGTACAGCCTTGAATTCAACACCTAGCTCCTTCGTTGCCTTTTCTAAACCCGCGTTAGCGGAATCAAAAAATCCGCTGTCACCCAAGTTACCGTTTACATAATAGCCTACTGAAAGTTTATCCTTATCCGTTGACTCGCCCTTTGAGCCAGCATTGCCTGAGTTAGCTGCGCTGCAGCCTCCCAAAATGATTGCAAAAGCTAACAGTGCTAAGCTAAACTTTCCATACATACCTTTTTTCATTTACATAACCCCCGTCATTTGTTTAAAATTATTTATACATAATCCTCTGATGGGACGAACATTAGCCTACACCGATCATGCGCGGAAATAAACATGATTAGCCATCAATGACTGTGTTCAGTGCAATTTCAACCATTTCATAAAAGGATTGTTCACTTTCTTCATGGGTTAAGTATTCCTGTGTTAATAATTGACTGCCAACAGTTAAAATTGTAAGTGCTTTCACACCATATTTAGCGGCTAACGTATATAAGGCCGTGCTTTCCATTTCTACCCCTAATACACCAAATTCCATAAATTTGTGAAGTCGATCTAAGGTTTCACGATAAAATTCATCCGAATTATAGATGTTACCAACAAAGACAGTTACATCTTTATCTTGTGCCTGATGAAACGCTTTCATCAACATGGAGAAATCTGCCGTAGGGGCATAATTACAGCCATGGAAGATCTTCTCCGTCAAATTACTATCTGAAGACACTGCTTGGGCTAATATAATATCGCGGATATTAATTTCTTCCTGCATTGCGCCACATGTACCGATGCGAACCAATTTCTTAACTTCATAATCGACGATCAATTCCGTTGCATAGATGCTCATCGATGGATTTCCCATCCCTGATCCCTGTACCGACACCGGCACACCCTTGTATAATCCAGTGTAGCCGTACATGCCCCTTACTTCGTTATAACAATAGGATTCATCTAAAAATTGTTCGGCTACAAATTTTGCACGCAAAGGATCCCCAGGAAGTAAAACACGTTCCGCTATTTCTCCCTTTTTTGCGCTTAAATGCCTGCTCATGCCTTTTCCCCCAACCTTTATTGTGTAATAGGCTTGCTGAAACCGCTTCCACTCGCCAACAGAAGGTGTGATTTGAAACTAAACTCAGCATAAGGTTTTACATCCTAATAAACTAGACCAGAATCCTATATAGGGAATGGGAAAAATTTGACCAAATGATAGAATATCTGCAATTAAGGTTATAACTCGAGCAACGCTTTGCGAATACTTTCCAGATCTCTTGGGGATGGGATCGTAGAAATCATCACAACAGGCACCTGCTTTAATGCAACAGGGATGTTGCTAATCACAAGATCAATGTGATGCTCCTGCATAATTTCGTCGGTTAGCCCTTTCATGATGGAAGTATTTATGATTAACTGATCCCCTGTTTCCTTCTTGATCAAATCTGCGATGTAATGACGAATGGAAAACTCCTCCCCGATCACTAAGAAAGCCCTTTTCGTTTTGTAACGTAAACTTGAACGGACAATTAAGGTCAACTTTGTTAAATGGAAGTCATTATACGAAATGGATGGGTAAGATTTATTCCAATTTTGCATGCAGACCTGCAATTCTTGAAACATTTGTTGGCACTCCTTTTGAACATATGCCGTTAAATTGCTTTTGGATATCGTCATCCATGCCGGAATGGCATTATCGATTAATAGCCTGTCGAAGAATCCGTAGATTTCCAGTATAAACCGTTCTTCCATGTCCAATGCGGGATACGCCTTGCTCAATAACGTGAGAAGCAGATTGCCCATTTGATATTCTTCTTTGTCCTCGTGCAGCTTGACTTCCTTCATCGGTGTTATCTCTGATCCTTCATAATAATGATATTGGCTGAGGCTAAACTGTGATTGTATGAAAAATATTTCACTATTGGGAAATTCAATAACGTGCTTTTGTTCAAGTTGCTTTGCTAGGGTTTTCACGGGCAAATAAAATATTCCCTTCTCCCATGGGTAACCATGCTCGTCAATCTTTACACATTTCCCTTTCGCAACTCTTGCGATAACAATCGCTAACAAAAAGGATAATTTCCTTTTGGAATTGATAAAATACACAATATTCTTTTCGTGCTCTATATTCGTAATTAACTGATCGATATCATCAAAAATTACATTTTCAAAAGGCCATCCTGTGAACTCATAGGCATCACAATATAGCTTCCAATAAAAATATCGTATATTCATTTCATTCCCTTTAATCATGGGGGTGGAATACGTAATGCGCAGTTTATACGGCTTAAGATCATGATTATTTAATTGCACAATCAACTTTTTCAAAGAGGAGGCACTCATAAACATCGCCCCGGCAAGCTCCTCCATGGAGAGACGATCCACACTCGTAAACAATACATTCATTAGCCGATAAAAGACCGTTTGTCTGAACATCGTAGAAATCACTTCATGAATCGTCTTACTTCGCTCACGTTGAAGAAATATTCCCTTTCCTCTGGAAACCTCAATGGTAACAGCGGATGATAATTGTAATTGCTGGCTAATTTCCTCAATCATCTTACGCATTGTTTTATAGGAGATACCTAGGCTTTTCTCAACCTCGGCCAAGGTAAACCATCTTTGTTCTGTATCTAGCAATGTTAATAGCTGGCTAGCTAATATAAATTCCTTATCCATTCTCTCTCACCTACTTTCCATATGATGACTGTAGTATACACCCATCCACCCATTTCGACGATCACCCTTTTATATCCAACTGTCGATTGGCGAACCTTATATTCTTTATATACAGTTTTACACAAAAACAGGATACCCTCTCATCTAATATGAGTTAGGCATCCTGTGTCTATTCCAATGAAACTTATTTAAGCCCAAAATAAATCCTACTTCTCCTGCTCCTTTATCACCTGCTCAAACCCCAACAGTATCAGCCTCAATCCGAACTCAAATGCTCTGTAGGTCCCCATCAGCTCGAACAGCCCGTTCGTGAACATCCTCCGGAACAGCCGCACTTCCGTCTCGCTCATGGAATCCAGAAGGCGAATCATCTCCTCACCCGGAGGTGCTCCCCGGTCCTTAAGGATAGCGGAGACATTGCGCTCATGCTGATAATCGTTTATGGGGATCTTCCAAGCAACAGCGCAAGGAACGACTGCGTTTATTATGTCAGTTATTCAAGGACTTTTTCCAAGCAAAAGCCGACTTACCCAGCATGGATTCTGCTCGATTGCCATCAAAAAAACTTGCCGTTACTTGTGGTACGGTTCAGCATATCATCTATAGAGCGAAATGAAGAACACCCGTCGGGGTATCCTTCATAATTAACGTAACAGTAATTCAAAAACGGAACTTCCACTACAATTGCTCGACTAAGCGGGCGGTTTTAGAAGGGGCTTTTCCTTTTCCTGAAAAGCCTCTTCTATACAACATTTTTGCACTATAAACATTACTCTTATTTAAGTTGCCACTGGATTTTGTCCGCATCATAAATGGTTACATCTATAGGTGTCGTTATGTCACGTTCGTCTGTCACGCTTCCATTTGAATTCCAATGAAAATAATAGTTCGCGAAATGACCATTATATGACTTTTCACTTAAATGTTGCTGTATTTCATTGGTATTAAAAATGAGCCCTTTATATGAATCCCCGTTTTCAACCATGTATATATGATAGTCAAATTGAGTAATATGCTGGTCATCTTCCTTATGCCACGAGCAGCATTGTTTATGCGGATTGTAACTTGCATCATGATAGTCTCTAGATAAACCTACCTTTACTTTTACAATTCGTTTATCTACCAGTTCTACTTCCATAGTGCTGTAACGTTTTTTAACAACTCTTGCTCCTTTATTGTTATTTTCAATGTTTTTCATTACGTAATCTACTGCTTTGTTTCTGTTCATACGCTTCTTTGTACCAGAACCATCCACGCTTTTAAACAAAAGCTGATCCTCGTCATTTTTCTGATTAAATTCTCCGCTGTCGTTATCTTCGGTATTGTTCGATAGTCGGAGTTCCTCTAATGTGTTGTAGATACGACTAACATCTTCAAAAGATACCTCTGTGATAAAAAGTGTTGATGATACATCGTCTGTAGCTAAAAGTGTTCGAGCTACTAATTTGTCCATCTGTGAAGCACCATCATTTTTAGCTTTCCAGTCCTTGTATACACTCGCCAACTTCAATATTTGCATTGCCCTATCTCCCTTCAGGTTTATAAGATGGGTTTCTTTTCTTGATATCATCATAAATCACATAAGCTAAATAAACAACACAAGAATACAAATAATATCATAAATCTAATTTAGCTTATTTTTTAATTTCAATTTAACTAACAAAAAAGCGCCCTGTTCACTGATTCTTCAAAATCAGCAAACAAAGGCGCAAGTTTGGATAATCTAAATCTCACTCCATATGTATACAGTTTACAGTATCCACGGACGCTTATTGGGGCCTATCTTTGACTTCCACATACAGAAAAAATATTATCTACTTGCTTTTGCCAATCTATATTCAAGATCCTTTAACGAGAAACCATCTATTATGCTACGTTCAGCAATAAACTGATATAGTTCTTTACATTCTCCTTTTAAGACTTTCTCCAAGTCATATACTCGTTTGCCTAACCAGATAGCTAAATCTACAAGCTGGATACCAATATTATCGGCAGAATTTACAAATTCTATATCTCCAGTAAAATAATCAGCTGTTTGTATTATTGGCTCAGAGTGTAGCTCGGAAGAATCAATAACTTTAGTATTATTATCAAAAGAATTTTTCAATTGCTTGTAAAATTCATTTTGTTCGTCATGAACCAATTTACAAATTTTCAAGTTTTCTCTTCTTAAGTAATGATTCAGCGCCCCAATTGTTATATTAAAGGTAGCTAAATTAGGAGAGAGATATTTCGTATAGTTTTTAAAAACATCATCGGAATCATCTCTTAATCCTTCTCTGCGGATACGTGCTCGTTCTTCTACTATTATATCAAGTTCTAGAACTTGTATTGGATGAGCAATAGCATAATCAAATATTGCACTGAACATTTCAATATCTGGAATATACTTGGGGTTATCTATACAGTGCTGTTTTATTTCCTGCATCAATTCCTGAAATTGCTTCACTCCTTTATCTAGCAGACCTAACACATCCCAAAATTTTTTCCGATGCTCCGTAGTCATTGTTTTTGCCATAGCATAAGTAACTAAAAGCCGATTAAATTTAACATTGTAGAGTTCTCGAGGAGTAGCCTTATTATTAACACTATCAAATATCAAGTCGACAAACATCATCGTTGCAACATGTTCTCTTTCTACTCTTGAAAAAACAAATTTTGCATCTATGTCTTTGTAGATTTTTATTAATCCCCTAGCTATTGAATTAATATTACTAAGTCCTAACTCTCCCGCATGCAGCTCATTGAAATCTACCTTCTTCAATAGTATATTAAGATCATCCTTCACTAATTCAACATCATAGGGAGAAAGCATAACTCCCACCCAATGGAACTTATCTGTTCCACTAAATATCTTAATACCTGAATTTCCTGATTCATCTACAAAGGCTGTTAGTTTACTCAATTAAATTCTCACCATTTCCTCTATTCATATCTCTCTTTTTACCTCTTCTTTTCTAAACTTTACCTATTGAGTAAAAATGCTAAATAAGCTCAATATAATCGGCAATTACATCTAATAGCAAATCAGCCGATTGTGGAGTATAGCCAGGAGACTGACACAATACAATATAATCAAATGACTCTTATGTTGAAAACTCTATGTCTTTAGTTAAACAAAATGGGACTTCTGGCTCAATAGATAGAGTCACAGCTTTTCTAATTCGATCCACATCAATATCTCTTCTATTAAATAGCTTAAGTTGAATGGCACCTGAAGCATCATCAAAGTCTTTAAGCAAGCTGAAAGGCAAATCGTTATCCCATTCTGGATGTAATACAAAATCTAAACGACTTATCCACCTACAAGCTATTGCAAATGCTAAACGACTATAGCGGACTCCTTGCTTCTTGTACAACAAGCATACTTTTTTCAAAAACTTCAAATCACATTTCCTGATAGTAACTTCACATTTAATGCAAAAGAATTCTTCTTAAGTAAATTGAACGATACGTTATGCGCCAGAACCGCTGCTATAACAGTAGATTTTATTTTAGAGGATACTACTGTTGTTGTAATCACACTTAATGCGGAGGTAACTTCCGAGACAATCAATTGAAATTTATCTATAAGCCCAGAGGACAAGGACAAGTTAGATCAATATTGGAATCTAGAGAATCCCACAGAAGTAATTGTCTTTATCGAATCCAATAAGCACTATAATGACACAAATACACCCTTTTCCGAATTACACATTACTATAAGAAATGAACTGGCTCTAAGTAGAGAATCCTGGTTAACACTGAATATGATATTCTCGCCACGTGAGACGTTCCATTTACTTTATAAAAATTTGTTAATGGATTATGCATATGAAAGATTGAAACCAACTAAAGGAAAACAGAATTTATATTTCAAGCTAGCAACATTGCTCTTTAAACAATTTTAGACCTGATGAAATTATTAATTTGGTTACAAATAGAGAAACAGGTGGAAAAAAGTATGATATGAGACACCTTAGTGCTGGAGAGAAGACTGTCTTCTATTTGTTCCTTTATTTAAACTTGGTAGGACGAATAAGTATTTTACTGGTCGATGAACCAGAGAATCATTTACACGAGGATCTAATCTGCAAATTTGCCAAACTACTAAATCAGTTATGTAACAATGAAGAGACCTATATACAAACCATAAAAAAAATGCCGGGATCTGCTTCTCTTGTTTCGAAAGTGAATTCATACCTACCAATTACTTCGTCCAACAAAATTTCACAAACTATCTTTTTTACACACTCAAAAGTGCTAATTATGTCGTTATTTAATATCGGGAGTAATTTTGCCTTAGAAAATACAGGTTTAACCCTGCTACAATATGAGACTTGTGAAAAGAAACTAAGGGAATTAGGAGTTAGTAGCCTATACAGTAAGATTCTCTTTGTTGAGGGGGAACAGGAAATAGAATTATTAACCCCAATGTGTCAACAGCATAATGTTACAATTGAAAAAATCGGGAATTGTGAACGGCTAATTGAAATTTGCACTGGAATTAAAGAGGTTGACCAACATATCCATAATCAACACCCTTTGCTTTTCATGAACTCCAGTTCAACACAACGGTACATAGTTATTAAATCACGGTGCAAGAGCTGGTCCGGACGTTAGAAACGGCACATTTAGGTTGATCTATTTTCTAATAATACGACTGGTCGAGGTAATAACGGTGTCTTCTGCATCAGCATTTGCACCTCATCTGCATTGAGCGACAAATCGTTTACTGCTGGCAGATACATATCAACGTTGCAAAATGTGATGTGTTTCTTTTTGTCACTTCGTATAGTATTAATTGATTCTATATCAAACTCATAATGTTTTAGTGTTAATAACATTAACCAAAATCTCAACACATCATAATCATCCAATGGACGCATTTCTTCAATAGAGAGGGGCATTCTGTTAAAAACATATCCTGTTATTACAGCTGCGGTCATAAAGGCTCTTATGTCTGAAAAATCTCCGCTTTCTATAATTGCAATTGATTGATAGATAGCTTTTACCACTTGCTTGGACATGCGTCCAGAAAAAGAATATCCGATATATGTATCTCTTAAATACCCATTTGTTATATCTTTTACCATTTCAATGTAAGCTTCTGGTGAATTAGCGAGAACCGCAAAGTTATACTTATTTGCAGCACATCGCTTATACCCTCTTCGTTTTACGGTCGTAATTAATGCCAATTCATTTTTGGCGTTAGACACAATGATAGGAGAGTGAAATTTTGAAATCGTTTCAAAATTACTTGAAGTAATACTATGTTGATCAACCGATTTTTCAAGTTTTCCAAATGAATAGGCAGAGTATTGTTTAATCCCAAACCGTTCCTGATCTTCCGTAGCACTATTGTAATAGCCTCGCTGTGATGAAACATTGTTGTATTGTTGCTCACTTCTGTGGGTATGTCCAAATATTCGCCAACTATTGTCACCTTTGAGTACAGTTGTTGAACTCCACCAACAGTCTTTATCCTCTTTCGTAAGATCAAACATAGGAAAATGTGTAATTATCAATACTTTTTCTTCCTTGTTTAATACATCATTAGCAAAACTCACCCACTCATTATGTAAAGCTATAATCTTTTTAGGGCTAAAATCATTTACTTTTTGAGCATCTGGAAGAGCCATAAAATGCTTCAGCGTTACTTGACGCTTTCCGCGACGAAAACTCGTCCAACCTGTATCACCAATAACACAAATATCGTTATAATAATATCTGCGACCAGTAACAAGAAACTTGAAATATTGATTATCTTGCGTTTCTTTAGAAAACAGCTCGATAATATCCAGATGACTCTTTGTACCGTCGTTCCAGTAATCATGATTTCCCAGTACAAAAAAACCTACTACTTGTTTTTGCTCTAGCTCCTTCACAAACAAAAGAGTCTTTTTATAGTTATTGAAAAGATCCCCTGCTAAGCATGATATGCTGTCAGCATAGTGCTCCTTTATAAAGGTAATAAAATCGTCTTTCATTCGCGAAGCTGCTCTTGCCTTGAGTTTTCTTTTGGTATAATCAAAATGCAAATCAGATATGAAGACAATTGGTTTCTCTGATGATTCACTAGCGATGTTACTATTTGAAATTATTAGATCAGCCATTTGAACTATCACCCCTATTAATTTTATGTGGAATGATTCATTGGAAATTCTTTCGTCTGATAAATTAGAGTTAGGGAAGATCAAGCTGACGTTACGCTCTACAAACTAGTGCGTTCTCTGATAACAAAATTTGATCCCCTACAACGTCATTCCCCATTCCAGCAACGCAGACTCGATCAATCAATAACTTCTTTAACACACCTAATAGTGGATCTATTTCAATGCATTAAGGATAACGATATTACTACTCCCACTCATCAAGTAACGAAACTTTCTCCTCTATTTTTTCAGAAATTAATTCATCTAGCTCGTCATCATCATATTCCATTAGACTGATACTTTTCTTTCTCTCTGAAATCCAGTCAAAGTATAATATTTTATTTTTCTCTAATCTTCTAAGCGCTTTTGATACATCTGATTTGGTAAGTCCTAGTTCCTCAGCAGTAATATTTTGGTTTATCAATATTTCATTCATTCCTATCAGATCTGACAATAAGTAAAGTAAGACTTTATAATCCTTAGCTTTTAAATCACAGTGTGCTGCAAATTCTAAATACTTCAACATTGTTACTCTTCTCATTTCATCCTCCGTAATTAGTTATATATATTGAAACTATAATAAAACTGTATTGACACTAAAATAGCACTGTGCTAACTTTAGTATACAATAAGCCACTTTAAATTAAAACAAATCATAAGGAGATGAATTTTTATGTTAAAGCTTGTGCCAAAGAGAATTATTACTGAAGTTGATAGTGTAAAATTGAAACGAAAGGTTGAAAATTCAGAATCAGTTATTTATGCATCCTCAAAAAAAATGAAAAACAATCCCTGCAGAATAGCTTCGGCCAAACTTTCAAATGGAGATGTTGTTGATCTATTAATTATTAACAACTTAAAGGTTGACAATAAGGCTGGACAATACATTGTCAATACTTCTAAAAAACAATTAAGTCAAAACACTCCCCTTAATAAGTTTAAAAAGTACTTAAATTCTCATAATTACAAGGTAATTTCTCAACCCACTATGCTTTTAATAATAAATGAAACTCACATCCTTCAATATTCTTTTTCAGAACTACTCGAAATTCAATACAATAAAAGCGCAATTAAGAAATTTATTAAAAATGAAGTCAGAAAGTTTGCCCATTTGCAAAATTCTGTTGAAGCCAACTAGTCCCCAAACAAGTAATCAACGCTCCAGCATTTTTTCACTGGAGCGTTGATTTAACCAAAAATATAGTATACATTAAAATTTCGCCCTACTTATGATACGGCTCCCCCCGATTTATCTTCACGCCGCGATAAATCTGCTCAATCAGCACCAGCCGCATCAGCTGATGCGGCAAGGTCATGCGCCCGAAGCTCAGCTTCTGCTGGGCGCGAGCAAGAACAGCGGGAGCAAGGCCCGTGCTCCCACCAATAACAAAAGCCACGTGGCTGCGGCCATACGTGGCTAACTTATCGAGCTGGGTCGCGAGATCCTCGCTTGACCACAGCTCCCCATCTAGCGCGAGCGCGACAACATGCGCATCCGGCTTCAGCTGCGCTAGAAGCCGTTCGCCCTCTCGCTCGCGCACTTGCGCTTCCTCCGCCGGACTCATCGTCTCCGGCGCCTTCTCATCGGGCACTTCCGTGAGCGTAAGCTTCACGTAAGGCCCGAGCCGCTTGGCATACTCTGCGATGCCAAGCACAAGATACTTCTCCTTCAGCTTCCCAACAGCAGCAATCTGAATATGCATAGCTGTTATACGAGCAGGAACTCGGCGCCTTCTTCGCACAAGTCACACTTGCGCGGTGGGTCCCAGTCCGCGAACTCCGTTTCTTTCAAATCAACCATATCCGGTGCGTCTTCATATTCATCTACGAATTTATCAATAGCTAATTCAACATGTCCTTTGCATACACAATACATAATGTCTCGATTCCTCTCATGCTGATGATTTAATTAGATTGCCCAGCTGTGGTCTATAACAACACGAACAACCTTACCTCCCTAGCATAGCAGAATTCGACTACATCTGTGAAGGCGCAAACTTACATCTTCTAAGGCCCCTAATGCTTTGCAAAAACATGCTGTTACAATCCCTTCCCACTCCACACAAAAAAAAGCATGCCCGCTTCGCGGACACGCTCCTACAAATGTTTATTCAAGAACTCCAGCGATTGTCGCTTCTGAAAGCCGCTAACATGATGTCCGGTGAACGGATACACCTTCAGAATCTTCTCCGAGCGGATGCGGTTATATGCCGCGAATACAGTCTCAGGCATACATACGATATCCTTCAGACCGACAGATACCATAATCGGAATCGAGATCATCTCTGCCAAGTATACCAAGTCAAAATAACGCAGCGTCTCCATCACGCGATCCAGATGCTCGGGAAAGCGATTTACGAAGTCCGCGACTTCAGATAGTGAGCCTGTAGAGTTCAACACGCCAAAATCCATATGGCACATATTCGGAATATTCGATACAGCGGCAGCAGGCACATTGCTTAATGCCGCAGCAATCATGCTCAGGCCTCCGCCTTGGCTGTCCCCGGTAACCGCAATTCGCGCGGGGTCAATCTCCGCTTGTGCAGCTACCCATTCCAGCGCCTTCAAGGCATCAACGGTAATAGCTTTATAATAACAAGTATCCTTATCCAGAATGCCTTGTGTTACCCAGCCCTTGACCATGCCATATTCATTATCCAATCGGTTCCCTGTCTCTCCTTGGCCGCGAACATCAACTGCGAACACAGCCATGCCCATCAGCAGC
This sequence comes from Paenibacillus sp. J22P59, assembly GCF_059383895.1. NCBI lineage: Bacteria > Bacillati > Bacillota > Bacilli > Caryophanales > Paenibacillaceae > Paenibacillus > Paenibacillus sp. J22P59. Next base: position 288,546 of record NZ_JBXENX010000008.1, read on the forward strand.
CAATCGGAATATTGTTCGGGATAACCTTTACCGCTCGTATAACCATGGAACGACACGACACAGGGGAGCAAGCGGTCCGAAGTGAATTTCGGGACAATATACCAGCCCTTGAGCGGAGTATCGTCATAGCCCTCAAAGGTGACATGATACACATCAACCGCCATTAACGGCGTCTCCGTCAGCTCCCTTACTGCTACAAGCGGACGGCTCCGAGCTTCCTCGAAGGTCTTCTGCCAGAACTGATCCATATCAACTGGAGGCGTCGTATCCGGCATATACCGATAAAGCTCTTCAATTCTTTTCTCAATCGCATTCATGCCGGGTCTCTCCTGCTCTATGTTGAGATTACTGTTCCTCTTCCGTCTTCTCGCCAAGCTTGAACTTCGTCGTCTTCAGCTTGCCATCGCGATAGTAGGTGATTTCAATATCATCGCCTATTTTCTTCTTGCCATACAAATACTTGCGAAGCTCCATCGTACTGCTGATCGCATGGCCATCCAGCTTCACGATCACATCATTGAACAGAAGCCCGCCCTCTTTGCCCGGACCGACAGCTTCCAATACGATCACTCCAGCGAACACTTCGTCAGGCAGCTTAAGCTCTGGAGTCTCAGAATCTTCTCCATTCTTAGTCTCTCCGCTATCCTCCGGCAATCCTTGCTGAGCATAATACTGGTCTAAATCCATGGTGTAGACGCCCATATAAGGACGGGATACATAGCCCTGCTTCATCAAGCTTTCTATAATCGGCATCGCATGATTAATCGGAATTGCGAAGCCCAAGCCTTCTACGCCCACATCCGCAATCTTCATGCTGTTAATGCCTACAACCCGGCCATTCATATCCACTAACGGACCGCCGCTGTTGCCTTGATTAATTGAAGCATTCACCTGGATAACCTCTTGCTCCCAATCATAGACGCCATCTTGATTGAGCGATACCGGTACAATCTGACGGGTCTTGCTAATAATCCCGATTGATAAAGAATCACCTAAGCCAAGCGGATTGCCAATCGCAATTACGAACTCCGCTGGACGAAGCGCAGAAGAATCCCCAATCTCCGCAATCGTATCAATCCCCTTGCTGTCAATCTCAAGCACAGCAAGATCGGTAATTTGATCCTTGCCGACTACCTTCGCTTCCCGTTTCTCTCCATTTATAAGAACAGCCTTCACAGACTGAGCATTAACTACGACATGATAGTTCGTAATAATATAAGCCTTGCCGCCCTCTTTACGAAAAATAACGCCCGAGCCTACTCCAGCTTCCTCCAGGATTCCATCTTGGTCCTGATCAGCAAGATCTTCACTGCTGCCCTGTTGTCCAAGACCATAAGGAAATAGCTGTTCATTGATAATACTGACAACAGCAGGCCTAACCTTAGCTGAAGCCTGTATCGGCCGATGCTCTAGTGAATCGGATACAGCAGTAGGTGTAGCACCTGTTGTCGCTAAGCCATCGCCACCGCCGCCAAAAAAAGCACCGAATAGCAATACAGCCGCAATCGCACTAGTTGAGGAAGATATAAATGCAATACGGACATTCGACCAATTGCGCTTCCCACGTTTATTAGAAAAGTCCATCTCATCCCGTCTTGAGGAACGAGCTCGCCTTGATACTTTCGTCGAATAGAAATCGTCATCGAATAAGCCCATTATGATCGCTCCTCTCGATATCCTCTACGGATATCAAGACTATTTTCGTTTCTAGGAATGTTTTCGGAAGATTTGACTACAATAATAATAGATTCCATAATTTCTTTGCCAGTGTTGTGTCGAGAGCAGCATTGCGTTGTATCAAGAATGGCCAAGTTGTACATAAGAGAGGAGCATCTCTATGAAAACCAAATCATCACCATCTGCTTGGGAACAAGTTCAGGTGGCTGCCAAGCTAGCTGACCTGACAGAGGAGCATTACCGTACCGTGCTTACGATGAGCGCCATACTTGAGCTTCTTGTCGATAAGGGGCTGATTACTCGCGAAGAGCTTCAGGCCAAGACCGAGCTGCTGGATGACCAGCTTGAGTCGCTTATTTCTGCTTCACTTCATCCCATGGCGTAGACTTATCATGATAGGTATGTCGAAGTGGAAATTCCTCTTTTTTATAAAAAATGCCGTTATCCTCTAATATATTATTAACCGTAAGCATCGCTAAGTCCATCAAATTATGATCCAAACTCAAATGAGCCAAATAAACACGCTTAGTACGGTCGGTGATCAGCTCACATAATGCTTCACCGGCCGCGACATTGGATAAATGACCCACGTCGCTAAGAATGCGCCGCTTAATGTTCCACGGATAGCGCCCCATACGAAGCATCTCCGTATCATGATTCGATTCTAGCACCAGAACATCCGAATCAATGATATTTTTTTTGACCTTATCACTCATATACCCTAAATCCGTCGCAAGACTCAGCTTTTCACCACAATCTTCGAATGTATATCCGACAGGCTCAGCAGCATCATGAGAGATCGGATACGATTGCACCTGCATCGACCCGAATCTGAGCGCTTCACCCGTCTGAATAATGACCCGCTTCTCAGCCGCAATTGTCCCAACATGCCGTTCCATCGCGCCCCAAGTTGCCTCGTTCGCATAGATAGGCAAGTCATGCTTACGAGCAAAGGCGCCTAGCCCTTTTATATGATCGGAATGCTCATGCGTAACGAACAGCGCATCAATCTGATTGCCCGCTATACCGCGCTCACGCATCAGCTCATCCATTTTTTTGGCGCTAAGTCCGGCATCCACCAGCACCGTTTTGTCGCCATTATTCACTATCGTGGCATTCCCCGTCGAACCGCTCGCCAATACCGTAAATCGTAATCCCATTTCCCCTCGTCCTGTCCTTTCTCCCGCTACCTAGGTTCCCATCCTACTCTTGTTCCTTTGCTTGGGCAACTTCCCCGCTTATCGCATGAATATAATAAGGGGTTCCATCTTCTAGAAGCACCCGCCAATAAGGGGCAGATACCTGCGTCTCTGTATCGAATGTCTGACCATGGTAGCCTAATTGTATATCTGTAATGACCGCTCCGCTTGGCAAATTCCGTTCAATGAAGGGAGCTACTGCTTTCGATGCTGGAAGCACCGTCTGCTCCTTCGTATCCCCTGGTCCCAGAATGTCTACACGAACCTGCTTGTAGCCTATAATTTGCTGATTGAGCTGATTGTAATAAAGCTCCAGCTTCACTTCGTATAAAGGAAGATTATCCAGAACCCGATATAAAACGAACACACCTTCACGGCTAGTCTTGGGATCGAATACATAATTCTCGAAATCCGGGATCTGGCCATCGAGTGCCTTCTCCAAATTTTTTATAGATATAAAAATCAGTTTGCCATCGACTGGCTTCTCTAGACGAACTTCCTTCTGATCGTCCAGATCGAAGCTGCCATTCTTGAGCATATAAGTCAGATCGCGAAGCTTCGGCGTCTCCAGCGGCAAGGTTGCTGCCATTTGAATTCGCTTCTGCTTCATGACAGTCTCCGTCTCCGGCGGCAGCTCCGCCGTATTCTTGTTCGCATCGAGCCGCTCCGTAATGTCCGACCATACCTGATAGCCGAGCAATACATTAAGCAGCAGAAACGAGATAATGAGCACACTCTTTGCCCTGCCCCAATCCACCGGAACTCACCCCCGCTCCTGCCGCAGCTTCGCAGCATCTTGTTCAATTCCTTTATTCAAGCCTTGTCCCTGATCATTGAACAGCAGAGCTTCGGTCTTCACGCTGATCTTGTCCGCCGAAGCGGATAAGCCAGTCGACACAGCCTGATCTTGATCAGCCTGTCCACCTGCTGCTTCTTTCTTGCCAGTACCATCCGCAGAAGTCTGCGGCGGCTTATATCCTGCCGGGTAAGCCGTACGCAGCAATTCTTGCGTCCCATCCTGCAGCAGCACTGCCCACACAGGCACGAACCTGATCTCGTTTCCTTCAAGCGGATTAGCCTGCATGGCCGGGAATAGCCTCACAATCTCCGAACGCTGCCCGAAATATTGCAAGGCGACCTTCAGATCCTCTCCGCCTGGAAGCCATCGTAATTCTCTGACTTTGGCCTTGTCTTCGAGCTTAATCAAAGAGCGGTTATACTCGGTTACAACGCCTTGCTGCAAAGTAAGCCTCATGCTTCCATACTGGAATCCGATCGTTGGAATAACAGGATAGTGGTTCATATATTGTTGGAACACAACCACTCTTCCTGCTTTCCCATCGCGGTCTTGTCCCTTATTAACGAAACGATGGACACCATCCCAGCCCCCATGCTCATTAATGAACTGCACGGAAGCATACACGTTCTCCCCTAGTAAATTCTCTGCACTTTGAGAAGCCGCCGGATCGGTATAGATCATCCATGAACCATCCTGTTCAATCTGCAGCCCGCGCTTGCCATCGGTATAAATCTGAGAGCCGTTCCGATTCTGCAAAGCCTTCGTTGTACCTGGGTCGAAGAAGAGATTGCGCTGCATCAGATCAGGAGAGTAGATCTCATAGCCATATACCATCTCTACAGACTGGATTGGCTTGCTTGGGATATAGATCCCATCTGAGGTCGCCTCATAATTCGTCTGGAATTCGCCGAAGCCTACATAATCCTGAACATCCCGTATCGTCAGATCCGCTTGCGTCGATTCATAGACTCTCTGTCCATCCATACTGAAGAAGAAGGTACGGACATCTTCCGTATCCTCTGTCTTGAATATCCAGACCCGATTAATCGTTTCCTCCAGAAATTGAACATCGCTCTGTATTCGAAGCAGATTTTTCAACAGCTCCACAGGGATACCATTGCGGAAACGAAGCTCTACGCCGATCTCACTCTTCCGTATTTCCTCCCAATCAAGCACATCAATCTCGCTCTTCTGGAAGCCTTTGAATTCGCGTCCTTGAATCCGATCCTTCAGAATCATGTCATAGAACGTTGTGTCCGGATATAGCACAGTATGCTTATCATCACCGAAGTGAAGAATCAGCTCCTCTGGAAAGATCACACTCTCCACATCGGTCTTTTCGCCAATTGGTTCTGCATTAATATAATCCTGTCCCGTCTTCACGGTAGCTCCAAGACCAGGCATATTGTAAGCCAGAAAATAAGATTGAACTAGACTCAGCGCAACCAATAATACCAGCAGCAGCGTCTTGCCCTTCTCAATCATGCAAGCTCACCTTCCTCTTGCAAGATCGGAAGCATGAACGTCACTGTAGTGCCTTCATTCAACTCTGACATCAAAGCTATCGTTCCTCCATGCGCCTTGACGATTTCCCGGGCAATGGACAGGCCAAGCCCCGTCCCTCCCATATTCCGTGAACGTGCCTTATCCACCCGATAGAAGCGATCAAAGATCCGGGATAAATCTTTCTTGGGAATACCAATTCCGCTATCTTTCACACTTATAGCTATTGTAGCAGGATCAAGCTTCTGAGCGCTTAGCTCGATAGAGCCGCCATCAAGCGTGTACTTAATCGCATTGGATATGAGATTATCCAGCACTTGATCAATCTGATCGCGATCGAGCCATGCAGACTTCAAGCCGCGCTCCACACGAACCGAAGCTCGAATCGTCTTTTGCCGCAATTGGAAAGAGAAGCGATCTGCTACCTCATCCAGCATATCATGTATATTCGTCTGTCTGCGCCGCAGCGGAGCCTGATTAGAATCGAGCCTAGACAGATGAAGCAGGTCTGTAACAAGACGAATCATTCTCTCCGTCTCATTGCGAATAACGCCTACAAAGCGTTCCGACAGCTCTCTCTCATCCAAGGCCCCATCATTCAATGCCTCGGCATAGCTCTTAATGGTCGTCAGAGGAGTACGCAGCTCATGCGATACATTAGCAACGAACTGACGACGGGATTGCTCCAGCTTCTCTTGCTCCGTTACATCCTGCAGTACCGCAATGGTTCCGGTAATTCCTTTATCCCGACGATGAATCGGTGTAAAGGTAACCCGCAGAACGCCTTCTGCTTCCTCTATCTCTTCTTCCATAGGATCACGAGAGATAATAAGCGTCTGCTCTACACCCTGCTTCAGCTCCTGAAGCTTCTGCTCAGGAAGATCAAGCACCTCTGACAAAGAGCTGCCCTCACAGGTCTTGAGCTCAAGCATTTCTAAGGAACGCCGATTCCAGACCATCACCTTGCCATTCTCATCAGCCGCGATGACCCCATCACTCATATTCGATAAAATCGACGCCAGCTTTTCATTCTCTTCCTCATTGACCGATAAGGCATCCTTCAGGCGAAACGTCATATCATTGAAGGCCTGGCTTAGCCTTCCGATCTCATCATCACCGAGCACCGGAACCTGCAGGTCGAACTTGCCTTCGGCTACAGCCGCCGCTTGCCTGGTCAACCCTTGAATAGGACTTGTAATGGTGTGCGCCAGAAGAATGCCCAATACTCCCGTCAACCCTAGGGCAATAAGCGTCCCTGAGAAAAAAATCTGATTGACGCGGTTCACAGTATCATACAAGCTATCCATCGAAGCTACCATATACACCGCTCCGACAACTCTATCATTATCGTTATACGTGACAGGCAGTGCAATAATCTTCTTGCGTACGCCGTTCTCGTCTATAATCTCTTCTTCGTTATCGGTAATGCCGACGAGTGCACGGCTGACCGCAAGCGTAGTATTCTTCTTGCCTACATAAGATTCTGGTACTTGGAGAGAGGTAGCTACCACCCTTCCGTTCCCATCCAGAACTTGTACCTCGGTTCCGCTAATGCTGAATAGATTGCGTACAACCAAGCTCAAATCCTCGGTATTGTCTGGATTAGCTTCGCTGTCACCGCTTGGCTTCAGCGATAAATTGCGGGCAGACAGCTTGGACAAAATATCCGCCTGCTCCTTCAAATTCGTTGTAAAGTTATCTGTTAGCGATGCCTTCACCGTACTAATGAAATAAACGCCGATAAGCTGCATCGCCACGAGAATGAGCAGCAAGTAGATAATGACCAGCTTTACTTGAATAGTGCGAAAGAATCTCCGCCCATTCATGAGTAACCCAGCCCTCCCGACTTCGGATTACGCATCATGTACCCGAGTCCCCGGCGCGTCATAATATATTCTGGACGGCTCGGATCATCCTCGATCTTCTCGCGAAGACGTCTAATAGTAACGTCAACCGTACGTACATCACCGAAATATTCAAAGCCCCATACGGCTTGCAGCAAATGCTCTCGTGTCATTACCTTCCCGCTGTTGCGAGCCATATAATAGACCAGCTCATATTCCCGATGCGTCAGGTCAAGCGGCTCATTATCTTTGTATACGACATACATATCCGTATCAATGAACAAATTGAACAAGCTTAAGCCTTGCTTCTCCTGCTCTGAGGAACTAGAGTCTCCAGCATTGGCCCCATTCGTAGCAGCTGCTTCCGCGGCCTTCTGCTGTCGCCGCAAATGTGCCTTCACTCGCGCCAATAGCTCTCGTGTACTGAACGGCTTCGTTACATAATCATCAGCGCCAAGCTCCAGGCCAAGCACCTTATCAATCTCAGTATCCTTAGCTGTCAGCATAATAATCGGCATTTGCAGCTTTGTCCGTACCTCTCGACATACATCCATGCCATCCTTCACAGGAAGCATAAGATCAAGAAGAATGAGATCAGGCTTCTCCTCGAATGCGAGCCTTACGGCTTCCCCGCCATCGAACGCACAAATAACCTGATGCCCTTCTTTTTCCAAATTGAATTTCAATATATCTGCAATTGGCTGTTCGTCGTCGACCACTAATATTTTCCCGTGCATCGTCCCACCGCCTGTCGATCATCCTATTTATCCTTCTATATTACCATAACGCTGCATCGTCTCCCAATTAAAGTTCCTTCATGCGAAGGTAAATAACAGAAAAAGGATACCGCAATCAGCCAGCGCTGCACGGTATCCTTCTATCTCTAATTTATCATTATGAAATTATAAGTACTTTAATGGATTCTCAACAACGCCGTTCTTATGAATCTCGAAATGAAGATGAACGCCCGTAGACCTTCCTGTGCTGCCCATAATGCCAATCTTGTCACCCTTCTCGACAATCTGGCCTTCCTTGGCAATAAGGGAGCTCATATGACCATAAACGGTTTTATATCCGTTTTTGTGGTTAATAATAATAGTCTTGCCATAGCCATTCTTCGTCCCAACAAATTCTACTACGCCATTATCTGCTGCAAGAATGTTCTTATTGCCTGTCAGGTCGATGCCTTTATGCGATCTTCCCCAACGCTTGCCATACTTGCTGGACAAGCTTGCGCCTGTGACAGGATAAGCGAAGTTTCCTGTGCCTTCGCCAAGAACAACTTTTGTGCCCTTCATAACAATAGAAGCAATCGCTTCTTTAATGATATCGCTGCTTATCAGCTCTTCACTTACTACATACCCATTCTTCTTAATAACTGTATAAGTCAGGCGCTTGGAGCCGCTTTGGCCTTCACTGATTACTTTGGACTCCCCGACGCGCATATTGTCATTCTTCTGAATCTCAACAGGCGGATCGATCGTGATCGTCTCCGTTAACTCTTCTACTGTCTTCACTGTCAGCTCTGGCTTCAGCACGGTCAGGTCAAGTACATCGCCAGCCTTAATCTTATCTTCTTCAATCCAGCGGTTATTCTCATAGATAACCTCTACATCAATATTGAACTTATCAGCAATACAGCCTACGCAATCGCCCTTCTGAACGGTGTATTTCGTCGCTTTTACGCCACCATTAAGAAGCTTGGTGTACAGCTCGTCTGCATCCATAATCTGATCGGGATCTGTATTAACACTGTCTAGCTTCACATCTTCAACAAACGCAACGTCTGTTAGCTGACGTCCATCCTTGGCAGGAGCATCACTTGCTTCGGCCGGTTTGTCATTCGGATTATAGGACAGGGCAGTAACCTCTCTCGTCTGCTTCTTGGAAGCAAGCTGAGGAGCATATTTGCTCTGCACGCGGGCTAGAATCGCATCCGCAGCAGCCTGATCCTTAACAACACCAACCACCTTGCCATCTACACGTACTTCCACGCCAAGCGCATGAGTCTTCAGCATTCCGCCAAGCTTGCTCAATGTCGCTTCCGTTTCTGGAACAGCCTTATAGGCACGATCATTCTCATATGTAATGTCGCCCGTATCGAGCACCATGTTAATATCGGGATTGGCCTGCTGTGCTTTCTCGGATTGAAGCTGTAAGAATTGTTCTACTTCTTGAGGATCGCTGATCGTACCGACAGCTTCCCCATCTTTATATACATTATAGTAATCGACTGTGTTTGCTTTCACATATTGGACTCCGCCAATACTTGCTGTTGCTAGGAGTACCAGCGCTGATGCCGTAAGCATGATTGGTTTCTTGCGCCATAGAGGAGCTTTGCCCTTCATACCTGCGGGTTGTTGCTGTGTCTTGCCATTCGAGTCTTGCGGACGGATAGGCCGAAAGTACTGTACAGTATGGTCCAATGCCTTTCGGATCCGATCCTTTAGCCTGAAAACGGTCATTATCGTCTCCTTTTCGCGGTAAAACTGCTATTAATTCCGACTTTAGACATATAAAAAGGCGAATTGTCCCGTCGGATCACTCGCCTAATACTTTAACATATGCTTAATATGAGGGGCAACCTTTCCCAATAGAACCAATCATTAATATTTCTTCAGAATTCCCAGCATTTGTTCGTACTGTTCCTTATCCAGATGCTGTGCCATGAGCTGTTCCACAAGCGTCAGCTCCTCATCAGTGAGCCCATTCTCCATATAACCAGAGATCGTCTGCCATGCTTCTTGTGGCAGCTTGCCCATCAGCATCCCGAACAATTGCTCCTTATCCGCCTCGCTCATTTGACTCTTCAGCTCAGACAAATCATCCGTCGTGATGGCCGTCTCCGTTCCCTCTATAGCCGGAGCCTCCCCAGTCGCCTCTTCCACTGGCTCCACAGATTCTTCTGGTTCCTCTATCTTTTCTCCATTCGCTTTCGTCCCGCTCCCTATTCCAATATCCGTCAGTGGAGCCTGCGTTTCATCACTGAAGGCGTCGACGGCGACAGGCTCTTCTGTATCCTCTTGAGGTGCGGTACTCGCGGTCGATTGTACAGGATCTGTCCCCCATAGCTTCCCCCACATGCCTGAGAGTGCCATCGGTTGTACCTCCAGCGGCAGATTGTACTGCTTAAGCAGCGTCTGTACGTAGCTGTTCACAATATATCCCGTCGTCCATATGGAGAGAAAGCTTATTATAAGCCCGGCCGCCACCGTTTTCGCCAACCATCCGGTCATTTTCCACATTGCCATCATCCCTTTCACCCTGTTATCTACCATTATGGTCAACAATGAGAGACGGCATTCGCTATAGGATATAGGTTTGGAATTGTTTGTATGTTTTGGATGAATGCTGCGCAATCTATAAGAAAATATTCCGCGGAGGGTTACCATGGCTAACGAGCAATCCACACCACAATCCTCTAAGCAAGAGACTTCACTTGAAGCCATTCTTACGAAGCAGCGCAGCCTGCTCAGCAGCCCTATCACTGGCCACTTAACCCGTGATCTTGCAACGCTGCAAGAGCTATACCAGAATGGCTCAGACCTTATTTTTCACAAATTTACGATTCTCGAAGGTGCCGAAGCAGCCATTCTATATGTGGACGGCCTCTCTGACTTGCAAGAAATAGATAGAAATATTCTAGCTCCCTTGCAGCATATTCCCTCGCCCGCCTCCAGCAGCGGCTGGGATGCCATCTTGCAGCGGGTCTCAATAGCGGGAACCCAATCTGCTGCGAATATTCAACAGGTGGTCGATCAGGTCGGTTCAGGCAATCCCGTTCTTCTAGTGGATGGAGAGACATCGGCAGCCATATTCAACCTGCAGCAATGGACGACGCGGGGCATCGCTGAGCCCGAAGCCGAGACCGTCGTACGCGGTCCACGTGAAGGCTTCGTAGAAACGCTGCGCATCAATACCTCCATGCTGCGCCGCAAACTGCAGACACCCGCCTTCAAGCTGAAGTCCATAACACTGGGCCGCTATACCAAGACAGCTTGTGCGATCGCTTATATTGAAGGCATTACCGACCCGGGTCTAGTGGCAGAGATGGAACAGCGACTCGCTCGCATTGATGCGGATAGCATAATGGACAGTAATTTTATCGAAGAATGGATTGAAGACGATCCTTATTCCCCATTTCCCCAATTGCAGGCAACCGAACGGCCCGACGTTGTCGCAAACAGCCTGCTTGAAGGAAGAATCGCCTTACTCATCAACGGTACACCGATGTCTCTGATCGCCCCTGCAACTCTATTCACTATGATGCAATCGCCAGAGGACTATTATCAACGATCCATTGTATCTACCGGCATTCGTTGGCTGCGATTCATACTTGGTTTCATGGCTGTATTCATGCCGTCGCTCTATGTGGCTGTTCTATCGTTTCATCAAGAAATGATTCCTTCTACACTTCTGCTGACCATATCCAAATCGCGAGAGCAGATCCCGTTTCCCGCCCTTGTCGAAGCACTCTTAATGGAAGTAACCTTTGAAGCGCTGCGAGAGGCTGGAGTAAGGCTGCCCAAGCAGGTTGGCTCTGCCGTCAGCATCGTTGGAGCACTCGTCATTGGCCAAGCAGCTATCTCGGCGGGCATTGTATCCTCACCTATGATTATGGTGGTTGCATTCACAGGCGTAGCCTCTTTTCTAATACCGAATTTCTCGCTGGGGATGACATTGCGGCTCATTCGATTCCCGATTATGATCTGCGCTGGCGTTCTAGGGCTATATGGCATAGTTCTAGCCGCTCTGTACTTCCTTATCCACTTGCTGGCACTGCGCTCCTTCGGCGTACCTTATCTTTCACCGCTGGCGCCGATGCAGACCGGGGAGTTCCAAGATACGCTCGTTAGAGCACCCAGATGGGCCATGAATACAAGACCGCATTGGACCGGGCAGCTATGGAACAGAATCCGTTCCCGTCCTGTCAATTCCAGATTAAAAAAGGATTGATACCCATCAAGCACTCTACTCTCTTACGCTTAACGTCACTTGTCATCGTGTGCACCCTTTGCCTTCCTCTCCTGACAGGATGCTGGGACAGGCTGGAGGTCAATGACCTTGCTATTGTTACAGGGGCAGGGTTTGATCTTGCAGAGGATAACAAGATCAAACTAACCGTGCAGCTGTACGTGCCAGCTAGTTCGTCCGATAGCCCTACAATGGGCGGGGGACCAAGTGGAGGTCCACAACAGTCGCTTGTAGAAAGCGCTGTTGGACAGAATACAGCCGATGCTGCAAGTAAGCTGCAAAGGTTTCTATCCCGGACTTTTTTTTGGGGGCAGGCTGATGTCTTCGTATTCGGGGAAAAGCTGGCTAAGCACAGTATTGAAGATCCGATGGATTTCTTAATGAGACATCCTCACCCTCGGGAAAGCGCCAATATCTATATTAGTAAAGGCACTGCCGACGAAGTATTGAAATGGCAGCCCAATATTGAGCGCAATAGCTCGGAGGTCCTTCGGGAAATGTCTATTATCGAGACAGGGCTCAATATTTCCCTGCTTGATGTCATCGTTCAATTGGCAGACGAGGCTCATACAGCCATTCTTCCTACTATTAAAATGAAGAAGAGCGGGAACAAGAAGAGCCCCTATATCAATGGCTCAGCATCCTTCAAAAACTTGAAGATGAACGGCTTCTATGATGACAAAAAAACACGCGGGCTGTTATGGATTCGGGACGAGATTAAATCGGCTACTCTAAGCCTAACCTCAAAAGATGAAGGAGGCTTGACTTCTCTCACCTTCATCGATAGCCGCTGTAAACTGAAGCCCCTCATTGTCGATGGCAAGTGGATTATCAGAATAGAGATCGAAGCTGCAGGGAACTTAACAGAGAGTACAGCCCCTCTTGATCTGACGAAGCCGCAAACTGTCAAAAAGCTCGGCAAGGAATTTGAGGAGGTTCTAATAACACGGCTCAAAAGCGCGGTAGCAACTGCACAGCAGACCAAGACCGATGTTCTTGGCTTCGCCGATCAATTCCATCGCCATTACCCGAAAGAGTGGAAGCAGCAAAAGGCAAACTGGGATACCCAATTCCCAAAGGTTGAAGTGCAATATGATGTCAAGCTTACCGTCCTGCGCACAGGACTTATTGGAGAAAACACGGTGTTGAAAAAGGCAAAGGAACAATAACAACCATTTCAAGCCTCTACCTTGCATCTAAAGGAGCTGTATAAGACTAATGAATGGCTCATTGTGGTCCTGCATCGGTTTGCTGATCGTAGCGGGCCTTATACTGTTCAAAGATTGGAAGCACCTAACCAACACACGACTCAAGGTCGCCTATAGCTGTCTGTATATTCCCGGAGTATGTCTGTCCCTAATGGTAGTCATTAATCCTGACTTGCCGGGTCCATCTGAGCTGCTCCATTACCTATTCGGCCCGCTAGGCAAAGTCCTGTTTAAAAGCTAAATCCTACTTTATTTCAAGAGAGGTGTCATCCGTATGCTCGAATATGGAAAAATTACATCAGCTCAGCTTGCTTGCTTGATCTATTTGTCTGTATTGGCTACAGGGATGCTCATCGCTCCAAGCCAGTTGCACTTGCTCGCTCGCAGCGACATGTGGCTGACACCGATCTTTGGATCAGTCACTAGCTTTGGAATAATTGCGATGCTGTGCTACCTCCACCGACAATTCCCTGGAAAGTCGCTTATTGAATATAGCGAAGATCTGCTGGGCAAGTTTTTTGGGAAAATGGTCAGTCTGATTTTCCTTCTCACAATCCTATATCAAAGCAGTCAGCAAACGCGGCAATTCGCTGACTTTATGGTATTCCAGTTTTTCAATCAAACTCCATCCATTGTAATGACCGCTTCATTAATTGCTTTAAGCGCTTTTACAATAAAATTCGGCGTTGAGATAATTGGACGATGTGCCCAGCTGCTTACACCGCCTATTATAACGATTACGATCATCCTGACTCTTCCGCTTACTGTTCACATACATCCTGATCGAATACTGCCTTTTCTGGAAGACGGTATTCTGCCTGTTATGAAAGGAGCGGCCTTCCTGCAAATTTGGTTCTCTATGTATGCCTATACCACCTTCTTTCTTCCATACATATCTGATATTAAAAAGGCACAGAAATGGGCCTTCCTATCTGTCTGTTGGACTCTCGTTACCTATACCGGAACCATGCTTATTGTATTGCTCACGCTCGGACAATCCGTCTCCGTATTTAACTTTCCTTTTATGACGCTCACCCGTTATGCAGTATTGTTCAGCTTCTTCTCTCGCTTCGATTCCATCATTATGGTGTTCTGGGTACTCGATGTCTTTGTCCGTTCCATCATGCTATATTACGCTGCTGCTATTGGATTTGCCCAATGGGTAGGCACCTCCAGCTACAAGCCTTTAATATGGCCTATAGGCCTGCTTATTGCCGTATTAGGATACTGGTCAGAGCCTACTATCATTCATTTTTATGCGGGTACCAACGATGCGGTTATCTACTTCTTTCTAAGCTTTACAGTGCCGATTGTAATCTTGTTCTTAGCGATGCTGCTCCGAAAACTCTTTTTCAAACGCTCTCCCATCAAACCTGCCGGTTAATGCCCATATCCGTATTCAGGAGGTTTCTCTCGATGCTTGAACAAGGTAAAATCACATCTGCCCAGTTGGCAACGATGATGTACTTAATGCTGCTGGCAACTGGCGTATTGACATCGGTGACCTATGCTTATTCTCAAGCACATCAAGACGTCTGGCTTTCTCCGATTATAGGCAGCGTCACTGGCTTTGCTGTAATCGGCATGATCATCCGGCTGCATAATATCTACCCTGGACAATCCCTTGTCGAATATAGTGAAGCTATACTTGGGCGTGTATTAGGGAAGGTCATCAGTCTTCTGTTTCTCGTTGTCTCTTTATTAGTCAATGCCTATAATACCCGTCAATTCAGTGAATTGATGACGCTGCGCTTTTATCCGGAGACCCCTCCTGTTGTTCTAGTTATAACATTGCTTGCAATCAGTGCTTTTGCTGTCCGCGGTGGAGTAGAGGTCATCGGAAGAGGCGCTGTTCTGCTCGGCCCCTTTATTGTAGGAATTGTTGTGCTGCTATTCTTCCCTATCATAACTTCCGTTGAAACGGATCGTCTGCTGCCTGTCCTGCATAATGGAATTGTGCCTGTTATTCGCGGCGCGGCCTATATGCAGTTTTGGTTCCCCATGTATGTGTACATGTCTTTTTTTCTACCCTTCGTAAGTGATAGGCACAAGGTTGGCCGGAGCAGCTGCCTGTCGGTATTATTAATTGTCTCAACCTTCACTGGAACCTTCTTGCTTATTATTACCGTACTTGGTCAGGCGACAGAGTTATACGCTTATCCTATATTGACGCTAACGCGGTACATTGTGGTATTCGACTTTTTCGAGCATCTCGATTCCTTAATCATGCTGCTGTGGGTGCTTGACGTATTTATACGTGCCATTGTCACCTACTACATTAGTGTTATCGGATTTGCCCAATGGTTCAAAGTAACGGATTATAGACCGCTAGTGCTGCCCATCGGCATCTTGATCATCGTTTTTTCGTTCTGGTCTTATCCTAATGCCATTCAATTCAGCTATACAACCCGAACCGTACTCGTCTTCCATTACATGATTGGACATTTCCTCGTTCCTCTCCTCTTGTTCCTCGTTGCCTGGCTGAGAGGGCAGAAACCAAAGCAAGTCCATGCAGGCTCTCCGAAAAAAAGCTAAAAGGCTCACGCGGTCCTCGAAGGAACGTAAGCCTTTTAGCTTTTCTATATAAAAAAGCGTTCTTTCCAAAAAGCGTTTAAATAGCCTCAAATTGAAAAGGTCCGGAAGTAAAGCTAGCTACCTGCTCGTTTAGCGTCTAGTGAAGCATTTTCACTATGTAATGAGGTTATTTTCGCTAAAAGGATTACTCAACGAGCTTAATTACGGGTTAGCGTCACTAAGGTCCCTAGTCGAGAAGCTTGGTTTCCGACTAATGAACCCAGCTTCACTGTCTCGTTTTTCTGCCGAAATATAGCGTGTAACAGCGTAATGAGATTCACCAATTAGCGAATCCTGTTCCTTCCTAGAACAAAAATACTCTCCGCTATTTATATGATGTAATCAAATAGCTTAGCGTCTCTATAAGGGGCGAAAAAAGAGGCCGTCCCTTCTGGGACAGCCTCTTTGCTTTCTATTCGTAGATAGAGCGAACTGGGTTCGTCTGCTCACGATTACGGCCTACGGAGAAGATCGCAATCGGAATTCCTGTCAGCTCAGATACACGGTTCAAGTAGTTGCGTGTATTCTCTGGCAGCTCATCAAGCGTCTTCACGCCCGTAATATCCTCGGACCAGCCTGGCAGCTCTTCATATACCGCTTCGCATTCTGCAAGCATCTTCAAGCTAGCTGGGTAGTGCTCGATTACTTCACCGCGATAGTTGTAGCCCGTGCAGATCTTCACTGTCTCAAGACCCGTCATAACATCAAGGGAGTTAAGCGACAAGCCTGTAATGCCGCTAACACGGCGAGCATGGCGAACAACAACGCTATCGAACCAACCGACACGACGCGGACGGCCAGTTACTGTGCCGTATTCATGGCCTTTATCACGGATCATATCGCCGATTTCATTGATTTGCTCCGTTGGGAACGGACCATCGCCTACACGAGTCGTATAAGCTTTGGCTACGCCGATAACTTGCTGAATCTTGGATGGGCCTACACCCGAACCGATACATACGCCACCCGCAGATGGATTGGAAGAAGTAACGAACGGATAAGTACCTTGGTCAATATCAAGCATAACGCCTTGAGCGCCTTCGAACAGTACTTTTTTATTCGCATCAATTGCATCATTCAAGACAACGGATGTATCCGTTACATAAGGGCGAAGCACTTCTGCGAACTCTAAGTATTGCGTGATAATCGAATCAGCATCAAGCGGCTCTCCGCCGTACACCTGCTGAATGACTTGGTTCTTATCCTTCACAAGATTGCGAACCTTGGATTCAAATTCCTCTGCATCCATCAGATCAGCGATACGGATACCATTACGCGCAGCTTTGTCCATATAGCACGGGCCAATCCCTTTGCGAGTCGTACCAATCTTATTGTCACCCTTGCGCTCTTCCTCCAGACCATCCAATACCAAGTGATACGGCATAATAACATGCGCGCGATCGCTGATTTTGAGATTGTCGGAGGAGAAGCCATTCTCATGAATATAGTTAATTTCATCAATTAATGCTTCCGGATTAATAACCATTCCGTTACCAATAACGCAAATTTTATTGTGATTAAAAATTCCCGATGGAATCATCGTTAATTTATACTTTTTATTATCAATGAGAATGGTGTGTCCGGCATTGTTACCACCTTGATAACGGGCAACGACGTCAGCACCATCCGCCAAATAGTCGGTGATTTTGCCTTTCCCTTCGTCTCCCCATTGTGTACCGACAACAACTACCGTAGACATAAACATACCCCCGTCCGGCGTTTAAGTGCGCCGAAATTTACTATCTTTATTCAATACCCGATTCGTTATTCTTCTATACGCAACTCATCGCAATATTAGCAGAAGACAGCAATAATAGTGTAGCAGTCAGGAATAGAGAAGTCAAACAAAAAACGAACAATTGCACAGTCGCCCATGCAATTGTTCGGATATATCCGTATGTTTAGGATGCTTGTGAAGGATCTTCATGGGAACGGTCAAGGCTTACGAATTTATTGAAGTTTTTCAGGAAGACCAATTCCACGGTTCCTACCGGACCATTACGCTGCTTAGCAATAATGATCTCGATAATATTCTTCTTCTCGGATTCTTTATCATAATAATCATCACGGTATAAGAACGATACGATATCAGCATCTTGCTCGATAGATCCCGATTCCCTAAGGTCGGACATCATCGGGCGCTTATCCTGCCGCTGCTCCACTCCCCGGCTTAGCTGCGACAGCGCAATAACTGGCACTTCCAATTCACGGGCAATTTGCTTGAGCGTACGTGAAATTTCGGAGACCTCCTGCTGACGATTCTCTCCCGCTTTGCCGCGGCCTTGAATCAGTTGCAAGTAGTCGATCAGAATCATGCCAAGACCCTTCTCCTTTTTCAAGCGACGGCATTTGGCACGAATGTCTGCAACCGTAATCCCCGGCGTATCGTCAATGAAGATATGGGCCTCAGATAAAGCACCAATTGCCATAGTCAGCTTCTCCCAGTCATCTCCTTCGAGATAGCCGGTCCGCATCCGAGTCGCATCGACATTCGCTTCCGCACAGATCATCCGCTGAACAAGCTGTGCAGCCGACATCTCCAGACTGAATATGGCAACGGTCTCGCGCGCTCTCACACCTACATTTTGCGCAATGTTCAGAGCAAATGCCGTCTTACCTACAGAAGGACGAGCCGCTACAATAATAAGGTCGCTTCGCTGGAAGCCGGCTGTCATCTTATCGAGGTCGGTGAAGCCCGAGGGAATTCCGGTTGTGCCGACCCCTTTATTCATGTACAAGTGCTCGACCTTCTCGAACACTTCCATCAGCACATCACGAATCGAGATAAACCCGCTGCTGGAGCGGCGATTCGATATTTCTAGAATGCGCCGCTCGGCATCGCTAAGCAGTACGCTAACCTCATCCGTATTCGCATAGCCATCCGATACGATATTCGTCGCTGTTCGAATCAAGCGGCGAAGCATCGACTTCTCTTCCACGATTTGCGCGTAATAATCAACGTTCGCAGCAGTGGGCACCGCATTGGCCAGCTTTGCCAAATACGATACGCCGCCGATTTCTTCAAGCAGCTGCTGATCCTGCAATTGAGAGGTCAGCGTGACGAGATCGACTGGCTGGCTGTTCTCAGCCAATTCAACCATTGCTTCATATATACGCTGATGGGGAACGCTGTAGAAGTCTTCGCTGCGTACCCGCTCCATCGCAGTAATGAGGGCTTCGGCTTGCAGCAGAATGGCACCAATAACGGCCTGCTCCGCCTCCATATTTTGCGGCGGAACACGGTCAAACATCAGCTCTGTACTCATGGGCTCCCTCCCAGGGAATGAGTGATCACACACTCTATATTTTAACTATCACACATACGATTAGGTATCCAACAATCATGCACTCTATTAAGAAGAGCAACAACGAACAGTGTATCAGCTTCTTGGCCCAGAAAGCCAATGGTAACTTACGTCACTACTTGCCGGGGCGCCTCTTAACAGAGATTAAGCCTATGTCCACATACAACAATAGCGATGGCTAAGCATCGCTATCGGGACCACACTTATTCTTCTATTCTTCCGCTGTCTGTACATTCAGCTTCGCTTTCACTGCCGGATGCAGCTTCACCGGTACCTGCGTAACGCCCAGTGCGCGAATTGGCTCTTCCAGCTCAATTTTGCGCTTATCAATCTTGATACCCTGCGCAGCAAGTGCCTCTGCGATCTGCTTAGTTGTAACTGCACCGAACAGGCGGCCGCCTTCTCCTGCTTTCGTCTTCACGACGATCGTCATTTCTTCCAGTCGCTTGCCCAGCGCCTGAGCATCAGCCTTCTCTTGCTCCTTGCGTTTGAGCTCAGAAGCATTCTGAACTTCCAGCGTCTTCAGATTACCATCAGAAGCCAGCTTCGCAAGTCCTTGCGGAAGCAGAAAATTACGTACATATCCTTCGGAAAGGTCCTTTACATCGCCTTTCTTGCCTTGTCCTTTAACATCCTTCAAGAAGATCACTTTCATTCAAATAACCCCTCTTCCAATTCGATTTCTTTTAATACTTTTTTGAGCTTAGCAGCAACTTCCAAAACCGTTCCTTCGAGCTGGGCTGCCGCATTGGTCAAATGGCCTCCGCCGCCCATTCTTTCCATAACTACCTGCACGTTCATATCCCCTAATGAACGGGCGCTTATGCCGATCAAGCCATCCTGCCTCTCGCCAATGACGAATGAGGCTAGAATATCCGTCATATTGAGCAGGGTATCTGCCGATTGAGCAATGAGCAGCTGAGCTACTTTGCGGCCAGGCTCCGTTACAGCAATCGCGATATGCTCGTGATGAACCTCAGCATGCTTAATGATTTCGGCCTTCCTTACATACTCCGCAAGGTCCTCCTTCAGCATTCGCTGAATCATCATCGAGTCCGCCCCATTGCGTCGCAGGAAGGAAGCAGCCTCAAAGGTCCGTGCTCCCGTCCGTAAGGAGAAGCTCTTCGTATCCACCGTAATTCCCGCTAATAACGCGGTTGCCTCACGTACATCCAACACCACGCGATCATGAATGTATTGCAGCAGCTCGGTAACCAGCTCACAGGTCGATGAAGCATATGGCTCCATATAGACCAGAATAGCGTTGGAAATGAACTCTTCGCCTCGGCGATGGTGATCAATAACGACAATTCTATTCGTCTGGTTGAGCAGACGAGGCTCCTTCACCATCGAAGCCTTATGCGTATCGACAACAACAGTGAGCGTATGGCTATCCATTAATCCGCTTGCCTGCTCGGGTGTAATGAACCTTTTGGTGAAGCGCTCATCCTCTTTCAGCAGCTCCATCATCTTCTCAATCGCCGGATTAACGCCTTCAATCGCAATGTAGGCTTCTTTGCCGAATAGCTGAGCTGCCTTCCACACCCCGATGGCCGCTCCGACAGCATCCATATCGGGCATCTTATGCCCCATTATAATCACATTGCTGCTCTCACGTATTAAATCTCTAAGCGCATGAGCTACGACACGTGCTCTTACGCGTGTACGCTTCTCCACCGCATTGGACTTGCCTCCATAGAAAGACTGCCGGGAGCCCACCTTAACAGCCGCCTGATCTCCCCCGCGTCCAAGGGCAATATCCAGACTCGATTGAGCCCATTGCCCCAGCTCTACGATGCTCTCGGCCCCTGCTGCAAAACCTAAACTCAGCGTTATCGGAATTTTCAAATCCGCCGTCATCTCGCGAACCTCATCCAGCACGACGAATCGGGATTGCTCCAGTTGGCGAAGTGTCTTCTGGTCGGTAATAAGCAGGAAGCGATCCGAGGTCAGGCGCTTCAGATAAAGTTGATAGCGCTGTGCCCATTCCGTAATTTCGGAGGTAACCTTGGATTGCAGGGAGCTTCGCTGATGGTCGTCCATCCCCTGCGTCACTTCCTCCAGGCTATCAATCATCACAACGCCTAGAGCAAGCTTCTCTTCATCGTATCGTTTGCCCAATGTCCAGAGCTCTGTAATATTCTTCACATAGAGAATCCGATCCTTCTGCTTGAATATAAGCTGATACACTTGGTTGCCTAATGTCGCCTCGACCGTACCCTCGCGATCCTTCACTTGCTGCAGCGTAGGGAAAATCTCGATCAACGGCAGGCCTACAACGGATTCCTTATCCGTAATTTGCGAGATAAAGGGATTATGCCACTCTACCGACTTGTCTTCATTATAAAGGATGATTCCGAATGGAAGCTCGCTGATAACGTCGTTGCCTGCTTTTTTAACCCGGTAAGACAATGTCCCTAGATAGTTCTTCAAATCTTTACGGAATGCCCGCTCAGCAAGCACAGTATATACGGCTAGCCCAATGGTGAACAGCAGTGCAATAAGGCCCAGAATCCACTGATACCAAGCTAGCGCTACTGACATAAAGACCATTAATGCAAACGCCCATACCTGATGCATTCCGTGCCATCGCGTGACAAGAAACTTCGGCATTTACTATCGCTCCTGCTCTTATGACTTCTTAAATGACTTGCGAATTGGAAAAGCAGCATCGAGTACACCGATCAAGCTTAACGGTGGGAATAATAATACCGGAATCGCAATAATAACCGGAACGGCTTTATTCCATCCACGCTCATGCGCAATAAAGAAGAAGAATCCGATAGCCTGTACCGCAAAAGCGAAGCGCAGCAGCGGCAGCAAATTAATAATGGCAACGGAGAAGAACGAAGTGCTGTCTGCCTTGATGAACATTCCGAATATGTAGACGATCAAATAATAGATGACCATCACACGCGGAAGCATCCATTCTCTCGCCAAGGGCATGCCTGGCAGATCAATTCCGTCCTTTTTCAATATCTTCCTGCTCAAATACTGTGTAACTACTGTATACAAAAAAGCGAAAATAATAACAGCAACTGGAATCGAATTAATCATCGACTTAATCCAGAATTCTGTATTGTTATCATTCCATTCCGGAAGTAGCAGTCCCTGCTTCTCGAAGTTAGCGAACATTGTACGAACCGTCTCGCTCATTTGATCTGTGAGGGAAAGATCCAATACCATTTCGAATATTAACATCTCCAACAAGACCAGCGCGAGTAAGGCCAGCATGGTTCGAGTAAGTACTTTGGAGGCTGGAACCCGCTTTCGATATAATTGCCCCATTACAACAGCCGGAACAAGGAAAAATAATCCGATAATAAGTACAGCTGGACCATTTACAATGGCAGCAATAATCCATACAGGGATCAAATGCACCAGGAAAGACCTTGCTGATAACGTTGTGTACAGTACAACATAAGGAACCATCAACAGCAGCATGGCCGCTACATTGAGGAATGGCACTGCTATACACAACATAAGGAGCAATACTGCCCCGCTCCATAGAACCGACTTCACACCAGGCTTCAAACCATTCACCTCTTGCCTAAATAATCGTTAACCAATACAATCACAAACCATTATAGCACAAATGCAGCCCATAGCATTCATATTCGCATACATCGTATAAGCAAGAGGCAGCGTCTGAAAATCCAACAAATTCCAAACCGCTGCCTCTTCTCCTTACTAGCTTACTGTCCACACATCCCCATCATTCTCCAGAGCAAGGCCGAGCTGCTTGAGCAATGATAATGGCAAATAGGACTGTTTGCCGATAGACAATAAAGAAGTCGAGGTCTGATCTACCTCTAACCGATATCCACGTTCCAGCATTAGCTCTCCTTGCAGAGGGAGCGCGGCTACCGCGGACACGGGTAATTCCTTATTCTTAACATTCCCCTTATTCGCCGTATACACGCGATGAATCGCATCCCAGCTTAATTGATAGCCATGCTGCTCCAACGAATGTACGTCTATGTAATGAGCATTCTCATAAGCTACGACTGGATGCTTCTGTCCATTCCATAGCAGTTGGCCTGGCTTCTCTGTAACGCGAACGAATCTGCTGCGAATGGGCTCGCCTACACGCACTTGCTTGTTAAGCTTCCCATTATCAAGCACCGCTTGCCCACCAATAAATACATGCCTGATTCCCATAGATAATTGATCAGGCTTCTCTACGGTAGAACGATCCACGATTTTATTGTAGTCAAAAACGACGATGTCGGCGTCCATCCCCTTCGACAGCCTGCCTTTCTTCCGCAGCAGTGGAGCCTGCTTCTCCAGCCTTTGAGCAGGCATTAGGCTCATCTTAGCTATCGCATCCATTAACGACATAGCCTTCTTCTCACGTACATACAACCCAACTGTCCGTGAGAAGGTGCCTGATGCACGAGGATGATTATTAAGGCCCGGCTCCAGAATGGCATCACTGCCAATCATAACATACGGTGCTTTCAACGCTTCTACAACATCCTGCTCAGGAATTGCGTAAGCAACTGCAAGCTTGCCCTCTGACCGATAGCGCCCGAAGGTCTCCTTTGTTAGCCGCTCCATTGTACCGGCAATTTGAAGGTCATCGAAGGAAATCCGGAATCTGGATTGCCAGCCCTCATCGAATCTTGCTGAGTTCAAATAAGTACCCCAATAATCATAGGGATACACACATGCGGTCAGATCTAGCCCTTTTTCCCGTGCTGCATGAATTAAGCCTAGCGATTCCTTCATCGAAAAGGTTCCACCGGTACTATTAATGTGATCAATATGTACGGCTGCCCCTGTTTTTTGAGCATAGCCAATTAATTCATTCACCGCATCAATATTCGTTCCCGGCGGCTCCATATCTGAGTACCGGGCATGGAAGTAGACCGGTACATTATACGTATTCGCGAGTTCCATTAGAGGAATGATCTCGTCGGAAGTAATGCCGGGCACATATTCCAGGCTGAAGGATATACCAAGCGCTCCGTCATTCAAAGCTTGTTCGGCTTGCTGGACAAGCATAGCAATTTGATCGGGCTGTGCACCGTCATAACGACCAAGCCGGAATTGATTGCGGGCCTGCGTATAAAAGAAAGAAGCGCCGAAGTGAAGCGGTGTCTCATTCCTTTCATAATAGCTATACCACTTGGCAGGAGTTGATGTCCCTCCGTGCATGGCGATATTCGAGGTTACACCGTCTGCGATCTTTTGCCATACGCCCAGTGGATTAGGATCATAAGACAGGTTATCTATGAATCCGGGGGCAACAACCATCCCCTTCGCATCCACAACGTGCTTGCCTTTCAGCGGCTTGTTCGTCACAATAGCAATTTCCCCGCCCTTAATGCCCACATTCCAGCCTTCTCCGTCCAGCCTTGTCGCAGGATCCATAACCCTTCCTCCTGCAATAACTGTATCGTAGACATTCGTCAGCTCGGCTTCCGTCCACTGCATAACTGCATTCGCTTCCACAGCAGCTGATTTATCGCTGCCCTGTCTGTACCAGCCTGGGTAAGCAACGATGACAATGATCGCTAATAAACCAAAAAGACGGACCAATTTGCGGTTTCCGTCTTTTTGTCGTTTGTTATTTTCCATAGAATAAGCCCTCCTGAAGTTCGACTGTATGGCTATATTTTCCCCATCTATATTGGAAAATATAGCCTCTTGGTCTTACATCAGGAGAACTTTTTATACAGTCTCTACAGTAGCAGCGCCCTGCATAATCGTCTGGCAATAATCAATGATCTCACTTCTGCGCACAATTCCAATGAACCTTCCCATATCATCTACGACAGGAACAAAGTTCTGCACCTTAGCCAGCGAGATCAAATCCGTCATATTGGCATCAATCTGTACCGACCGATGATTAAGGCGACGGGGAACCTCAGAGAGCTTCACCCTGTTAGACATCTCGAACGTCAGGTCCGGCCTGTTCTTCATGAACCATAACAAATCGCCTTCCGTTACTGTACCGGCATAGCCGCCTTCTGCATCAATAATAGGAACGGCTGTATAGCGGTGATGCTCCATTCTCTCAATCGTTTGCCTAAGAGTCGCATCTTGCGTCACCGTGACAACTTCCTGCTTGGGCAGCAGGAAAAAAGCAATATTCATGCTATTCCCTCTTCTCTATCATTTCTCTTCCTTACTCTACTGAAGACAGTGACTGAACTGACTTCTCCGTCTTGGATGCATATTCTTCCGGAAGAATGAGCGATTGTGTTGAAACATCTGGGTTCAGCCAGCTTTTAATCATCGTTTGTACCTCGGACAAATCCTCTTCGTCTGCAAAATAGTACCATGGTCCGCCCTTTTTCAGTCGATGCCCGTCTCCCTTGAGGGTGTGGCTATACACCATACGGTTATCAGACTTCAGCATCGTCTGCGCGAGATTGATGATCAGCTCAGGCTGCATATCTGTACTGAAATTGTCGCCCATTATATCAATAAGATTCGGAATTTTGGCCCATTGATTGATACCTGATGCCTTGTCCAGCATCGCATTGACGAACGACTGATGTCTTTGCGTCCGACTCATGTCGCCGCCGGCATCTTCCCGGAACCGCACATAGTTGAGAGCATCCGTGCCGTTATATAAATCTTGACCAGCCTTCACCACAAAATGCTCATGATCAGGATCGTCATTCACTAAGTCTTCTTCAATGGGAAGCGAAATCCCTCCCATTTCGTCAATTACTTTTCGGAATCCCTGAAAATTAATCGCTGCATAGTTCCTAATTGGGGCATCGAATAGCTTCTCAACGGTCTCAATCGCCATCTTCGCACCGCCAAAGGCATAAGCATGCGTAATTTTGTCCTCTTTCCCTTTACCCACGATCTCTACATGCGTATCACGGGGAATGGATACCATTAGAATGGCGCCATCCTTAGGCCGGACCACCGTATAAATCATCGTATCGGAACGGCCTTGCTCGGCATCACGTTGATCTACGCCTAGCAGCAGCATCGAGAACGGCTTCTTCTCCTCATCCTTCAGAGTAGAGACAGGTACTGGCTCTCGCCCTTCGATAGGCTTATAGGTCTGTCCAAGCTTATCTTCTACTGTGTTCGAGAGGAACCAATCGAATCCGAGCATAGCGAGTGCCCCACGGTTAAAAAAAGCGGCTGTGCCTAACACAACAATAAGAGCGGCTATCGTATACATCCATTTCCTTTTATTCATTTTCATGATTATGCAATTCTCCTAACTTAATCATCTGGCGCACGAAGCGCACTTCTCTATTTTAGACGTCATTATTCGCCATGTGGTTACAAACCTTTTACAATTATTGTTTCCATTTGTGGAAAATCAGTGCTTTATAGCAGGAATATTACCCATCTATTACGAATACAATCAGTGCAGGAATACTATTTTAGAGAGGATGACCCCTTACTTATGAACGCACCAGATCAATCTTCGACTGGCCTTGATTCCAAGGTAGCTGGTTTACTCTGTTACTTGGGTGTATTTGTTACAGGCATTATTTTTCTTGTTCTTGAGAAGAAGAGCAGCTTTGTTCGGTTCCACGCGATGCAGTCCATTATTACATTTGGAGCGCTGTTCGTCATTAATTTCATATTAGGGATGATCCCGATTATTGGGTGGCTGGCTAGCATCATTCTCACACCGCTTAGCTTCATTCTATGGATCGCAATGATGGTGCTTGCACTGCAAGGCAAGTACATAAAACTGCCGGTTGTTGGTGACTTTGCTGAGCAGCAAGCAAGAAAATTCTAATCATAAAAAGAGGCAGTGCCGCTTATGCCATGGCAACTGCCTCTTTTTATTCTCCCAAGCTCTGCCTGACAGACTTGGTTAGACTAGCTACAACGAGCTCATACGAATGATCGATCATGCTCTCCAGATCTTCATCCGGAACCGATCCATCGAGATGAACGGTATTCCAATGCTTTTTATTCATATGATAGCCTGGCTTTACTGCAGAATGCTGTTCCCGTAAATTCTCAGCAATAATCGGATTGCATTTCAATGAAATATCGCCATCCGACAGCAGTGCGAACATTTTGCCCGCTACTTTCATCACTAAAGGCTTAGGCCCGAATGGATAGTCCTTAAAGGCGCCTTTTTTACTTAAGCAATACTCAACCCACTGATCCATCTGCTGCCCTCTCCCATCCTTACTCTTGATTCAAAAATAGCGTAGCATGGCAATACCGTCTAGCTAGTGAATGAAAATAGGAGGTCTGCACGGAGATAGCGGCAATAAACAAAATGTTGCGTATCGCCTCTGTCTGCTCAATTGTTAAATGAGGCAGCAGCTTAGCAAACCGGTCCGCTGAGGAACGGATGGCATTCTCCGTCAAATTCTCTTGATTGCGTGCTCCCTTCACATGGCCGACAATATCGAGCACCTGATCATTATTGGCATCTAGCTCCTCAAACATAGCAGAATAAGAAGCATAGAGCTCCAGCGGCCCGATCAGGTCGTCGCTTTCCTCCTCAGGCTTATTGAAGAGAATCTCGAATAGCTTGCGTATGGATTCGAAGTCTAGATTAGATTTCAAATCATCTATAATAAATAGTAAGGCTGCTTGATTGAGTGAATACTTCTTTCCTATTTTCGGACAATCGAAATAAGCCTTGAAGTCTCGTTTCACCCAATTCTGCATAGAAGTAATCGACATATTCGAATATTCAACGAGCTGACCGAGTGCGGAGATCTCCTGTAGGGAGAAGCCTCTTACCTCATTGCCCTTAATCATCTTAATTAGTACTGGCGGCAGCGCAGTCGACAAAAAAGCAGGCAATGTTGCGCCTGATTCATAAGCATCCCGATGTGTTTTTTTCCAAGCCTGTTGCAGCACATATAATGGTTTGTCCTGATAATTGCCATGCAAGGCAAGCAGCAGATTAGCCATTTCTTTGCGAGTAAGCGTGAAAGACTCCATTTCGCTTTCCTCCTTAATTCTATTTCAGGTTCAATTGAACTCATCATACGCCTAAGCGATATGCTTGTAAAGTGGAGATATTGGCTAATAACAATCCCTTTAACCTGTTTTTCCAGCCGTTTTCGAGGGTACAAGACTTGTATAGTTAAATTACGGGTTTGCAAGAGATAGGAAACGTTCGATATATTAGTTCATAAGAACTTAAAACTAAAAAAAGAAGGATTGTGAACAACAACAATGGGTAGTATAGGGTTTAATTTATTTATGATTGCTTTGTTAATTGTATTGACCGCTTTTTTCGTCGCAACGGAATTTGCGATTATCCGGCTTCGTTCCAGCCGAGTCGATCAATTAGTGCTTGAAGGCAAGAAGAATGCACTTGCCGTTCAACGGGTAACGAGTAATCTGGATGCTTATCTGTCAGCGTGTCAGCTCGGTATTACAATCACGGCTCTAGGCCTTGGTTGGTTGGGCGAACCGACCGTTGAGAAAATCCTTCTTCCCTTATTTTCTGATGTAGGCATTAGCAGCGAAATCAGCCATGTTCTTTCCTTTCTAATTGCATTTGTAACGGTAACCTTTCTTCACGTCGTTATCGGTGAGCTTGCACCTAAGACTTGGGCTATTCAAAAAGCCGAATTCATTAGCTTCGCCGTTGCCAAACCGATTATTTTGTTCCACAAAATTTTGTATCCGTTCATCTGGTTATTGAATGGCTCTGCCAATACATTGGTACGCCTGTTCGGACTGAAGCCAGCCAAAGAGCATGAAGAGGCCCATTCCGAGGAAGAAATTCAGATTATTCTGAATGACAGCTTCCAAAGCGGCAAAATTAACAATACAGAATACGGCTATGTTAGCCGCATATTCGCTTTCGATGAAATGTTAGCCAAAGAGATCATGGTTCCACGAACCGATATGATTTGCCTATATACAAATAACTCCTTAATAGAAAATATGGAGATCATCCGCAGGG
Organism: Paenibacillus sp. J22P59; assembly: GCF_059383895.1. Taxonomy (NCBI): domain Bacteria; kingdom Bacillati; phylum Bacillota; class Bacilli; order Caryophanales; family Paenibacillaceae; genus Paenibacillus; species Paenibacillus sp. J22P59. Next base: position 317,503 of record NZ_JBXENX010000008.1, read on the forward strand.
AGCAATACACGCGTTTCCCTGTTGCAACCGGCAGCAAAGATAACATCGTCGGAATGATCAATACGAAGCAGCTGTTCTTGGAATTCCAAGAAAACAAAGAATTTGATTTCAAGAAGCTCGTTCATCCTGTCCTTACGGTGTCCGAGGTTCTGCCCGTCAAAAACTTGCTCAAGCGCATGCAGCAAGAACGCGTTCATATCGCGATTCTTATGGACGAATATGGCGGTACCTCAGGCTTGATTACAATTGAAGACATTCTTGAAGAGATTGTTGGCGAGATTCGCGATGAATTCGATGGTGATGAGCGCAAAGAAATCGAGAAGCTTGCTGACAACTGCTATCTACTGGACGGCAAAGTCTCCCTCGATGAGCTAAGCACCCTGATTGGCGTCGATCTGGAGCATGAAGAAGTCGATACTGTCGGCGGATGGCTGTATAGTGAAATCCAGGACCCTAAGACTGGAAAAGAGCTGCAGCATGATAATATGAGGTTCATTATTCGTGAGGTTGGCAAGCATCGGATCAAGAAAGTCGAATTAATTATCGAAGATGAATCTCATTCCACTGAAGCCAAGACTGAAACGGCATAATACCTACGGAAGCACCCTGATTACGATCAGGGTGTTTTATTTTTTCTAGTACGGTTTACATATATAGGGCAACCTTATAATACGGTATGATGAGATTAATAATAAAGCAGAGGAGCAATCTTGTGAGCAATTTTTGGAGCTTAATCAAAAAAGGCAATACCTCTTCAGCTATCGCGGCGTTAGGCAACACCGGATTAGCGATCATCAAGGCCGTCGCAGCATCATTCAGCGGCAGCGGTACAATGTTCGCATCAGCTATGCATTCCATTGCTGATGCGGTCAATCAAGGCTTTGTATTCGCGGGAAGCGTATTAGCAGAGCGCAAGCCGACGAAACGGTTCCCAACCGGGTTCGGCAGGGTCACCAATCTATTCTGTATGGTTGCCGTCATTGTCGTCACTATTATGGCATACGAGACGCTGCATAAAGGCTATGAGCTTCTGAAGCATCCCGAGGCTTCAACGAATTTTTGGCTCAACTGCATCGTTCTCATTATTGCAATTGCAATTGATGGTTCTATTTTGTTCAAAGCTATGCACGAGATCATTAAGGAAACGCGCAGCAATGCCAAGGGCTTGGCAGTCATCCCAGCAGCATTCCGCAACGCCGGACGTGCGGCACCTCCAACACGGCTCGTATTCTATGAAGATATCGTCGCTACACTAGGAGCAGTTCTTGCCCTAATTGCCATCATCGTATCCCAGCTATTTGGCCTTGCCATATTCGATGGAATTGCTACCCTTCTAATTGGCTGTCTAATGATTGGCGTAGCGTTCAAGGTAGGGTATGACAACATGGTTGGCTTGATCGGTGTAGCTGCTCCCAAAGATATTGAGGACCGTGTAGCTGCCGCTCTGACTTCCGATCCTGATGTCACTGATATTGCTCAGCTCCGTATTCTGCAGGAAGGGCGCTATTATCACGTAGAAGCCTATGTAGAGCTCCGCTCGGGTCTCTCGCTGGCTGAGGCAAGCGAAATCAAGCTCCGAGTGAAGGATATTCTGCGTCGGGATACGGATATCGCTGACGTTACTCTCGGCATTATTGAGGACAATGGCATACGGACCTGGAACCCTCAAGCATAAGCTTTTATAATAAGGAGTCTGCACGCATAGAAAAGGGATGGAGCCAAAATATTTCTGCTCCATCCCTTTTTATTTAGATCATGAGCATCCATCGGATAACCTTTTATCCAAAGGTTCTACTGCTCGCAATGAATTGTAATCGGCAACGTTATACGAATCTCCTCAATTACAAGTAATTACTCAACTAATCCGCCCTCAGCTACTAGATCACCAGTACCTTCACTCTTTTATGAGGCTACTCTCACCCATTCAACCTGCTTGCCCTATACGATAAGCATTGTATATTTACTCTAACAACTACCTACAGATCACCCTTATCTTCCTTGTACAAGTTGGAGCGAGAAGTAATGTAATCGAACAGGTTAAGCGCCATTACCTTGATTACAGCATAACCAGGTACGGCAAGAATCACGCCTAGCACTCCGAATAAATTACCTGCTGTCAGAATTACAAAGATAATCGTAATGGGATGAATCTGCAGCGATTTGCCCATAATTTGAGGAGAAATGAATTTGCCTTCAATTAATTGAACAATGGTCCAGATGATCACCATCTTAAGCAGCATCATTGGCGACGTCACCGCAGCTACAATGAGTGCTGGCGTAATAGCTATTGCTGGTCCCAAATAAGGAATAATGGCCGTACATGCCGCGATGAGAGCTAGTACGAGCGAATATTTGAGACCAATAATAAGATAACCGATATAGAGCAAAGCACCAATACAGAAACTAACGATAATCTGCCCTCTAATATAGCTGCTTATCTGATGGTTAATTTCTCCCATTACCCGCTTCGAGGGTGTACGCATCTTGGTGGGCAGGAAGCTGGCGATCTTCCCTGACAGCTTGCTCCCGTCCTTTAACAAATAGAACAAAATGAATGGGAGCGTTATGATAGCAAGAACAACCTCTTTCAGTGTGCCAAAGAATGCCCCCACGCTTGTCATTATTCCGTTCAGTACTGACGTAACACGCTCACTGATCTGAAGGGTCAGATCCTCCGGATTAATATTCAACCAGCTTTGAATTTCACTCGGCATGCCACTCGCCATAAAGATATTGAATTCATCCCTCATTTGATTGGTATATTTGGGGAGGCTTTCGAATAGATCCGTGACCTGTGCTGAGATAAGTGGAATAACCACTACTAGCAGGATGGTGATTAATCCAGCAATAATCACATACAGCATTAAGATCGAATAGATTCTGCCTACTCTCCTGCTCTCCATCCAATTGACGATGGGATTCAATAAGTAATAGACTACCCCGGCCAATATGACGGGCAATATAATCGTCTTAACCAGTACCGTTAGTGGCGTGAAAATATAAGAGATCTTGGTAAACACGAGAACGGTTAGTCCGAATAACAGCAATACTAGTAGGAATAGCACAAACTTATTATTGATAAACAGCTTTTTGAAGCGTTCCGTATTCGTTCGCAATGGCTCCACAGACTTCCCACCTACTCTATAAAAAATCAATTCATTATTGGAAATATTATATCATTATCAATCCATTAACGAAAAGAGACCCCAATCACGAGGATCGGGGTCTCTACAGGTAAAGCTAAACTATTCGACGATGGAGAAAAGACCGTGAACATGCGACAAGTAACGCACGTTGCTGGCTTCTTTCATCAAAGTAGCTGCTGTTCCTCTTAAGCGAAGCTGGCTCGCACCGATAGTACCGATTGCGTCTTTTCTGCCAAGGCTCGCCAATACGCCGGAATTCACGAATTGGAAAGTTTTCATTGGCAGGCCTTTGTAATTAGCATACAGGTTGTAGCCAATTGCTTCGCCCATTTGCCAAGCGATTTGTGCGCTTGGAGGATATGGACGGCCTTCTGCGCCGAAGACAACCGCGTTGTCACCAGCAAGGAATACATCTGGGTGAGATGTAGATTGCAAGAATTCATTAACCGTTGCACGGCCGCGGTTAACTTCAATACCACAGTTAGCTACCACAGGGTTGCCTGTAACGCCGCCTGTCCATACGAACGTATTCGTCTCGATGGAGTTGCCGTCTTTGAGCATAACCGTGTTGCCTTTAACTTCCGTTACCGCAACGCCCATGATCAGGGTTACGCCACGTTTTTCAAGGCTTGCTTTTGCACGGTCAACCAGTTCAGTAGGGAAGCCTGCCAGAATGGAAGGACCTGCTTCAATGTTGTACAGCTTGATGTCATTCACGTTCACGCCGATCGCTTCACACCATTTTGGAAGCATATCAGCAAGCTCGCCGATCAATTCGATACCAGTCAAGCCGCCGCCGCCAACAACGATTGTAGCGTCTGCTTTATTGCCGGATTTGCTATAAGCTGCAAGACGGTCTTTCACATGCGCTTCTACGCGTTGTGCTTCTTCAACCGATTTGAGCGTCAAGCTGTTCTCTTCCAAGCCTGGGATTCCAAAGAATGCTGTCTCTCCACCCAATGCGATGACGATTGTGTCATACTTGAATGTTCCTTGAGCAGCCAGCTTCACATGCTTTTTCTCAGGGTCGATAGCTTCAACGGAATCAATAACCAGCTTGATCGATTTTCCTTTCAGAAGCTTGTTAAGCGGTAGAGCTACATTATTCTTGTGCACGCCTCCAACAGCAAGACGGTGCAATTCAGTTACGATCTGATGATAAGGAACACGGTTAACAACCGTAATCTCTGCTTCCTCGGGCGAGAAATGCTCGCGTGCTGACAATGCACTCAGCAAACCGCCGTAGCCGCCACCCAAGATCAAAATTTGTTTAGACATACATATCCTCCATTCTTTAATTATCTATTTAGCGCCGTTTTTACGTTCCGCCAATACATCCAAGAAAGCTTGCGCATAACGCAATGTGGCTTGTACTTGTGGATCTTTCATCATTTTCAACATACCAAAAAGGCCGATTGTGGACGTTTCCGCTTGTGCACGGTCATTCGCTTCAATAGCAGCAGATGCAATGCCTTTTGCTTTTTCTTGGATCGGCTTAACGAACTCAGTAATTCCGTTCTTCATATCCCCAACCAATACTTTGTCAGTGGCTACGGTTTGAGCAACATCATAAGCTTTCGTCATCAGTGTGACCATTTCTGCCAGCTTCGGCAGGTTCTCGATCAACTCATTAAGCGACTTCTGAACCTCTGGCTTCAACAATTGCTCCAGCACGTCAGTTTGTACAGCTGCAGTTCCTACTGCACCATTTTCGGGTTGTTGCGTTACTGTCTCGGACATACGATAATAGCCTCCCTTTCCCTCGCTTTAATCAACTACGTTATTCCCAGCATTCATCCATGCTTGTTGTGTAATCGCGAACTATAGTGAAAAAATTCACAATGCACATAAACAAAAACGATCTTGCCCTTATAATAAACATAGACCACAATCGATTTGCCGATCAGCTTGAAGGAATGCTTCTATAATTCCATTGTAGACCTCTTGCACCAAATGTTCAATTCTAAATTTATGCAATTATAAAAAACTTGTCGAAAATATTGTTTCCTAACCCTTAATCGATCATGCAAACCGACAATTAGGGTGAAAAAACAACAAAAAAGCCGATTAAGATTGCTCTTAGCCGGCTTTTGTTGAGCAGAAAATACTACTCAGTAGTGTAAGGAAGCAATGCTACTGTACGCGAACGTTTGATCGCTACAGTCAGCAAGCGTTGGTATTTTGCGCTCGTTCCAGTTACACGACGTGGCAAGATTTTGCCGCGCTCGCTGATAAACTTTTTGAGCATATCTGTATCTTTATAATCAATGTGTTTGATTTTGTTTACAGTGAAGAAACATACTTTACGACGCTTGTTGCGGCCGCCTTTACGGTTGCCGAATTTGCGTTCTGGACGTTCTCCATCTCCACCATCTCTTGGCTTAAAGCTCATTCGAATCCATCCTTTCAATTAAAATGGCAAATCATCTTCTGATATATCGATCGGTCGACCATCATCCGAGAACGGATCACGGTTGTCGTTGCGTGAATTATTACCGGACCGGCTTCCGCTGCTGCTTCCTCCAGAGGAGTTGCCACCGCCGAAAGATCCGCCACCATTACTGCTGCTTGATCCGCCGCCGCCAGAATTGCCGCCATTATCTTCACGCGATGATCCGCCTTCACGATTGGATTCCAAGAAGCGTACGTTATCAGCAATAACTTCCGTCACATAGACGCGCTTGCCTTCGTTGTTCTCGTAGTTACGCACCTGAATGCGTCCCTCAACCGCCGTTAGGCGTCCTTTGCGCAAGTAGTTGGCACAAGTCTCAGCCAGCTGCCGCCAAGTTACGACCGGAATGAAATCCGCTTCCCGTTCGCCCTGTCCGCTCGTAAACGGACGGTCAACCGCAATCGTAAATTGCGTAACTGCTACGCCAGCAGGCGTATAACGCAATTCGGGGTCTCTCGTTAATCTGCCAATCAGTATTACACGGTTCAACATCGTTACTGACCTCCCAATCGAACAATCGAACGTGGATTAAGCGACGTCTCTGACGATCAATGTACGGATAACTTCATCCGTAATCTTCATGATGCGGTCGAGTTCGTTCACAACTTCAGTCGTTGCGTTGAAATGAACCAGAACGTAGTAACCATCACGAATCTTATTGATCTCATACGCAAGACGACGTTTACCGATCACATCAGTCTTAGTGACTTCTCCGCCGTTGTTGATGATGCCATTGAATTTGTCAACGATAGCTTGAACGTTCTCTTGCTCAACGTCTGGACGAATGATGTACATCACTTCATATTTGCGCATATTGTTTCACCTCCTCTTGGACTAACGGCCCCATAAATGGAGCAAGGAGCGAGATTATTGCATGCTCGCATCTATACACTATACCAAATTGCCTATCTCCTGACAAGTCATACTTCATTCCCGTTTTCTGGGGTTCATGCTCTCCCTCCCCTTGGACAATAATAAAGGTCAGGCTTTATTGAGCCCTTTATCAGAATAATTAGGCCAAAGGAGTGAGCAGCTTGGGTGAGTGGACACTATTTAATGCTGGAGATAAAGCTCCCAATGATGGTACCTATATCGAGGATGGGGTTAATTCCTTTCATATGGGTATCAATAATCCGAAGAAGGTTCATCTCAAGAAGGGAGATCGTTTCCCGGCTAATACGAACCATGAACGTAAGTGGAAACGAATGGGCCATTAATTTTTTGTAAATGTGATGTATACACCATTGGATTCTCGGACATGATAGTATGGACGGCGTAAAGAGAGGTGTGGTTCCGTTGGACCAATTGGTGCAAGGGCTGCAAGAGGAATTGATCCACTCAATATAGAAGCGGAGGGTTGTGCCAAAGACACGTTCCGTAACACACGCGCATTCGAGCACATTCATGCGTACTTCTACTAACGTAGGTTTACGTATGCTGAGCCAATCGGTTTTAACGATGAAGCATTAGTGGATTTGTGTACCGATTGACGAATGATGCTCCAAGGTTTCTGATTGTTGCAGTGCGAATTCTTTAACTCAACCAAAACAAACGCCGTCGAAAAAGGAGCTCGCAAGAGCTCCTTTTTTTATTGCGCTAATCACTAATCAGCTATATATAGCCTATCCCCTATTTTCACTTCCCCTGGTTGCTTAACCGATGCATAAATGCCGAATCGCAGATTCATTTCTTCATTTACCTTCTTAAGCAGGGAAGAATCACGTTCAAGTGTATCTGGATCTATTGTAATCATAGAGCATCGCTCACAATATTCATCAACCTGCAGCTCTGTATTCCCCATGATCAATCGTTTACCAATCCAACTGCCTTCATCCTGCGAATCATCATCTAAAGTCACAACTACATTAGCTCTGAAACGCCGATGATCGAGCTTCTTTCCCCATATCTCCTCAAGTCTGCGCAATGTCGTATCTGTAATAATCAAGATGCTTGCTGCATCGACCCCCATTAGCTCCGAGCTCTGCGGATCGTAGCTAATCATGGACAGCTTTTGTTTGGCATAGGGCTGAATCTCCTCTAACAATGCTTCATTCCAATGGAGGATCCGTCCGTCCGGTGCTTCTATACTTATTTCAGGAGAATGGACCCCAGCGTACGCTCCAACAAGCTTCGCCTTGTAGCCAAGCATCCTAGGCAGCTTCCTTGCCGTGTAAAAGCTATCCCAGCCCTCTTTCGTCTCATCCACAAAAGCATGGCTGCGATCACCATACAGCCCATAGCGTTCAATCACGCTAGCCTGTACACTCTCTCCGGCGAATGACTTGACGGGATATCTATATAGAGCACCAATGGTACCAATAGCACTTAAAGTCAAGGAAACTCCCTCTCTTCGTCTCATGTTATTCAGTCATCTAATGCATCTATTATAATCCTTAATAAATCCCCTGTACATTGATGCTATCCTTCTCTTACAACAAAAAAAACCTCCTACATCATCCTGTAGAAGGTTGGTTAATTTCATATATGGCGGAGAAGGTGGGATTCGAACCCACGCACGCTTTGACACGCCTAGCTGATTTCGAGTCAGCCCCCTTGGGCCTCTTGGGTACCTCTCCGCATTGATAATACAAAAGGTATTATATCACAGCCTGTACATGCAATGCAATATCCCGTTTTGGAGTTTTTTAACTATCATACGTGCAGGAATCGTACACACCTTTTGGTACCTTCTTCTTGCTCTTTAAATAAAAGATTAGAACCGGGATAAACCTTAATAATCCCCGATTCTAATACAAATTCTTTTAAACGGAAGAAATCATGATTATAACAAAAGTAAGCAGAAAAACGATAAACCCCAAACCTAAGCCGATCGCCGTCATAAGCAAATAGGCCTTAGAAAAATTCCGCTTATTCTGATTCTCATCAGGTGAAAAAGCCCATACAAACATCAGCACGATACCAACAATCGGTATACTGGTGAGTAAGAGCATAATCACCCACTCTTTTGTACTAACAACCTTTGTATCCGCTTGAGGACTAAATCCACCTGTGGGCAATACTTTTTCTTCTATTATCAACACTTCCACCCCCTGCTGTTCCTAATCTTATTTTGTATAATATTACCTTGATAACCATTATGGTTCAACTCTTAAATATAAAATTCAATAAAAAAATCTCCTACTTTGTTGTAGAAGATCAAATTATTATTCATAGTTATCTTTATAAACATGAAAATTATCATTATTACTATTTATTTTCTTCTGGTGGAAGGGAACGCAGCACTTTTTTCATATTTTTCTCAAATTTAGCCCTTGGGATCAATACACTGTGCTTGCAGCCTACACATTTGATCCGAATGTCCATCCCCATCCTGATCACTTCCATTTCATTCGATCCGCAGGGATGCTGCTTCTTCATCTGCACGACATCGCCCAGCTCAAATTGTTTACGCTCCATCTTGGCCATTGCCCCTTTCATTGCGATGATAAGTGACCATCCTCGGGTATGGACTGTCTATCCCGTTCTCATCCAATGCTTTTTTAATCATTAGATTCATTTTTCTAGCGACTGGAACCTGTGTATTCGGAAGACATTCCGCAACCACCCTTATCACCACTTCCGATGTGCCGATCGACTGAATACCAAGCACATCCGGAGATTTAGCAAGATTCTCATCTGCGAACTTATCCATTGTAGTCTTAATAACGTCGGTAGCATGATCAACATTTTCCTCATAGCTGATTGCAACATCAACGATAGCAAGAGAATTGCGCAATGAGAAGTTAGTAATTTCATTGATCATTCCGTTCGGTACGATATTGACCTCTCCTGTCCAGCTCACAATACGGGTTGTTCTTAATCCGATCATCTCGACCGTTCCTCTGAACTGTCCTGTCTGAATCACATCGCCAACAGCGAATTGATCCTCTAGAATGATAAAAAATCCTGTAATAACATCCTTAACCAAGCTTTGAGCACCAAACCCTATGGCTAACCCTATAACACCTGCACCTGCCAACAGCGGGGCAAGCTGAATGCCGAACTCCGATAGAAGAAGCATCGTTATAATGAAATTACCTACGTAGAAAACCACGTTTTTAATGAGCTTTCCTACTGTATTCATCCTTCTGACTTGTAGGTTTAATCTCTTGGACTCCCTATTCATCAGAACTCGGTCAATCGTTTTATTGGCAAGCCATATCATGAATTGTCCAATTACGACGATAAGAACAATACGTATAATCGAATCGCCAAGCTGCTCCCACGTAACCTTACTCGTTATCCAGTCCTGAAATTGCTTCATGACTTGCATATTTAGCAAATACATAGCTTTACACCTTCCTTACCGTGCAACTTCTTCATATCCACCTTCGATAGGTTGGAATATTCCTCTTATCTCTACATTCTCCGAATCAACAACATGTATGACTTCAATTAACGCATTTTCGGGAAAATGAATCGACAATGCACAGCCTGCCGTTATTTCTTTAGGTGTTGGACAGATATCAATATCTATTTCTGCATATTCCAGCAGCATCTCCGCCCGAAGGGCTTGTTGCGTAGAATCGAATGCGATCAGCATTATTTTCCCCTCTCCCTCAGTCCGATAAACATAAACTCTCGCTTCCCAGCGTATAAAATGCCTGTTCTATCCATATACTAGTATCATATTGGCATTTACGGGGGGGATTCTATGAAGCTATCATTTATGAAGGATATACCGCTAAAGGTTTCCTACACAGAATCAGATGCAGTCGGCATGATCGTACAACGATTATCCTTAATGCTTAACGAAATGTCTATTGGCCGTCCTATCGTCATTGTATGTGTAGGTACAGATCGCTCGACCGGTGATTCTCTTGGACCTCTTATCGGCACTTCACTCTCCAAGTACAATAGCCCTTACTTTTCTCTCTATGGAACACTTGAGGATCCTGTACATGCAATGAATCTGGAGGACACCCTTCTCGACATCAATCGTTCCTATCACAAGCCATTTGTTATTGGCATTGATGCCTGTCTTGGACAAGTCTCCAGTATCGGCTCTATTCAAGTAGGTACAGGCCCTGTACGCCCTGGGGCAGGTGTTAATAAAGAGCTTCCCCCTGTTGGCGACATCCATATTACAGGCATTGTGAACGTCGGCGGCTTCATGGAGTATTTCGTTCTTCAGAATACTCGGCTTCATCTCGTGATGAGAATGGCTGATGTTATTGCAAGCAGCCTATTCTCTGCTGTTATGAACAGCAGCCATGCTCTCACCCAATCTAGAGAACAAGCTGCTGCGATAGAATTAACCTTTGACCACTAAAAACCTTAGATTATTTCGCTTCAGCTATCGCTTTGCGTTCTTCAGGCGTTAATGGATAAGTAGACTCGCCTTTTTCTAGAGGCTTAGCATAGACATACGTATTATCCCGACTATGTATGCCAGATAATACAACCCCATCTTCTGTCGTATTTATAATGGCAAGGGAAAAGCTCAGATCACTGCCTTGGTCTGCAAAAGCATTATAGCGTAAAAAGCCAACACGTCCCTTTTCCTGCTTCTGAAGCTGCTGCACGTCATCTAATTGGGCTTGCAGCCGCTCCGTTTTGGCAACCTGCCCAGCAAGGGAAACCTTCAGCTCTACGAGCACCTCTTCAATATTGGTTATTCCTGTGTTCCCCATAACCTCTACATATTGCTTTCTAAGCTTCTTCAAGCGGCTGCCTACTGCAATCACTCGTATCATTAATAAGATGACTATCAAAGTTAATACGACTGTTACCACATTCATCGGGTTATTCGTCCACTCATCCATCGTTGTCTTCCGCCCCCACCAAATAATCTTACAACGTATAATGCTTCCTAATCTCTCTCACAGCAGACACGAAGGAATCTGCCTCATCCTCTGTCGTAAAACATCCTACACTAGCTCTTACAGCTCCTGTAGTTATCGTCCCTGCTGCTCCATGTGCCAAAGGTGTACAATGAAAACCCGCTCTTACTGCAATATTATAATGCTGGTCCAAAATAAACGACATCTCCGAAGGGTCTATTCCTTCGGCTACGATAGATACAATCCCCGTCCGTGCCTCACCTAATTTAGGACCGAGAACCCTCACTCCATCAATAGCTAACAAACCTTCCATCATCCGCTGCGTTAGTATCCATTCCTTAGTATGGATCTTCTGTACAGTCTCATTCAATACAAATTCAACACCTGCTTTAAGTCCGGCGAGCCCTGGTGTATTCTGTGTTCCAGCCTCATACTTATCAGGCCTTATATTAGGCTGCTCAGGGGCCTCAGATTGGCTTCCAGTTCCTCCATGCAATAACGGCAGCAGATCAACATCAGGGGCAATGTACAGCCCTCCTGTGCCCTGTGGACCGAGCAGACCCTTATGCCCTGGGAAGGCTAACATATCAATCCCCATTAACTCTACATCTATATCTAATATCCCCGCACTTTGTGCTGCATCGACAAGGAGCTTCACACCTCTATCTCTAGCTAATTGACCAATTTCCGCTAGCGGCATAATAGTCCCCAGCAGATTCGAACTATGATTAACAATAATTAAAGAGGTTCGATCATTAATTTCCGCTGCAATACGATCTATTTGTACATTGCCCTCATCATCCGCCTCGATATAACTCACATGAATGCCTTCAGCTTGTTTTAAATATTCCAAGGGGCGCCTGACAGAATTATGTTCAATTGAGGTTGCAATAACATGATCGCCCTGCTTCACAAATCCTTTTATCGCAAGATTTAATGCAGCTGTTGTATTAGCCATAAACGCTATATCATTCGGATTTTTTATCCGAAATAACTTACTCAATTGTTTGCGAGCGTCGAATAGAATCCGACTAGACTTAACCGCCATACGATGGCTGCCTCTACCAGGATTCGCGGCATCATGGAGCATCGTATATTGTACAGCTTCTATAACTGCATTAGGCTTGGGCCAAGATGTGGCAGCATGATCCAAATAAATGATTGATTGTGTCATTAGATCTATTCTCACCTCTCTCTTCATAACCAGATCATTCGCTTATATAAAAAGAATAGCATACCTTAGTTTAATCTTTCGACTCAAAGATTACAACTTTAGGTATGCTATCTATGTTACCACTTACGCCATATATTGAAGCAGTTCAAGCAGACGTTCCAAGTCTTGTTTGCTATAGTACTGCAACTCAATTTTACCTTTGTCTTTCTGTTGCTTAATCTTCACTGTCGTCTTGAAACGATCTCTTAAAGACTCTTCCAAGTTCTCAATGTAAGGATCTCTTTTCTTCACTTTAACTTTCGCCTTACCATCTTCACCGTTATCCTTCACTTCGAGCCTTTGAATAGCCTCTTCCAGTGAGCGTACACTCCAGTCATTAGCTACAACCAAACTAGCCAATTCCTTCTGCACAGAAACATCTTTAATACCTGCCAGTGCTCTTGCATGCCCCATTGATATTGTTCCACGTGAAACATCATCCTTTATCTCTGTCGGCAAAGCAAGCAGTCTAACAAAGTTAGCAATATGTGATCGCGATTTCCCTACCTTCATGGATAGCTCTTCTTGCGTCAACTTGAACTTGTCCATTAACCCCTGATAAGCAATCGCCGTCTCAATAGCATTAAGATCTTCACGCTGTAGATTTTCTATTAAAGCAATCTCCATGACCTGCTGATCAGAGAAAGATCGAACAACTGCTGGGACAGTCGTATTGCCACAAAGCTGCGAAGCACGAAAACGGCGTTCACCCGCTATGATCTCATAGCCCTTCAACACTGTCCTTACAATAATTGGCTGAATTACGCCGTGTTGCTTAATTGATTCAGCCAGTTCGCGAATTGAATTATCATCAAATGTTTTACGTGGCTGATAAGGATTCGGACGTAATTGCGATAATGTGATTTCAATTACTTTATCATCTTCGCTAACTGAAAGCGATGGAATAAGCGCATCAAGCCCTCTACCTAGCCGCTTGCTCATACATAATCACTTCCTTCGCGAGTTCAAGATAGACTTCTGCACCTTTCGATCTTGGATCATAAGTAATAATCGCCTGACCATGTGAAGGTGCTTCACTTAACCGTACATTACGGGGAATGATGGTTTGATATACTTTTTGCTGGAAATATTTCTTAACCTCTTCAATGACTTGAATTCCAAGATTCGTTCTTGCATCCAGCATCGTAAGAAGCACTCCTTCTATTTGCAGAGAAGTATTCAGATGCTTTTGGACCAAGCGAACCGTGTTAAGCAATTGACTAAGCCCTTCAAGAGCGTAATATTCACATTGAATTGGGATAATAACGGAATCTGCTGCTGTTAACGAATTAATGGTAAGCAGCCCTAACGATGGCGGACAATCAATTAATATATAATCGAATTGATCTTTAACCATATGGAGAGACTTTTTAAGCCTAAGCTCACGCGAGATCGTTGGCACCATCTCAATCTCTGCACCAGCAAGCTGGATCGTAGCAGGCAGGATAGACAAACCAGGCACTTTCGTTTCTAAAATTGCATCCTTAGGATGGACTTCATTAATAAGCACATCGTAAATACAATTCTCAACGTCCGCTTTATTAACCCCTACCCCACTTGTCGTATTCCCTTGTGGATCTATATCTACTAGCAGCACTCGTTTCCCCAGCGTCGCCATACACGCGCCAAGATTAACGGACGTTGTCGTCTTGCCGACACCGCCCTTCTGATTGGCTATTGCTATAATTTTGGACAAACTAATTCACCTCTATGTGTCAAAACTTTTTTCGTAAGATGCTTGTCTCACAAGCCTATAACAATAGCTTCAGCAAAAAATGGTTTCGCCGCCCTCTACAGAGGACGGCATACATCAGACACTATGTGCATATCTAATAGGCTAGCCCACAACTATCTTTTCGGAATATGGATAACAATTTCATAATGATCTTCATGATCTTTCTCATTTGTCTTAATTTGCAGTCCAGATCCTGAGACCATTTCTATGGATTGACGAATTGTATTCAGCGCTAGACGAACATCCTTCGTAAAAGACATCCTTTTAGCTTTTTTCAGCTTTGATGTTTCCTTCAAGAAAGCGATCCGAATTTCGGTTTGCTTGACATTAAGGTCTTTTGCAACAATCTCTTCAAGCACTTGATGCTGTAATTCTTCGCTATCAAGAGATAATAACGCGCGCGCATGACGCTCCGTTATTTTACGTTCGATTAAAGCACCTTTAATCGTGTCGCTCAATCCTAATAAACGAAGCTTGTTCGCTATCGTTGATTGGCTTTTGCCGAGCCTTTGCGCCAAGCTTTCTTGTGTCAGCTGATGCAGTTCAATAAGCTTCTGATAAGCAACTGCTTCTTCAATAGCCGTTAAGTTCTCGCGTTGAAGATTCTCAATCAAAGCGATTGAAGCTGTCTGTGAATCATTAAACTCACGAACAATAGCTGGAATTGTTTCTAATCCGAGTTTCGTAACCGCTCTCCAACGGCGTTCGCCTGCAATGATCTCATACCTACCATTACGGACACGAACAACGATTGGTTGAATTACACCATGAGTCTTGATCGTTTGACATAGCTCTTCAATACGATCATCATCAAATATCGTTCTCGGTTGATAAGGGCTCGTATCAATTTCTTGAATGGGTATTTGCCGAACCTCTTCTTGACTACTACCGCGTTGTTCATTTAATCCGAACAAACGAGAAAGTTGTTCCTTCATATTATCTACTACCACCCGACCAAGAAACCACTCTTATGGTTTCCAAGATGTGCTGCTGCATAAAAACTATACCTACTCTTATTTTAGCTTTACTAGAGCCAATAAAACAACTGTATGTCATTAAAATACTAGAATAATACCATTATTCTGAATCGCATTCTAAATAGGCAAACCGAGTTGTCTTGTTAATAGGAAGAATTCGACTTTCATTACTCGTATTCCTGCTTGACTGTTGCTAATTAAAAAGAAAACGTTAGTGTTTCACGTGAAACACTAACGTTTTCTTTTTCTACTATTATATAATCGGTTGTTTGAGCGGTGTTCCTGCTTTTCGAGGATATTTACGCGGTGTGCTATCTAGCTTATTAATTAATACAATATGCCGCTCGGACTGCTCGACTGGCAGCTTGAAGGCATGCTGTGAGCGAACCTTTGCTTTTAATTCGCGTAAGCTGAGTGCCGCTTCTCTAACCTCTTCATCACTTTGCGAGCCTTTCATTGCAGCGAATACTCCCTGCTTCCGTACAAAAGGAAGGCAAAATTCATTAAGAACATTCAATCGTGCTACTGCTCTAGCCGTAACTAGATCATACTGGTCACGATGTTCCGGCAGCCTAGCAATATCCTCTGCTCTTCCATGTACACAAGTGACATCTTCAAGACCTAATTGCTCAACTAAATGATTAAGGAATTGAATTCGTTTGTTAAGCGAGTCCACAATAATGACCTTCAAATGAGGGAAGCATATTTTCAATGGAATGCTTGGAAATCCCGCTCCTGAACCAATATCGGCTAACTTTCTTACCGACGGAATATCTACAAAGAAAGAAAGCGACACGGAATCGTAAAAATGCTTTTCATATACAGCATCTCTTTCTGTTATTCCAGTTAAGTTCATTTTTTCATTCCATTCAACCAATAGACGATAATAACTATCAAATTGATCAAGCTGATTATCATCTAGTTGTATACCCTGTTCATTCATTAACTTCTGGAACCAAATTGTTGTCTCTTCCATTCTCTATCCTCTCGCTGCTTGCACTCGATTATAATGCTCCAAGTAAACAAGCAATATGGATATATCAGCTGGTGTAACACCAGCAATACGCGATGCTTGACCAATAGACAATGGTCTAATCGACGATAATTTCTGCTTTGCTTCAGATGCTAAGCCATGAACATCAGCATATTCAATGTCATCCGGTATTTTCTTCTTCTCCATCTTATTCAGTCGTTCTACTTGAATAAGCTGTTTCTCAATATAACCTGCGTACTTGATCTGAATCTCCACTTGTTCCTTCATTTCATCGGTTAGAGGTAGATCAGATGCAGTCATTTGCTCGATCATGCTGTATGTGAGCTCCGGACGACGAAGCAGCGCTAATCCATCCGTACTAAATACGATCTGTGTGGAATTAGCCGCTTCAAGCACTGGCTGCGCCACTTCTGGACGAATCTTAACCGTGCGTAAACGTTCGATCTCCTGAGCAACCAATTCCTTCTTTTCTAAGAAGGCTTTGTAGCGCTCTTCGGAAATTAGTCCGATCTCATAGCCTATTGGCGTCATACGCAGATCAGCATTGTCATGACGAAGGAGCAGGCGATATTCGGCCCGCGACGTCAATAGACGGTATGGATCGCTAGTTCCTTTGGTCACCAGGTCATCAATCATGACACCGATATAGCCTTGTGCGCGACCAATAATAACCGGCTCTTTCCCTTGCACTTTGCGTCCAGCATTAATTCCAGCGATAACCCCTTGCCCTGCAGCCTCTTCATAACCAGACGTTCCGTTGATTTGTCCAGCTGTGAATAACCCATCAACGACCTTTGTCTCCAAGGATGGCCATAATTGCGTCGGAACGACGGCATCATATTCTATAGCGTAACCATTACGCATAATTTCAGCTTTTTCCAGACCTGGAATAGAACGTAAAATTCCTAGCTGTACATCCTCAGGCATGCTTGTCGATAAGCCCTGTACGTAATATTCAGAGGTATTCTTGCCTTCCGGCTCTAAGAAAATTTGATGCTTTGGCTTATCTGCAAAACGAACGATTTTATCTTCAATGGAAGGGCAATAACGCGGCCCTGTACCTTCTATAGCACCCGAGAACATAGGAGCACGATGAAGGTTATCATTAATGATTTTATGCGTTTGGTCTGAGGTGTACGTCAGCCAGCAAGGAAGCTGCTCATTATCCGATGATTGAGTCTCATAAGAAAAGAACTTCGGATTATCATCACCTGGTTGAATCTCAGTCTTAGAGAAATCAATGGTGTCTTTATGCACGCGCGGGGGCGTACCGGTCTTGAAGCGCACCAATCTGAAGCCATGCTCCTTCAGGCTCGCCGACAGTTTAATAGAAGGCTGCTGATTATTCGGGCCGCTCTCATACATCAGCTCGCCCATAATAATTTTGCCCCGCAAATAAGTTCCTGTTGTAATAACGACTGCCTTCGCACGATAAATTGCACCCGTACTCGTTACCAGACCTTGAATCTTGCCGTCCTCGACAATGAGCTCCTCCGCCATTCCTTGACGCAGCGTAAGATGCTCAGTCTCTTCAATCGTTTTCTTCATCATATGTTGATAAGCAAATTTGTCGGCTTGCGCACGGAGTGCATGTACCGCTGGCCCTTTGCCTGTGTTTAACATTCTCATTTGTATAAATGTCCGGTCAATGTTGCGTCCCATCTCACCACCGAGCGCATCAACCTCACGTACAACATGCCCTTTTGCCGGACCACCAATTGATGGGTTGCAAGGCATAAAGGCTACCATATCCAAGTTAATCGTTAATAGCAGCGTCTCACAGCCCATCCGTGCAGCAGCAAGTGCCGACTCACAGCCTGCATGGCCGGCTCCTACGACGATGACATCATACTGTCCTGCTTCATAGGTCACTTAATATCCCTCCAGTAATCTAGGGCAGGAGACGATCCTCAGCCATATTGCTGATGCTGAAGCCCCTTCTCCTACTTGCCCAAACAGAATTGCGAAAAAATTTGATCTATTAATGAATCGCCAACTTCATCACCAATGATTTCACCTAACGATTCCCACGCCGAGCGTACATCAATTTGAATCAAATCAATTGGAATGCCTGCGTCCGAAGCTTCAATGCCATCCAAAAGTGAACGCTCCGCACTCTTAAGCAAAGAAATATGCCGAACATTGCTGACATAGGTTAGATCGCCAGAATCCAATTGGCCTTCAAAGAACATTTTGCTAATTGCCTTCTCTAGCCGGTCCAGTCCCTCTTCTTCCAGTACAGACATCTTAACAATAGCATCAGCTGCGAATTTCTGCTCGATTTCGTCCATATCAAGCTTTTGAGGTAAATCTGTTTTATTGATAATCACAATAATTTGCCGATCAGCTATTTTTTCGAGCAATGCACGATCATCTTCATGCAGCGGCTCGTTATAGTTCAGAACGAACAGGATCAAATCTGCTTCTTCCAACGCAGTATGGGATCGTTCTACCCCAAGCTTCTCCACGATGTCATTCGTTTCACGAATGCCTGCCGTATCCAGCAATCTTAGTGGAATGTTGTTCAAGGTTACATATTCTTCGATAATATCCCTCGTCGTACCCGGAATATCTGTTACGATCGCCTTATTCTCTTGCGCTAATACATTAAGCAGCGATGATTTGCCAACATTGGGCCGGCCAACGATCGCCGTCATAATACCTTCTCTTAATATTTTACCTTCATTCGCTGTTTTTAGCAGCCTTCCTATTTCTTCAAGCGCCTTGCCGCTTTGCTCACGAATATAAGCGCTTGTCATCTCTTCTACGTCATGCTCCGGATAATCAATGTTCACTTCAATATGCGCCAATAATTCAATAACGGTCTGACGCAATGCCTTGATCCGCTTCGATAATGTACCTTCTGCTTGCTTGCGCGCAATCGAGAAGGCACGATCTGATTTGGAGCGAATAAGATCAATAACGGCCTCAGCCTGCATCAAGTCAATTCGACCATTCAAAAAAGCCCGCTTGGTGAATTCGCCAGGCTCAGCAATCCGCATACCCTCCTGCATCAGAACAACATCAAGTACCTTCTTAACGGCCACTACTCCGCCATGGGCATTGATCTCGACTACATCCTCAGCTGTGAAGGAACGAGGCCCTCTCATCAGAGTCACAATGACCTCTTCAACCTGTTCTCCTGTATCAGGAGCTACAATATGACCATAATGCACCGTATGTGTTGCTGCATCCAGAAGACTTGTGCGCGATTGGAATATTCTCGCTGTTCCCTCGATTGCATTCGGCCCGCTTATGCGTATGATGGCAATGCCGCCTTCGCCGATTGCCGTCGAAATAGCTGCTATCGTATCTTGTACCACCGTTGTCAGCACCTCTCAAATGGAAAAACAGCAATGACTTTGGGAGCCATTGCTGCGAATCAGAGTCTTATCTTGTAGCAAGCCTTACACCTGCTTCTCTCTCATAGTGATGACCACACGACGGTTCGGCTCATCACCTTTGCTATATGTTTTTACTCTAGGGTGGTTTTGCAATTGGGAGTGAATGACTTTACGCTCATGGGGAGTCATAGGCTCTAGTACGACTTCTTTCCTCGTACGAATCACTCTTCCCGCTAAGCGTTCTGATAATTCCTCCAGCGTTTTGCGACGCCTCTCGCGAAAATCCTCTGCATCAAGCACGATACGCAGATGACTATCGGAATAACGATTTGCAACAATGTTAACCAAGTACTGCAACGCATCGAGCGTTTGCCCGCGGCGTCCGATCAGCATGCCGAGATCCCCTCCACCCGATAAGGATAGATGAGTACCTTCTCTCGTTTGTTTCCGTTCGACAGTAACTTGAAGTCCCATCGTACTTGCCACTTCACGAAGAAATTGCTCTGCTTCTCCAGTTGGATCAGGAATTAGCTCCAGTTCTACTTTCGCTGCTTTAACACCGATCAATCCGAACAGTCCTTTAGAAGGCTGCTCCAATACCGACACCTTAACGCGATCCTTGGTTACATTCCATTGTGACAAACCATTTCCTACAGCCTCTTCTATCGTTTTCCCTGATGCAACGAGTTTTTTCATTTTGCGAGGGCCCCCTTACCCTTGTCAGATGAACGCACGTACAGGAAGTAGTTTTGAACGATTGTGTAGATATTACTAAAGATCCAGTACAACGGAAGTGCCGCTGGGAAGTTGATTGCCATTACGAAAATCAACACTGGGAAGATGGCCAGCATCATACCCATACCTGGCATTACTTGCGTTTGCTGCTTTTGCATCATTTTGGACTGGATGTAAGTTGTTGCAGCTGCGATGATCGGCAGTATATAATACGGATCCTTCGAGCCAAGCTCCAGCCACAAGAACGTGTGGGTGCGAACCTCTGGATTCATATAAATCGCATTATACAGCGCGATAAAGACCGGCATCTGTACGAGTAACGGCAAGCAACCCGCCATTGGATTAACCTGATGCTGTTGAAACAGCTTCATTGTCTCTTCTTGCTGCTTCTGCGGATTATCTTTATGTTTTTTCTTGATCTCAGCCATTTGCGGCTGAATAGCTTGCATCGCCTTGGAGCTTCGATACTGCTTAAGTGTCAATGGCAAAATAGCTGTCCTAACGATTATCGTAATCAATAGAATGGCTAGACCATATGAGCCGCCGAACCAATCGGCGAACGTATCAAGCGTAATCGCGAAGTAATAGACGACGTTCTTTTGCCAAAAGTTACCCTCTTTTAATTGCTCGGTGCTAGTTGTCTGATCCATGGGTGTGCCACAAGCAGTGAGCATCACCATCATTGCCACCAATCCTAGTACGAGCAGCCATTTGCGGTTAATCCGAAACAACGTGTAATCTCCTCTCTACGAACCATTCAAACGCTACAGTTTCGTTTCAACTATACCATAATTTATAGGACAAAGAAACAACAGTCAATCTCTTACCTGCAATCAATGGAAACGCTCTTCTTTTTTCAATAAACCAGCCTTTCGGAGCACATGAAAAATGCTCTTTTCCAACTGTTTGGTCTCCATAGCTACTGCAGGTTTCCTTACTATTAGAATAAAGTCGATGTGAGGTGTAATTTTTGCGCCATTTAATCGGACTATTTCCTTAATAACGCGCCTCATTCGATTACGGACGACTGCATTGCCAATCTTCTTGCTCGCCGATACTCCAAGACGGAATGGTTCCGCCACTGGCTGCCTCGACCAATAGACGACAAACTGACCATTTGCGAATGATTTGCCCGCCCGATAGATCCGGTTGAAATCCGCACGGTTTCGAAGACGCAATTTTCTTTGCACGACTAAGGCTCACCGTTCTTTCTTAGAAAATAGATGAAGGAGCTAACCCTCAGTATCGCCATTAAGGCAAAAAAAAAGACCACCCGACGTGGTCTTCTGCTTATGCGCTAAGAACTTTTCTTCCTCTTTGACGACGCGCTGCCAAAACTTTACGTCCGTTTTTCGAGCTCATCCGTTTGCGGAAGCCATGCACTTTCGCACGTTTGCTTACATTCGGTTTAAATGTAGGTCTCATTGATCTGCACCTCCAGTACCTCGAGCATGAACGACAATAATATCGCCCTTTTGATTTTAAAATACGCTTTTTCAATTAAACCATGTTGACCTCCAAAAGTCAATAAAACAGACATCCACCAAATAATGTGGATAAATGACTCTAATCGAGTGATCCACAAACAATTAATAACATGTGTATAAAATTTGAGGGACGAGCACGAACTTTGTCGAACTGGTAACAAGATATAAACAATATGTAGTGGTGTAGATAACTTTTATGCACAAGCAGTTGAATATGTGGATAAAATCTCACAATTCGTTGAAATAGAAGGGATCTTTTGCTATGATTATTATGTTTTCTGTGTGTATAGCTCTAATCAACCCACAATGTTATTAACAGGCTGTGGATAACATTGTGAACAAACTAATCCCCTATTTATAACTCATACTCTTGATATTCTGCATATTGTGGATGTATTTCGTTATAAATTCCATTAATTCGACAAGACTGGCTTAATTGCGCCGATTCGGCGATTTTGATAAGGAGTGACGTCTGTGGACAGCCATACCTATGATTTATGGCAGCAAGTGTTGTCAATCATCCAGACGAAGCTAAGCAAGCCGAGTTTTGATACTTGGTTCAAAGCGACAAAAGCTTCTTTTGTGGATGACACACTGCTTGAAGTTACGGCACCGACAACATTTGCCGCTGAATGGCTGGAAGGCCGTTATACAAAGCTAATCCGAACTACCTTGTTTGAGTATTTGGGCAGACAGGTCGACGTCCGTTTTTCGATTGAAGAGGCTAAAGCTGCTGAGCCAGTAGCGACTATCCCACCTAGAGTGATGGAAGCTCCCGTCGTTCAGGAAGAAACGCATTCCCATATGCTGAATCCGAAATATACGTTCGACACCTTTGTAATCGGGGCTAATAACCGATTCGCCCATGCGGCTTCACTTGCTGTAGCCGAAGCACCCGCTAAAGCTTATAATCCCCTTTTTCTATATGGAGGCGTAGGTCTTGGCAAAACACACTTGATGCACGCGATTGGCCATTACATCATGGACCATAATCCGAGCACCAAGATCATGTACATTTCTTCCGAGAAATTTACGAATGAATTCATCAATGCCATTCGCGACAACCGAGGCGAGAGCTTCCGCAACAAATATCGCAATATTGACGTGCTGCTCATTGATGATATTCAGTTTCTGGCCGGCAAAGACGGTACGCAGGAGGAATTCTTCCATACCTTCAATGCCCTGCATGAAGAACGGAAGCAAATCGTCATTTCCAGTGACCGCACGCCAAAAGAAATCCCGACGCTGGAAGAACGGCTTCGTTCCCGCTTCGAATGGGGTCTGATTACCGATATTCAAGCACCTGATCTAGAGACCAGGATCGCGATTCTTCGCAAGAAAGCCAAAGCCGAGAACCTTGACATCCCCAATGAAGCTATGGTGTACATTGCTAATCAGATCGACACGAATATTCGCGAGCTAGAAGGGGCTTTAATACGCGTTGTAGCCTATTCTTCCTTAATCAATCAGGATATTTCGACCCATCTGGCAGCTGAGGCGCTCAAGGATATCATTCCATCCAGCCGCCCTAAGATGATTACAATGAACGATATTCAGATGAAGGTTGGCGAGTTCTACGGCCTGCGGCTCGAGGAATTCAAAGCTCGCAAGCGTACGAAGGCGGTAGCCTATCCGAGACAGATCGCTATGTATCTCTCGCGGGAGCTGACGGATTATTCTTTGCCTAAGATTGGCGAAGCTTTCGGGGGACGTGACCATACGACCGTTATTCATGCTCATGAGAAAATTTCCAAGCAGCTGAAAGTGGACCAAGACTTATACAAAATCTTGCAAAACTTGACCGATAAAATTAAAAATCACACTTAAGCGCAAGCTATGTAAGAATAGGCATCCAAATGGGGCCAAAAGTTATCAACTTCTATAGGAACAACTAAGCAAGCCTATGCACAAGCTATACACATGTGGATAGGCTTGCTTTATCCGTGTTAAACCGACTTATCCACATATTCAGGGCGCCTACTACTACGACTACTAATATTTTTAAATAATTCATCATCCAAATCAGGCTCAAAACGAGATCCCGGCTACGCCGAAATTCAAACCATCCATCCCTTAGGAATTTAGGAGTGACACAATGAAATTAACCATTTCCAAAAATGAATTAAACGATGCGATACAACAAGTTGCAAAAGCTACCTCTGCTCGTCCGACAATTCCTATATTAGGCGGCATCAAAATCGAAGTGACACATCAAGGAGTCACTCTAACTGCAAGTGATACTGATATATCTATTCAGAGCTTCATCCCGGTAGAACGTGATAATTTATTTATTGCACATGTGGATAAACCGGGAAGCGTCGTTCTTCCTGCGAAATTTTTTGTGGAAATCGTCAAAAAGCTTCCTTCCGACAATGTGGAGATCGAAGTGAGCAATCAATTCCAAACCTCGATACGTTCTGGATCATCAGATATCCAAATGGTTGGACTTGATCCTGAGGAATTCCCAGTGTTGCCTTCCATTGACCAGAATGAAATGTTCCAAATGCCTGGCGATCTTCTAAAAGCAATGATTCGTCAGACTGTTCTTGCTGCATCAACGAATGAGCAGACCAATGTACTTACTGGCGTATTGTGGAGCCTTCAAGATAAACAATTGAAATTCATTGCAACAGACCGCCATCGGTTGGCAAGCCGTATCGCTCATGCTGAGACAGATGCCGATTATGGATTCAGCAATGTGATCATTGCCGCCAAAACATTAGGCGAGCTGTCTAAGCTTGTGCCTGAACAAAATGGCTTGGTTGATATCGTCGTTGCTGATAATCAAGTGCTCTTTAAAATCGGCAATGTATTGTTCTACACAAGAATGCTTGATGGAACTTACCCGGATACTTCCAAAATTATTCCGCAGGTATACAAGACAGAGCTCGTACTGGATACTAAAAAGCTGACAGATGCTATTGATCGGGCTTATCTGATGTCCAGAGAAGAAAAAACGAACATCGTCCGTCTTACAACGATGGATGACGGCACAATCGAAATTTCCTCCAGCTCCACAGAGCTTGGACGGGTAACCGAGCAGCTTGAGCCCAAAGAATTCAATGGCGATCCCTTGCGTATCGCCTTCAACTCCAAATATATGCTTGATGTATTAAAAGTTATTGATAGCGAGCACATCTTCATTGGCTTCACAGGAGCGATGAGTCCAATTGTTATTCGTCCTACTGACCATGCTTACAACATGTATGTGATTCTGCCTTATCGGACAACAGCCTAAGAGAGCACTAACCTTATTGATCAGGAAAGGCAGGTGACGAAGAATGAAAGAAGTGGCTATTCGAACGGAGTATATTGCACTAGGACAGTTTCTGAAGCTATCAGACTGTATATCCACAGGTGGACACGCCAAATTTTTTCTGCAAGAGAATGAAGTCAAGATTAACGGGGAAGCGGATAACCGGCGCGGCAGGAAGCTGTATGTCGGAGATCGCGTTGAAGTAGAGGGCTGCGGCGTCTTTACGGTAACCGGTTCTTAAGGCCATAGCAGACCGGGAGGACGAGCGAACGTGTTTTTGAACAGCATCCATTTGAACAATTATCGCAACTACGGACAGCTTGAGCTCAAGACAGACAATCAAGTGAATCTATTCGTTGGTCCGAACGCCCAGGGAAAAACTAATTTGCTGGAAGCTATATTTGCTCTTGCTTTGACCAAATCGCATCGTACCTCCAAGGATAAGGAGCTGATCGGCTGGGAGGCCGATTCAGCCCACATTCAAGGGGAAGTCGAGAAGCGCTACGGAAAGGTTAAGCTTGACCTTCTGTTCTCCTCGCAGGGCAAGAAAGCGAAGATCAATGGATTAGAGCAGCGGAAGCTAAGCAACTTCATCGGATCGCTCAATGTTGTTATGTTTGCTCCAGAGGATCTGGAGATTGTAAAAGGAACGCCGGGGGTGCGGAGACGGTTTCTTGATATGGAAATCGGTCAAGTACAACCCGGCTATTTGCATACCCTTCAGCAGTTCGGAAAAGTCCTGGTGCAGCGCAACAATTACTTGAAGACGGCTACCCCAGGACCCATGCAGCAGACGATGCTGGAGGTATGGAACGCACAGCTGGCAGAGCATAGTGTTAAAATTATAAAAAAAAGGAAACACTTTATACATAAATTACAACGATGGGCTGAACAGATTCATTCTGGTATAACAGCAGGCGGGGAACAGCTCACTATTGAGTACCGTCCTTCCTTTGACGGAGGGGACTCCGAAGATGAAACTGTTTTATTTGAGCAATTTATGATAAAGTTATCACAAGTGAAAGATCAGGAGATTCGGAGAGGGATGTCGCTTGTCGGACCGCATCGCGACGACCTGGCTTTCTTTATTAACGGCAAAGAAGCGTCCATATACGGTTCCCAAGGTCAGCAGCGCACGACCGCCTTGTCACTCAAGCTAGCTGAGATTGAGCTGATACGCGAAGAAATCGGGGAATATCCCTTGCTGCTTCTTGACGATGTCTTATCGGAGCTTGACCAGCATCGTCAGACGCAGCTAATCGAGACGTTTCAGAGCAAAGTACAGACCTTTATTACGACAACCGGTCTTGAGAGCGTCAATATTAGCAAGCTGCAAGACGCTGGTATATACCACGTGCAGGAGGGCCGAGTGACGCGCTGATCGGCTCATTTTAGGGGAGGCGGGGAGACATGTATATTCATTTGGGCGGCGAGAAAATTATCCGGGCGGCCGAATTGGTCGCTATTTTCGATATATCCATAGAGCAATCCTCCAAGCTATCCAAGCAATTCGTAGCTGGAGCCCAGAAACGTAAGGACGTAGAGACAATAGGCGAGGAAGAGCCCAAGTCGATCGTCGTAACCAAGCAGAAAATCTATTATTCTCCGATTTCATCCTCCACATTGAAAAAAAGAGCCCATCATTTTGTGGCGATTGGCTGACGAAGCAGTCAAACCGAACAGGAAGAGCAGTTGAGAGGAGCAGTGAGCAGTTTGAATCAGCAGAATACCTACGACGAGAGTCAGATACAGGTCTTGGAAGGTTTGGAGGCAGTACGCAAACGTCCCGGTATGTATATTGGCTCCACAAGCAGCAAAGGTCTTCACCATCTGGTCTGGGAAGTTGTCGATAATAGTATTGACGAAGCACTTGGCGGCTATTGCACCAAAATTGTAGTTATCGTTCATGAAGATAACAGTGTTACTGTAATCGATAATGGCCGCGGCATTCCGGTAGGGGAAAACGCTAAGCTGAAGAAGTCGACTTTGGAAGTCGTTATGACTGTCTTGCATGCAGGCGGTAAGTTCGGCGGCGAGGGCTATAAAGTATCAGGCGGCTTGCACGGTGTTGGTGTATCCGTGGTTAATGCTCTTTCTGAGCAGGTTGTCGTAACGGTTAAGCGCGAAGGAAATGTCTACCAACAAGAATATCGCCGCGGCGCACCGCAGTATGATATCAAGATTGTCGGCGAGACGACTGAGACGGGCACGATCGTTCACTTTAAGCCGGATACAGAGATATTCACAGAGACGATTGTCTACGAATACGAGACGCTTCAATCGCGTATCCGTGAGCTGGCGTTTTTGAATAAAGGTCTTGAAATTGAATTAACGGATGAGCGTACAGGAACTTCAAATACTTACAAATACGATGGCGGTATTATCGAATTCGTTAAGCATTTGAATCGCAATAAAGAAGCGCTGCACGAAATGCCAATCTATGTAGAGGGTTCCAAAGACCATATACAGGTTGAAGTGGCTCTACAGTACAATGACGGCTACAGCGAGAACATCCATTCCTTTGCGAATAATATTAATACACATGAGGGCGGTACGCATGAATCCGGCTTCAAGAGTGCGTTGACGCGGATTATCAATGATTATGCCCGTAAATCGAATATGATTAAGGATAACGATTCGAATTTCTCCGGTGACGATGTTCGTGAAGGTCTAACGGCGATTATTTCGGTTAAAATCCCAGAGCCCCAATTCGAAGGCCAAACGAAGACGAAGCTTGGCAATAGTGAAGTGCGGGGAATCGTGGAATCGTTCTTTGCCGAGAAGCTTCAAGAGTTTCTGGATGAGAACCCTTCCGTATCGAGGAAGATCATTGAGAAAGGCCTTCAAGCTGCAAGAGCGAGAGAGGCTGCCCGCAAAGCACGCGAGCTGACTCGCCGCAAGAGCGCACTTGAAGTAAGTTCCCTTCCTGGTAAGCTGGCTGACTGTTCCTCCAAGGATGCCGCAATCAGCGAACTGTATATCGTCGAAGGTGACTCGGCAGGCGGATCGGCTAAGCAAGGGCGGGATCGTCATTTCCAAGCCATATTGCCGCTTCGCGGTAAAATATTGAACGTGGAAAGAGCTAGACTGGACCGTATTCTAGGCAACGCTGAAATTCGTGCGATTATTACGGCGCTTGGCACTGGCATAAGCGATGACTTCGATTTGTCCAAGGCACGTTATCATAAGGTTATTATCATGACCGATGCTGACGTCGATGGAGCACATATTCGTACGCTGCTGCTAACGTTCTTCTTCCGCTACATGCGCAAAATCATTGAAGCTGGCTATATCTATATTGCACAGCCGCCGCTCTTCAAGGTCGAGCGCAACAAAGTGATTCGGTATGCACAGTCGGAGAAGGAACGCGATGCTATCATTGCAGAATTCGGAGAAGGCGTGAAGGTTAACGTTCAACGCTATAAAGGTCTTGGCGAGATGAACGCAACTCAGCTATGGGAGACAACTATGGACCCAGAGAGCCGCTCCATGCTGCAGGTTACCATTGATGATGCTATCGAAGCTGATATTATCTTCGATGCATTGATGGGTGACAATGTAGAGCCCCGCCGTGAATTTATCCACCAATATGCCAAGGATGTTAGAAACTTGGACGTGTAATCATAGCAAGAGAAGAAAAGCCGTCCTTAAGGACGGCTATTTCTTTTTATAACGACCATAATGGACGGCATACCGATATATTTTGTGGAAGATAGAGCTGTCCTTGAGCTTTCTGAAAATAAACGGATCAGGGCAAGTATTGACCTCAAGAATCCAGGGCTTCATCTTCGTATCAATGGCAATGTCGATCCCTAATTCTTTAATGCCGGGATAAGCCTGCTGGAGCTGATGGGCGATAGCAAGGCTTAGCTTATTGAGCTTGCTTTTATAAACCGTCTGTTCAGCAGCAGATAGATGGCCTGACATAAGACGCTCGAATGCCATTGGCGTTCCGCCACTATGATAGTTCGTTACAATTTTGGCTGGATGCGAGAGACGACCGATTATGCCGGTTGCTTCCCATTCATTCCTTGTGTTTTTCTGTACCATAACGCGAATATCAAACCTTCTTTTCTGATGCCGCAGCAAATAGATCCCTTTTTGAACGATATACCGTTTGCTGTGCTTGCGTCGTTGAAGGCTTTGATAAAGCTGTTCGAAGGTAGGGAAGGCTCTTATCGTTGTATTGAGCTGATACTTATATCCTTTACCGGGGGTTGCGTAGCGTTCTACTCGTATTACACCGTTGCCATAGGTGCCATTAGTAGGTTTGACATAAACCATATGATGGTCCTGCAGCATGGCTCTGAGAACTTCGCGGGAGAACATCCTCGTGGAGGGAATATAATCGCGCAAATAGCTTGATTTAAGCAGGACATTCGTTTTCGCCCATTTGCTTGTAACACGTTGAATGGACAAGGCTGTTTCCCCTTTCATAAAGTGCTTATCAATAGTCGTGCTTTCTAATCGAGCAGGAGACAGACTTTGGAATGAGTGGTATAATAAAAGTTGGGTCTGTTTATTTTATGATGATAGAAACCGTATGGAAAACGGCTATTCACCTATTTTTACAGCGATTTTGTGATAAAGCAGACTACAGGGGTTTAGCAGCGGCTTTTTTGAGAAAGTAATATAATAGCAATCGTGATTTAATGGCAAGCAGATAGATGGACGTCAGGGAGGTAAAACATGGCGGAAGAACAACAGAATTCGCAATTAAAAGACCGTGATATCGGTACGGAGATGCGTGAATCCTTTATGGATTATGCGATGAGTATTATCGTAAGCCGCGCACTGCCCGATGTGAGGGATGGCCTTAAGCCGGTGCATCGCCGTATTTTGTATGCGATGTCGGAGCTTGGTATGTCGTCGGACAAGCCGCATAAGAAGTCTGCGAGAATCGTAGGCGAAGTAATCGGTAAGTACCACCCGCACGGAGACTCATCTGTTTATGAGGCAATGGTACGTATGGCACAGGATTTCTCCATGCGTTATATGCTCGTAGATGGTCACGGCAACTTCGGTTCGATAGACGGTGATATGGCTGCAGCAATGAGGTATACGGAGGCACGTCTATCCAAGATCGCTATGGAGATGCTTCGTGACCTTAACAAGGAAACTGTCGATTATATCCCGAACTATGACGGCGAAGAGAAAGAACCTGTCGTAATGCCCTCACGTTTTCCCAATCTGCTCGTTAACGGGGTAACGGGTATAGCGGTCGGTATGGCTACCAATATTCCTCCGCATAACTTATGTGAAGTTATAGATGGCGTTCAGGCACTAATCAGCAATCCTGATATAACACCTCTGGAACTAATTGATTATGTAAAGGGACCTGATTTCCCTACTGCAGGATTCGTAATGGGACGCAACGGCATTCGCCAGGCTTATTTGACCGGCCGGGGCTCCGTGACGATGCGTGCTCGTGCGATTATTGAGGAGAATGGCGGCAAAGCTCGTATTATTGTGCATGAGCTTCCCTATCAAGTCATTAAAGCACGTCTTGTAGAGAAAATTGCAGAACTCGTTAGAGAAAAAAGAATTGAAGGCATTACGGATCTTCGCGATGAATCAGACCGTACAGGTATGCGCGTCGTGATCGAGCTTCGCCGTGACGTCAATCCTAGCGTCGTGTTGAACAATCTATATAAACAAACGCAAATGCAGACTAACTTCGGCATCAATATGCTGGCACTCGTGAATGGCGAGCCGAAGACACTTAATTTGCGCGATATGCTGTATTATTACCTGCAGCACCAAATAGAAGTTATTCGTCGTCGTACAGAATACGATCTTAAGAAGGCGCAAGCCCGTGCTCATATTCTCGAAGGATTACGGATTGCACTGGATCATCTGGATGAAGTCATTGCATTAATCCGTTCCTCACAAACGGCCGATATTGCTAGAGAAGGCTTGATTACTCGCTTCTCATTAACTCATGAGCAGGCTCAAGCTATTCTGGACATGCGCTTACAGCGTCTGACTGGTCTGGAACGCGATAAGATCGAAGCTGAGTATACGGAGCTGATGAAGAAGATTGCTGAATATCAAGCCATTCTTGCAGATGAGCAGCTTGTCCTAAATATCATTAGCGAAGAGCTTAATGAGCTGAAGGAGCGCTTCGGAGACGAACGCCGTACAGAGATTACGATGAGCGATGAAGAGATTCTCGATGAAGATCTTATTCCTCGCGAAGATGTTATCATCTCCGTTACGCATAGCGGCTACATCAAGCGCCTTCCGGTTACGACCTATCGCAGTCAGAAGCGCGGCGGCAAGGGTGTTGTCGGCATGGATACCAAAGAGCATGACTTTGTCGAGCATCTATTTGTATCCAATACGCATCATTACCTTCTGTTCTTCACAAACAAAGGCAAGGTGTATAAGCTGAAAGCTTACGAGATTCCGGATTTGAGCCGGACAGCTCGTGGTACACCTATTATTAACTTAATCCAGATCGAACAAGGTGAAACGATTAATGCCGTTATCCCGGTACAGGATTTCGACCCTGATCGTTATCTATTCTTCGCTACTCGCCAAGGCGTTGTGAAGAAAACACCTCTGGACGATTACGTAAATATCCGCAAGGTCGGACTAATCGCCATCTCCCTACGTGAAGATGATGATTTGATTGGGGTTAAGCTTACCGATGGCAATCAGGAGATTGTAATGGGTACAGCTCAGGGAATGTCGATTCGCTTCTCGGAGCAAGACGTTCGCTCCATGGGCCGGTCTGCAACAGGTGTCAAAGGCATCCAGCTTGATGATGATGATCTGGTTATTGATATGGACGTAGTTGTGAATGACAATGACGTGCTTATTGTTACTTCCAAAGGCTACGGTAAACGTACACCAATGAGCGAGTACCGTATTCAGAATCGTGGCGGTAAAGGGATTAAGACTCTTAACGTTACGGATAAGAATGGACCAATCGTCAGCTTGAAGGTTGTTCTCAACGATGAGGACCTAATGATTATGACGTCATTCGGTACAATGATTCGAATGAGCATGGAAGGCATCTCGACCATGGGACGCAATACGCAAGGCGTTAAATTAATTAATACGCGTGATGATGATACAGTGGCTACGGTAACTCGGGTTGCCCGTAGTGAAGATGAATTGGATGAAGCGGACGAGACGGAATGGGATGAAGAGGTTGATAACAATCCTGAGCCAAATTCAGATTCCAACGAATCCAACGAATAAGCAGCCCAGCAAATTAGATCAAGTACAGGGGAGCGGACCGTTGTGGGAACAGTGACTTTATCGCAGGTGAAGTTAGGTGCCAAGATCGGTGAAGATGTTCTAACTCCACTTGGCGGCGTGTTGTTCAACAAAGGAAAGATTGTCAATACGCGTGAGCTTGAGATTATGCAAGCTTTCCAGGTGCAGACCGTTGTAGTAGATACCCCGGTTGGAATGACTTCAAAAGGAAAAGATGATGCACAACAGCCGGAATCGAAACAAGATGCCAAACAAGTTCAGTCATTCTCTCCACTTCATGACGAATACGATGTCATGGTGACATTGTTGAAGCAAACCTTGAGCAACTTTGGAACCGGTAATGCTATGCCAATTATGGATATTCGGGTCCAACTCGAAAATTTGCTTCAGCATGTGAAGACTTATAATGTACTGACCTTTGTGCCGCGTTACTTTTTTGAAGAAGAATATTATCTTCATAATAGCGTGTCCGTCGCTCTCACCTCGTACTTGATTGCACAGTGGATTGGGTTGCCTCAGAAGGATTGGATGCAAGTAGCTCTTGCAGGACTTCTCCATGATATCGGCAACATAAAGGTAGACCGTTCTATCTTATTGAAACCATCTGCTCTTACCGCAGATGAGTTTACGGAGATGAAGCGCCATACTGTACTTGGCTATCAGCTGCTCAAGAGTGTGCCCGGACTGAATGAAGGCGTAAAGCTATCTGCACTGCAGCATCATGAGCGTGTGGATGGCAGCGGATATCCTCTTGGAATTGACACATCAAGAATTCATCCCTATGCCAAAATAGTCGCAATCGCTGATATCTTTCATGCGATGACGTTGAACAAGTCTTATCGCAAGGCTGTATCGCCTTATCTGGTTCTGGAACAGATTCAAAGCGATGCATTCGGGAAGCTTGAGCCCTCCTATGTACGCCAGTTTGTAGAGAGGGTAACTCAATTCCATAATGGTACAATTGTGAAGCTTAATAATGAGCAGATTGGCGAGATTGTATTCTCGGATTCTGTCCATCCTACTAGGCCATGGGTTTCGGTCAACGGATCTATTATTAACTTGACGCTGGATCGTCAACTTCATATTAAAGAAGTAATGAGATAACGATTAGAGCCATCAAGAACGATAGTACCTTCTAAGAGGAGCTATTCCGTTCTTGGTGGCTTTTTATTAGGGTATCTGTACAGAGAATGAATAAGGTATCGCATAATATATAATGAATATGACCCATTGATCATGAATTACGAATACGAAAAAGCTTGAAAACCCTGTTGCAGCAAGGTTTATAAAAGAATTTTAAAAAACTTAAAAAAAGTACTTGCAATGGTATAGGCACCCGTGATATATTATATAAGTCGCCGCTGAGAGAGACAAGCGAACGACACGAAAAAGTAATTGTTCTTTGAAAACTGAACAACGAGCGAAACTGCCCCATTGATCCTCGGATTGATGGAGAAGCAATAAAAATGTTTATGAGCAATCAAAACACATCGAGATTTTCATATCAACTTCGGTTGATTGTGAAAACTCTTAAATGGAGAGTTTGATCCTGGCTCAGGACGAACGCTGGCGGCGTGCCTAATACATGCAAGTCGAGCGGAGTTCATTGAAAGCTTGCTTTCAATGAACTTAGCGGCGGACGGGTGAGTAACACGTGGGTAACCTGCCCGTAAGACTGGGATAACATTCGGAAACGGATGCTAATACCGGATACACAACTTGGTCGCATGATCGAGTTGGG